>CAZNYP010000001.1:0-35619 GCA_964577365.1 uncultured Candidatus Saccharibacteria bacterium
GAGATTTTAAGTCTCTCGTGTATACCAGTTCCACCACTCGGGCATGGAGGCGTAGACCGGGATCGAACCGGTGCATAGCAGTTTTGCAGACCGCCGCGTTGACCAACTTCGCCACTACGCCATATTACTGTTGTGAAAGTTCATCGATGCGCTGTCGATTTTTCTCACCCCCATCGATCTCAAAATCGAAAAAGGGGATGCGATTTATGCGAGAATGCTTTTGCACGTATTCTCGGAATTCACTGCGACTTCGTTTTGCAAAGTCGAGTGCAGCCTTTTCTTTTTCGATAGGGAGCACGGTGAAAAAAATAGTTGCTTGAGTACCTTTGTTGCCGACAGACACATGGGTGACCGTGATGAGTGAAAGACGATTTGACTCGCGCTCGAGATACTCGGCAGCTAGTCTGTGGATCTCGTCCTGGAGGCGATCATCTTTCTGGCTCATATGGATACTATACTGTGTTTAGGCTGTCTTTTCAACGACACGCACGCACTCTATCTTGTCTCCCTGAGCGATTTCGGTTTTTGATTCGATCATCATACCGCATTCAAATCCCTCACGGACTTCGCTCTCTTTTACTTTCTGCACCTGGAGTTCACGGATTTTGCCCGTACCGATCACGGTATCTCGTCGTATGATGCGGACTTCGCTACCGAGGATGAGTGATCCTTCCTGAACTTTTCCACCAAGGATTTGTTTGTCTTTTACTTTGCTAAATATAGCGAGGATCTTTGCACGACCAGTGATCTCCTCGACGTACTCTTTTGGAATCTTTGCAGTGAGTGTCTGGCGGAGGAATTCGATGAGCTCGTAAATGATCTTGTACTCTTTGTAGACGACGGTGGTGCGCTCGAGGAGTGATAAGGCTTTTGGATCAGGAGATACGTTGAACCCGATGAGCATGATCTCTGGTCGGCTCTGAACGAGCTTTATATCGCTCTCATTTACTGCACCGATGCCGCTTGCTACTATTTTTATGACGACTTTGTCATGCTTTATCTTTGCGAGTTCGTGCATGATGCCCTCCATACTACCCATGGCGTCAGCCTTTATGATGATAGGGATGATGACTTTGTTTTCGGTAGACTCTGTCGTGCGGGAAACTTTTTTCGATTCGAGTGCATATCGACGGACGATCTCCTCGGCTTCGCGTTTGTTATCAACTACTGAAAATACAGCGCCTACTGGAGGGAGTTTGTTCCAACCGATGATCTTTACCGGAGTAGAGAAGCTCGCTGTCTTTATGGCTTTTCCCAAAGTGTTCTCAAAGATACGAACGGGTGAAAAAGCATCTTCGGCGACGACATATGAGCCACTTTCGACTGTTCCGTCTTTTATGACGAGGGTAGCACTCATGCCTTTTTTTGTATCGAGATAGTTTTCGATGACGACACCTGTACCGCTTTTCTTTTCATCTCCCTTGAGTTCCTGGAGATCTGCGGTGAGGACGATCATGTCGAGAAGCTCTGATATACCGGTACCATTGAGTGCTGAGATGGGCACCACAGAGATATCTCCTCCATATCCTTCGACATAGACTTCGTGCTCGGTCAGGTTTTGTTTTACTCGATCAATATTTGCTGATGGTTTATCGATCTTGTTCACTGCAACGATATAGGGGAGATTTGCCTCCTTTATACATTTTAGCGCTTCGAGAGTCTGAGGCTTTACTCCATCATCAGCAGCGACGACGAGTACTGCTACATCTGCTACTTTTGCTCCGCGAGCACGGATGCCAGCAAATGCCTCGTGACCTGGGGTATCGAGAAAGGTGATGCGGCCCTTTTTGCCCTCAGCGGTAGTGTGCTCTACCTCATAGGCACCGAGATGCTGGGTGATACCTCCTGCTTCGGTAGCGACGATATTTGTCTTTCGGATATAGTCAAGGAGCGTCGACTTTCCATGGTCGATGTGTCCCATGATGACTACTACTGGGGGGCGTTGTGACATTTGGCCACTATACCAGAAAAATGGCTATCTGCCAATGTTTTTGCGGGCTTCGAGTAGAGTATTTTTTTCTTCCTCTGAAAGCTCGAATTCTGATGTGAGTTTTTTTATCGGTTTAGAAAAAATACTGACATGTTCGCGAGAGTACATACTGGAGATGACGACACCGTCACCCTCTTCGTTTATAAATGTCGTAGAGAAACTCTGGTTGCCTCCACCACCAGTTCCTTTGAACGGATTGAAACGAATGGTCGCAACACCTTGAATACTGCGTCTGAGGCGCACCTCGACGGTTTTGAGGTATGTTTCGAGCTCGGTACGGAAACTCTCCAGCTCTTTTGCACGAGCATTGAGATCGACGAGGCTGTCATCGATATTGGTCGATGACTTTGAGACGAGGAATTTTTTCATTTTATACTCGAGACGTATGACAAGGATGGCAAGTATCACGATACAGCCGACGAGTACCAATATGAGGATTGTGGCGGGGGTCATATAGTTGAGTATAAAGCACAATCGTCGTATACTCAAACAGTGAATATCTTCACCAAAAAACCCATATATTTGGACTATGCAGCTCTCACCCCGATCGATCCTGAGGTGCAGGAGTATATGAATGAGCTCTACGATGTGTCGGTGGGGAATCCCTCGTCACTCCATTCGTTTGGTGTGAAGGCCAAAAAAGTTCTCGAAGAAAGTCGCAAACAGGTAGCGGCATGTATCAATGCGCATCCTGATGAGATTTTCTTTACAAGCTCTGCGACTGAGGCAAATCGTATCGCTCTCTCTGCTGGGTCACGCGTGCTCACGAGTCCTATCGAGCATTCGTCTATCTTTGAATATGCAAAAGATCCTACTTTTTTTGAAATAGAAAAAAGTGGCAGAGTCATCGTCCCAAAAAGTATCCCTGAACACACCGATCTCATTTCGCTCCAGTGGGTGAACAATGAAATAGGAACGATCCAGCCCGTATATGAAGTGGGGAATTTGGCAAAAGAAAAAAATATCCTCTACCATATCGATGCGAGCCAGGCGCCGATCACCCAGGAAATCGATATGCAAAAAGTAAAAGCAAATTTCCTCACTCTTGGTGGCAACAAAATCTATGGCCCACGCGGAGTAGGAGTACTATATATACGTCGCGGCACCGCATTTACCATGCCGCACCAGGGCACTCCAAATATCCCAGCTATCGGCGGTTTTGCTCTCGCGCTCACAAAGATCACAAAAAACAGAGAGAAAAATGTAACACACCTCAAAAAATTAAATAGTTTTTTCTCCTTCACTGCGAACGGAGACCGTCGTTCGTCTCATATTTTAAATGTCACTTTTCCAAATGTGGACGCCGAATATCTAGTTTTGCAACTTGATGCAAAGGGAATAGCAGTATCCACAAAGAGCTCGTGTCTGCGTGATGAGGAGGAGTCGTATGTGTTGAAAGCGATAGGAGTAAATTCTAAAGAGACGATCCGCTTTTCTTTTGGAGCTCAGACAACGGAAAGGGACATTAAGCAGCTTATGCAGGCTCTAAGGCAGTTAGGCGTGCTTCGTGGTTAGAAAAGGTTTTTCGGCTGGAGTCGAGGATGTCACTAAGGTCGACTTCTATATCTCCCATACGATTTTCAAGACTATCCATTCTGACTTCTAATTTGTCCATTCGCATTTCAAGCTTATCCATACGGATCTCAAGACGGTCCATGCGTATTTCCAACATATCAACCTTTTTCTCAAGTCTCTCGATTTTAGTACCGAGATTTAGGACTTCTTTATATATAACTTCTAATGTAATTTCCTGATTCATGTTTATTTCTTTAATTATAATATGTAAGTATATAAAAATGGAGATAACATTCTGATAACATTTAACGCTTTTTTCGAGTATTTTTACCAAAACTGGGGAAAAGTTGTGGGCAAACTCGTTTTATGAGATGATTATTACATGGAAGACCTTTCTAAACAGCAAATCATACTGGTAGCACTTCTCGTGAGCTTTGTGACATCTATCGCCACAGGAATTATCACCGTATCATATATGGACCAAGCGCCACAGACATTCACTCAGACAGTGAATCGGGTAGTCGAGCGCACCATCGAGCGCGTAGTGCCTGACGCATCGCTCATAAAAGCGGTAGAACCACAGATCATCACGCTCGAGGATCAGGTAGCAACGGTTGCAGAGATGGGGCAGCAGAATATAGCAAAAATATATACCGAAGACGACACCCTCGTCGCGATAGGAGCAGTCATATCAAAAGAAGGCAAAGTCGTGACGTCGGTACCAACAGGCAAGTATAAAATAGTGTATTCTGATAGTACATCAGCTACCACTCAAAACGTGAATGCCACTGGCACGCTCACTCTCATTCCAAACGAAGCAAAGACGACAAAGTTCGCCCCACTATCTATCGGGAAAAATATAAAACCAGGCAAGACAGTGGTCCTCGTCGGAGGAAAAGAGGGGAGCGAAGTCTTTACCGGTATCATCCAGGCAAATTCTACCACCACAGGCCTCGTCCTTAGCACACCACACCAGACCCTAAATGGAGCGTTCTTTCTAGACTTGACAGGGGAGGTTTTGGGTATCAATATAAATAATACATATGCCCCCATTAAATAGTTTTACAGCCAAAGCAAAAGAAGCCATCCGCCGAGCCCATGAGCTCGCTATTGAACGTGGTCAGAACCATGTAAACCCAGCCCACCTCCTCTGTGCCCTCATCCTGCAGGAAGAGTCTATGGTGACCTCTATCCTCGACAAACTCGAGGTAGATACCGGCACGCTCACTGACATCATCCTCGAAAGCATCGAGGCTCCAGAGGGTGGCCAGGTCCTCTCTCCGTCATATCAGATATACCTCACTCCCGAGCTCGCACAGATTCTCGAAGGAGCAGGAAAAATAGCTGCGTCACTAAAGGATGAATTTGTCTCGACCGAGCACCTCTTTATCGCGACCATCGAGATCCAGTCTCCGGCACGCGAGATCGTCGCTCGATTTAAAATAAAAAAAGAAGACGTCCTCCGAGTACTCGAGGAGCTCCGCACCTCTGGTGAAAAAGAAGGTGAGAAGCCAAAGAAAATGCGAGCGCTCAACAAATATACTCGCAGTCTGACCAAGCTCGCAAAAGAAAACAAACTCGACCCAGTCATCGGCCGAGATAGTGAGATCTTGCGCGTCATCCAGATCCTCTCACGACGTACCAAAAACAATCCGATTTTGATCGGTGAGGCTGGTGTAGGGAAAACTGCGATCGCCGAAGGACTCGCACTCCGCATCGCACAGGGCGATGTACCAGAGTCACTCAAAGACAAGGACCTCGTCTCGCTCGACCTCGGTTCGCTCATCGCTGGTACAAAGTATCGCGGAGAGTTCGAGGAGCGTCTCAAAAATATTCTCAAAGAAATCGAACGCTCAGAAGGCAAGATCATTCTCTTTATCGATGAGATCCACACCCTCGTGGGTGCAGGAGCGTCCGAAGGCTCGATGGATGCATCAAACATGTTAAAACCTGCTCTCGCTCGTGGCGAGCTCCGTGCGATCGGCGCAACCACACTAAAGGAATACCAAAAGCACATCGAAAAGGATCCGGCGCTCTCACGTCGTTTTCAGCCAGTATATGTAAATGAACCAAGCGAAGAAGACGCGATCGCAATACTCCGTGGTCTCAAAGAAAAATACGAGCTGTATCACGGCGTACATATCACCGACGATGCGATCATTGCTGCGGTAAACCTCTCGAGCCGCTATATCTCTGACCGATTCCTCCCTGACAAAGTAGTCGACCTCGTCGATGAGGCTGCATCTGCGCTCAAAATCTCACTGGAGAACATGCCACCACAGCTCGAAGAAACTCGTCGCAAAGTGATGCGTCTCGAGATCGAACGCGAAGCGCTCAAAAAAGAAACCAGCAAAGAGGCCAAGAGTCGCATCGCCGCGATCGAGGAAGCCATCGCAAATCACAAAGAGTCTACAAACGAGCTTGAGCTCAAATGGAAAAATGAAAAAGAAACCATTACCGAGATAAAGCGTATAAAGAAAGAACTCGAGACACTCCGTCTCGAAGCGGATGCCGCAGAGGCTCGTGCTGATCTCGCAAAAGCCGCTGAAATGCGATATGGAAAGATCCCTGCGCTCGAGAAGGAACTCGATACAAAGAGCAAGCGTCTAAAAAAGCTCCAGATGTCACGACGGATCCTAAAGGAGGAGATCACCGAACAAGACATCGCTGATGTTGTGTCTCGATGGACCGGTATCCCAGTATCACGCATGCTCGAGGAAGAGGCGAGCAAGGTGGCACGCATGGAAGAGACCCTGCACAAGCGCATCGTTGGCCAAAACGAAGCGGTCCAAAAGATCGCTGATACGATCAAGCGTTCTCGCGCTGGTATCGCAGATCCAAACCGTCCGATCGGTTCATTTATATTCCTCGGACCTACAGGTGTCGGTAAAACCGAGCTCACCAAGGCGCTTGCAGAGTTCCTTTTCAACGATGACAAAGCACTCATCCGTGTTGACATGTCAGAGTTCATGGAAAAGCACTCAGTCGCAAAGCTCATCGGTGCACCTCCGGGATATGTAGGGTTTGACGATGCGGGAGGTCTCACTGAGACCGTGCGTCACCGCCCATACTCAGTTATTCTTTTTGATGAGATAGAAAAAGCTCATCCGGATGTGTTTAACGTGCTCCTCCAGGTTCTCGACAATGGACGTCTCACTGATTCAAAGGGAAGAGTAGTGAATTTCAAAAACACGGTCATCATTATGACCTCAAATATCGGCGCTCAGTATATCGAGCGCATGGAAAAACTTGGCTTTAAATCAGCCGAGACTGCTGAAAAGACAAACTATACCGAGATGAAAGATCGTGTGATGAATAGTCTCAAGGACTACTTCCGTCCAGAATTTTTGAATCGCATCGATGACATCATCGTCTTTGATATCCTTTCTCCAGAGTCTATCGCCGAGATCGTAAAGCTTCAGGTGGATATGGTAAAGGGAAGACTCAAGGCAAAAGACATCAATCTCGAGGTCTCTGATGAAGTTCTCAGGTATTTATCAAAAGAAGGGTACAATCCACACTTTGGTGCGCGACCACTCAAGCGTCTCATCCAAAACAAGATCCTCACGCCGATCGCTTCACTCATGATTTCAAAGGGTGTCGTCAAAGACGGCTATGTGTATGTGACGATGAAAGGGGAGGAGTTCGTGTTTGATGTAAAAAAGAAGAAAAGAGAGATGCGTGTCGGAGTCCTTGAGCATGCATAAATAATCGTGTATGATAGGGCAACGCGCAGGTGGTAGAGCGGTCAATTACAACAGACTGTAAATCTGTCGCCTTCGGGCTTCGGGGGTTCAAATCCCTCCCTGCGCACAGATAATAGACAAAAAGAAAAGAGCGGCTAACCGCTCTCTTTTTGTTGTCCTGTATTTGACATTATTTATATAGTGTGCTAGAACTACGAAGGCTCTTTTTTTGCTATGCACGTGTGTGCACAGCGGAGTCCTTCGTAAATTGCAGTGTTTATCACACCATGAACTACCTCCGTATCGCAGTGTTTGCCTTCGTGTTTGCCCTCGGTCTCAACATCAACATCAATAATGCGAACGCCCAGCGCGCTGAGGGCTGGACCACGAACGAGCTCGCACAGGTTTGCCTCAAAGGCGGCTGGCGGCGCTGCACCAGTCTGTTTCCCTCGGGGGATACCTGGTTTCCGTACAACGGGAGCCAAGACTCCGGAATGTGGTATCACGATGGGTTGGAGACGCCCGTCAAGCGGGAAAACCTGCCTGTTGCCGGGACAACGTTCGAGTGGATGATCATCAGTGATCAGCTCTTCATCAAGCCGCTTGGGTGGGCATATCAGCCGGAATGGCCGATCGTCGTCGACCTTCACCAGTTTGTGGAGTTTGACTACAACGTGCTCGCCTTGAAAGTCTTGATGCCCGATGCGTTCATCTCGGTCGGCCACTATGAGTTCCCTGGCAATGTCTGGGTCGAGGATCTTCGGGCCGATGCGGTCGATGAAGTCATCCTCATGCGCGATCCCGAGAACTACGAGGGGAGGCGCGGACGAATGTTCCTCGGGCAAAATGCCCTTGGACGGTCTGGCATCCAGTTCGCCCCCAGCGTGCTCGATACGAGGGGCTGGAATGCCTTCTGGGCCAATTGAGCCCGATGCTCTTCCTTGTGCAACCACAAGTCCCGCGCGCGAGATTTATCTTGCGGCGGGGCTTTTTTCTTGCCTAAATATACCTATTGACTTTATATATAAACTGTGCTATCATACATGATATGTGCCACAGTAAATGAAGTGGCATTGTTCGTTTAAAACTCGTATGAAACCTCTCTTCGGAGTCGTATTTCTGTTTGCCTTCGCCGCGCTTCTCGCGTGGCTGACTGGCAAAAAGGATAGCAACAATAGCAACAACAACCCGGTAGCCACGGAAATCACCGCGGCCGCCACCACAACAACCGACGACATCACTGTTGTCGTTCCCGCCAACTCAACAACTGTTTCGTTCCGCCATGAATAAAATCCTGTTTCTTCTCTGTCTGCTCAGTCTCGCACTTCGTGTCACTGCGGCCCCGCTCACACGGCTGCCGGTCAAGGACCGCGAGGAGGTCGCGCTCGACATGCTCGACCGCGCGACCAGCGCTTCTGCGGGTGTCTGGAGCAATAGCCAGACCAGAAACCCTGGTCAGGATGACCAAAAGACAACCAGAGATCTGGGAGTCGGCTTGGATGGACTCAGCACAGCCATCAACAAGATGGGCTTCAAGCTCATCGTGGCAAACACCAACGACCAGGTATACACCTGGGTCAATGTCAACACTGATGAGGAGACCTTCCTCTATGCAAACGGCACTCGTCGCATCGTCCCAAGCAAGGTTCCCAACGTTGCGTTCAGCGAGCCGATCTATCTCGTGTTCGACTTTGTGTACGACCCGACCATCAAGGTTCCGGGTGTGCGCAGTGCACGAGCCTATCAGATCGATGCAAAGACCGGCGAGACCAAGCGGGAAGTGCGGCTGGATGTGTCCGAGGATGACCTCGTGACGATCCCGGAAGATCTCATCGGCCAAGCGCTGTATGAGATCCGCTACGATGATGGTACCACCGTCCTCTATGGGGCCGATGGCAACATCATGACACCAACCACCGTGTACACCACGGTCAGTGTGGGTATTCGAAACGGCGTCGTTGTGAAGAACCGCGATGTTGAAATTCTCAACATTGAGTCTTATTCGGGCCACGGCAAAAACAAGTTTGTTCACTTGGTGCTCGACAAGGAGCAAGAGGTTGGATTCGAGTTCCAGACGACCGAGCGAGTTAATGCCATCGGCATCAAATACCGGCGGGCTGGACAGAAGCATATCAACGATCCCTGGGTCGAGGCAAACTTCGAGAACGGACGTGACGGTGTCATGACGCTCGAGGCCGGCAACTGGTATGTGATCCCGCTTTGGGACAAGACCAAGTTCTCGCCGTGGCCGGATGAGTACGAGCCCGATGACGATGGTGGTTTCAAGGGATGATTCCCTTGGCCTGTGCTGAAGCAAGAGCCTGCTGCGATTTCGCGGCAGGCTCTTTTCTCTTGCTTTTAATACAAAAACAGGGTATATTACTCGTACAAACTTTTATGTCACAGATACAGCTAATACAAATAAAAAACAAGGAAACCGGTGAAACTTACTGGACTCGAAAGAACAAGCGCAAGGTAGAGCGAAAAATCGAGCTCAAAAAGTACAGTAAAGCTCTCAAGAAGCACATCACTTTTAAAGAAGTAAAGAAATAGGAAACAGGAGACCGCCACGAGCGGTTTTTTGTTTTTTATGATATATTGTGTGGCACTTGGGCGATTAGTTAAGTGGTATAACTACGGTCTCCAAAACCGTTGTCGGAAGTTCGATTCTTCCATCGCCCGCAACCCATTGTATGGTTTTGTCTCGTCGAAACCATGTCCGCTGTCGTCGCGCGTATTGCCAGATTTTTGTAGGGAGGATTTTGAGGAGTTCATCCTTTGTGATTTCTTTTTTCAGATATTGTGCGAGATATCGATACTCGAGACCGAGCTCGTCCATGCGTTCATATGACAATCCGTTGTCGTGTAGTAGTCGTGCTTCATTTATCATGCCGGCCTCCATACGAGTCTGGAGTCTCTTTTCGATGCGCTCTCGGAGATCAGGTCGGTCGATACCGATCTGAACAAAATTGTATTTTGGTTCGTTTATGATAACTGGAGGAATATGTCCATAGTGGGCGATGAGCTCCATAACCCGCTGCACTTTTCTCGGATTTTTATAATCAATATCTAAATTTTGTGGGATTTCAATAGGTTTTAAAAGTGGGGGAGCGTCAGGAAAGACTTTGTCGTAGACGAGGGCATCGATATAGTAGCCGGTGCCACCACAGACGATGGGGAGCTTTTTTCTGTCTAAAATTTCTTTTATTTTTTCCTCAGCTGCAGTTTTCCATTCAGTCGCAGAATAGGTCTCACTTGGATCTTTTATATCGAGGAGGTGGTGGGGAATACCCTGCATTTCTTCTTTTGTAACCTTGCCGGTACCGATATCGAGGCCTGTGTATATCTGTCGTGAGTCAGCAGAAATGATCTCTCCATTATACTTTTTGGCGAGTTCTATAGCATAGGCACTTTTGCCTGTTGCTGTGGGGCCTAGGATAACAAGTACAGTAGGTTTCATTAGTGCCGAAGGAGAGAATCGAACTCTCATGGGTTACCCCGCACGATTTTGAGTCGTGTGCGTCTACCAATTCCGCCACTTCGGCTAATGTGCACAGTCTATCAGATAGAAGGCGAAAATCAATGTGATATAATAGCGCCATGACATCGCAATTTTTCGGTGATTCCGTATTTTGGATAGAAGTAGACAAGGTAAAACCAAACCCCTACCAACCCCGCAGGGAATTTGAAGAAGCAAAGCTCAGGGACCTTGCTGAGTCTATTCGCATGTACGGAATACTCCAGCCACTCGTCGTCACCCGAAAAGAAGTATACAAAGAAGACGGGGGACTCGGTGTAGAATACGAGCTCATCTCGGGCGAACGACGCCTCCGCGCGAGCAAGATCGCAGGTCTCGCTGCAGTACCTGCCCTCATTCGTAGTGGTGAGGAGGATGCTCGGGTAAAGCTCGAGCTCGCTATCATCGAAAACCTCCAGCGTGAGGATCTCAACGCCGTCGATCGTGCGCGATCATTTTCACGTCTCGCTGAAGAGTTCGGCCTCAAACACAACCAGATCGCAGAAAAAGTAGGGAAGAGTCGTGAGTACGTGAGCAATACCCTCCGCATCCTCGCGCTGCCCGAAGAGATTTTGACTGGTCTCGGAGAAGGACGCATATCAGAAGGTCATACTCGACCTCTCCTCATGCTCGCTGATCGTCCAGAGGAACAGCTCACTTTGTTTAAAGAAATAGTATATAAAAAACTAACCGTCCGTGAAGCCGAAGCAATTGCTCGAAAAGTAGCAGTAGATCGCGTGCGAAAGAAGGAACGCATGTTTGATCCAGGACTCATTGAGCTCGAAAATAAATTCAAAGAATCTTTGGGTACTCGTGTGCACATCGAACAGACTGAAAAGGGAGGCAAGCTCACCATCGACTTTTTCTCTACCAACGATCTCCAGACCATCCTCGATCTCGTTTCAAAAAATGGAAAAACAGATACCAGCATGCTCGACAAACATATTGCAGCTGTGGGTGATGTCGCACCAGAACCTGCTCCAGAAGGGATGACGGTAAAAGAAGCACTCGATGATCGCAGTAAAGAGGAAATAGTGAAGGAAGAAAATACGGAGGAGCTCTACTCGGTAAAAAACTTCAGTTTGTAAGCGGTAGTCTTAACAGGAGAGTGCTCCTTTCCTAGTATATAGATATCTTTTACGACATTGCCTATAGAGCAAAAGGCCCCTATCGAGGGGCTTTGCTTTTCTTTATTCAGTCTCAGTCACCGGTCGGACGCCATCCTCTGCCTTGTGAATCTCGTTTGTGGCTTTGTTCCAAATATATGTGAATGGTGTCTCAAGAATCTTCTCCCACACAAACAATACGCCTTTTGAAACATATGAAAAATTGTTTCGAGTTTCGGGGGACTCCACTGCCCTTTTGAGATCAATACCGAGCGCACTAATGATGAATACTCCAACGATCACGTAAAAAATTAATTTAATCATAAGAAAGATAATGGATTTAGATATGCTTTTGGATCGGCCAAAGGTATCAAAACACCTTTACAGTTTATACTATTATCAAATGGAATGATACGCACACCTTGGGTCGCATATACTCCAAAGTGGAGGTGTGGACCAGTCGAGTAGCCGGTGTTACCACTATAGCCGATGGTGTCGCCACGTTTGACGACCTGTCCTGTCTGCACCTGCTGACCTGAGAGGTGCGCGTAGAGTGTCGAGAGACCGTTTGGATGTTTTACGAATATCCATTTTCCATATGAGTAGCAGGTTTTGACCAGATCGGTGTTGCCGACACCAGTGACGATACCGTCTGCAGCAGCCTTTATAGGTGTGCCGATCGGAGCACCAAAGTCGATACCGGTATGACCCTTACCGTTGTAGATCTGTGCATTTTGAGTCGCAAACTCAGTGTTTCCGAAGTACTGCGTGATGATCACTTTGTCGAGTGGATATCGGAGGACTCCTGAGCCAGAGGTAGGAATACTCGCTGGATCGATGGCGATCTTGAGTGCAGACTCAGCCTCAAAGAGCTCGCGTTCGAACTGTGCTTTTTGGGCTACTTTGTTTGCAATGATTGCCTTGTAGGCCGCCTCGGTGTTTTTGGTTTCTTTGAGAACGTTTGCCTTTTCATTTACCGTTTGAGTGAGTGAATTGGTCTGATCAGTGAGGTCGCCCTTTAGGTTTACGAGCTCACCCTTTCTTTTCTCTATAGTAGTTTTGTTTGACTCGAGCGTCGATTTTGCGGCGCGTAGATCATCGATATAGTCACCTGCACTATCCTGGAGCGTCACGAGGCTATCTACTGAGTTCCAAAAGCTCGAGAGTGAGGTGTGTCCGACGAATATCTCAGTCAGTGTCTCTGAGTCAGCCATGTACACCTTTTTCATGATTTCTCCGATGAGGCGCTTGTTGTAGCTTATCTTTTCGCTTTTATCACCGATGTCGAGGGTCAGTCTCTGTATATCGAGATTGTGTGAAGAAATTTTGTTTTGGGTGAGTTTTATCTCAGACTCGACTTTCTTTTTTGAAAGATCAAGCGCGTTGATAGTGCTCTGGAGTGTATTTGCTTCTTGCTGAGTCTTTGCGACCTGAGACTGATACATCGCAATCTCCTTTTCGAGGTTTTTGATCGTGGTGTTGTGATCAGAAATTTTCGCACGCAGCTCTTCGATCGTCGCTCCATGAGCCACGCCTGTGATGAAAAATAAAAATAAACTAAAGTAGAGATATCGCATAATCAATACGCGAAATAGTTTCTTCTTTTCCTAAAAGTTCGGCGAGGATAAACGGGTCAGGGGATTTTTCTTTTCCTGAAAGTGATACACGAAGTGGCCAGAGCACTACTCCCTTCCCTACTTCTTCGGCATACCCCCACAATGCTGCTTTGACGTTTTCTTTTGTGAAATCAGAAACTGGTTCGAGTAATTCTTTTGTTTTTACTAATGTTGCTTTTTCTACAATGGTATCTTTCCAGTTGAGTTTTTCTTTTGTGAGCTCGGGCTTTTTTGAAATAAAATCAAATTCGGACAAGTCTCGGAGCTCACTTAGGATGACGGTACGTTCTTTTAGAAGTGGCCACAGTTTTTCGGGTACATCAGTTGCAAACGGTGCAGCCACTTTTTTGAACTCTTCGAGGGACAGACGGGAAAGATATGCTTTATTGTACCACTTTAGCTTTTCCTCGTCGAAAATGGCCCCAGACTTTTGGACTTTTTCGAGCGAAAACTCTTTTGTGAGCTCATCTAATGAAAAAAACTCTTGGTCAGTCCCAGGGTTCCACCCGATCATCGCGAGATAGTTGAGCACCGCCTCTCGCACATAGCCTGCGTCTCTGTAGGCGGTGATTGGGAGAGCCCCTTTTCGTTTAGAGAGCTTTGTCCGGTCTTTTGATAGGATGAGTGGCAAATGAGCATATGTGGGTGTAGGTGCCCCTATAGCCTCTTGGATGAGGATGTGGCGAGGTGTGTTCGAGATATGGTCTTCTCCGCGGACGACATGGGTAATCCCCATTTCAAAGTCATCGACGACAACCACAAGGTGAAATACCGGCTCCTCCATACTACGCGCGATGACAAAGTCCCCTAGATCAGTAGTGTCCATGGTGATTTCTCCACGAATAAGATCGGTGAAAGAGACTTTTTTCTTTGGATTTTTGAAACGAATCACTTCACTACGTTCGCCCTCAGTTTCTTTTGAAATGTACGCATGGCCCGAGTCGATCAATTTTTGAATATAGCTTTTGTGAATAGCTACTCGATCGGATTGTCGGAGCATAGAGTCATATGACAGCCCGAGCCACGCGAGACTTTCGAGAATATTTTCCTCGTACTCTTTTTTTGAGCGAGCCTTGTCAGTGTCTTCTATGCGTAAGACGAACTTACCCCCATGCTTTTGGGCATAGAGGTAAGCGAATAGTGCAGTACGATAGTTTCCCGCATGCAATAAGCCCGTTGGTGATGGAGCGAAACGAGTAACTACCATATTTATCCCTTTGGCTCAGGAAGGTCTGTACGAGCCTTGAACACCTTGTCGAGGAGGACTGTCATCGGTGCGTCAGTGTAGTAGAGCAATGCGTGGTAGGTACCATTTGCAAGTGTTGACTCGGTCAAAGTAACCTTTCCAGTATTGATGCCACTAGCAAAGTCTTGTTTTCCAATAACCTTTCCTGTGTCCGTGGTGATTGTGATAAAGCCTGGTTTTGCGAGCTGTACTGTAGTAATAAAGACAATGTTTCCAGGGTACTGGTCAGTGACGACGAGGCGATTCACCTCGTTTATACCTGTAGTAGGGGTCTGGTCAGTCTCTATCTCTCGTGCAGGACCTGTGCCTGTAAAGAGATATACACCGAGTACAATGAGAGCAATAAGGACTATCACACTCACTACCCATTGCCATGTTGCAATACCTGTTGTATTTGTATCCATTAGTTTATTATTAACTAGTAATACCAGTAGTATACCACACTATTTCTCGTGCTGGAGGGCGATCTCGATCAATACATCAGCAATCTTTTCACTACTATCGAGTCGAGCAAAACTGCGTGCTTTTTGACCTAGTTCCTCCCGGAGTGATTTGTTTTCGAGAAGTGCGGTGATTTCTGAGACAAAAACATGAGTAGTGAGGTTGTGTTCCTCGATCACTTTACATGCGCCATGTCGAGCATAGGCAAATGCATTTTTGGTCTGGTCGTGGCTGATTTGCTCAGAGATCGGGATGATGATGCTCGGCTTTCCCCATGCAGCGATCTCAAATATAGTCGATCCAGCACGTGAGACAACGAGCTCGCTCCCTCCTGCTGAGAGGCGCATGGTGAGGTCGTTTAGATAGTCGATCGGTTTGTATCGTGCAGTGTGTGCATGTCCACTCAGGATCACTTCGGCGGTGCGAGTCACCTCTGCAAAATTTGCACGACCTGTCTGGTGTATGACCTGATATTTTTCCAAAAGGACCGGTAATGAATCAAGGACTACTTCGTTTATCGTCTTTGCTCCCTGTGAACCTCCGAGGACGAAGATGGTCGGTATATTTGGATCGAGACCGAGCTGCTCGAGCGCTTTGTCCGTCATAGGGTTTTTGATCTCGCGGCGGATCGGGTTCCCGGTGTAGGCTACCTTTGAACTATCAAAAAATTCTGCGGCGCTTGGGTATGAGACGGCGATGCGCTGTGCAAATTTGCCTGCCCACGCATTTACCTTTCCCGGACGACTGTCTGACTCGTGAATGACAACAGGGATACCGAGGATACGTGCAGCGAGGAGTGCAGGGAAACTAGAGTATCCTCCCTTTCCAAAGACCACATCGGGATATATTTTCCACATATTGATGAGAGCGAGGATCACTCCTGTCCCTGTTTTGAAAAGGTCGGTGAAATTCAAAAAAGAAAAGTAGCGGCGCAGTTTCCCTGCTGGTACTTCGACGTATTTTATATCGTTGTCAAAAAGTGCACGAGGATTGTACTTTGACGAATCCATGTACCAGAGATCTGGCTTTAAGATAGTTTTGTCATTTGCACGGTCATACAAAGATTCTGCAACTGCAATGAGTGGGTAAAAATGTCCGCCTGTTGATCCTCCTGTAAGTAGTATTTTCATTTTTCTTGATGTCGTGAAATCTGTGCGACGATACCGGCGGCTCCTAAAATGATCGCTATAGCAGTTCCTCCTTTGCTCACAAAAAGCAAAGGCTGACCAGTCAGTGGGATCACACCGAGCATCGACGCGATGTTCATGAACGATTCTATGATGACTAGTATACCAATACCGACGACCGTAAGTCTACTAAAGTTGTCAGGTGCCCGGTTTGCTATTTTAAATGTTCGTTGGAGGAAAAAGATGTATAGACAGATCAAAATAATGGTCCCTACAAAGCCAAACTCTTCCGCAAGCACTGCAAAGATCGAGTCTCCAATAGGCTCTGGCAAATAGCTAAATTTCTGGACACTTTGGCCAAAACCCTTGCCCGTTATGCCTCCCGAGCCTATAGCTATGAGGGATTGCTGGATCTGGTACCCTGCCCCCTGAGGGTCGCTATTTGGGCTAAAATAGGTCAAAATACGCTGTTTTGCATAGGGTCGCACCATAATGATGACCGATAGGGCCAAAAGGGCTATAAAGCCCAGATAAATGAGGTGTCGAAACTTTGCTCCAGCGACAAAAAGCATGACCGCTCCTGTCGCTCCGATCACGACCAAGGTATCGGTATCTGACTGAGCGAGAAGCAAAATACCCACCACACCGACAATACATAGGTACGGTAGGATGCCGTATTTAAAGCTTTCTATACGATTTTTGACCACAGATAGCCAACCGGCGAGGTATATGATAAAGCCGATTTTCAAAATCTCAGACGGCTGGACGGTAAAGAATCCGAAGTCGAGCCAGCGTGTCGCTCCCCCATGAGTCTGGGTGATATATGGAAAAAAGAGGAGGATGTTTACACACAACGCCAATGCAAATATGACGAGGGCGTGTTTGCGGATGAATTGGTACGGGACTTTTGAGGCGACAAAAAACGCAATACAGCCCAGCGCGAGACCGATAAACTGGTTGAGAATGACTGAGGTGGCCTGGGCTTCATTTTTGACGAGGAGTCCAAATGATGCAGAGAAAAAGATCACGAACCCAGCGATCGTCAAAAGTATGATCGAAGCGAGATAGTATTTATCGATTGATTTTTTCATTGGTCCATTGAGCGAGTTTTGCCATATCCTCGAAGCGATTTTTCGAACCCAAAACGACGAGTGCGATCAGAGAGTCACCACTCTCTACGAGTAGGGTCAGTGTCTGATTTGCTTTCGGTGTCTCCCCTGTTTTGCCTCCTATTATTTTAAACGCAATACGAGGATCGACAAGTGATTTGTTCGTCGCTGTTGGTGTATAGGCGCGACCGATCATGAGGATTTCTTTGCCATGTTCGGTCTGGTAGAGCTCATACATCAGATGCGCAATGTCTTTTGCCGAAGAAAAATTTGGCCCCGGCGCATCTTTTCCTGATGGATTAAAAAACATGGTGTTTTTAAGCCCGATTTCTTTTGCAAAGCCATTCATCATCGCGACTGTTGCGGGCGTCGCTACCTTTTCTGCAGCCTCGTTGCTCGACTCCACGAGCATCGGATAAAAGAGATCGCTCGATGTCGATACATATGCAGTGACGAGCTTTGTGATACTCGCAAGTGGGAGCTCCATATCAGGATTTTTAGAGAAAAGGACTGTTTCCTTTCCGTCTTTAAACTGCAAAATAATAGATGACGAAGCAGTGATGATAGGATCAGCCAGAGTTTCTTTTACAATAGGTTCTTCTTTCTTATCTTTGAAAAATACAGAAAAACCGACAAGCAAAATGAGAATAGCAATAAATGTAAAAAATATGCTTTTATTCATGTGGTATGAGCGCCTTTTCTATCTCGAGCTTTATCTCGCTTATGTTTGGGAGGTCAGAAATAGATTTTATACCGAGGTGAGCGAGGAGGTCGACGGTCGGTCGATAGACATTATTTTCCTTTACCACGAGTCCACGAATAGAGAGATTTCTCAGGATAAATGCAGAATTTACTCCACGGATATAGTCTATATCGGCGCGAGTGACAGGACCTTTGTACAAAATGATCGAGAGTGTTTCGAGGCCGGCCTTGCCGAGGTCTTTTACCAACTCTTCTTTTGTGAGTGACTCGATGAGGGTGCTCACTCCAGGTGCTGTAGTCAGGGCGTATTCGTTTTCCCAAGAAATGAGTGAGACTCCCCTCCCCTCTAGATTTTTCTCGAGATCCTTTAGTGCAGACGAAACCTCCTCCTCGTCTTCATCGAGGATTTCAGCCAACTTTTTGACGGTAAGTGGCTCGGCTTTCCAAAAAAGCACTGCTTCTATGCGTGATTCGAGTGTCATTGCTAACTATTATACCGTGGAATTCCAATATTGTTAGACTCAATGTGGATGTCTGTAAAAGTCCCCTGTTGCTCGGCATGGAGAGCACCGTTTTTCACCAGTTCGAGAAGTGCTAAAAATCCTACGATCACCTCGACTCGCTCCTTTGTATGAGTAAATTCTCGAAAACTCATTCTGAGACTACTTTGGACGCGCTGTGAAAGATTGTCGATCATGTCTTCGAGACTCATCACCTTCTTTACTGTTACTTCGGGTAGCTTTTCTTTTTTAGGAATCGACTTTAAGAGTGATGAAAGTGAGTCGTGCAAGTTTTCCACAGTCATGCTTTTGTCAGGAGAAAAAACTGGGTCGATGATCTTTGGTCTGTTTCTGAAAAATAAAACCTTTTTTCCAAATGTGTTGCGTACATGCACGCTCGCACGTTTAAATATCTCAAACAATGTCAGTCGAGTCTGTAGATCAGAGATGTCTTTTTCCTCATCCTGTGTGAGTGAGAGCGCAGGAAGAAGCGATTTTGATTTTATGAGGAGAAGTGTCGAGGCAATGAGGATAAAACTCGCTACATCACTCATCGAAAACGTATTTTTCTGGATGTGTGCGATATAGTCATCGGTCACTTTGGAGAGTGAAATATCATTCACAAACAATTTTCGCTTTTCTATCAGTGTGAGGAGGAGGTCGAGAGGGCCTTCAAATTGTTCGTGTTTGATGACAAATGACATGTTATTTGATGACGCCGATGGCCTTTTTTACTATCTCTAGTTTTTTGTCGGCTCTCTCGCGGGCTTTGATTTTTCCTTTTTCAAGGATGCCGTCGATGTTGACCTTTTCTCGTTTTTCACGGAGGGGCTTTATAAAGGCCTCTATGTCCTCGATCAGTTTTTCTTTGAGGACTTTGTATTTGCCTTTGTGTTCTTCATAAAAAGCGTCAACATTTCCAAAGAGCTTGTGGATCTCGTACACATTTTTCGGTATATCCCCTCCTGAGTCAGTGACGATAGACATCACTGCTTTTTGAATTTCTTCATAACTTGCGAAAAGTGGGATGGTGTTTTTGTAGCTCTTTGACATCTTGCGACCATCGGTACCTGGGACAACCGCCACGTCTTTTATGATGAGTTCTTCGGGAAGCTTGAACGTATCGCCAAATGTGCCGTTGAACTTTTGTGCAGTATCGCGAGTGATTTCGATATGCTGTTTTTGATCCTGACCTACGGGCACGATGTCAGTATCGTAGAGTAAAATATCTGCTGCCATGAGCATCGGATAGTTGAACGTCCCCACACTCACATCTCCGTCTTTGTCTTTGTATGCATGCGCACGCATGAGGTATGGGACGGTAGTGATCGTATCAAAAATCCACGCGAGTTCTGTGTGCGCTGAAATATCTGACTGTTTAAATATGGTTACTTTTTCTGGCCGAGCGCGATATAGTCCTTGAGCATCTCCTCTGTCTGAGAAAGCATCTCGTCTTTGTTTTGGATAAAGTTGAGCGCATGATAGTCGGCGATCATTACGAACATCTCGTAGTCATGTTGTAGATCCACCCATTGTCTCATCGCGCCAAAATAGTTCCCGATATGTGGACGACCGGTAGGCTTTACTCCTGATAGCAGTATTTTTTTCATTGACTCTATTATATACCCTCTTTCTTCAATTCTTCAACTAGCCTTGCAGCATTTTTTGAGAGTTTTCGTGGAATATCAACGAAAACAACGACATACATATCCCCACGCTTGCCACTCTCATGTGGTATCCCTTTGCCTTTTACACGGAGCATTTCACCGTGAGTGACACCTGCAGGGATCTTTATATCGAGCGGTCCATCGAGTGACTCTACCTTTATCTCAGCACCGAGGAGCGCCTGAGTAAGTTTTATTTTTACCTCGCTTATGACATTGAATCCTTCGCGGCGGAGATGTTTGTCTGCTGCTACCCAGATGCGGACGATGAGATCTCCGGGACCTGCTTCCCCCTGCTCGCCTTTTCCAGATACGCGGAGCCCCTCACCGTTTTGTATACCCGGCGGAATCTTTACCGTAAATTTTTCTTTGCCGTTTGAGACTTCGCGCTCGAGACCAAATGCGGCCTCTTTAAAAGAAAGCTCGATATCGAGTGTGATATTTTTTCCACGTCGGGGACGACGTCCTGCACCCCCAAAAAACTCGCCAAATATATCGCCGAGGTCGAACTCGAACTGCTGCCCGTTTTGAGTGAACTGAGAAAAGTCGAAACCTCCAAAGCCCTGGCCCTGATTGAACCCGCCAAACTGTGGACCGTCTGAACCAAAGGTGTCGTACTGCTTGCGTTTTTGCGCATCAGATAGGACGGTATAGGCTTCGTTCACCTCTTTGAACTTTGTATCGTCCCCTTTGTTTTTGTCGGGGTGATACTGGTGCGCGAGCTTGCGGAAGGCCTTTTTTATGTCCTCCTGAGACGCGTTTTTATCTACGCCAAGTATTTTATAGTAGTCTTTTGACATGCATGGAACTATACCAGAACACTAGAATCCTGTCACGGTTACCTCTACTACCCCGTTTACATTTGGACCGACGATACACTGTGGTGCTTTACACTCTACACCGTTTCTGAGGATCTTTGGATTTTTTGCGGTGACTCCGTAGAATGTGATAACGGCTGGCTTGTTGAGCTCGGGTACTACATTGCTCTTTATTTCAACGCGCTTCTCAGAGATGATCACGTTTGTATCGAGGTCGACTTGCTCAGTATTTCTATATATGTCAACAGGTTGTGTGTACTTTACTTTGGCAACATCCTGTTTTCCGAGTTCCAGGTTGGTCACATTTCTCGATGCGGTATCGAACGTCGGTTTAATGTTGAATGCACTCACCTTTGGTTTGATACATCCAGATGCATTTACGAGTGATCGGAAGAGGATAGGAGTTCCTGGACAGAGATCGTTTCCATCTGAAACACCGTCTAGATCAGTATCGAGCACAATTGGCGATCCGACTGATGTCGCAGGTATAGTGACTGATATCTCAGCAGGAGCACTTGTGAGTTTTCCATCAGAAGCGGTATAAGTGAATTTGTCGACGGTGAGAGTTGTAGGACGAGGCGTTTTTACTGTGTAGGTGTACTTTTTATCGGGTGTCTGTGTGATTATTCCGTAGGTCGGTATGCTCACGGTATAGGTGACAGGATCCGCCTCTTTGTCGTTTGCGACAAGATTGAGTACCGCTACACCACTTGTATTTACTGTAGCATTTGTGATTGCTGCAACCGGTGCGGTGTTTATCTTTGTAAATGTAGCAGTCACAGTTTTTGCAGTATTCATAGGTACAGAACAAGTTCCAACCCCAGTACATGCTGACCAGCCACTAAATGTATATCCTGCTGCCGGTGTGGCAGTGAGTACTGCATTTGTATCTTTTGCAAAGTCACCCTGACAGTCACCTCCACAGGCGATGCCTGGAGCGGTCACTGTCCCGTTTCCGACTTTGGCAACCGTGAGGGTAAACATGGCTGGAGGTGTAATAGTATAGTTTATAGTGACTTTCGATGCAGCACTGGTGAGTTTTCCGTCACTTGCGTAGTAGTTGAAGGTATCGGTAAATGGAGTAGTAGGAATTGGTGCAGTGATAGTGTACGTGTATTTTCCATCAGGGTTTCTAACGAGGCTACCCTTTGTCGGTGTACCAGGTGTAAAGGTGAGTGAGTCACTTTCTGGGTCGGTACCATTCAAAGTGACGAGCGCGGTAGTGCCTGGAGAAGGGATGGTAAATGTAAGATCATATGTAGTCGGCGCGGTATTTGTACGGACGAATGTAGCTGTTACATCCCTGTTTCCATTCATGGTGAGTGTACATGCGGCTGTACCAGTACATGCGCCTGACCAACCTGTAAATGTATATCCAGCAAGAGGGGCTGCGTTTAGAGTGACTGTCGTTCCATAATTGAATACATTTTGGCATGTAGCTCCACAAGATATTGTTCCACCGCTCACAGTTCCATTTCCGACTCTGGTCACGTTTACTGAGTAGGTGATTGGATTAAATGTTGCGTTGACAGTTTTTGCTGCATTCATAGTTACATTACATGCTCCAGTTCCGGTACATGCGCCTGACCAGTTTGCAAAAGTATTTCCGGTTGTTGGTGTCGCAGAGAGGGTGATGATTGTTCCACTATCTACAGTCTCACTACAATCACCTCCACAATTTATCCCCGCGCCTGTGACACTACCGTTTCCTGATCTCGCAACGGTCAATGTAAATGTATCTACCGGTGGAGGGGGCAAGGTGCCACCATTTGGACGACTTCCACGAATTTTGTAGACATTGAAGTTCACACGTTTTGCGGCATTCACGAGTTCTGGATATATACGATCAGTTTCTGAAATGAATCCAGTGAGGTTGTTTTCTGACCAGACTGAACCGAGGAGGGGCTGGTCGTATATGTCATGATAGCTGTAGCCGATAACCTGAGGCTTTGTCAAAAGGTCTCGTGCGTAGTCCTCAAACGCCTCACCTTGCGCTGCATCATTCACTGTCTGTGTGCGAGATGCCGAAGCAGATCCACGACTCGGTGAGTCAAAGTAGAATTCAGTAACAAGAATAGGTCGATCTTTTGCAAGGAGGTAGTCCCAGTCTGCCTTTTCGTTGGCCGTTGTGTAGTTGTAGTAGTTTATGGTGATGATGTCGCAAAGTACCGCACATGAGTCGATCACCTCTTTTGGCGTACGGTAGAATCCAGCGAATCTCGCTCCAGCGAGCAGGTGCCCCTCGCCTGCATGAGTGCGGATGGCAGTCTTCATCAGGGTAAAATATTTGTCAGCAAACTTTCGTAACAAATATGAAAGATCTGCTTGCGCTCCTCCGGTAACTGTTCCCATAGTCACAGCGTTTGCCTGGAAGGCTTCCCAAGAATTTATTCCCGGAGGCATTGACGCACCCCATGCAGTCTTCATCGAATCAAAGTTATCCCCGTATTTTTGCTTGAGCAAATTTGTAAATGCAACTTTTGAAGGTGAGCTACTTCCCCTGCCGAGTACATTGAGTACGATGTTGTATCTGACCTTGAGATCATTATCTTGCCCTTGACCCCACCAGATTTCGTTGTCAGGCGCAGTACCTATTGCGTATGGATCATCCTTTATCTTTAGTGTAGTTCCTGGATAGACACGGCTGTATGTTGTACTCATTACGCTGTTTACTACAGTTTCAAATGCTGGGTCAAATACATCAGGAGTTCGGTTGTCTATGATACTCTGGAAACCACGCTCCCCCTTCATGTTGAACTGAGTAATAAATGAAATATCACGTACACCGCTATTCCAGCCAGCTCCATTTTTTGCAAATCGATCTGTGATAGAGTTGAATCCCCATTCACGAAGCCGATTTTGCTGATTGAGTCTCCATCGTTCGACGATATTACCAAAGGTAGAGGTCGGCGTAGCGTATTTTCTAATGATGTTTGCTGTGTATGCTGACCAGGTGGTTCCACCGCAGAACAGTGGAGTTTTACCGTAGCATGGCCTATTGTCTGCAAAGGCATTGTTAAGAAGGCCCGATCTGTCGAGATTTACATATGCACCACGCTTTGTGCTACCTTCATCACCGATGTATCCAGGTGTCAGTGTATAGTCGACTTGGGTAACTGCAGTGAGATAGGTCAGGTTTCCAAGAGGGTTTACTAGCCACCACTTGCCGTCTACTTTTGTAGTTTTAAATTTACCACTTGCACCATAGCCGGTTGCGGTCTTGTCACCTCCGTACATATCCCAGATGCTTGGTTGTGGAACAAGTGTCGTACGTTCTGTTGCTGCGTCTGCACGAAGCTGTGCATCAGATGTGATTTTCTCTGGGAAATTTACCCAGTTGTTCTGCCCATATTTGTCAATATAGTTTTTCAAGTACTGTGGGGCGTAACTGATACTCATTGCTTTCATCGAGTACACTCTAAACTCAGCATCTTTTGGCATGTCCTCTACATAGACTCTCAACATTCCGATTTTTGATTTGTCGGGAGTACCATTTATGTATAGCTGTCTGGTAATCGCCTGTCGGGGACTCATCGGACAGTCATCTGTACCGGTTACGTCGTTGCAGTGAGTAACGTCATTTGAAAGAGGTACGAGAATGTGTCGCTGGCCACTATTTGCTGGGAGGGTATAGTATCCCTGGTAACCTCGGTTAAATACATTGAACTCGTTTACTTGAACAGTCAGTTTTACTGGCACATTTGCTGTATTTTCAGCGAGAACAGTGACTGCGTTGAATGCAGAAAGGTTTAGATCACCAACTGTATTTATTCGGTACTCCGCTCTTTTTGATTCAACATCATTTTTCTTGAGAGATATTGGGAAAGGTCCAGATGTAGTTGTGGTTGAAAGGAATTTTGTATTTTTAAAGTCTATTATAAACTGATTCGGCTGTAATACTTGAGAAGCTAGGACTCCAGCAAAAATATCTGGCGATGTTCCAGCAGGAACATTTGCTTCGATCACTGTCACTCCGTCGTCTGTCGGGCCATTTAGTACAGGAGCTGCGAGCGGAGAGGATTCAAATGACAATCCAGAAAGGATTTTATTTTCGCTCACTGACCTCGATGCATCACGGACGGTAGCACTCAATGTAAACGACTTTCCAGACAGGGCGATATTTGTCGCCGGAGTAATCCAGTCGTATGTTCGAGTCGTGGTCCCATTTACGATGTCAAAAGCGATAGGTACTTCGACTAAGAATTTTCCAGTAGGATCTTTCATTTCAAAAACCACCTCGGCTCTCGTATCACCTTTTGCTTTCAAGAACGTGACCCATGCCTGGTTTAGGACGAAAGAAGCGGACGCTTTGACTGTATCGCCGAGTCTGTATGCAGTCTTGTCTGACGTGACAATTAGACTCGATACAAGCTTTGTTGTAGGAGCACTTGCCTCTAATGGCAATCCCCTACTTTTATCTACTCCAGTTACTACGTTGTCTTTAAACACGATACTCGCCACATTTGCAGTATCTGGACTAGTATTGTTATATGAATATGTATTTGTCGCTCCAACTTTTTTTGTAAATGTATTTCCAGTAATATTGAGAGCTGCTACCTTTACCCCACCCTGAATCAAAATACCAGATCCATTCGTCTCAATATCTTTAAATATATTATTTATGATATTGACACGCCCGGCAGTCCCGCGACTCGCATATATAGGGGCATTTCCTTGATTTGCAGCAACGTTGTTTCCGATAAACACACCGTCTCTAAATGTGACATTGTCGATAGTTCCACCAAATCTGACTGAATCAAGTGAACCACCCAAGACAGTTTGGCCTGTTTGTCTGTACTTTATCGTACAGTCCTGACACCCTGAAATGTAAAATGGTCGATAGTTTCCTTTTAGACTTCTAAAATTTATGTCGAGGTCTATATCAATATTCTTACCGGTATCGATACTCAAACCATATGGGGTTATCCCATCATGGACCCCGTCTACTGTAGATACATTGATATCTGCCTCAACTGAGATATCCTGAATACGAGTATTGTCTGGCTGTTGTGATACAGCTACGACCGAACCTCCTGTGCCAGTCCCAAGCGCGGTTAACACTAGGGTTGGTGCTGTCTGGCATCCATCGCCAACGGAGAATTCATTATTTATATTTGCTGGCTTAACTGATGTAATAACACCATTTGTAACCACGACATCTGCAGCTGGCTGGAGTGTGCATGCACCACCGGTAGTCGGAACATTCTTAAATGTACCGTTGTTGTAGCGGGAGCCCCCGTTTACAATGCGGTATTTAAAGACCATGTCAGGCTCCTGCTGATCGAGTATCGATATACCGATACCATGTGTCTGGGCACAGTTACCCTTTAATCCAGTTACTTTTACTCCTTTGATTTTTCGGCGATTTACTCCTCCTACATCGATATAGTCTTGGCCGTAGTATGCATTGAAGCATCTTGCCATAACAGAGTCTACGGTAACATTTCGGATAGTCACATTGGTAATACCCTCATCTTCACCGACAAAGCTCATTCCTTTAAATTCTTGGCCAAGAGCGATCGCATCATCACCAGATTTTATCTCACCACCCTCTATCAAAATATTGTCACCACACACTACGTGTATACCGTCTTGGCGAGTGTAGGTGCCCCCATAGAGTTTGTTGTTTCGAATGATCATGTTTCGACCACAGAAACTGGTAGACCACGATGCGTTTCGAGGGTTATTTATAATAGTATTGTTTTCAAAGACAAGGTTGCGTGTATCAGCGAACTGAACAAGGTTTGGAGTGGCTATTTTGCCATTGCTATCAAAGGTGCACCCACGGATTGTGATGTTGTCATAGTTTCCGTAATAATTGAGTGGAGACTGACCCTGCACTCCGTTATTCATACGGATAGTCTGGATAATCGATCGATTCGTCATTCCATTTCCATCATTCCTCTTTTTAAATACAGTTTTATTACACTCGTAGATCACCTCCTCTTTTATACGAAGCTGATCAGTAACCCAGGTGACTTGTGGGAATTTCAAAGTAACGCGCTTACCCGTCGAAACTGCGAGAGTTGAAGCCCGATCAATGTATCCTTGTAAAAAAGCAGTAGGGTCATCATTTGGGCCTGTGAGATTTGGAGGAACGTCTACTATGTATGGGTCGGTTGTTGGAGTTGAGGCTGGCGCTGGTGCTGCTTGAGTTGGTGCGGGTGTGGGAGCAGTCACTGCTGTGGGATTGGTATAGAGCGCGTTTATTTCAGTTGCAGATATTGCACGATTGTACAATCTCACTTCATCAATCGCACCAATGAAGATGTGACCTTTTGCACCAGCTGCATTTGTTCCAATGTATCGTCTGGCATTTTGCCCCAAGATATTTGGAGATGCTACAGAGCCCTGCAATACACCATCTACATATGCAGAAAGTCTTGACCCGTCGTATGTGACAGTTACAAAGCGCCAACCAGGATTGTTTGCAAAAGAATAATCTGCAATTTTTGTCTGGTAAGATTTGATCGAGTCCTTTGTAATTACCAACATCCTAGAGGTGGTTCCAAGTGAGTCAGCTGAGAAAATAGTGATGGTACCGAAATACGGAGAAGCTCCATTGATCGGAAGATCAGGATTTACCCAAGCTGAAACAGTCCAGGTAGGCGAGCCAAATGAGTTCTTTACTGTCATGAACTGTCCAGTTCCTCCTATGTCAAATCGAAGTGCTTGGCCAAATTTTCCAGATACGAGACGAGAGCTCGTCCCCACGGTACCTACATTCCCTGTTCCTGATTCATCAGGAGTGGTAAGCGTATTTATGGAGTCAAACTTCCAGTGTCCGACAAGTCCGTTTGATAATGTGGTTGACTGCGCATCAATGAATAAAGGAACAAATGTTATTACAAGTACAAGAAGTAGTCTGCTAAATTTCATGCAAATAGTATAGCATGATTATTTATTCAGTTGTGCACGAGTAAGTGCTCCAGTTGTCCCCGTTTGTCGAATTCCATTTGCAGCTTGGTATCTTTTTACAGCAGCAACTGTCTGAGGGCCATAGTATCCTGTGGCAGGTACAGCATAGCCGAGACTTGTGAGTTTTTGCTGGAGACGTCTGACATCAGGGTGTCGTGAACCGAGGGCAAGCGTTACGTTGAACTTTGTACTGGTACTCACGACCGGTGTACGTGTACTTGTCAGTGCGTTTAACTGTGCAATGAGTAGGTTCAACTGCGCAGTGAGCTGTTGGATGAGCGTTTCGTTTGAGACTGTAGGTGTCACTGTGGTGCGTGATCCACCTCCTCCACCACTACGTCGTCGTCTTTCTTGAACTGGCTCTGACACCGGGATCTCATCAATCGTGTAGGTAGAGAAGCCGGTGACGGTAAATACCAGTGTACCGTCTATGTATGACTGAATGTTACATTCTGGAGAATTACAATCCTGACCATCTTTGAGAATGCGAGGGCTATTTTTTGTTACACCGTACATGGTAATGGTTGAAGGTTTATTTAGCTCTGGAACCAAAGATGATTTGACTTCTACTTTTTCTTTTTCGATAATGACGTGCGCATCAAGATCTACCACTCCGTCTGCCCTTCCTAGGGTGACTGGTTGTTCGAATTTTATTTTACCAAGACTAGAAATACCGAGTTCTACATTGTTTACTGCTGTGATATCCCCTTCTACGTTTGGTCGAATATTGAAACGAGTCATTCGAGGCCGTACGCATCCCAGCGCATTTACTTGAGTTCTCAAGCTATCTGGCGTCAGTCGACAACGATCAGAAATATCTGGTACCCCATCTCGATCGCCATCTGCTAATGGAATGAGTGTAAAACGAGCGGTAACATTTTTGTCTGCATTTACAAGGACAGTACATGTTCCAGTCGTATTTGTACAGGCTCCAGTCCATCCACTGAAAGTGTATCCAGTCGCTGGGCGTGCGGTCAGAGTGATAGAAGTTCCTGTGTTCACCGTCTCGGTACAATCAGTACCACAATTGATACCCGTACCGGTCACAGATCCAGAGCCGACGACTGACGTGTTGAGCGAATACTGAGTCGGTGGGGTCGGTGTAAATACTATAGAGATCGTTGCTGGCGCACTCGTGAGACGGCCATCAGATGCGGTAAAGGTAAATGAGTCGGTAGAACGCACCGTCGGTAGCGGTGTCTTCAATGTATATCGATATATACCTTCACGAACTCGAGTGAGTATAGCTAAAGTAGTGGTGAGTGTACTCGGAGCAAATGTGAGTGTATCAGTGTCATTTGCAGTGAGTGTGATGTCAAATGCTGCACCGGTAGTAGTGTAGCTCGCATTTTGTGCGACAGGGGCGATATTTGTCACGACAAAGTTTGCTGTGACTGCACGATCCTGCGTCATTGATACGGTACAAGTCCCCGTTCCAGTACATGCACCACTCCATCCGGTAAATGTTTGTCCTGTTGCTGGTGTGGCAGTGAGTATGTTCGAAAGTCCAATGTTTATCGACTCGGTACAATCAGTACCACAGTTTATATTTGTTCCCGTTACAGTTCCGTTACCTGTCTTTGAAACGGTCAGTAGAAACTGAGGCGGAGTATAGTTTATCGTCACTCGAGTTGCGGGGCTGGTAAGTCGTCCGTCAGTCGCATTGTAATTATAGCCATCTGTATATGCGACACTTGGAAGCGGAGTGTTTGGTGTATATATAAATCTACCAGGCGCATTTGGCACTGGTGCGAGTGTTCCTCGCGTCGGTGGTACACCGTTGTTAAAGGTAATTGGGTCACCCTCAGCATCAGCTGCGACATAGTTTATTGTAACCGCATTACCTCGGGTACTCACGGTTACTGGCTGAGCTGTCGGCGCTGTGTTTTCCTGGGTAAATGTAGCGGTGACGACCTTGTTAGCGTTTACGGTAATACTGCACGTTCCTGTACCTGTGCAGTCTCCTGACCATCCACCAAAAGTGCTGTTTGCTACGGGTGTCGCAGTGAGAGTGACGCTTGTGCCTGCAGCGACAACTTCAGAACAGTCACTTCCACAATCGATACCAGTCGCAGTTATTGTCCCACTACCTGTGCCGGTAGAACCAACAGTAAGAGAAAATGATGCAGTGCCGGTATTTGCTCGTGCACCACGAATACTGTATGCGCGACTATTTATATCTTTTGCGGCATTTACCATGTCAGGTTTTGGCTGGTCAGATGTAGTAACGAATGAAGCATACATGTTTTCTGATTCAAAGTTGATACCAGAGATAGGCATATCTACATAGGCATGATAGAAGTAACCGACAATTTGATTTTTGTTTAGTGCGCTTCGGACGTATTGTTTGAAAATTTCTCCTCCAGCAGCTTCGCCAAACACCCAGTTGTGACCTCCGAACGCAGCTCCGCGAGCGAGCATACCTACATGCCACTCAGTAATCATGATGGGCTTGTCTTTTGTAAGTAGATACCTCCATTCGTTGTCATTGAGCTCATGCTCATAGTAGTTGATCGAGATCACGTCGCAGTATTGCGCACATGAGTCTATTGCTTCATTCGGTGTTCTGTGGAATCCTGCAAAACGGCTACCTAGGTATAGATGGTTAGGATAGTACAATTTTGAAACATCACGTGCAATACGGTAGTATTCGTCAACATAATATCGAAGAAGCATCGAGAGGTCTTCTCGAGGAGCTCGAGTCACTGATGCAGCATTAAACTGCTCCCAGCTACCGACACCACCTGGAAAGGCACTGCCCCATGCAGACTGCATTGCAGAAATCGTCCCGTATTTTTCTCGGAGCTTATTTGTAAAAGCATTTTTTGATGGTGTAGTAGCGCCATTTAGTGAAAGAATTCGGTAGACAAGGTAATAGGTTTCTGACTCTGGACCGAGATCAGTTCCCCTGCCGAAATAGAGTTCGTTGTCAGAGAAAACTCCAATGTTGTATGGATCCGTGGGTCCTCGAGTACCTGATCCAGGGAACCCAGCCCAGCCTGAAAAAGTTCTCATAAATGTGTCTACTGATGTCCTATATGTTGGTGCAAAGACTTCAGGCATGTTTGTGCCTGGGATTTTTGTTACACCTGTTCGTGTAGAAATCGCTGGCAATAACGTATACGACATACGAATCTCTTGCGGCACGACGCCAGTATTTTTTATCGCATTAAATCCCCAATCCTGGAGGCGGTTTTTGGTCACGATACCCCACTTTCGAAGAACATCGGCCTGGGTGTTGTCCGCGGTAGCATACTTTGTAACAATATTCGCAAAGTACGGCAACCACTGAGTACCTCCACAAAACTCTCCTGTACCAGTTGGGTTGTTGTTGTTTGGCTGGCATGGAGGTGACTCAAATGTTGCAGCGTATCTTCCTTCAGCAGCAGGAATATTTGAAAATAATTGAGTACGGTTTCGAATAGTACTACCCCAGGTACGATGGGTCACCCAGTTCTGGCCTTTCGCATAAAATAGGTTACCAGCAGGAGTCACAAGCCACCATTTGCCATCTACTTTTGCTGTTTTGAAGAATCCAGTCGTCGGATATCCGCCATATCGTGAGTCGCCCCCATACTGATCCCAGTTCGCAGGAGATGGATTTGGGGTACTAGAGTCGAGTCGACCCTGAGCTTTTAGCTGTTCATCAGAAGTGATTTTTTCAGGGAAATTCACCCAATTGTTTTGGCCCCATCGGTCTACAAAACCAACCATATTTTCTGGGCGATAATTGATGTTTACTGCACGAATACTGTGCACGATCAAACGGTCACCAGCTGGCATGTTTCTGTAGTACACAAGTATTTTGCCAAACTGATCACGTGTAAAGCTCGCAAATCCAGTGGATTTGTCTTGGCTAAGTGGAGGGATCTGATCTGGACCGACCGGGCATCGTTGCATACCGTTTTGCAGGTCACAGCGATATATAGTAGTTGTTGGGTCGACGAGACTAATGAGGATGTGCCGTTGCCCACTATTTCCTGGTATTGGAAAATTTGTCCATATTGCATGTTGGTTATTTGCCGCTCCATTTTTAAACGGAAGAACATTCATTAGTACTTGCGCACTTGATTGATTCTCTACAGTTAGCCACAATCCATTGTACGCGCTGAGGTCGAGGGTGCCATTTCGAGTATTGAACCACTGACTTCCCACCTGACTTGCAGTACCGACTTTGGTATACGTATATGGAGCCGGTGTGACAAATTCATTTGAGATGTCTCGTTCCGCGGTAATTTTTCCAAAAAGATGAGGAGAGACCCCTGCTGGAAGTCTACTCGTCACTACCGATGAATCCACAGCAAAAGAAAGAGTCGGAGTGACTTCAAAAGAAAGGTTTCCACTCATGGCAATCGTGGTAGTCGTCTTTCTTTCATCATATACAGATGTCTCTATAGAAAAACGTGACCCGGCGAGCAATGTGTTTTGCGGAGTGGCCCAGACGTATTGCTGGCGAATCGGATTTGCCACTAGATCAAACGCAAATGTTTTTTCCATTATAAATTTGCCTGCTGTATCTCGTGCGACAAACTTTATTTCTCCTCGCGATATGTTGTTTGATCGCAAGTACTGGACCCAGTCCGCAGCGGGAGTAAAGGTAGCTGTCATGGTGACATTCTCACCTAGTTTGTATAGTGTTTTGTCCGTAGTCACCGTGAGGTTGGTAGTGAACTGTGATGTCGGAACAGGACTCGGTGCCACTGGTGCAGCAGCAGCGGCCGAAGCAGAATTAAATATAGAACTGACCTCGAGATCAGTGATAGCTCGGTTGTACAGACGAACCTCGTCTATTGAGCCCAAGAAAATATGACCGTTGTTTCCGGGACCACCTGTACCTATATATCTACGCACACTGTCTCGCATGATGTTTGTGGTTGTAGCGTATGAGCCGCGATTCGCTCCATCCACATACGCAGTGATCTTTGTGCCGTCATACGTGATAGCGACGTGGTGCCACCCAGGATTTGCAGCAAAGTTAAAGTCTGCAATCTTGTTTTTGTATAGCATGAGATCAGTATTTCTGAGCGATAGAAAATCGATCCCTAGGCCTGAAAAGAACGTAACATTACCAAAATAAGGACTGCTTTGCTCTAGCGGAACATCAGGATTGACCCACATCGAAACAGTCCACCTCGGAGAACTAAATGGATTTCCTGTGGCCATGTGTTGACCCTTTCCTCCCTTATCAAATCTGAGCGCACTTCCGAATTTTCCAGGAACGAGTCGTGAACTGGTCCCTACTGTTCCCACATTGTTGTTTCCAGAGTTATCAGCTATAGAATAGTTCGTCCCAATTGAGTCAAATTTCCAATATCCAACAAGTCCGTTTGATAATGTTGTCGATTGAGCTCCAGAGCCACTAGCGTACGCGAGTACTATAAGTACCGAGGCGATTAGTGCCATACGCAGTTTCATAGCTATATGATAGCACGACTTTTGAATGTCTACTGGCTAAGTTTTCCACGGGTCAGTGGTCCAACAGATCCAGTCTGTGCGATTCCGTTTTGAGCCTGAAACTTTTTCACTGCGGCGAGCGTCTGTGCACCAAAGTATCCTGTGGTTGGAACAATGATCCCCTTTTTGTTGAGTAATTGCTGCAATATACGGACTTCTGGGTCACGAGAACCAATCGATAGGTTTTTTGTGAGGGTCCCACTAGGTGTCACCGTACCTACCGTAAGTGCATTGAGTTGCGCGATGAGTAGGTTGAGCTGTGCAGTCAACTGTGCGATCAGTTCATCGTTTGTTTGCACCACTACAGTACGTGAACCTCCACCTCCTCCTCCACGTCTACGTCTCGAGCTTTCCTGCTGTGGCTCAGGCTCAGTCGTTGTCGCTGGAGTTTCTTGTATCGTATATACAGAGAAGCCTGTCACGGTAAAGGTGAGTGTCTTGTTTTCAAATGAGTTGATCACGCATTGCGGTGCGGTACACACCACTCCGTCTTTCAAGATCTGAGGGTTTGTCTCATCGACATTGTAGAGAGTGATGGTGGCTGGCTTGTTTAGCTCTGGCACGACACTCGATTTGATCTCTACCTTGTCCTGTTCGATGATTACGTTTGTATCGAGATCGATGACAGCGTTTTCTCGTGTGAGTGATACTGGTGCATTAAATTTTATTTTTCCAACATTGTTGATGCCCAGCTCCACATTTTGAACTGCAGTGATATCGTCCTCTACAACCGGCTTTGTATTGAACTTGTTTTGCTTTGGTCGAACACAACCAACACGATTTACCTGGCCTCGTAGGTGTGCAGGTGTATTTGGACATTTGTCGATGGGTAGAAGGATGCCGTCACCATCAGCGTCTGGTACTGGTGTAAGTGTAAATACAGCGTTAACACTTCGTGCACGATCCATAGTCACTGAGCATGCACCATTAGTATTTGCACACTCCCCTGTCCATCGAGTAAAGGTAAACCCTGTTCCCGGTGTTGCGGTAAGTGATACGACACTACCTGCATTTATTTGCTCTGTACAATCAATACCACATGATATGCCTGTACCTGTTATTGTGCCCGTCCCCGTTTTTGAAACCGTCAAAGTAAACTTTTGCGGTGCTGTTACGGTGTACTGAATAGTGATTGTTGCGGCAGGGCTTGTGAGTTTTCCATCATTTGCAGTGAAGGTAAATGTCTCTGTGAACGAAGTTGTCGGTAACGGAGTCTTTAGTGTATATGAGTACGTTGTTTCATTTATCTTTGCCAAAGTCCCTTTTGGAGTTGAGAGTGTACTCAATGTATATGTGAGGGGATCATTTTGAGCATCATTTGCTGACAGTGTGATGGCCGTTGAATTCCCAGAGAATGTATAGGTAGCATTTTGTGTTGTCGGTGCTGTATTGATCACTGTAAAGTTTGCAGTTACTGTACGGTCCTTTGTCATCGCTACAGTACATGCCATGCCGGTACATTCACCTGACCAACCAGTAAAGGTGTAGCCAGTATTTGGTGTTACAGTAAGAGTCACATTTGTATTGGCTGGATATTTTTCTGCACAATCAAGACCGCAATTTATGTTGGTTGCAGTCACTGTACCAAGTCCAGTCTTTGTGACAAGCAGGTTGTATTGAACTGGCGTATAGCGCAATGTTACTCGTACAGCGGGGCTCGTCTGTTTTCCGTCTGAAGAGTAGTAGTTGAATCCATCAACGAAAGCAGTGTTTGGAAGTGATGTAAGGGTGTATGTATATCTTGTCTCAGTCTCTTTCTTTAGAGTTCCGCGAATAGGAGATATACCAGTCACAAATATTAGTGGATCACCATCTGGGTCAGCACCTTCAAGGTTTATAACAGTAACAAGTCCAGTTACTTCGATATCGAGCGCATTTGCAGTTGGGGGTCTATTTGTAGATATTGGAGTAAAATTTGCAGTCACAGTTTTTGCTTTATCCATTTTTACTACACATAGGCCGAGTCCACTGCAATCCCCAGACCAACCAGTAAAGTTATACCCTGTCGCTTTATTGGCTGCCAATGACACCTCTGTGTCTTTGTTGTACTGAGCGGTACATGTAGTTCCACAATCTATACCTCCAGCTGCGAGCACATTACCACCAGTTGGTTTTGTCACAGTCAAAGTAAATTTTTGAACTGAGGTATTGAAGCGAGAGAGATCGACTGTAGAAAGCTGATATCCACCACCCAATTTTGTCATCATGCT
>CAZNYP010000001.1:35629-50014 GCA_964577365.1 uncultured Candidatus Saccharibacteria bacterium
TTGATCAAATCAAAATGGGTTGCAAAGTTCGGTCCAAAAGTAAAATCAAAATGAGTAAACAAAAGTACAGGTTGCCCTCCAACAATTGCAAATGCTGGGTTACCTGAGTCACCGCTCACAATAGGCTCATCAAAATCAGCTCGCTTGCCACTACCTTTTATATGTGTCATCTGTATTGAATTGCTGAAGAAAGCATTTGATTTTACAGTGCGTATGCCAATTTTATCTTCTTGGTCGAGGTATATAATCGGTATGTCTACATTTCCAGCATTTTCTAGATATTGCTGCCATGTGGCACGAGGTATGATTGGGTAAAAAGGAATTGATTCTGGCACATCTGCATCAAGTAGTGCAACTCCAATATCTATGTTTGGCGCTGAAGTTTCTACTTTTTCTACCTTTCTTTTTATAATTGTATTGTCTGTTGTAACAAACACTACCGTCGTTCCCACGCTCAGAGGAAAATGTCGTGCAAAAATTATATGCCGAGGTGATATGAGAGTTCCTGATCGTAAATACTGAGCTGATGAATTCCAAGGTGACTGTCCATTTAAAATTATTGCTCGGCCACTACCATATAAAATAGTAAAAGGATTTCGTTCCCATGCAGCTGTATCTGATCCTTGGGTATACCAAACTAGCCGTGCGGTCGCAATCGCGGCTGAGTTTGCAATACGATCATCAACCTCCTTTTGCATGAGTGTAGCAAGGTCACCAGAGCCATAGTATGGCTGCATTACAACACTTGCAGGGCGTGGTGCTCTGAATATAGCTGCGTATACAGTGTTGTTTGCTGGTGTAGTGATGGTCTGTTCGCGTGTTCCTCCATTTGACCATTCAGAAAAATCCTTTGCAGCTGCAGACACTACTCTCTTCATTCCGACAACACTTTTTACCATGTATGGAGTAGTCTGCGGTTGTCCATCGACGACTACGGTTCCTCCTGGTGGTTCGGTACGGAATGTGAGATCTACTACATTAGGATATATATCTCGGTATACTTCGCTTTTAGCACCTTTTGAATCAGTGACGCTAAGGTATATGCGATACCAGACATCATCAGCTAGTTCACCTGTATTTGGTATTACAAAAGAATCCAATGTCTTACCAGTGATTGGTCCTAAGAATGGATGTGTATGCGTATTGTGATGAAATGCAACTGTCCATGAAAAAGCACTAGCGGGTAAAGTGCCATCTTCTGGGTCTGTTCCTATTCCTGAAAAAGATATGCTCTGTCCTGCATTGTATCTAGCACCTTCGGTAGGAGTGCTAATGATTGCGGTCGGTAATTTGTTTGTCGTGAGTGGTAAACTGCAAGATGCGGTCACCCCTCCTGTCCCTGAACCTACGCAACTCCATCGTGCATGTGTCGCTGAATCAGCATCATCACGCATGGTTCCAGCATGACAAAAATTTACAACGGTTGCAGCGCAAACACCATTTACAGGAGTGTCTTGAGGAACTATTTTCATCACTTTACCTCCATATCCTAGGTAGTAGAGACTTCCATCTGGTCCTACGTCTATGTCTACTGGCAGTTCTGAAGTAGATATGAAATCACTTACCACATTGCTTGCATTCATTTTTCGGATAACTTTCAAAACTATGTCTCCGAAGTAGTAGTCTCCTTTGTAGAAAGCTGCTCCAGTTATCGAAGCACCTTTTTTATTGTGATTGTATGCGTGTATAGGATATTTGTAATCTGTCTCAGTACATTCACCTACTCCAGTATTCATTGGCCCTTCACATTTTGGCCATGCATAGTTTCCATCACGCTCAACTAGGTTTATTTCTTCCCAAGTTGTTTCACCGACATCATTTACATACATTTTTCCACTTGTAGGTTCTACAGCAAAGGTGAATGGGTTTCTAAAACCGAATGCCCAGATTTCACTGCGCACTCCTGGTAAAGAGTAGCCTACAAAAGGATTGTCTTTTGGAATAGTACCGTCAGAATTTAGACGTAAAATCTTTCCTGAAAGATTTGTAAGTATTTGTGCATTTGCACGAAATGACCCACCGTCACCTACTGAAATGTAGAGCTTTCCATCTTTTCCAAAATGAAGTGCTCCGGCATTGTGGATACCAGAATCTGACGGGATATCATCGAGTAGTATTTTTTCTGAGCTTGGGTCTGCTATATCTGGGTTTGTTTTACTTACAGTAAATCTACTGAGTCTATTTTTAATCGGTTCATTAGAACGAGTGTAGTAAATGTAGACAAAGCCATTAGTTTTGAAGTCTGGATCGAGAGTGATACCAGTTAGTCCGCGCTCACCGTTTAGAGCAACAGAGACTGTCAGAAATGGTGTTGGAAGTAGTTGCCCATTTTTTATAACACGGACTTTTCCACCTCGTTCTGTTACAAATATCCTACCATCTTGAGCAAATACCATAGCGGTTGAAGGTGCAAGACCAGACACATGGGTTACATCTTTAAACGCAGGTGTTTGCGCGAAAATCGTAGAGACCGGAAAAAGCACAGAGAACACAATAAATAGGGCGATTTTTTTCATACGTAAGTACGGTAACTATAACAAAAAAGCCCCTTTGGTCAAGGGGCCTTTTTGTATTCTTTACTGTTTCACTTCCGCATCACGCACATTATCCTCTGGTTTATCTTTTGGTTGCTCCGGCTGCGCTTTGCTCACGATCTCACCTATTTTTTGAAGCTCAGTAGATAGTGCTTCTGTTGCAGTCTTTATTGCACCTGCATCAGTTCCATCTTTTACTGCTTTGAGGGCTGCTATCTTGTCCTCAATTGTTTTGCTTACATCAGCTGGGATTTTGTCTTTATAATCCTTTAGTGACTTTTCTGCTGTATATATCATCTGCTCAGCGAGATTTTTTGCTTCGACAGCGGCCTTTTTCTTTTCATCTTCTGCCTTGTGCATCTCAGCTTCTTTCTGCATTTTCTCTACCTCTTCTTTTGAAAGACCTGAGCTCGCGGTGATTTTGATTGAGCTAGACTTTCCTGTTGCTTTGTCTTTTGCTGAGACATTGAGGATTCCATTTGCATCGATGTCGAATGTAACTTCGATCTGTGGAGTCCCTCGTGGAGCGGGGGCAATACCGCCGAGGTTGAACTGTCCGAGGGACTTGTTGTCTGCTACCATCGGTCGTTCTCCCTGAGTGATGTGAATCGTTACATCTGTCTGGTTATCTGCTGCAGTCGAGAATACCTGAGACTTTGATGTAGGAATCGTAGTGTTCTTTTCGATGAGTTTTGTAGCCACTCCTCCCATGGTTTCAATACCAAGAGATAGCGGGATCACATCGAGTAAGAGTACATCTTTTACATCTCCAGCGAGGATTCCTCCCTGGATGGCTGCACCTATTGCTACTACTTCATCTGGGTTTACCCCCATGTGGAGTTCCTTTCCAAAGTAGTTCTTTACTGCTGCCTGGATCGCTGGCATACGAGTCTGACCTCCGACGAGGATGACTTCGTTGATGTCCGCGATCTTAAACGGTGATGCTTCCATTGCTCGCTTTGTGATGACCATAGCGCGGTCGATGAATTCCGCAGTGAGCTCTTCGAGCTTTGCGCGAGTCATGGTGAGGAGCAAGTGCTGTGGGCCGTTTGCACCTGAAGTGATGAATGGAATATTTACCTCAGTTTGCACTGCTGTTGAAAGCTCGATCTTTGCTTTTTCTGCTGCCTCGTCGAGTCGCTGAAGTGCGAGTGCATCGCCTCGTACATCGATACCTGAAGTCTTTTTAAATTCGTCTGCAAGCCAATTGATGATCTTTTGATCGATATCTTTTCCTCCGAGGTGTGCATCTCCGTCTGTTGATTTTACTTCGACCACATCATCCCCTACTTCGAGTACTGATATGTCGAATGTACCTCCACCAAAGTCGAAGACCACGATCTTTTCATCTTTCTTTTTGTTGAAGCCGTATGCGAGTGCTGCCGCTGTAGGCTCATTGATGATTCGCTTTACGTCGAGTCCTGCAATCTTTCCAGCGTCCTTTGTTGCTTGTCGCTGTGCATCGTTAAAGTATGCAGGTACGGTGATGACCGCCTCTGTTACTGGTTCTCCGAGTCGCGCTTCTGCATCTGCCTTTAGCTTCTGCAAAATCATCGCACTGATCTCTTCTGGTCGATACCATTTGTCTCCCATCTTTACCTCGATTCCACCACTCGCTGATTTTTGCATTTCAAACGGTAGATTTGCTCGATCCCCTTGTACTGCTGGATCGTCAAAGTTGTGACCGATGAATCGCTTGATCTGATAGATTGTGTTTTTTGGATTTGTGACACCTTGTCGTTTTGCAAGTAGCCCCACCATGCGCTCACCAGTTTTGCTCTGTGCGAGGATAGATGGAGTCGTACGTGCACCTTCTGCGTTTTCTAGGATCTTAGGGGTACCGAGTTCCATCACTGCAACTGCAGAGTTGGTGGTACCTAGATCGATTCCGATTATTTTAGACATTTAGTTTATATAATTAATTCTAATAAGAAAAATTATATAGACGCTGGAGCTCGTGTTGGTTGGCTCATGAAAAATGCAAAGTCAGAAAAACCAGAAGTGAATTCTGAAAAGTTTAGAGAAAACTTATTTATTATATTTGCAACATTTCCAGCGAGAGCAAGAACGACAGAAGTAAGTGCAACGATAGGAGTGGCTGAGAGGACTTTTACCTGGATAGCGCCAGCGATCTCTGTCACGAGAAAAGCCACTCGCATCATTTGTCCATTGCGATTGGTAACTACTTTCTCTATTACTTTTTGTCCGCGGGTAGTGACTAACATAGCGCAATTATATCAAAATATTGGCTACAGTGGTATTGACAGAAACTAACAATAGTGATACTTTGTTGAAAAGCTCTTCTCCCTATGGAAAAACTCTTTCTCCTAAAAGATCCTGCAACCCTTGCTCGATTTGATCTCCTGCGTCACGCAGCAGACATGATGCACGAGATTGACTCAGAACAACTCAAGCTTGGCCTTAAAGGAATCAAGCTGACAGTGACTGCCTACTGCGAACCCAGCCTCCAGGCTAATAGCGGGCACCTTTGGAAGACGGTCCGCTTTGCTGTAAGACTGCTTCGTTCACATCGAACAAAGGTGCACCTGAATGTCAGTCTAACGGTAGACCAAACCACACATATCACTACCGGCATATGTGACAGTGGAACAACCTGCACAACGATGATCCTTGAGAACCAGGACGAGTACAATGATGCCTTTCCAAGGATTGCAGCGCACATTGTGTCTCTCCTCCGGTGAAATGAATCCTGAATAATTTTTGCAAAAAGCGCTCCGAGTGGGCGCTTTGTGTTTTACTTTCTTTTTATGATTTGCTAGATTTTCTGATGGGATAGATTGTGGTCGCAAATTGTCTGAGCTAACGTCGAGTACCGTAGTCTATCCCCGGCCGGCTTCGCAGTCGGCTTTTAATTTGACTTATAAAATCCTCAGGCGTAGGATAAAAAACGGTATGAATACAACTACGCACAAAGGACTTACTTTTGCGCAGTTGCAAGAGAAGTTCCATTTACGAGACCCCCAAAAACAAGGTCTCTGGGTTCCGCGAGCCGGTCCCTTCCAAGTCCGACATGTGGTTGGTAATCCCATCCAGTCGATCGAACCAGGAGCACAATTCTTCTGTAGTATGGTTACGACCAACAGTCGGGAGACCTCGCTCAAGGTCCACAGAACAAAGGAGATCACCGAAAAGCCACGCACCACTTGCCTGTGGATCGACGCTGAACGTTTCGAGCTCGTCAGTGAGTAGCACGCCGCCCAGTCCTATACGCGTTGGGCGGTTTACTCTTCTAATTTTTCAATCAAAACCGTCTCGAGTCCCGCTGAACTATCGGTGATGCGTAACACGTCCTTGTCTATCTTTTTAAACTCCTTGCCGGCACTGTTAAAGTGATTTATCGTAGTCGAAAGAGAGTTGCCCAGTTTGTTGTGATACTCCTCATAACTCTTTAAATGCTTTCCGAGCTCCTCTACGCGCTTTACGATGTCTTTTGCTGTCTCCTCTATCTGGAGTGCTTTGAGGCCTTGTAATACGGTCTGGAGGTAGGCCAAAAACGAAGTCGGCGATACGATGATGACCTTGTATTTGTGAGCAGCAGTCTGGATCATGTTTTCACTCCCTATTTTCCCGATGATGAGGTCGTAGTAGATGGACTCGTGTGGGATAAACATAAAGGCAAAATCCATAGTCCCTTCAGCAGGACGCACGTATTTTGAGGTCTCGAGAATGCGGTTTTTCAAATCATTTTCAAATACTTTCTCCAGGCGGCTTTTTTCGAGTGGATCACGCTCCTCCACGAGACGGTTGTAGTTCTCAAGAGAAAACTTTGAGTCGATCGGTATGATCTTCTCCTTTACAAACACCGCAGCATCCACGATCTCTCCATTTGCAAACTTGTGCTGCATCGTATAGTTCCCTGGTGGCAAGATATTTTTGAGAAGTGTCTCGAGATAGTACTCACCCAGTATTCCGCGCTGCTTTGGGTTTTTGAGGATCTCCTGGAGCGACTGAAGCTGGTCAGTAAATGACACTACCTGTTTCCCCGTTTCCTTTACCTGCGCGAGTTCGTTCGTGATTTCTTTGATCAGGCGCTGTGACTCGCCAAACTGGTGGCGGACTGCATCATTCATGTTTCGAGATGATTCACTGATTTTATGATCTACGGTGCGGTGTACCTCGTTTATCTGTTCGAGGATGAGCTTGAGTCCCGTATCGTCCTGTTTTTCACGCTTGCGGAGCACCACTATGACGAGGGCGACAGAAAGTAAAATAATTGCTATAGTTTGTATCATAAATATAGTATACCAAAATGATTCACCAAAACATAAAAGCACAACTCATCGAAGCAATGCGCGCAAAGGACTCTATCCGGCTAGATGTCATCCGTGGTCTCCTTTCTTCTTTCTCAAACGAGCTCATCGCAAAAGGTAGCGCCGAGCCTTTTCTCGATGATGCCTCAGTACTTGCACTCATAAAAAAGAGTGTGAAGCAGCACAAGGACTCGATCGATCAGTTCACCAAGGGAAACCGCATGGATCTCGTAGAAAAGGAAGTAGCTGAACTCAAACACCTCGAGGTGTACCTCCCAGCGAGTATGTCAAAAGAGGATATTTTAAAGATTGCAACTCGCCTCAAAGAAACAAATTCGGACAAAGGAAAACTAATCGGAATGGTAATGAAGGAGTGCAAGGGTCAGGCTGATGGAAATGATGTGAAAGCTGCAGTGGAGAGCCTTTTCTAGGCCATACTTGACGGCAGTGGTCAAGGGTGATATAATATGTGCAGTTATGTGCCCCACCGATCCTTTCGAAGAAGCCAGAAGGGCGATACGGGGTGAAGTTACGGTTGATGAGCGCCTGTGCGCAAGTCGTCCGACATCTACACCCCCTGGAGCCCCATCGGATTCTCCGTTAGCTGCTGCACTTGATGCTGTAGAACGCGGCCTAGACGGTGACGACAGTGTCCTCGTGACACCGCCGTACCGGATAGTCCGTGAGTGGAAAAGCAAAAAGCGCGGAGCGACTCGGAAGAAGGTCGATCGTGAAATGATGGTTCAACCTGAAACTGAACCAACGTTCCACGACACAGTGATTGAAACCGCAGAAGAGCCCGAGCACGTTGCTCCCCGCAATGGGAGACGTGGTGGGTTCAAAGGTTTGCCGAACGGCGACCTACTGTGACGAAAGTCATTTACGAGAAGACGCCGATCTCTGGACCGGCGTCTTTCTTCCCCTCCTACTTCCCAGCCAACTCTACATAAAACACACTTCCCTTTCCTTCTCCTTTAGATTCTGCCCAGACTTTTCCTCCGTGCGCATCGACAATCTGTTTTGCTACATACAGACCGAGTCCGGTACCGTGAATATTTGTTTTATTTGCATTGTACGCTCGTGTAAATTTCAAAAATAGTGAGTCAATAGTTTTTTGTGACATACCGATACCTGTATCAGAGACTTTAAATAAAATCTTGTCGCCTTTTCGTTCGAGACCAACCGTCACACTTCCAGTTGGAGTGTATTTTACAGAGTTGTCGATGAAGTTCATGAAGACTTGCTTTATCTTGTCCACATCTACGCTCGCAACATAGTTGTCTGGTTTTGCGTCAAACGAAAGCGTGATGCCCGTTTTTTCGATATTTGGCTTGAGTTCGCCGATGACATCTTCGATGATTGGCTTTACATCCTGGTCTTCTAGGTAATATTTCATACTGCCGAGCTCGATACGGGAAATATTTAGATACTCCTCCACCACATTTGCGAGGGTTCGAGATGATTCATAAATACGGTTGACTGATTCTCGCACCTGAGGATTTACATCACCGTAGTCACCGTCGAGGATAAGTGAGGCGTAGCCCTTCATAGCTGCGAGCGGACTTTTGAGCTGATGTGTTGCAAAGGAAACGAATTCTGATTTTTGTTTGTCCAGCTCGATGAGTCGCTCGTTTGCGGATTTGAGCTCTACCGCTAGTTTTTCTATTTTTTTCTTTTGCTCAAATTCGAGCTTTGCATCTTTATTCAAAAGCACGCCGAACGATAAAGACAGGATGAATGTACCGACTGTGAGGAGCTGATTTGTCGCATTCTCGAGGAAAAAGAACTGTGAACCGACGAGGATGATCATGACATACGTCAAAAGCTGTGTGGCACTGAACTGCCCAGTGATCACCTTGAGATTTGTAAACGCGTATATGATCATGAACAAGAATATCGGCAGGATAAACAGACTGTAGAGATTCAACTCATAGTAGCCAGTGTTGCTTGATATAAACTCGGTAACAGAAAACACCACAAAGAACAGGAGAAGTGCACATGCGAGCATAAACGTCCTTTTGAATTCATCCCACTTTTGTACGTGGTATTTGTATATAGACACTGCAATGATGGCGAGCGCGGTGATGATCTCAAGTGCAAATTTGTAGGCAGTAGAAAGATCGTTGTTTATTGCTTCACAATTGGCCCCATCAAATCCGACAATAGATGTAGTACTCACACTTAGATACCATGAAGGTAGCAAGAGTATGAGGAGAAATATACGGCGACGTAACGGGATCTCTTTTCCATGAGTAAACACAAGGAAAAAATATAAAGCGAGTAGATAAAATGCAGTGTTGAGAAAATCGAGAGGTGTCCACACTGCGGCAATTAGATTGAAGTCCTGTGATGTCCACGCAATCATGTCAAAGAATAACCAGACACAGAACACTATCGTGAAGCTGAAAAAGATTTGTGACAGAAGACTGTATTTTGACTTTATCATTACAAACAATGCAACGATAAACGAGATGGCAAGCGGGATAAGATGTGAATAGTAAATAATAGCCCCGTAGTCTGCCGCACCTGTACAAGTAGATTCCATACCTCTATTTTAGCAGAGAAAGCTTGCTTTTGACGAGTGTTAATATCTCTTCTGGATAATACATCCAGTGCTCGTGTCCCTCGTCCTCGGGATGTTCGAGTACTGTGATGAGCGGCTTATACCCTGTTTCCTTCACGATTTCTAGAAACGCAGGCAGAAACACTTCTTTTATAAAAGGATTTTCAGTTGTATCTTTTATCAAAAAATTTTCAAACATTACTCCATCCTTTAGGAAAAGGCAGAGCAGTTTTTTGTAGTACAGCCCGACTTGTTTTCCATGTTCGGCGTACCAGTCGGTCGCATCGAAACAATCCACTATGTGTGGAAATATACTATGGTGGAACGATATAAAATCATCTCCCCAACTTGTTTTCATCTCGATAAACTTTTTCCCGTTTGTTTGATTAAAATCAACAACAGATTTCTTTTCAATTTGCTTCTTGTTTTTTTTCTCAAATGCTAGCTGTGCAAGATTGTGCTTTAGCTTATTCACATTTGGTGTGAACGTATCGTGAGAGTACTCCCATACAAGTGGTGTAACACCCTCGATGTCTCTCACTATATCGAGGAAGCGCATCATCTCAAAGTTGTATGTCGCTACACTTCGTGAAAGCACAGCTCGAGGTGCAGCAAAACACGATGGAATAGACTGGAGTTCTCTTTTGAGATACTCGTCAATCTTTTTATCCTGTCTGCGCACTTTCAGTTCGTCCTCTATTTTGGATAAAGGAGTATACACGGCCTCGTTAAAGGCCTCTCTTGACGCCACTAGATCATCATTCTTCATAGACTACTGTCAGATCTCCTCGGTGATAGTAACGGTAAAATCCAGTTGCAATAGCAGATGCAAGTAAAAGGAAAAGTATTATCCAGGTAGTTTTGCTCATGTTTAGAAATTATATCACAACAATAACAGGTATATACCCACACTCATGATCGCAAGCGCACCGGCCTTTTGTATGACATGACCCTTTGTAATGTGCTCTTTTGATATGTGAGGAAAGAATAGGGTCATAAAGACTCCGATCGCAAATACAAACAGTGGCTGAAACGTATAGTTTACAACGAGGACGAGTGCGACAGGGGCGACAAGCATCGCATAGAAGTTGATAATAGTTGCTACCGATTGGACCACCTCGCCTCCGATATTGAGCATCCAGATGAATTTCTTTTCTTTGCAGATTTTTATAAAATCAAGTCTAAATTTTGTGATAAAAATAAGACAAAACACCCCAAACAATGTCATACCGACCTGGTTCCAAAACACTGATACAGCAAAAGACGATTCTAGTGCGTATTTTTTAAATATGACATCAGATAAAGCGAGCAACAGACTCGAGCCAATCATGAGGAGTGGTGTGTGCTTTTTAATGCGAAAACCCTGATCAAATTCTAGAGAAAGAATAAATGCCCCAAGCAGTACAATGACACTCGCCAGTATTTTTCCCGTGATGATATGTTCACCTAAAATCACAATCCCTAGAACATACGCGAATACGGGAATCAAAAACCAAAACGGAACTACATGTGAAGCATCATCTCGATCAAGGGCGTACAGGTACAACAAAATCGCGACTGATAACATGACTCCAGTGATGATAAGTAGTGCTGCAGACAACGCATCAGCATGTATAACTGCAGGGTCAATAAAGTAAACAATTGGTATAACGAAAACAGCAAAGATTGACGAGGTAACCGCAAGTCCCCCTACCCCTACTTCATTCTTATACTTTGAGACGAGGTACTTGTCGACGTGATTGAGCACACTCCAGAGAATCGGCGCGGTAATCGATAATAGAAACCAGTTCATTGACTAAGTATACAGTATTTTGTAGTATCAGATCCAATGAGTACCTTTAATCTTGAGGAGGAGGTTAATGAGTACCTTCCCCTTCTTACTGGCCTAGCTTACCAGCTCGCCAGTGCAAATCCCGGCATCCCGGTGGATGACCTCATCTCTGCGGGGCAGTATACGCTCGCTGAGTATGTCCTCCCAAGGTATAACCCTTCGAAAGGGACACTCTCTACCTTTGCCTATCGTCCTGTGAAGTCAGCTATGCTCAACTGTCTCAGAAAGTGGTACCGTGAGGCAGACCATTTTGTTGAGGTCAATGACGATGAGCTCGCCTGCAGACACACGGAGTCGCCATACCACCAGGTGGCAAGGAATGACTCGATAGACTGGCTGCGTCATGCACTCAGCCGACTGTCACCCCGAGATCAAAAACTCCTTCTCCAAGGAGTAGAGGTGACGCAAAAGGAAGCAGTAGAAGCTGCTGGCCTCGATCCACACAATGCCAGCTGGCATTTCAACCAAGCCTTGAAAAGGCTAAAACGAGTACTGGTTCCACAGGGGGTCACAACCCACTAAAACACCACGCCGCCCCAAAAGGGCGGCTCGGCTTTTATGCATATCTAGTAGTTCTTCAACCGATTGATCTTGTCATGCTGACGAATCTTTTCATGCGCCTTTGCTTCGATCTGACGAATACGTTCACGAGTCACGCCGAATTCTTTTCCTACTTCTTCGAGAGTGTGGGTGATACCATCGAGAAGTCCGTGGCGCATTTCGAGAATCTTGCGTTCTTTTATAGAAAGGTCGTCGAGGATTTCTTTTACCTGATCACCGAGGATACGTCGTGAAGCCTCCTGGTCCGGTGAAAGGATTTTGTCGTCTGAGAGGAAGTCTCCGAGGGTAGACTTGCCGTCATCTCCATCATCACCTACAGGACTTTCGAGTGATACAGTATCCTGATCGATTTTCTCAATCTGGTAGATCTTGTCTACATCGAGTCCCATTTCTGTAGCTATTTCCTCTGGTAGTGGATCACGGCCTAGATCCTGTGAAAGACGTCGGACGACTTGTTTGTATTTTGCAATAGTTTCCACCATGTGCACCGGTACGCGGATAGTTCGTGACTGATCAGCGAGTGCTCGAGTGATCGCCTGACGGATCCACCATGTCGCATATGTTGAGAACTTGTAGCCTTTGTGCCAATCGAATTTATCAACCGCCTTGAATAGACCTAGGTTTCCCTCCTGGATGAGGTCGAGGAGTGTGAGGTCGGGACTACGTCCTACGTATTTTTTTGCAATCGATACCACGAGGCGGAGGTTTGCCTTTGCGAGGAGTGATTTTGCTTCTTTGTCACCTGCTTCGATACGTCGCGCGAGATCTTTCTCGGTAGCCGCATTTACGAGTGGGTACTGTCCGATCTCTTTTAGATACATCTGGATCGAGTCGTACGAAGAGTCACTGCGTGAACCGTAGCTGTATCCCTTTTTCGCTGGTACTTCTGGTTCTACTTCGAGGAGTCCTCCGCCTTCCAGCACGTCGATACCTGAGACAGATAGTTTGCCGTAGAGTTCATCGAGAAAAACGATCTCATTTTCAATCGTTGGAAATTCTTTCAAAATCTCGTCATACGTCACGAAACCACGCTCCTTTCCTTTTGCGAGGAGCTTTGTTGTTTTGCTTTCAAAATCTTTTTGGCTCGTTTTCTTTGATCGTGTTGCAGCTGGTTTTTTTGCTGACTTCTTTTTTACTACCTTTACGATCTTCTTTGCCTTTTTCTTGAGAGGTTTTTTTGATTTCATATTGACGAATTTAGATTTATAATATCATATTTCCTTTAAGGCACGCAATCGTATACTTATCTTTTGGCACTCGGCGAGTAGTTCTTCTGCTTTTTTTATGTCTTTATTCTTTTCAGCAAGCGTGATCTCGTGCATGAGCTCGGCAAACTTTTTCTTCAGAATATCTTCTTCCAGGTTCTTTAGGAGTTCTATCTCTTCACGCTCATCCGTTGCTCGCATCTCGATCTCAAAAACCAGTTCCTGCTTTACCATATCCATATCTTTCTCTATCGCTTCGTACTTGTCCCCCAGAATGATCTTTATTTTTTTGAAAAGTTCTGGACTTTCTTTGCTGTACGCGAGGGCAAATATTTTTCGAATGATGAGATCTTCTTTTGGTAGTGGTGCAGGTGGTGCTTCTGATTTTTTTACTTCTTTTTTCTTCATCTTCCTCACATCCTCCCAGATGGCTTCTTCGGCAATGCCAGTTTTTTCCTTTATGAGTGTGATAAAATGCGATTTTTGCATTTCACTGTCGATGGACGCAATGATGGGAAGGACTCTATCGATGATGGCTTTTGAGAGCTTTCTTTTTTCGATAGTTTTCAAAATCTGGTTGAGCTCGAACTCTACGATGGGAGTAGCGTTTTTGAGAACTTCTCGCCATTCATTTTTATCTTTCAAAATGAGGTCTGCGGGATCCTTTTCACCTGGTACATCTGCAACTTTTACATCCATACCGAGAGCGAGGGCCATGAGTGACGCGCGGTATGCGGCGTTTTTCCCTGCTGTGTCTGCATCAAACGCGATGAGGACATTGGGAGAAAATCGTCGAAGCATGGTGAGCATATGCTCGGTGAGTGCCGTACCTGACACAGCAACGGTGTTTGTGATCCCTGCCTGGTGAGACATGATGAGGTCCATCTGACCCTCGACGAGGATGGCATAGTTTTTCTTTTTTATATCTACTTTTGCTTTGTCGAGTGCGTATATCGTCGTACCTTTATCATAGAGAACGGTGTCGGGACTGTTTAGGTATTTTGCCTGTTCCTTGTCGTCGACAAATATGCGACCAGTGAATGCAATCACCCGACCACTGCTGTCTGAGATGGGAAACATGATACGTCCTCGGAACCTGTCGTAGTACCCTTTTTCTGTTTTTTTTATGAGTCCCACTTTTTCTATATCCGAGATCTGATACTTTTTGAGATGATCATGCGCCGCACGCCACTCATCGGGTACCCAACCGATGCGGAAATCCTTTATCGTTTCATCGGTTAGGCCTCTCGCGTGGAGATAGTCGCGAACCTTTGGTTCTTTTGTCAGATTTTTTTCAAAGAAAGCAGTAGCGTCCTCCATGATCTGATAGAGATCACTTTTATTGTCTTTTACATGCGTGTGCGTAAGCTCGACGCCCGCCTTTTCTGCGAGCATTTTGAGCGCACCCATAAAGTCGAGG
>CAZNYP010000001.1:50024-109832 GCA_964577365.1 uncultured Candidatus Saccharibacteria bacterium
GGCCCGTTCGGCGCTGGCGGCTCAGGCCCGGCTTGAGCCGGGTGGCGGCGGCAGCGAGAGCGCCGACGAGGCCTTCATGCGTTCGAAGGTGACGACCGCCCGGTTTTTCTGCGAGCATTTTGAGCGCTCCCATAAAGTCGAGACCTTCGAACTGCTGCACAAATGAGAATATATCTCCTTTTGCACCACAGCCGAAACAATAGTAAGTACCACGTTCTGGTGAGATAAAGAACGAAGGGGTTTTCTCATTGTGAAATGGGCATCTCGCTTTGTACGTATTGCCGGCATTTATGAGAGTAACGTAGGAAGAGAGCACATCTACAATGTTGAGCTTTTGTTTTATTTGCTCAACAGGGGTCATATTTATTCTTCGTTTATTTCTTCTTTAGGCTGGATCGCTTCGATCATTCTTTGCTTTGGACTTCCCTTGAACCCTGTACCTGCTGGGATATGGCGTCCGATGATGACGTTCTCCATGAGACCAGTCAGTGTATCGCTACTACCTTTGAGTGCATTGTTGATGAGGATGCGGTTCGTGTGCTGGAACGAAGCAGCTGAGAGCCAACTCTTTCGTGAGAGTGATACTTCGGTGATACCCATGACGAGTGCTTCTGCTTTTGTGTCTTTTGCAAGGCCACGTACTGCGGTCTCGTCGATGATTTCTCCTTCGGTAAATGTTGAGCTACCTCCTTCGGTGACTTCGTATCGAGAGAACATCTGGCGTACGATGATCTCAATGTGCTTTCGAGACACAGTTTCTCCCTGGAGCTCGTAGATCTTTCCTACCTCCTGGATCACGTATTCTTTTGCTTTCTCCACACCAGCATATTTGAATACATCATCGATATCAGCTGAACCGTCGGTGATGAGTTCACCCTGCTTTACATGGTCACCTACTTTTACAAGTGGCATACGGCGGAAATGGAATTTGTATTCGATCTCGCTCGCACCCTTCTTTGTCTTTTTTGATTCTGGTACATCTGGGAGGACGGTGATGATCTTTTCTTTTCCGAGGTCTTTTACTCCAGTCACTACTCCGTCAGCGATGTTTACCACAGCTGGATTTTTTGGAGCGCGCTTTTCAAAGACTTCTTCTACTCGTGGTAGACCTGCGGTGATGTCTCCACCGACTGATGCAGTACCTCCAGAGTGGAATGTACGCATGGTGAGCTGTGTTCCTGGTTCTCCGATCGCCTGAGCAGCGACAGTTCCTACGGCTTCACCGAGCTCGACGAGTTTGTTTCGTCCGAGATCTACTCCGTAACATGCAGCACAGATACCTGCACTTTCACATGAAAGTGGTGAACGAACTGCGACCTCTGTGATACCACTTTCCTCGATCTTGAGTGCATCGAGCTTGCTCAAGAGATGACCTTTTTTAAATGTCGAAACATCCTCAGCGAGCACACGTCCGCGGATATTTTTTGAGATCGGTACTTCGATACCCTGAATATTTCCTTTTTTGATAGTGATTGATTTCTTTGTGCCACAGTCTGCCTCGCTCACTACAACGTCTTGTGCTACGACGAAGAGTTTTCGAGTGAGGTATCCTGCCTTTGCGGTGTTGAGTGCGGTGTCTGTGAGACCCTTTCGAGCACCGTGAGTGGTGATGAAGTATTCGATCGGAGTGAGTCCTTCTTTCATTGATGAAATAACTGGGAGCTCGATCGTCTCTCCGGCGGTGTTGGTGATGAGACCCTTCATACCTGCCATCTGAGTGATGTTTCCGATACTACCTCGGGCACCTGATGTCACCATGTCGAACACAGAGCCCTTTTTGTCGAGTGCTCCTGGGATCAATTTTTCTACATCTGACTTTGCCTTGTGCCAGATCTCTACATTTTTTCGTAGGCGTTCTTCTTCGGTCAAAAGTCCGTCGTTGAACTGCTCCATGACTTTGTCTGACTGACCCTTTGCTTTTGTGATGACCTCTGCCTTGCCCGCTGGAACCTGTACGTCACTGATAGACCAAGTGGTTCCTGAGTAGGTAGTGTATTTGAATCCAAATGCCTTAACTTTGTCGAGGATCTTTGGAATATTGTCGACACCGTAGACATTGATCATGTCGTCGATGGTCGCTGACATTTTCTTTCGATCGATCTCCTTGTTGATAAATGGATAGTCAGCCGGAAGTACCTCGTTGAAAAGGATTCGTCCTACTGTCGTTTCAAATATTTTTCCATCGAACTCTTTGTATTTTGGAGTAGCTGGAGCGAGTACTTTGATCTTTGATCGAAGTGAGATCGCGCGGAAGTTTCGTGCGACAATCGCAGCCTCTGGAGACTCAAAGAATTTTCCTTCACCGAGTTCGCCTTCTACGGTCTTTGTAATCCAGTAACAACCGAGAACGATGTCGAGTAGTTTTGAAACCACGGTCGCGTCTCCGTTTCCAGGTTTCAAAATGTTCTTATCAGAAGCCATGATCTCCTTTGCTTCGAGCTGTGCTTCTTCTCCGAGTGGTACATGCACAGCCATCTGGTCTCCGTCAAAGTCCGCGTTGAACGCTGTACAGACGAGTGGGTGAACCTGGATCGCATTTCCTTCGACGAGCACTGGTCGGAATGCCTGAATACCGAGTCGGTGTAGCGTAGGAGCACGGTTCAAGAGCACGTATTTTCCTTTGATGACCTCTTCGAGGATTGCCCAGACTTCGGGACTACCATCGTCGATGAGTCGTCCTGCACCACGAATGTTGTAGGCAAGTTCTTTTTTGAGAAGTCCTGAGATGATAAATGGGCGGAAGAGTTCGAGGGCCATGTGTTTTGGGAGTCCACACTGGTCGAGAGCGAGTTCTGGTCCTACCACGATCACTGATCGTCCAGAATAGTCTACTCGTTTACCGAGGAGATTCTGTCGGAACAAACCTTTTTTACCCTTGAGGTTATCCGCAAGAGACTTGAGTGCTCGCTTTGATGCAGGAGAATTTGCTCCTGGAGCAGCATTTCCATGGCGGATAGAGTTGTCGATGAGCGCGTCGATCGCTTCCTGGAGAATACGCTTTTCATTTCGGAGGATCACGTCTGGTGCACTGATCTCGATCAATTTCAAAAGACGGTTGTTTCGGTTGATCACACGTCGGTAGAGGTCGTTGATATCTGCTGTCGCAAATCGTCCTCCATCGAGAGCCACCATCGGTCGAAGTGCTGGCGGAATAACTGGGATGCGAGTGAGGAACATCCATTCAGGTCTGATCTTTGACTTGATCATTGATTTTAGCACTGCGAGTCGCTTGTTGATCTTGTCTTTTTCGAGTGAGCCTGCTTTTTCATAGTTTGTCTCGAGTTCTGCAACGAGTTTTACAAGGTCTACATTTTTGAGGATGTTAAAAATAGCTTCGGCACCGATGCCTGCCTCAAAAAGCACACCGTATTTCATCGAGAATTTGTGGTAGAGGACTTCGTCCAAGACCTGACCCTCCCGGAGACTATCGATCTCATTTCGAGCAGTGTTCAAAAGCTCTTTGAGCATTTCTTTTGTCTTGTCGTCCTGAGCGTTTTTTACTTTATTTTTAAATTCCCCATCGAGTTCTCGTAGGAATTTTTCTTTCTCAGTCTCATGCACCTTGGTGACGATATACCCTGCAAAGTAGATCACTTTTTCGAGATCTGCAGCAGACATACCCATGACCAAACCGATGCGAGATGGCATACTCTTTAGAAACCAGATGTGTGACACCGGACTCGCGAGTTCGATGTGTCCCATGCGCTCACGTCGTACGATCGATCGAGTGATCTCTACTCCACATTTTTCACAGACGATTCCCTTGTAACGGATACCACGATATTTTCCACAGTAACATTCAAAATCTCGGTCTGGACCAAAGATTTTCTCGTCAAACAAACCACTCTTTTCAGAACGTTGTGTTCGGTAGTTGATGGTTTCTGCTTTTGTGATCTCACCAAATGACCATTCGAGGATTCGATCAGGAGAAGCCAGTTTGAGTGTGACCTCGTCAAAATTATTTGAATCTACTTGATTATATTTATTCATATATTTCTATTATTCTTCTGATTCACCCTCTTTGCTGGTAAGTTCGACATCTAGCGCGAGACCTCGAAGTGACTTCAAGAGCACGTTAAATGATGCAGGGATGTTTGGCTGCTTCAATCGTTCACCCTTTACGATCGCGTCAAATGCCTGTGATCGGCCGACGATGTCGTCAGACTTGATCGTGAGGATTTCACGGAGTGTATGTGCTGCGCCGTGACCCAAAAGTGCCCAGACTTCCATTTCTCCAAATCGCTGACCTCCTCCCTGTGCCTTTCCTCCGAGTGGCTGCTGAGTGATGAGTGAGTATGGACCGATAGATCGCATGTGGATCTTGTCCTCCACCATGTGGTGCAGTTTCAAGATGTACATATAACCGACTGATACACGCTGGTTGAATGCTTCTCCAGTTCGTCCATCGCGGAGTTCCATCTTTCCATCTTCTGCAAATCCTGCTTTCTTGAGCTCTGCACGGATTTCATCTTCGGTCGCTCCAGTAAATGGAGGAACGATAGCCTGATAGTTGAGTGTGTTTGCTGCAAGTCCGAGGTGTAGCTCGAGGATCTGACCAAGGTTCATACGTGAAGGCACACCGAGTGGGGTGAGGATCATGTCTACTGGTCGACCATCTGCCATGTATGGCATGTCTTGTTCTGGGAGAATCTTTGAGATAACTCCCTTGTTTCCGTGACGACCTGCGAGCTTGTCTCCCACAGATACATTTCGAAGCTGTGCGATCTCGACATAAATCTTTTTGATGATTCCTGACTCGAGCTTGTCACCCTTTTCTCGTGAGAATACCTTTACTGAGATGACACGTCCTCGCTTTCCGTTTTCCATTCGCTTTGAGGTGTCTTTTACATCTCGAGCTTTTTCACCGAATATTGATCGGAGGAGGCGCTCTTCTGGAGTCAGCTGTGTCTCGCCTTTTGGAGAAATTTTACCGACGAGAATATCTCCAGGACGTACTTCTGCTCCTGGTCTTATGATACCGTCTTCTGCGAGGTTCTTTAGTTTTGCCTCACCGACGTTTGGAATGTCACATGTGGTGACTTCGGGACCGAGCTTTGTATCACGCACGTTTACCACGAACTCTTCGATATGGATAGAGGTAAATTTACTGTCTTTTACAAGGCGTTCTGAGATGATGATCGCGTCTTCGTAGTTTGATCCAGACCATGACATAAAGGCGATGAGCATGTTTTGTCCGAGCGCCATTTCTCCATTGTCTGATGTAGAAGTGTCGACGAGTACATCACCCTTTTTGACCTTTTGACCTACGGTTACGATTGGTCGCTGGTGGAATGCAGTGAATCCGTTTGTTCGCTGGAAGTGAACGAGGTTGTATGTATATTTATCTTTCTTTCCTTTTAGTTCTACTTTTCGTGCATCAGCAAAAACGATTTCTCCATCCTCAGGTGCAACGACGATACGTCCTGTATCGAGCACTGCCTTCTTTTCAATACCTGTAGCCACGAGTGGCGCTTCGGGAATGAGACACGGAGTCGCCTGCTTTTGCATGTTCGATCCCATGAGTGCTCGGTTCGCATCGTCGTGGTTTAGGAATGGGATAAGTGAGGTAGCGATAGAGAATGCCTGGTTTGTAGAAACGTCGATGTATTCTACCTCGTCTTTTGGACAGAGGGCTGGCTTTCCACCAAATCGTACTTCGACTACATCATTCGTAATCTTTCCAGTCTTGTCATATGGAATAGCTGCATGCGCTACCTTTGCACCCTCTTCTTCGAGTGCATTGAGGTATACGATTTCACCAGAGATCTTTCCGTTTTTCACCTTTGCATATGGAGTCTCGATCATTCCAAAGTCATTGATGCGTGCATATATAGAGAGACGAAGGATGAGACCGATGTTTGGACCTTCTGGAGTGTGGATCGGACAGAGGCGGCCGTAGTGACTTGGGTGTACGTCGCGGACTTCGAAACTCGCTCGTTCACGAGTGAGACCTCCGGGACCGAGGGCTGAAAGTGTTCGAAGGTGCTCGATCTCAGCGAGCGCATTTTCCTGGAGCATGAACTGTGAGAGCTGGTTCTTAGTGAAAAACTCCTTGATACGAGCCTGAAGTGGTCGTGGGAACACAAAGTTTACCGGGAGCGATACATCTGGCTCTACGGTAGACATTTTGTCCTGAATATTTCGCTTCATCTGAGTCATACCGACACGGATCTTTTGTGCGAGGAGTTCTCCAACGAATCGTACACGTCGTGAACCGAGGTGGTCGATGTCGTCCTCGATCGCATCTGGAGTATTGTTGAGGTATACGATGTGTTCGATCGTAGTACCGAGGTCAGAAGCATTGATCGTACGTCGCTCGAGCTCTTTTTCCTCCATTGATTTACCAAAACGCTTGTTGAAACGGAATCGTCCTACACGCTGGAGGTCGTATCGCTCTGCTTTGAAAATACCGCCGACGAACTCTCGTGCGTTGTCTGCTGTAGCGAGGTCTCCGTCTCGAAGTCTCTTGTGGATCTCGATAAATGCCTCATTTGTATTTTTTGCATGATCCTTTGTGAGTGTGAGCTCGATCGCTGTCTTTGTCTCTGGGTTGTTCTTAAAGAGAGCGAGAATATCCTCATTTGTCTCTGCACCGAGGATGCGGAGGAGTGAAGTCACTGGGAACTTTCGCTTTCGATCGATACGAGCATAGATCGCACCGTCTGTGTCGGTCTCAATCTCGATCCATGCACCACGCGCTGGGATGATTTTTGCACCGAAAAAGTTTTTACCCTTTACTTCTTCTGAGGTAAAGAAGATACCAAATGATCGTGCGAGCTGTGGCACGATGACTCGTTCGATACCGTTGATGATAAATGTTCCGTGATCGGTCATCAAAGGAAAATCAGCGAGGAACATCTCCTGCTCCTTTTCACTTCCGTGCAGCTTGTTCTTTAGCATTACTTTTGCCTTGAGCTGACCCTCGTATGAGAGTTTGTTTGCCTTTGCATAGTGCTCGTCGAACTTTGGGCGTGAGAGTTCAAAATCGGTGAACGAAAGCTCGAACTTTTTTTCAGCATAGTCACGTATCGGAGAAAACTCTGCGAATACTTCTTTCAAATCGTGCTCGATGAGCTGTTTGAACGAATTTACCTGCGGAGCGACCAAGTCAGGCATCGTGGTCAATGCTTCCTTGTACCGTCCGAAATATTTTTTATCTGTTTTCATAAAAAGCAAAAAATCCCTGGAGTGCTATATCCAAAGGAATAACTATTAATTTCTAGTCTTTATAATCAAAGAGGACCAATTTTACGCCTTGTAATCCTTCTTCTGTGCGGCCGTGACTCAATCGTTGAAGTTATGGTCAGCCTAGCATATAAAAAGTAGATGTCAAGGGGTGGATAACGCCGGCTGCGACTTTTCAGCATAAATGTCAATAAATTTATAGCTTATCTCATCACCAATTTCTATCTTGACCATCAACCCTGTCTTTACCTCATCATTTGCATACTGATCAAAGATAAAGTTCCCCATTGAGTAGACAATGGGTTTGTCTTTATAGACTTCGGTCGTCTGGACCACATGCGGATGCGCGCCGATGACTGCATCTGCGCCCGCGTCGATAAATTTGCGTGCCCAGGTTTTTTGAAGTGTACTTGGCTCTTTTTCATACTCTACACCCCAATGCGGGAATACAATCGTATAGTCTGCGGTGGAAGAAGCGACTGTTGCTAAGACTTTTTCAAAATTTCTATATGAAAATTCATTGAAACCAATAAACTCTACTTTTTTATCTTTCTTCTCAATTATAAAAGAGTGATTTTCTACATTTTCCCAATCACCAAAATATCCTATCCCTGCATCCTGTAGATATTTGATCGTATCAGTATATCCCTTGTACCCAAAGTCTCGAGAATGGTTGTTTGCGAGACTGACTGCAGTGAACCGTTTGAGTTGCTCTACCACCTTTGGGTCAAAGGTAAATTTGAGATTGTCCCTCTTTGCGATGCTTTTGTTCGTCGTGATCGTCCCTTCTAGATTCCCTACCACAATGTCTGCATCGAGCGTTATTTTTTGAAATGGATATTCGTACCCGTGTTCATCCATGAGTGTGCGAACATACCGATCAAACATCATGTCCCCGACGATGAGTATCGTGAGGGGTTCAGGAGTAGGTATAGGAGTCGGTGCGACGTACGAAGTGGAACCCGGCATAAAAAGCCCGATTGCAAGTAGTGCACCGATGATACTAGCGACCTTCAGCATTGAGTTTTCTCCACTCCTCTATTTTAGCCTGATGGCCAGATAAAAGCACTGGGGGTACTCGATACTTTTTCTTCTTGTATTCGATCGTCTCTGGTCGTGTGTAGACATCTTTTGCAGCCGCACGAGACTCCTCGAGAGAAGCAATATCCCCGAGCACGCCTTTTACCTGACGAGAAATAGAATCCATCATGATCATAGCTGGGAGCTCTCCACCAGTGAGGACATATGGCCCGACCGAGTACTCTTCTACTTTATAGACTTTTTTTACTCGAGCATCGATCCCTTCGTAACGTCCACAGACAAAGACTATATCTTTTTGCTTTGAGAGTTTTTGCGCATCTGCGGTGGTAAACTGTTTTCCTTTTGGAGTGAACCAGATGATCTTTTTCTTTGGTGCTTTTACCTTTGCAATGGCTTTGATGACAGGGAGCGCCTCGATCACCATCCCTGGACCTCCACCATACGGTTTGTCATCGACACGACCCTTGTCATGATCGCGCGGATTGTAAAATTTTACTTTTACTTTTTTGTCTTCGATCGCGCGCTTTAAAATAGACTCACCAAGGTATGAGTCAAAGGCTCCTGGAAAGAGAGATACGATATGGAAATTCATACACAATTTATAACACACTTTGTCAATAAACACAAAGGACGCCACGCAGGCGCCCTTTCGTTAGAATTCAAACTCCAGTTGTCGGATATCACCCAGACGAGGAGTAGAGAGATTGACCGCGACCTGCCTTCTCGCAAAGTATCCGCAAAACTCACGAGTGAGATCCGGGACAACGATCCGAAAATCTAGCCCGTCGGCGACGGCAGTCGACAAGAGGCGCGCTCGTCGTCCTTCTTGTTTGAAAACAGAAGCTCCGACAATGAGATTGGTATCAGTGTCGTCTGCGACAAATATCGCGCCTTGGTCTGGCAAGAGAAGACGGCGCAAATCCTTGTCAGAAAACCGGTTTGTTGAGCCCGGTGCATGAAGCGGAGCGAGTCCCCGCATCTTGTAAGCCAAGAGGGCTGGGTTTGCAGCTGGATGCGATCCAGCGTCGAAAACGTGGATCTTGAGGTGCATACTATTTCAAAAATACTCCTCCCCTCTCACAAAGTCAATGTGGATATCAGATATCGAGATCTGCCATCGCTTCGTCGAGAGATTTTGTCGCTTTGTCGGTCGTCTTTAGACCACCTTCTGGTTCGTTTATCTTTAGATTCACTCGAGAATTGTTTTTCATTCCTACGACGCGGAGGAGGGTGCGGATGGCTTTTGCGGTATTTCCCTGTCGGCCGATCACCTTGCCCATATCGTCTGCTGCTACTTCGAGTGTGAGGAGCACGCCCATCTCATCAACTGTTCGGTTTATTTTTACATTTTCTGCCTTGTCTACCAGTGCTTTTACAACAAAATCCAAAAATTGAATGTCTTTATCTGTCATTGTTCTATATTAGTCGTTAATAACAGTATGAATACTGCTGGAGCTATTGTACCGCGTTCTCTGTTGCTGGAGTAGCTGGGTTATTCACAGGGGCTTCTGCTGCTGGAGCTGGAGTTGCCGCTGCTGCCTCTTCGCCTTCTTTCTTTACTGGAGTTTTCTTTGGGAGATTATTTACCTTTTTTCCTTCGATGACCTTGTTGTGTACAAAAAAGTTGTGGAGTGTGTCTGAGAGCTGTGCACCCTGTGCCATAAGAGCCTTTATACGGTCCACCTTGAACTGTTTGAGGTCATTCTGGATACGTGTATCGTATGAGCCCAAAACCTCGAGAAACTTTCCACTTTTAGGTCCATTTTTTGAATCAGTTAAAACAACACGAAACTTTGGTTCGTGCTTTCGTCCCACTCGCTGTAGTCGTATAGCTAACATGGGCAATATCCTAACATTTACTAGTAAAAAAGGCAAATTGGTGTATAGTATTGGTATGCGAAAACTAATAGGGACTATCAAAACAACGGCAAAAGGCCTCGGTTTCGTGGTAGATCCAAAGAATCCTGACCAGGATATACGCCTCGAAGAAGGCACACTCAATACTGCTCTAAACGGCGACACTGTAGAGATCGAAATAGGCAAAGATAGTAGCAAGGTACTCTCGGTTATTTCTCGTGCAAAGGCAAAATATGTAGGAACGATCACCCTCGAAGAAAATCTCGCTATCGTCATCCCTGATGATAAAAAATGCTACACAAAGTTCAACATTCCGTTGAAGTATGTTGGCGATGCTAAAAAAGGTGACAAGGTCCACATCCAGTTCACCTCATGGACCGATCCAAAAGCACTTCCTGATGCCGAAGTTATCCGTGTCATTGGTAAAAAAGGTCAAAATGATGCTGAGATGGAGTCTATTGTCCTCGAAAAAGGATTCGACACTCGCTTCCCTCCTGCAGTCGAAGAAGAAGCTAAAAAAATAGAAAAAAATAAAGAAGACATCTTCCGCACCGAAGTTCCAAAGCGTCGTGATATGCGAGGGACACTCACCATGACCATCGACCCGATCGACGCAAAGGACTTTGACGATGCTATTTCATATAAAAAATTGCCTGATGGAAAATACGAGATCGGCGTGCACATCGCAGATGTATCTCACTATGTGACCGAGGGCACCGCTCTCGACTCTGAGGCTCTTCATCGTGGCTGCTCTATATACCTCGTCGATCGTACGATCCCCATGCTCCCGGAGGTTCTCTCAAACGACGTCTGCAGTCTCAATCCGCACGAGGACAAACTCACATTTTCATCTATTTTCGTAATGGATGACAAAGGAAAAGTATATGAGCGATGGTTTGGTCGCACCGTGATCAATTCTACTCGTCGTTTTACCTATGAAGATGCTCAAGCAAGTATCGACAATGGTGGTGAATACGCCGATGAGCTCCGCACACTAAACAGCATCGCAAAGAAAATGCAGGCGGAAAAGTTTTCTCGTGGAGCGATAGAGTTCGAACAGGATGAGATCCGTTTTATCCTCGATGAAAATGGCAAGCCTACTGGTGTATACAAAAAAGAACGCCTTGAAACTCACAAACTCGTCGAAGAATACATGCTCCTCGCAAACCGTGAAGTAGCAAAATTCATTGCTGACTCTGTAGAGAAAAATAAAATCTCTCCTGGTTCTATATACCGCATCCACGATGTACCGGACAAAGAGCGTATCAACGATCTTGCCCAATTTGTAAAAGCACTCGGGTATGATCTAAAGACAAAAGACGGCACCGTAACAGCTTCGGCAATGAACGCATTGATGAAACAAGTCACTGGTACTCCTCACGAGGCACTCGTCAAAACTGCGGCGATCCGCTCGATGCAAAAAGCGATCTACTCTACCAAAAACATTGGTCACTTTGGTCTCGCCTTTACCTTTTACACCCACTTTACCTCTCCGATCCGCCGATATCCCGACCTCCTCGTGCATCGAGTACTTCAGGAGCACCTCACTGGACATACCTTTAACTCAAAAGACATCTCTCGATATCAAAACATCGCAGAACAAAGCTCTGAACGCGAAGTCGCTGCATCAGAAGCAGAACGCGCATCAAAGAAACTGAAACAAGTCGAGTATATGTCAGAGCGGATTGGTCAGACATTTGAAGGTACTATCTCTGGAGTATCAGAATGGGGTGTGTATGTGGAGGAAGTAAATACAAAGTGTGAAGGGATGATAAAACTCCGCGATCTCGGTGGTGACTTTTATGAATTTAAAGAAAAATCATACTCGGTGGTTGGACAACGTACAAAAAAGAAATTTACACTTGGCGACAAAGTAAAGTTTAAAGTTGCTGGGGCTGATATCGATCGACGAACACTGGATTACGTGATGGTGGCATAAAAAGGAAAACCCACCGCCGAACGATGGGTGTCCATGTTGGGTGGTGGGTTGGTCTGATCTTTCAGACGTGCGGGCCGTCCTTATCCACGTACTGGATCCAGATGAGGGCGCTTCCAGCCGGCAGCCTCAGAAGCTGGACCTCGGGGATTTCTTCGACCAGGCGTTTCCACTCGGCGACAGCGTCATTCATCCGCTTCTTCCGGTCGCGCTTGCCGATCGTTTGAATCTCGATGGCGAGGAGCGGAGCGTGGCTGTACGGACCGTTGGGATAGACATAGTAGTCGATCTCGCGAAGAGTGAAAGACGGATCAGCCGTCTTCGCGACCTGGAGGCCCAGGATTTCATAGATCGCACGCAATCCCTTGGTACGAAAGCGATCGGCGTTGTATCTGACCGTGATTTTCGGCATAGATGTTCCTGTATTGTCAATGTGAACTAACGGCCCATATTATAGCACTTATATCGACCAAAGTCAATGTGCTACTTCGCCACTTTTACTGCCTCCTCAAACTGTATAGAAAGTAGTTTCGAAGCTCCATCCCCTCCCATCGTCACTCCATACAAAACTCCTGCACGAGACATGGTCTCACGGTTATGTGTAATCAAAATAAGCTGCGAGTATTCAGACAGACTCTGGATCATGTCTCCATATTTTCTCGAATTCGCTTCATCGAGTGCCGCATCAGTCTCATCCAAAATGATAAACGGTGGTGGATTAACCTGAGAAATTGCAAACAAAAGTGCAATCGAGGTGAGCGCTCGCTCTCCACCTGAGAGCATCATGAGGCCCTTTGTTTTTTTACGTGGAAGCTCAACGTATATATCGATTCCCTCACCGAGCTTTAGCTCTGCCTTCCCCCCTCCAAACATCAGTGCAAAAAAGTTTTGGAACTGTATATTTATCTTTACGATTCCTTCGGTAAATTCGTGGTTGATCCGCGCATCGAGATCGGCGATCACTGACTCGAGCGATGCCTTTGCCTGCTGTAGATCAGCGAGCTCACGAGCGAGGAATTCGTCACGCTCTGTGGTTTCTTTGTGTTCTTTTGTGACTTCTTCGCTGTTTCCGACACCACTATCTTCGATGCGGATCTTTAGCTTTTCTAGTTCATGTCGTCGGGCATCCTGTTTTGCACGGTCCTCTGGCTCGATCGCGGTTTCTTTGTAGTCAGTGGCCTCACGACCTCCGAGGATGTAGGCCTCCTTGAGCTCTCGATCAAAGTTTTCTTTTAGAGATTTGAGGTTTATTTCTCTGTTTTTTAGATTAGACAAAACACCACGGAGCTCATTGATCCGCGCCATGATTTTAAACATATCCTTTTCTGCATCACGATTTGAGTCTTTTTCTTTCTCGATTGTTTCCTTGAGTCTTTCATAGTCGACTCCGTACTCAAACTCTCTCTTTATACAGTCGCCTATTTTTAGCTTGAGTTGTTCCTGCTTTTTGCGCTGATCGTTGATCTGCTTTTGATATTCATCGATGAGTGAACTATCGATCTTTGTTTTGTGCTTGCTGATGAAGTCACGAAGCAGGTTTTTTACAAAAGAAATAGGATGAAAATCTTCGATGCGGTACAGAATGTCCTCGACATCTTTTAAATACACCGTTTTTGTGTCTTCTCTATTGATCTTTTCGGTTTCGCGCTCGATCATACGGGTGAGCGTTTGTATCTCGCCCTCTATTTTGCCTTCTTCTCGAGACAGGAGATCCTTTTGCGTTCGTGAGTCAGAAATCTTCCGCTCTATAGAAATGAGTTCGTCACTTTTGTGATCTTTGTGTTTTGAGTGTTCGATGCGATCCTTTACCCGGAGGAGTTCGCTCTCGAGGCGATTGTATTCTTTTTCTGGTTCATGCTTTTCGCGCTCGATTTTGTCCGATTCGTTTTTTATGTATACCTCTTCGTGTTTGAGGTACATACGATAGGTGGCGCGCATTTCGTTGCGGAGCTCGCGAACCTTTTCTACTTTTTCTACCTGTTTCTGGAGGAATTTTAGATGTGGAGCGATCTCACGTCGAAGAAGCTCGACTTCACGCATATTTTCCTGCGTCTTTTCGAGCTTTTTGAGGCTTTCATTTCGCTTGTACTGATAGATCTTGAGACCGAGCGCATCCTCGATCATTTCGCGGCGTTCGTCGGTACGCGCAGTGAGGATACGATCTGCTTCACCCTGGGAGATGATATGGTGTCCAGAAGCCCCTATATGGGCCTGAGCGAGGAGTTCGGCGATATCTTTGAGTCTGACATTGCTGCCGTTTATATAGTACTCGTTGACGCCATCGCGGTGGACGACGCGCTCGAGACTGACTTCATCAAAATCAAGTGGCAAAAGCCGTTTACTGTTGTCAAAAACTACTTTTACCGACGCACGGTTCACACTTCCTCCATTGAAAATGAGATCCTCCCCACGCTTTCCTCGCATCGATTTTATCGATTGCTCACCAAGTACAAAACGAAACGCCTCAGCGGTATTTGATTTCCCTGAGCCGTTTGGACCAACGATGGCAGAAATAGGAGTGTTGAATTGGAGGGTAGACTTTTTTGCAAAAGACTTGAATCCTACTATTTCGAGCGACTTTAGATACATAAATGTATTTTACCACCCTTTCACTTCGAGTGCTTTTTCTGCAGCTTTTTGTTCAGCTTCTTGCTTTGATGGACCACCACCTGTCGCTACCTGCACATCTCCGAGAAATACCCCGAGGGTAAAGATCTTGCTATGGTCAGGACCGGTTTCCTTTAGTGTTTTATACGATGGAGTGATACCGACATTTTCCTGAGCGCGTTCCTGGAAACGACTCTTTGCATCGAGCCATAGCTTTTTGGCAATGATTTCGTCAATATCGATGACCTCGAGAAGATTGCGAGAGATAAAGTTTGCGGCATTTCCAAATCCCTGATCAGTATAGATGGCACCGATGATAGCTTCGATCGTATCAGCAATGATGATGGCGCGCGCACGTCCGATGTCTTTTGATTCACCCTTTGAGAGGAGGAGGTATTCGTTTATCCCGAGCACGTCTCCTACGCGAGCAAGCGATATGGTGTTTACGAGCGCAGAACGATATGCAGTGAGATCACCCTCTGCTGCATGTGGGAATTTGTGATACAAAAAGTTTGTCACCACGAGCTCGAGCACGGCATCTCCGAGGAATTCGAGGCGTTCGTTGTGATCGTGTCCGAGGCTACGATTTTCATTTATATATGAGCGGTGTGTACATGCCTGTCGAAGGAGGTTCGGATCGCGGAATTCGACGCCGATGAGTGTTTCTAGGTCTTTAAAATTAGGAAGTTTTTTCTGCACTTAATAGATTTATAGCTTTTGTAATGATGGGGAGCATGTCGTTGTAAAAATTGAGCTCCAAAATATCTGACAATTTGAACCATCTCGCATCGTCGAGGCCACCTGTTTTTCCGAGGACGAGGGGATCAAATTTTGATTCTGCTAAAAAGTAGTTTACTTGTTTTCTGATTTTGCCGAGCTCTGGGTCTGCTGCTACATACTCATTGTTTCCAAGTATTTCTTTTATCACTATGTCCACACCCATTTCCTCTTTTATTTTCGCTACAGTCCCTTCTTTTACCTCCACCCCCTGAGGGATTTTTCCTTTTGATAGTGTCCAGTGACCAAAGACATCGTGGACGAGTGCGAGATATACCTCTCCTTCGTGCCGAGCATAGACAACTGCACCTCCGAGATGAAGGATCGGCATCTGCTCATATGGAATATCTGGGATCTTTACTTTCTTTTTCTTTGGCGTAGCGTCTTTTCCTGGTTCACCTATTTCTTTGTATACAGAGCCTAGAACACCGTTTACGAACTTTCCACTGTTCTCTCCACCATAGGACTTTGCAAGCTCTATAGCCTCGTTTATGGCCACTTTAGCAGGTACTTCATCTCTGTTTGCAAAGAGAAGCTCGTAGAGTCCTATACGGAGAACATTTCGGTCGACCACTGAGATCTTGTCGATAGGCCAGTCTGGTGCGGCTTTTTCGATGATGAGGTCGAGGTCTGGTTTTTTGGCAATGACACTTTCAAGGAGTTCCTGCATGAACTCTACATCACTCATACCAGGAGCGAATTCTACCGCATTACGCTTTAGAATCCCTGGGATATCGTGCTTTGCAGCGTCACCGCAGAAGTCCCATTCAAAGAGTGACTGGAGGACTATTGATCTTGAGAGGTGTCTATTTGCCATTTTGATTTTTAAAAGATCGATTCACGGTTACTATTTTTATGCTTTAGTTTTTGTCTTTGCTTTAGCGACTTTTTTGTCTAATACTTTCTTCATATCGATGATCATTTTCCCCTTGTAGAATCCACATGCTGAACACATAGAGTGTCGAAGGTGCATTGCACCACAATTTGAGCACTTTGAAAGACGCGCTGCTGAGAGAGCGTGATGACTTCGTCTATTGTCTCGGTGAGCCCGAGTTGCTCGCATTCGATTTACCATGGACTACACTATACAGGATTTTAGCTTTTTTGCAAGAGTTTATACTCACCCACCTTTACCTTTGGTGCCTTTACGACTTTTCCATTGAAACTATACCCCTTTTGAACCACCTCGAGGATCATATGATCTTTTGCTTCTTCCTCGGTCGGTTCATAGCTCGTTGCCTCATCGCGGTTTGGGTCGAATTTTTCACCTACCGGGTTGAGCTCTTTGAGGCCATAGCCCTCTAGGGTCTTGAGGAATTGGGTATAGATATACTCTACTCCGGTGCGCCAGTTTTTATCGACTTTTTCCCATGATTCTTTGTTTGCAAAAGCCATATTGAAACTATCGATGGTCGAGATGAGCTCGGTCACGATCCCCTCGTTTGCGAACTTTATAAATTCCTTTTGTGACTCTTCGTCACGCTTGCGAGCATTCACAAAATCAGCCTTGGCCTTTTGCCAGCCATTTAGGTACTCCTGTTTTTCCTCGACTGCCTTTGCGAGCTTTTCACGGAGTTTTTTTATGGTCTCGGTAGGATTCCCTTCCTCCTCCACTGGTTCGTATTTTATTTCTTCTTCATTCATGTATGCAGTATATGACATGAGGAAATTTTTGCAATAAAAAAGGCCCGCCGACTGCGGCAGGCCCGTGCGATCAGATGTCCTCGTACTTCCCACCTTCACCGTCAGGATGAGGAGGAAGATCAGTCGGTTCCTTATCCATGCCCAGATTATACCATAAAAAGAAAAACCCGCCATGGGCGGGGTTTTTCTGAGAAATTATCGTTTTGACCACTGAGGAGCCTTTCGAGCTTTCTTTAGACCGAACTTTCTTCGTTCTTTTGCTCGAGGATCTCGCTTGAGGTATCCTGCTTTCTTTAGAACTGGTCGGAGTTCGCCATCGATCTCATTGAGCGCTCGTGCGATACCGTGTCGTACAGCTACTGCCTGACCTTCTACTCCACCTCCCTTTGTGACAACAGTGACAGTGAATTTTTCAGCAGTCTTTGAATCAGTGATCGCAGAAGTAACAGTGTCCTGGAGTTTTCGTGTTGGGAAATATACAGCGAGTTCTTTGCCGTTTACTTCGTATGAATTCTTTGAAGCAGGAGTGAGGCGAACACGCGCAGTTGCGGTCTTGCGTCGTCCGATAGCTTCTATATATCTTTCAGTAGTTTTCTTTTCCATGTTATTCGGTAATAGTAATATTCTTCATCATGCCCTTTGTGAGCTTGTTCTTTGGGAGCATGCCGTAGACTGCTCGCTCAAATGCTTCTTTAAATCCTTTCTTTGCAACTACCTGTGCAAGTGTCTCATTGTAAATACCACCACGGAAGCCAGTAAATGTAGTGTACTCTTTTGAATTGAGCTTCTTTTCATTTATATCTGCCTTGCTTGTGTTTACAATACTCACTTTTACGTCAGTTAGTTTTGATCGTGAAAAAGCTGGGGTCTTTTTTCCCATGAGGTAACTCGCAGCTTCACTCGCTACGCGTCCTAGTTTTTTTCCTGTTGCGTCGATAGTAATCATAAAATTATACAAATTCAATTATAGCCATTGCACTACCGTCCTTTATGCGGCGACCGTTTTTGACGATACGTGTGTAGCCACCTGCTCGCTCTTTGTATTTTGGAGCGATGGTTTCGACGAGTTTCTTTGCTGCAAATTCGCTACCGGTACGTGCGATGAGGAGTCGTCGTGAAGCGACAGAGTCTGATTTTGCTCGAGTAACGAGCTTTTCTGCCATTGGACGGAGTTCTTTTGCTTTTGCCAAAGTTGTCTCGATCTTTTCATGCTTAACAAGAGCAAGCGCAAGTGACTTCATCAGTGCATTTCGCTGATTCTTTTCTAGACCGAATTTTCGCTTGTTTGAATGATGTCGCATGTTACTTTAGGGTGATACCGTAATTACTCAAGACTTTCTTGATCTCTTGGATACCTTTGCTTCCAAGACCTTCAACATCGAGTATATCTGCTTCTTTCTTTCGTGCAAGTCCTCCGACGGTTCGGATGTTTGCAGCAGCGAGAGCTTTTACTGTTCGAGCTGAGAGGCCGATATCATCGATACGAGTCTTTAGGAACTCTACATCGATCTCCTTTTTAGGAGCTTCGTCTTCTTTTGCTGTCTCTACTACGACTTCTTCCTCTTTGAATCCTACGATAGCTTTGAGCTGGTGGATCATGATACCGATAGACTGCTCGAGTGCCTCGTGCGGAGTGAGTGTTCCGTCAGTTTCGATAGAGATGCGGAGTCGGTTGAAATCTGTTCGATCTCCTACTCGCATGTTTTCCACTTCGTAGTTTACACGGCGGATAGGGGTAAATATAGCGTCGAGAGAGATAGCACCGATATCCACTCGGTCTTTTTCAATGACTTCTTTTGGAACGTATCCGAGACCCTTTTGTACAGTTGCCTCGATGTCGAGTTCTGCAGTCTTACTCGTGAGCTCTGCAATGTGGAGTTCTGGATTTAGAACTTCTACTTGTCCTGGGACTTCTACGTCTTTTCCAGTGATGATCTTTGCCCCCTTTGCCTTGATGTATACCACCTGAGCTTCGTCACCAGTGACGCGTAGGCGAAGTCGTTTGAGGTTCAAAAGTACGTTGATCACGTCTTCTTTTACGCCTTCGATAGTTGAGAACTCGTGTTCGACACCAGCAATCTTTACTTTTGTGATCGCAGCACCTGGGAGTGATGAAAGAATGATGCGACGGAGTGAGTTTCCGAGAGTATGTCCGTAGCCTGGGTAAAGTCCGTCGATCTCATATATTCCAGTGAGACCTTCCTCCTTTACAATCTTTGGTTTTGATGGCAAAACGACGTTGGTAAGAGACATTTGTTTAGCTAGTTAACATTATTAAATGGTCGAAACATTGTACATTATTTTCTAAAACTTTGCAAATTATCGGGTATAAAACTCAAGCACCGTCGCAACATTGAACAATAATTCTGATTGTTCGGCTTTCGGTGTTCCATCGACGGTCACCTCTTTTTTATCAAAATTGAGCTTTAACCACGCTGGCAATTTTACTGTTTTCAAGCGCTCATCGAGGCCTGCAAACAATGCCTTTGCCTTGCTTCCTTCTCGGATAGCCACTACATCACCTGCCTCGACCGCATATGACGGCACGCGGACGATCTTTCCATTTACGGTGATGTGTCCGTGTGATGTCATCTGTCGAGCACCTCGGCGAGTAGTAGCAAATCCCGCCTTGAGGACTGCATTGTCGAGGCGACTTTCGAGAGTGGTGATGAGAGCTTCACCGGTGTTTCCTTTTTTTGAGAGCGCGGCATTTACAGCGTTTGACATCTGGCGTTCATTTAGACCGTACTGGAATCGTACTTTTTGTTTTTCGATGAGACCGAGTCCGAACTCACTCTTTGAGCGAGGGCGAGGATTGTTTTCGAGTTTACGAGCATTGCGAAGCGCAAACTTTTGAGTTTGTGTCTTTTCAAATATTGGTGCCCCGAGTCGGCGAGCTATTTTGTATTTTGGTCCTATAATCATAAATTTGTGTATTATACTCGTCTTGGTTTCTTAGGCTTTGGTCCGTTGTGTGGTACCGGAGTCTCGTCCTTGATACTTGAAATAGTTACTCCTTTTGAAATAAAACCTCGGATAGCTGATTCTCGGCCAGAACCTACTCCCTTTACAATGACCGCAACCTCTTTGAGGCCGAGGAGGGCTGCTTTTACCGCGAGTGTCTCTCCGATCTTTGCGGCTGCAAACGGAGTACCCTTTTTTGCACCCTTGAATCCTAGTGCGCCTGAGGTAGACCACATCACTGCATTACCCTTTGGATCAGCCAAGAGGAGCTTGGTGTTGTTGTAGGTAGACTGAACATAGAGGATACCAGTATCCAATCGCTTCTTTGAAGACGCCTGCTGTGCTGGCTTTTTCTCAACTGTCTTTTCGGTTGTTGTTTCGGTTTTTTTAGCCATAAATATTACTTCTTATCTTCCTTCTTACGTCCTGATCCCATAGTCTTTCGGATGTTTCCTCGGAGAGTACGAGAATTTGTCTTTGTACGCTGTCCACGTGCAGGGAGCTTTTTAGCATGTCGAGTACCTCGATATGCCTTGATATCCTTTAGACGTTTTATGTTTGAAGCAATCTCTCGTTTGAGATCTCCTTCTATTTTGAAACCTTCGATGATCTTTCGGATAGTGTTTTCCTGATCGACAGTGAGCTCTTTTGCTCGTGCACTAAAATCTACTTTTGCCTGAGTTAAAATGTGTTGAGCACGTGATCGTCCTACACCGTAAAGAGTAGTGAGGGCAATCTCTATTCGTTTATCATCTGGAATTGTAATACCGAGTATACGCATTATATTTAAATATTAGCCCTGGCGCTGCTTGTGGCGAGGATTACCTTTGCACACTACATAGACGTAGCCCTTTCGGCGCACTACGCTGCATTTTTCACATATTTTTTTGACTGAAGCTCTCACTTTCATTATATGAAATATATTTTATAGTCTCTTGGTAATACGAGCTCGGCCGCCATAAGGGTCAAGTTCTAGTTCTACTTTGTCTCCGATCAATACTCTGATGCGATGCATTCTCATCTTACCCGCTAGATAGGCGAGTACGACGGTATCACTACCGTCGAGTGTGACTCGAAACAAAGTGTCTGGTAACGCTTCCGTTACCACTCCAGTTGTTTTAGTCGCACTTTTGCTTTGATTTAATGCATCCATTCGTAAAATGCGCGTCTCGATATACTAGCAGACTTGTTATTTTTCTGCAAGTACCTCTACCGTGACCCTATTCGGTGAGCTTGGGAACGACTTTTTCCAGAACGGTGAGACCCGGACACTAGCCTTTGCGATACTGTCGTATTTCTGAAGGATGGTGTTTATGTCCTCTACTGCTACCCCCACTACCGACTCCTTTACCTGCTCTACTGGGATATCTCCCACGAGGACGATACTCCCTGCTGCATTTATAGTGATTGGGCCGGTCATGCCGTACTTTATAGGTGCTTTTGGGGCCATGGTGATGCTAGAGAGCCCTTTTGCAGTAAATGAGTCTGTACCTAGCTTTTTCACTTCTCCCGCACCGAGGGTCTTTATGAGGCTATTGGTATCAAAGACATAGGCCATAGCTGTAGCTTTTATAGAAATCTGGCTCTGGTTGGTACCTTTTGATACCTGTGGGAGCTCTTCGATTGCCATAGCGATGAGACTTTCATATGAGGTAGAGTTCGGATCCACCTGGGACTTTAACTTTGCGCGAACCTGATCGGTAGCAGCTGCGGTGAGGCGATCCTTTGTCTCTTTGTAGATTTTCTCGTCGATTACGTTGCGATTTCCTGAAAATCCTCCGGTGAGGTCAGTCTCGAGCTCGGCATGGAACTGGTCGAACTTTTTGCTGCCCTTAAAGCCTGGGATAGTGAGATTCCCCGCAAGTGCTTTGCTCAGATTTGACTCTACCCCTGCTTCATCTGCCTGGACGGCTACTGAGACACGCTTGCCGGCTGGGACGATCACTCCTTTTTGGAGGCGATATATCTTTCCACTCGCACTTTGGAGGCGAGTGTTTATGACGAGTTCCTGGTTGTCTGGAGCGGTACTCACGATAAATACACTTCCTTTTGCTTTGCTTTGATAAAAAGTGCCAGGAGATGCGGTCACTACCTCCATAGTAGTCTCACTCGCGGTAATAGTGCTGTACTTGAGACCATCACCATTTGGTGTGGCGGTAAAGTTTACATTGATGCTCGTATTGAGACTCTTTGGCTCTATAGTGAGTGTTCCCTTTGAATATACGAGAGAGATGGCACCAGCAATAACAACAATAGATATGAGGACCACAGCCACCATCACGATTTTGGTAAAGGTGCTGCTGCCTTTTGGCTCTTCGTAGTCACGAGGCACACGAGTACGTCGAGGGGCGACATACTCCTCTACTACTTTTTCATCTTCTTCGATCTGTTTGCGACTGATCGGGATACGACGAATGGTCCGAGAGGTGCTCGGCAATACGACGTCGTCCATTTTGTAGTCTTTTTCCTTCATGTGCTGTATATCAAAGAATTATATCATATCAATCTCGAAACTCCACCAAATCGATACCGGTCATATAGAGCTCGGTGATCTCCTCTGGGAGACGTGAGATCTTGCTATGCCTGTTTTGATCGGCGAGCGTCTGCTCGAATAGTTTTGTCTGTTTTGAGCTGTGGACAATGATGTGGAGTGGGAGCTCTTCGATGCGATCATACTGAAATATGAGCTTGAGTATATCGTCATACCAGGCGAGGAGCTCTTCGCGTACTACCGGCTCGAACTTTTTATGCTCTGCGGTCGAGAGATCACCTTTTTCATACAGACTTACCTTTGACGCAGCGAGGTCAAAGGTCATACCGATCTTTTCTGCGAGTGCTCTATAAAACGAGTATACTCCGTAGTTTAGAGAAGAAAAATAAAGTGGGATACCTCCTACAAAGATCGTAATGTCGGTACATTCACCGTGCACATGGACGAAGATACCGTTTTCAAACTCTGGTCGGATATATCGCATACTGATAAAAGACAGGAGCGATGCAGAGTGAAACGAAGACTTTGTAGAATGAAAATGTTTTTCCACAGTTTCGGTCACCTTTTTTATAATATGCTTTGAAACGACACTCACCGAGTTCGCTATCGAGAGGGTCATGGCTGGGCTCGGCTTTTTGCTCTTTATCGGAAAGCCATTTACCTTTACTTCAAATATTTTCTGCTCGATGAGATCTACGTCAAATGGAAATAGCTTGCGCAGTGCAGTGCGCTCATCTGCAATGATGCCGTCGAGGAGCCGTTTATCCACAGTGACGGGTTTTTGATACTGAAAATTGGCTATTTTTGTCTTTGACAAAATCCACGGAGAAGAAAAAACGATGTGGACCTTGGTCAGACGTTTTGCCCGAGGCTCGAGGGCCTTTAGTACATTTGAAAGTGAGCGAAGCATGGCATGCTCGACATGACTGCCGACACGCCCGTGCCGAGGAGAAATATGGTCAGTCGCAGTACAAAGCATGTCGGCCTTTTTACTGCCGGCGTACTCGACAAGCGATGCACAGACCGCTGCACTTTCGATAACTATGACGAGGAATTGTCCTTTCACTCACATATTATATCACGACAAAACTGCTTTGATGCGACGGACACCTGCGGATACCGCTTCTTCTTTTGCGATTTTAAATGTACCGAGCTCATTCGTATTCTTTACGTGAGGACCACCACAGAATTCGATAGAATCGCCAATAAAATACACACTCACCTGATCAGGATATTTTTCATTGAAGAAATGTAGTGCGCCTGCTTTTATTGCCTCGTCTTTTGGCATGATTTTGTTTTCCACAGTGATCGCTGCTTTGATTTTTTCATTGACGATATCCTCGACTTTCTTTTTTTCTTCATCAGTCATCTTTGTCGGGTGTACAAAGTCAAAACGAAGACGCTCTGGAGTGATGTTACTTCCCTTTTGTTCGACATGGGGACCGAGGACCTGACGAAGTGCATAGTGGAGAAGGTGTGTAGCGGTATGATATCGCACTGACTGTTCACTCGTATCGGCGAGGCCTCCTTTGAACTTTTGTTCGGAGCCAAGACGTGAAAGTTTCTGATGCTCTAGAAAAGCCTGGCCGAGCTCTGCCTCATCTACCTTAAACCCGAGTTCTTTTGCAACATCGACACTGAGGTCAGCCGGCGCACCGTATGTCTGAAAATTTTGATAGATATATAGGCCAGATGTAGTTCCATCCTCCTTTATAATTGGAAATTCCTTGATTCGTTTTATGAGTCCGCTTTTTGTTGCTTCCAAGTCAACTTTGTACATTTCAATTCTATTTAGCGGCTTTTCAAACTGAACTTCTTCTTCAGAAATAGTTTTTATAATATGATCAGATTGTCTGAGGAGCTCTGGATATGCTTCACCATAATTTTTAATGATAATACTCACTAGTTCGTTCCAAAAACCTTTTGGAAGCATGAGCGTGTGAGCACGTCGCAGTAGACGTCTGATCAATCGACGCAACACATATCCCTGATCGACATTTGAAGGTGTTACCCCGTCCGCAATCATAAACACTGAGGTGCGGATGTGATCAGCGATAATTCGAACGGATCGGAGATCGTCTTTTTTGGTATTTTTCTTAATGCTTTCCATGATTGGGACGAAGAGGTCCGTATCATATATATTGTCCTTCCCTTGTATGACCATCGCGACACGTTCGAGACCTGAGCCGGTATCGATATTCTTTGAAGCGAGTTTGCCGATGACTTTTCCATCTTTCTTTTCATACTCCATAAACACATCGTTCCAGATCTCGACCACATCACGTCGTTCATCAGCAGCGAGATATTCATCATGTGTCATATCACCGAGACCCTGTGGAGTCACGTCATAAAACATCTCACTATCAGGTCCGCATGGGCCATTGTCCCCTGCTGCCCACCAGTTGTTTTTTGCAGGCAAAAAGTAAATGCGGTTTTCAGGAACTCCGACAGATTTCCAGATCTCTACCGCTTCTAGATCGCGAGGTGCATTTTCGTCCCCAGCAAACACAGTTATATAGAGGCGCTTTGGATCGAGACCGAACTCTTTTGTGAGGAGCTCGTAGCTCCATTCGATTGCCTCTTTTTTAAAATAATCTCCAAGTGACCAGTTCCCGAGCATTTCAAAAAACGTCGCATGAGTATTGTCCCCAATATCATCGATATCTACAGTGCGTACACATTTTTGAGCATTTGCGAGGCGCTTCCCGAGTGGATGCGGCTGTCCGAGGAGGTATGGCACGAGTGGCTGCATACCAGCAGTATTAAAGAGTACTGAAGGGTCGTTTTGTGGTACGAGCGAAGCCGACGGGATGATGGCATGTCCCTTTTTTTCAAAAAATGTTAGAAATTTCGCACGGATTTCCTGGGATGTCATAGTAGAGACTTTAGCATACATTTTACAAAGATTTAAGGTCGCGTATGTCTTTCTCTATTTCAAGTAGACCTGCTCTAAAGAAATCAGGCTTTGTGGTATCGATTCCAATACTTTTAAAAATATTGATCGGAGTATCTGATCCACCTGCTCTGAGAAATTTTTCTACTTGTTTTATATAACCTGGATCTTTTTCCAAGTTTCTGAGCATGACCTTGCTCGTGAGCAACCCGTAGGCATATGTATACACATAAAAGTAATACCGTAGATGCGGCCATGACACAAACAAATATCCATCATCCTCGCGGAATTTCATCTTTGGACCGAGGTACGCGGACATATTTTTGTTGTGTATTCGTGCTATATTTTCTTTTGAAACAAACCCCTCTGTCCGAACAGCCTGGTGTAGCTCTGATTCAAAGTTGTAGCATGCCACTTGTCGAAATATTGTAGAGATATTGCGTTGTAATCGGTCAAATAGCGCAATCTTTCGTTCTTTTGCAGTGAGTTGTTTTAGAACATGCTCGAAGACAACATTTTCAAAAAATGTACTCGCTGTCTCTGCGGTGGTAAGTGAATAATCGAAGTTCAAAACTGATTGTGTTCTTGAGAAATGTGAGTGAAATGCATGCCCCATCTCATGTCCAAATGTCTGCAGTGAAGTAAAATTATTGACATGATTGAGTAGGACATATGTCTCTGAACCATACATACTAGAGCAATACGCACCGCCACGCTTCCCTTTTCGTGGATATACATCCACCTGTCCTCTTTTTACAAATGAATCAACGAGATCGACATATACCTGGCCAAGAGGCCTAAAGGCATCTTTCAAAATATCAACCGATTCTTCGAAAGAAAAACTTTTGTTCAGCGTGCCCACACTCGCTTGGCGATCCTCGTATCCCAATTCTGCTAGACCGAGTTCTTTTGCTAACATGCCATAGTATGTGTGTGATATATCGAAATGATCTGTGACTGTTTTGATGAGGTTGTCGACAGCTTTTCGTGAATCCTGATTCTCGAGCAACATAGCATCTGATGGGTGTTTTAGATTGCGCAATTCGTCTTCTATCTTTCTAAATGCAAAAATTGCATTTAGCTCTGACTCGGCAAAAGAAGATATGTTTTTTAGCGTACCTGTGAGTGCTTCTTGCATTTTGCTACGTGATTCTTTGTTTGGTTCTTTCAGTAGACTGTTTGTGATCTCCTCGATGGGTACGGCCCGACCGTTGTAGGTGACCATCTGCTGACTCAATAATTTAGACTGTCCAGATGTCCATGCATCGTACGCTACACTACGTGTGAGTGACAAGACTTTTTCGATCTCCTCTGAGAGTTGGAATTCAGCATTTTTGAATATTTCAGACAAAAAATGTTTATATGGTTTTAATGATGGATGTGACAATAATACTTTTTGTTGTTTTTTTGAAATAGCGCCGAGAGCAAGGGTAAAGAATTTGATTTTGTTTAGTGCTTTTCGAACTCGTTCCTGCACCTTATTCATTTTTGCTTGCACCGATCCATCTTCGTCGCGACCGATATGTATCGTATATCTCAAAAAACAAATAGGTTTTTCTGCTGATCCATCGCGGTTTAGGGTCTCAAAATCAACAAGCGCTTTGAGAACATTTGAGACAGATTTAGAAAAATCAACCTTGCTGTATGTGCGAGAAAAAGCGTCACACATCTTTTCAGTGCGCTTTACATCTTTTTCGATCTGGGGGTCATCAATACTCTTGTATAAAAGGGTCAAATCCCATTCGGTTTTCATAGCGTATCGATTTCTTTTAGTACGTGAGCGATGTCTTCGGTCGACATGCCCTGTTCTTTTAATAAATGTTGGTTGTCTTTGATATCCTCACACAAAATGATTCCCTTCGCAAGCAAATGCTTTTTCTGAGTGGCACTGAGGCTCGTGAGTGCGGTGAATGGGTGAAGCCCTGATTTTTCGATCATATCCTGGAGATTGTTCTGTGCAGGATAGTTCCATCCAACGAGACGTAGGCCTTTGCATTCTGCATAGTGGATGGCCTGATCAGTGAACTTTGTGTTGGTGACGAGCCAACTATCGGTGATCTTTCGTTTCTTTCCACCATAGTCATACATGTTTTCTTTGAGATCATCAAAACGAGCTTTTATATACAGTGCTACTTTTATATCGGATTTGAAACCAAATTCGTTGTGGAATTTTGCTTCGATCATGACGAGTTCATCACCCTTCCACGCGATCACATCCATCTCGTGAGGGACACAACCACCATAGACGACTTGGTCAGTGAGTGTCTCGTAGCCCTGAGTTCTCAAAATGGCAGCAATAAATTTTTCAAATGGAAAACCGTTCGGACCGAGCTCGGAGAGGGCGCGGCGGAGTGAATATTTTGACGCTACCTTGTTTTTTGATTCACGGAGATGTGAAAAAGCGAGGTGATATATCTGACCCGTCGTCATCCCATCGTGTATTTCTTTTTTTATCTTTTCAGTGATCTTTGCGATGACTGCAGGCTCGGTACCGACGTGCTCGAGGGATTCGACTAGTTTTGATTCATTAAAGGGTTCGAGCGTCCCGTCAGCTTTCTTTATGTATATGGTAGACATGCGACCATTATAGCAAAAGCAAAAGGTCACCGCAGGGTGACCTTTTCCGAATGGTTGTGTCGATCAGGCGACGGCCCGACCGAACATAAAGGTCTTCCGAGGATAGACCTTGTTGTACACGGTGATACCGTGTGACCGGGGAAACACGAGCTCCTTTCTACTGAGGAGCATCCGACGCAGGCGCCGGAGAATCCCACCATGCCGGTGATTCCTTCGGCGGTACTCGACGATCTGATAAACCAGGTCTCGATTCTCGAAGAACGGACGTCTTGGGCGCATTGCGCCGCCAGTTGGGAACGGCTCATATTCAAAAATACTCTATCTCTACACTACGATCTTGTCAATCACCGCCCCTCCCACACATCTATCTCCATCATAAAACACAATAGACTGTCCCGGTGCGACGGTTTGGTTTTCAGAAAAAGTGACCCTGTTCCCTTTTAACTCACACGAGACAAGTGGCTGACGATACCGCACACGCGCCATATAGGTACCATCCTTTTTTACATTTGAATCAGCGATGACGATCTCCTTTCCATTTGCTTTTTGTTCTTCGAACGAGACAACGATGTCATTTCCCTTTTTTTCTTTTATAAAATATGGAGGATCATTTGGAGTTTTCTTTGTCACCGTAAATCCATGTCGCTGCCCGATCGTGAGATATTCGATGCCGTCATGCGTACCGATCACTTCATCATCGCGTAGTACATTTCCAGGCGTAGGAGTAATATAGTGTGAAAGAAAATCCTTTATATCGATTTTGCCAATGAAACATAGGCCCTGACTATCTTTTTTCTCGGCCACATAAAGCTTTGCCTTGCGAGCGATCTCACGCACCTCTGATTTTAGAAGGTGGCCAATAGGAAACAGTATTTTAGAAAAATCGGAAATAGTCCAGAGGAAATATGTCTGGTCTTTGTTGTGATCTTTTGCCTTCCACATGTGTCCATCCTTGCTCTGTGCATAGTGTCCAGTCGCGACAAAGTCAGCACCGTGTTCGAGTGCCCATGTGTAAAATCCTCCGTACTTTACGTATTTGTTGCACATGACATCAGGGTTTGGAGTGCGACCCTTTTTGTATTCTGCGATCATGTAGTCAACGACCTCTTGTTTGTATTCTTTTTCGAGGTCGAGGGTGATAAAAGGGATGCCGAGCTGTGCAGCTACGCGCATCGCATCGAGACGATCCTCCTTCCAGTTGCATACGATCCAGTCGGGCTGCCACACTTTTATAAATACACCCGTCACGTCGTACCCGGCTTTTTTGAGCAGATATGCAGAGACAGAGCTGTCCACTCCGCCTGACATCCCCACATATACTTTACCCTCTGAGGTATTTTGAAATATTGACTTTATGTTCATCAAATGTCTTAGCGTAGTAGAATATACCATTCTTTCCAGTGATATAGTAGAGGTACTCGTTTTTGGTCGGCTCCTGGGCTGCCTTTATCGATTCGAGTCCAGGATTCGTGATGGGTAGAGCCGGGAAACCTTTTGTCTTGTAGGTCTCCATCGCCACATCTACCTGGAGGAGCATGCCGATACTGAGTCGTCGCCACAGGATGTCCGCAATCATTTTTCGATCTGTAGCGCTTTTTCCCTCCTCCTCGACGATCGCTGCCATCTTTATCATGTCTGGAGAAACCTTGCCCACCTTTCGCTCAAATGTACCTTTTAAAAGTGACGCTACCTTGTCCTCATCAAAGTTGATCGGAAAAAGATACGTGTCAGGAAAGAGATACCCCTGGTCTTTATTATATTTTTTCAAGAACTGTGGTGCATCAAAATTCTCGAGCTTGCCCCAGATAAATCCGGCGATCTGCTCATTGTTTGATCCCTCAGGTATGGTCACACGGACATACGGTACTTTGCCTTCACCAGTTTTGAGACGAGAGACGATACCAAATAGTCCTACTTTTTCATCGAGGAAATAACTGTTTGATTTTATATTTCGTGCAAAGAGTTTGAAAAGTGGAACCGATCTGATGACACCTTTTTGTTTTAGAAGGTTCCCGATTTCCCCAACGCTTTTATTTTTCTCTACCACCACAATGGTTTCAACAGGAAAATCCCGTGGTGGAAGAATGGCCACCGTAAAAGATACGAGCACAGCGATGATGGGGACTAATATAAATTTCATTATAGTGGAAGATTTGCTGGAGCTTCGCTTTTCTTTGACAGTATTCGGTTGAACGCTGGAGCCGCAGCCACCTGACCTGGGAAGTGATAAATCGTTGCGAGCTCTTCGCTACTCATATGAATTGACTCTCCTTTTATTGGTCCGTAGAAAAACGAGCGACGCTTGTAGGCTTCGAGTGCCTCTTCCATATCACCATTCTGGCGTCTATTTTGAAAATCCTGCCATGGGTAGCTGAAACGAGGACTGTAAAACTTGCTATTTGGTTTGAAGCCGTTGAGTGTCTCTGATGCATACTGCTTCCAGCTTCCAGTCATCCCCGAAATATTTGCTGGGTCATAAAATTCTTTTTTTCCAAAATAGATGATACGGATACCTACCTCGAACTGAAGCTTTGTGAGATTGCGCTCGATCGCAGATATGGTCTCGGTCTCACCTTTTGTCAGGACCACTTTTGCTCCATCCTCTCCTCCAGCGACGAATTTTGTTTTTGGATCACGCTTCATGAGATCATTGATGATTTCCTTTGCTGATTCTTTGTATGGATCATAATTTGTCTTGAAAAGTGTTCCTGGTTTTACCTGATCACCTTTGTGTGCACGGACAATGATCTGGAACCACGCCTGCTGGTTTGCACCGATAGAGCCCAAAAATTCGATAACCGGAGCGATCGGATCGACTTTGAATTCTTCTTTTGGATCTTTGTCGAGACCATAGTCGACATATGTTTTGATCGGATAGGCATCGTCTTTTGTAAACTGCAGGTTTGCCGCCCACATTTTCATCGTCTTTGGATCAAATGCAACAGGCAATGAATAGTCGGGTACCTCATGTACCTCGATACCGGGAAACTGAGCATAGAGTGATGATTCGATGAACTTTTGCATTCCCTTTCGAGTCCATATATAAAAGCCCACCTTGCCCTCGATAGAGGCCATTTCGAGTGAAAACCAAGGGCGAGTCTTTCCCAACCAATATTTATCATACCAGGTGCCTTCACCACCCGTCTGATGTAGTGTCGTCAAAAAGAGCTCCATGGCTACAGGAGATTTCATCAGTTCTTTTGGTAGTTTTATTTGGAGAAGGCGAACTTCTTGTTTAAAGAAAAATTGAGCTCGGACATATGTCACCCAGATCTCCCAAAACAAAATGACGAGGATAAACGGCATCCAGATCGGGGCCAGTTTTGCCATATAGAAAACGACAGTAGGAAGTGCAGTGGTGATAAATGCATCAAACATGCATTTATTATACCCTATTATTCTGCGACAGAATACTTGCCCTCAGAGTCTTTTTTGAAATACTTCTGGTTCTGTAGATTTACCATGATCGTATTTTCCTTTACATATCGCTCTTTGAGTACTTTTTCGATAATCTGCTCTTTTGTGAGTGGACCGTTTTTGATGACGATCTCGCGGATCACATCGCGCACTACACCGCTTGCATATCCCCATTCCTTGAGTGCATAGAGACCACGGCCAACGAGTACAAATCGTGGATCCTTGATGAGCTCGTTGTGAGTTGTTGCAACGTGTGCTTTCTTTTTGAAAATCTTTTCGATATTTTTTGCTACCTCACGGAAGTGGATCGGAGAACCGTGCTTGCGGATGACGAGGAATGCATAGTCACGCATACCCTTTGTCTTGATATTTGAAGAAGTAGATACTCCCCATTCACCGAGTGCGTTTTTACCAATCTTTTTTGAGATGGTGAGCCATCGCTTGAGGATTTCCTGATTTTTGTATTTTTCTGACACGTCTTCGAGGTGCTCGAGGAAAGACTGAATCATCTCTGATTCCTGGAGGAGATCATTGTCGCCGAGGTTTTCGTAGAGCTTGTGGAGTGAATCCTCTACTTTTTGTGCGAGCTCGTCACTCACATGCCATCGGTGTGCAAAATGATCGTCTTCTTTTCGGCGTTTGAATGATTCGTGGAGGGTGAGGAGAAAGTTGATGTGGTTCTGGATAGATACGTCTTTTGACATATGACTGAGGAAGTCTTCTTCGAGGACGATGCCACCGAGCGCGTGGAGCTGCTCTTCGATATGAGCAAAGGTCGCTTTTTCAGTCTTGTATCCTTCTGACTTTCGAATATTTACGAGCGCATAGTTTTCGATCTGTCGAACACGCTCACGAGTGATACCATAGATCTTTCCGATCGAGTCGAGGGTCATACGAGTCGTATTTTTACCAAGTCCGTATCGCTGAATGATCACATCACGCGCACGTTCAGGAAGCACCGCGAGGAGCTTCTTGACTGTCTGTTTTGGTTTAAAATCTATTGGTGCCATATGTGTTTTATAGGTGTTATAGTTGTATCATATATCGTGTATAGGTGTCAAGTAACCACAATATTGATGAGTTTATCCGGGATAAAAATGACCTTTTTCGCCTGATCTACCTTTACAAAGTCCAATGCTTTTTTCTCTAACTCCTCCCTGCTCTCGCCACCACTCACTTCGATCACTCCCTTTGTCTTTCCATTGAGCTGAATAACTATTTTCTTTACATCAGCCTGGATTTTCCCTTCGTCTGCGGTGGGCCACTCTGATATATGGATACTCTCCTTTTTACCGATTTTTGTCCAGATCTCGTCTGCGATATGTGGTGCAAATGGAGCTACGAGCTGCACAAACTGTTCATACACCGATTTTGGAATGACCATTTCTTTTTCAAATTCATTGAGCGCGATCATTAGGCTGCTCACTGCTGTGTTGAACCGCATGAGTGAAATGTCTTCGGTCACTTTTTTTATCGTCTTATGCAGCACAGAATCAATGTGTCGTGATGGTGTATCGAGACCGACTTTTTCTTTGAGCTTCCAGACACGCTCGATAAATCGGCGTGAACCGATGATGCTCGATGTATCCCATTTTATCTGCTGATCAAATGGACCGAGGAACATTTCGTATACTCGTAGTGTATCAGCACCGTATTTTGCAACGATATCATCTGGGTTCACTACATTTCCGTATCGCTTTGACATCTTGCGACCGTCCTCTGCCATGATGAGACCTACATGCTGTAGTTTTTTAAATGGTTCGAGTGTCGAGACTGCTCCGATATCGTATAGGAATTTGTGCCAAAAACGGGCATAGATGAGGTGTCGGGTCGCATGTTCGGCTCCACCTACGTAGAGGTCTACCTGATTCCAGTATTTTTCTTTTTCCTTGTCTACCAGTGCCTTTTTATTGTCCGGATCCATATAGCGGAGGTAGTACCACGAAGAACCTGCCCACTGGGGCATGGTATTGCTCTCGCGGGTATATTTTTCTTTACCGATTTTGACGTTCATCCACTTTTTTATACCTGCAAGCGGAGATTCACCGGTACCAGTCGGCTCGTATGATTTTACTTTTGGCAGTTCTACCGGAAGTTCTTTTTCTGAAACAGGAATTACCCCTTTTTCTCCATGCAGCACAGGGATAGGCTCTCCCCAATATCGCTGTCGTGAAAACACCCAGTCACGGAGCTTGTATTTTGTGATCCATTTTCCATTTACATGCTCTGCGATCTTCTTTTTGACTGTCTCCGAATTTTTCCCAGAAAATTCTCCAGAATTGTACAGCTCGCCACTGCCAGTATATGCATGCTCTTTTTTCAAAAACTTGCTAAACACCCATGGAAGCTCTGCGCCAGCTACTTCTTTTTCGAGGTTGTCACGATGAACCCAGACATTGTCATGGAGCTTTGTATCTTCAACACTTTTCTCTGTCTTTATCTCATCTCTTAATTTAAATAAAAGTGTACGAACGGTCGCAAATCGATTTTCATTTTTGTGCTGCGCAAAATACTCTGCATGCACCACTCCAGCTACCTCACCGACATAGTCAATATTGCTGTATCCCGTCTCTTCGGATATTTCACGCTGGGCGGATACAACTGGGTTTTCACCCTCATCTACACCACCAGTTACGAGAAAAGTTCGCCCACCATAGTATTCTGGTTTCCATTTCACACATAAAAATAGATTCGGATCGGTTGGATGCTCAACGATGCAGCGTACGTTATTTCTTTTTACTGTCTTCTTTCCTTTTACAGGTAGATTTTCCTTATCGATAAAATGAGGGATGATCACTTCTACACTCTTTATATTGTGCTTTTTTGCAAATTCAAAGTCCCGTTCATCGTGTGCAGGCACGCCCATCACTGCCCCAGTTCCATAATCACTGAGAACGTAGTCAGCGACAAATACAGGGATCTCCTCACCATTTGCCGGATTGATTGCGACTAGTTTTTTCTTTTTTGCGAGTGCATGTGACTCGGAAATAGCCAAATACGTCACACCATATATCGTGTCAGGGCGTGTGGTAAATATTTTTATTTTCTCTTTTGATCCTTTTACTGCAAAATCGATCTCAGCTCCCTCACTCTTTCCGATCCAGTTTTTCTGGCTTTCGACGATAGAGGACGGCCAATCGACATAGTCGAGGTCAGAGAGAAGTCGCTCTGCATAATCAGTGATACGGAGCACCCACTGGCGCATCGGCTTTTTTTCTACGAGTGTCCCACAGCGTTCACATTTTCCATCCTCGACGTCCTCGTTTGCGAGACCCGTTTTATCGAACGGACACCAGTTGATCGGTTCGTATGATTCGTACGCCAACCCTTTTTCCAAAAGCTTGAGGAAAATCCACTGCGTCCACTTGTAGTATTTCGGATCTGTCGTGTTGATCTCTCGATCCCAGTCATAGTCAAATCCGAGGATCTCGAGTTGCTTTTTATAGCGCGCTACATTTTTCTTTACCGCATCCACTGGGTTCGTCTTTGTCTTTATCGCATAGTTTTCAGCCGGCAATCCAAATGCATCAAACCCCATCGGGTGAAGCACATTGAACCCTTGCATGCGCTTCATGCGCGATACGACGTCTGTCGCGATATAGCCTTTTGGATGACCGACGTGTAGTCCTTCTCCAGAGGGATACGGGAACATGTCGAGAATATAAAATTTGGGAGCATTAGATGCGTCTTTTGTACGATATATATTTTTCTTGGCCCATTCCTTTTGCCATTTTTGTTCGATATATGAGTGATCGTACGCCCTTGGGTCAGGTTTCATAATATTAAAATACCACAAATCGAAAATTATGTAAAAGAAAACCCACCGGCCACGCGTTGCAGTGTGGGGGTGGGTCGATTTCTTCGGAGGGGGTATCCAGTCTTGGCCCTTCGTCCGGTATACCGTGGTGATGACAACACCGCTGCCCGCAGGAAACGGTGGTGTCGCCTCGGTTATGGCGAACGTGAGGATGAGGTGTAGGATCCCCCAGATAAGCAGGAGCTTGATCATGGGATGAAGAACGTGCTGCTCTACCAGGGCGAGTAGGAAATGGAGTGGAGTGCGCCCATGATCCAATCGCCGATGATGTAGATGCCGGATGCAATCGCGAGGATGATGATCCCCGCCAACACGATGCTTGCCGGCTTTACGGTGGTGTTAGCTCTGTGGCTCATACGGTTGAGGTTGTTTACTTGATGTACTTGACCCAGGTTGGAAGTGGTTTGTGCAAAAAGTCATAGGATGCCATCATCATGGCTCCACAAAGAGTCAGGAGGCACATGACTGCAAGGAACAGCATCCCTGCTGTGCTTGTGTTAAATTTCATGCCGATGTATACGTTACCACATATCATTATGTGTGTAAATAGCAAACCCGCCAACAATGGCGGGCGCGTGCACAGGGTAGCATGCGAGTGCAACCCAGTAGAGGATGACTAGAACCATCCCGAAAAGTGCGGCGTACAGGCCGGACTTGATGACCCAGTGATCCCTCTCATACCCATCGAGGCGAGGAAAGGTCGAGAGTACTGCGCCGAAGAGGAGGAGAACTCCGCCCGTAATCCCGACATACGGGACCTGGAGGAGTGTGATGATGAGCTGAAAGAGTTTCATGCTTCCCACCTCACTCCCCTCATCGCAAGGCCGGCAGCGATGGTACCGCAGACGAATGCGAGCAGTACAGCAGACATGCCCCGATGGTTCAATGCACCATCTTCTGCGACGGCAAAGGTGACGGCTGCTGTGATCACGAAGCCGACAGTGAGCGCAGTGAGCACCCTGAGTGTGTTTGGGTTCCGCGTGATACTTTCGAGCGGACCGAAGTGGTCCCAAAACAGGAAGAAAAATAGTGCGATCAGCTGAGAACCGAGAACAATGATGAGATGAAACGTAGTGATGCTCATACGATTTTCTTTTTGATGTAGTTCACACCGTGACCGAGCCAAAAGCAGGCCACGACGACGGCGAGGAAGAGACAGACGGGCACACTCACGAGTGGCCGTATAGAGCTCCTCCACCACTCTTCTTCTGGGTCAGAGAACCAGAGAATGCAGAGAAAGTAGAAAGGCAAAAGCCCCACCAAGAGTTTTAGAAGAGCCATATACCCATAAACATACACCCGACTCAGGCTGCGAGCAAGTCTATGATTTCAAAATGCTTCTTCTCCACCGGCATCACCGATAGTCGCTGCCCGCGCTGCGCAACTAGCATCCCCTGCAATTGTTTATTTTTCTTTATATTTTCGAGTGAAACTGGGTTTGTAAACTTTTTAACAAATTCGAGATCGACACAGACCCACAGTGGATCTTTTCCTTCTTTCTGATATTTCAGCGCTTTCGGATCGTAGTGCTCATTTTTTGGATCAAGTGCTGACTCATCGATATGCGGAGCGCTCACTACTTTGGCGATCCCATATACACCCGTCGGATCTGACATCGAGTGATAGAAAAGGACAAGGTCACCGATCTTCATCCCTTCTTTCATAAAATTGCGTGCTTGAAAATTGCGAATACCCTCCCAGGCAGTTCGCTTATCAGCTTTGAGATCATCGATCGAGTAGCAGTTTCCTTCGGATTTTACGAGCCAATAGTTCATATTACACCTTAAACTCCATCACATCCCCATCCTTTACCACATACTCTTTCCCCTCTGTTCTCCAATTCCCATTTTTCAAAAGATCTTCCCAAAAAATGACATCTGCTTTAATAAATTTATCTTTAAAATCATTGTGAATCGCAGTTCCCGCCATAGGAGCTGTCCATCCTTTTCGAATAGTCCACGCTCGAGTTTCTTTTTCTCCAGTGGTGAAATAGGTGATGAGTCCGAGGAGCTCGTATCCTGCTTTTATCAAATTGTCGATCCCTCCATCTCCCTCTCGCATTGCTTTTTTATCTTCATCAGAAAAGTCCTTCATGTCATGCTCGGTCGCAGCATCTACTGCTACCCATTTTTTATCCTTTAGGTATTCGAGCAGATCTGCAGGCACTGTAGTGTCCCCTTTTTTATTTAATACATACAAAACCGGTTTTGAGGTGAGGAGGTGGAGAGACTTGAGAAATGGTGCTTCAAACTCTGTAGCTTCTACTGTGTTCGCCAATTTGTTTTCAGCCAAAGCCGTCTTGATCCGCTCGAGGAGGCCTGCTTCGATGAGTGCTTCTTTTTTATTTGCCTTTATTTCTTTTTGTAAATTCCCTAGACGCTTGGTGACTGTTTCCTGATCAGCCAAAATGAGCTCCATGTTGATGATCTCGATATCAGTGATTGGGTCGATCTTTCCATCGACGTGGATGATGTTGTCATCTTGGAAAATACGAACGACATGGGCGATCGCATCAGTCTCACGGATGTTGGTGAGGAATTTGTTTCCGAGACCTTCGCCTGATGATGCCCCTTTTACAAGTCCTGCAATGTCGACGAACTCTACCGCTGCCGGCACGATCTTTTGAGTTTTAGAAAATTCAGCGAGTTTGTAGAGACGCTCGTCGGGTACTGCAACCACTCCGACAGACGGGTCGATCGTCGCAAACGGATAGTTCGCAATAAGCACACTCTTTTTGGTAAGAGCGGTGAAGAGGGTTGATTTTCCGACGTTTGGGAGACCGACAATACCGATGGATAGTGACATAGAGATACATACTAGCGTATTATTGTGCTTTCATCAAACGTGTTGTAAGGTGTGGGAAGAAATATGAACACACTCAAAGACTACGGTCTACACTTCCAAAAGATCTATGGTACTGCGAATGCAGTTAACCACCCCGGCCTCATCGACCGCTACATGCAACTCCTCTACGTGTTCCATCGCCTGCAAACGGCGATACGTAAAGAACAGAGGGATACGGCCTGCCGTCTTCTTCCCCAGTTGTTCGGTTGGACATTTGCTTGTATCAACCATTTCCCAGATCTTGACATTGACCGCGCGATGGCACAAAAGTATCCCGCAAAATGTGGGTACTGTGGCAATAATCCGTGCAGGTGCGAACTGCATAGCCGACCTGATTTCAACCCAGACCTATCAGGCACCATCGTCAGACGAAACCTAACGGACTGGCAAGAGCACCTGTACCGAATGTATGGGGAAAACAATGCACAGCGCGGTCTGGGTGTCATGATGGATCGCTTGGCGCAGGAGCTCATCGAACTCGGTGCTCATGCTGCGCGACTGGAGTATGTCGACGCTGAGCCACAGGTTGCCATGGAAAAAGCAGGCGAGGAATTCGCAGACGTTCTGTCATGGATACTGTCGCTCTCCGCGTACCTCGGTGTAATGCTCGAGACCCTAGTCATCCGTATCTATGGCAATGGCTGTCCGTCATGCAATCGACCTCAGTGCAACTGTCGTCGTCTACACTCGACACCAGCTGGCCTGAGTGCGACTCCAAATACTCGAGTTACCTAAGTGTATACAAAACGCCCGACCTCACGGTCGGGCGACTGTTTTTATAGGTATTGCATATTATACATATATGTGGTATAATATAAATGTATGAAATCGCTCTTCGACTATATCTTTTACACTGTTTGTGTCAGCCGAGGATCCAAGTCTCTCTATCGTCTTGAAATCAGATGCAACGGGGTAAGTAACCCTGGCATTCGAATGACCAAGATTGTGGGAGTCGGGCCAAGCAGTTCACCTCCTGGGGCCGACCATTTCGGTAACTACCTACATGTGGGGGAAAATCTCGTGGTCCGCTACGAGAAAAACTCACTCGACGGTGGCAGGAACACTTCCCGCATCGCCCTCCTTGCAACTGATGAGGGGGGAGCGCGTACCGCACTGGGACTCCCCGACTTGGTCCCGATGGATCCTCGATTCGAGGTTTCCACAAAAGCCGTGCTTGCGCGACTCGCGCAGCACGAGTATGTGGACTGAACCACACCAGCACTTTTCAGGATGGCCCGACGCGAAGTCGGGCTTTCTCTTTGCTATAATACCCCTATGAAATACATTCTGATTCCGCTTTTTCTCCTCATCGCATTACCCACTCACGCTCATATCATAAAGAAAGATGGAAATTTTGAAGGAATGCTTCACATTCTCCCCGACGATATACCACTAGCAGGTACGACGACTGAATTTTATTTTATGTTTGAAGACAATAAAAAAATCGTCACTGACTGCAAATGTGAAGTAAAAATCCTACAAAAAGGAAATGAACTGTATAGAAAAAATATCAAGGACTCTTTCTTTTTTGAGTTTCCAAAGATCGGTGTCTATCAAGCAGAAATTTATCGAAATGATTTTTCTATGACCTGGGATATACGAGTAGAAAAAGCGGTGGTAAAGCCGTCGTGGTTTAGCGTTTTCGCAAAGAGAGTCCGAGAGCTACTAGGGATATAACGAGGGCGAGAGTTGCGAGTGGAAACGGTTTCTTTGGCTCACCATGATGATCCGTCGCGAGGTCGTCGACCACTTCGGTATTCGAGCTCGGATTTACCCCACCATCCCACGCAACGACACTACCATCAGAATATGTCTGATATGCTTTCCATGAGACGACTCCCTCGGTCGCAGGTGCTTTTGCAGAAAAAAGGAAATCATCGCGCTGTCCTACTGGGATACTTCCCCCACTCCAGACGATCTCTTTTCCATCACTTGCGATCTTCCATCCTGGTTTTACATATGGCATGACAGACTCGAATCCTGCTGGCACGACGACTTTTATCTGAGTAGTCGGAATATCTTTTTCAACTGGCACACCGACGGTGAATGTCTGGTATGATGCTACACCCGTCTGTGCAGGTTTTACGGTGACGTGGGCGAATGCAGGCACAGCAACAAACACTAAAAGTAAAGTAAATATAGTTTTCATTATGGCATCATTATTTTTTGTAATTCTGCTTGGTGCTTTCGCATGACCATCATACTCGCTTCCATCTGGCCCATGCCACCATTCATTTTTTCTTTTATCTCCTTTGAAATCATAATGAAAAAGTCAGGATTGGCCTCGACTGCATTCATAATACGATCCTGCTCCTTTGGAGGCAGGTTTTTGAGCTGCTTTTTCATCATCTGCTTCATCACAAAATTTTGAAATATTCCCATGGCCAGGATTATAGCATATTTACTCCGGCCGACTACCTTTTGGATATCGCTCGAGGGGGTCGGCCTTCCACCCATTTACGATCGGGGTGATGAATTTCCATGCAGCGAGCACTTCGTCGGTACTGGTAAATAGCGTTTGGTCACCGATAAATGCATCGTGAATGACTTTTTCATAGGCATCTATTTTTTCATGAGGAAAATCAGAGTATTTAAATTTTAACGTCTTTGGCTCTATATCCATACCAAAACCCGGTTTTTTTACCAAAAACTTTATCTTTATTCCCTCATCAGGCTGGATCCTAAAGGTGAGAATATTCCCACCTTTGAAATATACATCGATTTCAGTCTTTGTCTCATCGAGGGCTTTTCCACTCTCGAGGTAAAATGGGACTTTTTTCCATCGCGCTGTGTTGATATGCGCTTCGAGTCTAAAATATGTCTCGGTATGTGATCCTGGATCGACGCCCTTTTCCTCACGATAGCCACTGTACTGGGCACGGATAGCATCGATGGACTGGAGGTTGCGGAGGATCTTTGCTCGTTCACGACGAATGTGCTCTGCGTCGAGGACCTCTGGCTCGTCCATGGCGACGATCGCAAGCATCTGGAGGATGTGGTTCTGCCCCACATCGCGAAGCGCTCCGACCCCATCATAAAATGCACCACGCCCCTCGATATCTATTTTCTCGAGGAGCTTGATATGTACACGATCGATGTATTTGTTGTTCCAGAGCGGTTCAAACAGAGAGTTTGCAAACCTGAATACGAGCACATTTTGAAGTGCCTCTTTTGCGAGATAGTGGTCGATACGAAAAATCTGGTCTTCGGCAAAGAGCTCGCCGAGTTTTTTATCTAGTTTCTTTGCAGTCTCTATATCGTTGCCAAATGGCTTTTCGATGAGGACGCGTGTCCACCCCTCTTCGCCCCCACACGGGATCGTGAGTCCGGTGCTCGAGAGATGGTCGAGGATATTTTCATAGAGCGCTGGAGGGACAGAGAGGTGAAATAGTTTGTTTGAACAATATTTGAATTGTTGTTTGTCGATCGAGGTAAGGCGTTCTGCGAGACGGTTGTACATATCGTCAGTATCAAATGATCCTTGGACATATGAGATGTGATCGATAAAATGTTTTACATCTTCTTCGCGGTACTGACCAAATTTTATATTGATCTCATCACGGATAAACTGACGAAATTCTTCGCGAGAAAGGAGTCTGCGTGAGACACCGACAACGGCGAATTTTTCTGGAAGCTTTTTATTTACATACAGACTGAGCAGCGCCGGCAAGAGTTTCCGCTGTGCCAGATCTCCGGTGATACCAAAAATGACGAATATGGTGGGGCTCATTTTTTGACTTTATAGTCGTCGATGATCTTTCCATCGGAGAGCTCGATCACTCGGTCCGTGAGTGCGGCATAGTCCTTCTCGTGAGTCACCATGACGATGGTCTGCCCCTCTTTGTGCAGATCAATGAATACTCCGAGGATCACCTCCGAGGTTTCGGTATCGAGGTTCGCAGTCGGCTCATCGGCAAAAAGAATCTTTGGTTCATGCGCGATGGCTCGAGCGATCGCGACACGCTGCTGCTGTCCTCCTGAGAGCTGTGAGGGATAGTTTAAAAACTTGTCACCGAGACCGACGCGGGTGAGCGCATGCTTTGCTTTCTTTGTTGCATGCGCTGTATCGTAGCCCAACATGAGGAGTGGGAGCATGGTGTTTTCAAGTGCAGTGAGCGCAGGCAACACTGCATAGTCCTGAAATACGTAGCCGAGTTCACGGAGACGATAGCTGGTACGTTGTTCCTCAGAAAGTTTCAAAACATCTTTTCCACCGATATGGATCTCTCCCTCAGTCGGTCGATCGAGGAGGCCGAGCTGGTACAGGAGTGTACTCTTTCCAGAACCAGATCGTCCGGTGATCGCGAGGAATTCGCCTTCCTTGAGCGTGAGGTCGATTTTGTTGAGCGCGAGGAGCTCCCCACCACCAGTCACGTATTTTTTTGTAAGATTTTTTGTAGTGATCATCTTCCTAATATGGCGTCGAGTGTATTTTGCTTTACTACGATGCGTGCTGGTATGTATCCGGCGATGATGGTCGCAACGATGAGTATCGCTGCACGGACAAACGTACCGTATGGAGTCGCGACTAGTATACCATCACTAAATGGAAAGTTCACTGGATGGGCTGCGATGTACGGCTGGAGGAAACCAAATATAATGAGCGATCCGAGGACGATACCAGAGACAGCGTAAAAGAGTGACTGGATGACGTACGAGATCTCGATCGCCTGCGAGTTGATCCCGATTCCCTTTAGAATACCGATGAATCGGCGACGAGTGATCGCATTTACGAAAATAATAATGAAAATAGTGATACATGCGACCGCGAGACCGATCGTCCCGATCATGTTCCCGAGGAGTCCAAATGTGGCTTTGATATCCTGGAGGAATTTTGGCTGTGCATCCTCGTATGTCTGTACACGAGCAAATTTTTCAAAACCTTGGTCAATGAGTGCTTGTTTTACTTTTTCTGGAGTCGTGAGATTTGGATCAATTTTTATAGATATTTCATCGACATTGAAATCAGTACGGCCGATGATTTTTTTCATATGACTCGCCACCATAAAGACACGGTTGTCGATCGAGTCGGCTTTTGCTTTTGCGATACCTCGAACTGTCACCTCGCGAGTATTGCCATTCATGACGAGGCGCACCTTTGAGCCGATATCGATGTCTTTGAGAGTCTGAAAACCAGGGGCTTCGATCGGAGTATATTTGAAAAGTAGGTTTGCACCGATGACAATGGCATCTGTATCATCGGGACGGAGAAATTCCCCTTCGATCATGTATTTTGAGATACCGGTCAGACGATCCTCAGCTATAGGATCGATACCAGCCACACTCGCGCCGGCGCGATCTGGCTCGTCGGTGAGACGTGTACGGTTCTTATAGTTCGTTTCGATCGTTCCACTCTCAGAATATCGCGCAGAATAGTCGACGACACCTGGATATATGCTCACAAAGTCAATGATCTCCGAAGAATTTTCTACATATTCTTTTTTGAGCAGTGTCGAGACGATGACATCTGATGAATATCGATCACGGTTCGCCACGACCGCTCCCTCAATGAGTCCGACCAAAATACCCGAGACCACAATGAGGTTTAGAAACGTGAGCACCATCACTGTGATAATGAGTGTGGTAGTCCAAAGATTTGCCTTTTTTATATCACGATACGCTAGAAAATAGCCGATTGAGAAGTTGCGGAATAGAGTACGCATACGTACATATTATCATGATTTGAGATTTTCTCCCCATTTTTCCCACATAGGATATATGACACCAGAGATGATGATGCATGGGAGTATAAAGGCTCCTGCGATACCCCACAATAAAATACTCAAAAGTCGCCCGACAGCCGGGAGCCCATGGGTAAAGAGAAAGCCGAGGGCCTCTAGTATGACTGCAAATATTTCACCTATGATGGCATCGGCTGGTTTCATATCTGTTTTTTACCACAATTCTCGCATTTAGACAAGAAGAAAGGCTACCCCCGTGGGGTAGCCTCGTGAAGCGGTTGAACATCGGGCACCGCAGGTCCCCGCGCCTGCGCAAATGCGATCGGTGAACGAATCATCAGTGTTCCAAAGACCAGATCGGCGAGTGGAAATACGACGTTGAAATTCTTGTGCATGTACCGGTGGTGGAGCAGATGGTGACCATTAAGTTTTTTAAATGCCCACCACAGTTCCATCCGCCGTTGTCTCGGCAAATGCATACACCAGTGGATGTACTCGTATACACCGTAGTATCCAAACATAATGACCAGAGCAAGCGGAAGCCATTTCCAGCCAAAATAGTTGAAATACGACGAGATCATCGTACAACCGATCGCGACGATGACGAGTGAGTTCCACCACGCCATGGGAATCTTTTCACCCGTATCACCCGGTTGGGCGTGATACGTGTGGTCGGCCCTGTAGATGTCGTGATGTACCTGAGCGTGTGAACGGAATGGATACCGCAACCACCAGAACAGGATCCTGAACGGTCGGTGCATGATGTACCGGTGCAGTGCCCACTCAGCGAATGGGCACAGGAGAAAAAATAAGAGCGCGTGCAGGAGCGCATTCTGGATTGAAAGAGCCATATGGGACTAGTTTAGCACCCATGTATGCTTTTCTTTTCCCCAATTACTTCCACACACAACTCCCTGTATCTGCACTCACTTTTTCCACAAGATCAAACACCGTACGACAAATAGTCTCCATTGATGATCGCTTTGCAAAACTGTGGTCTTCGTCTGGAATGGTGATGAGTCGAGAATTTTTATTGGTGAGCTGGAGCACATCCTGCAGTGTATATGCCTGATCGGGATTTATCGTGCTGTCTTTTTCACCCTGGATGATGATTATTTTATCCGCTCTTGAAAGATTGTTGATATTTTGAATGATCGATGACTGATCAAAAATATGTGTATTGATCCGTGGCATGTATATCCCACCAAAATGCACATTGAAAATAGAGGTGCGCATGTAGTGGAGGAGTGATTTCCAATCAGTCACTCCGTTTATCGAAATGACTCCATCGATGAGCTGTGGTTTTTCGACGATAGATTTGAGTGAGAGATATCCCCCATAACTATTCCCCACGAGATATACATTGTCCGTCGCATCGAGCTTTTTCACTACGTCGATCGCTCGAGCTACATCGTCGACATCGACAGCACCCATATTTTTGGTGATTTTTTCAGCGTAGGTACGTCCATATCCGTAGCTACCCGAATAGTCGAGCTTTAGCACGCGTGTACCAGTCTTTGCAACCTGCTCGAGCACCCAGTCGTAGGTACCATAGCCTCCGTATGAGTGATAGCGCATCGCCACTTGTCGATATGGTCCACCGTGGAGCCAGACGATGAGATCTTTTGACGGGATTGCGGGATTTTTTATATACACCCCTACATCAGATATATATGTTCTTTGTAATGTGTCTGGAGAGGCAATTGGTTTTATCGCCTCAAAATACGAATATGTTTTTGTAATCGGATTTATGAGAACGGGCACCGTGATATTGTCACGAATTGCGAGTGCAAATATCTTTCCATTGATGAGTCGTGCGCCATACGCATACGATGCATTGTCGACTACTTTTTCTCCGTTAATATAAAAATTCCAGATAGTAGGATTTTCTTTTGTGTTTGCAGTATAGGCGACCGTCTGTGCATCTACATAGATAAAATCAGAGATTTGAAAAAGGGTGGCTGGCACGATCCTTTTTCCATTTATATCGATAGCAGATAGATCTACCTCGTACACGGTCGCCACCCCATCACGATCATCGAGATATGCGAGTTTTTTGCTATCTGGAGAAAACCGAGTGAGTGCATTTTCCTCGACCATGAGATCCCAGGTCATTTCTTTTGTAAACACAGAATGCTCGAGACCCGTTTTCATATCGATGAGGACGATTCCCTTTTTCTCTTGGCGGAGTGGACTATAGAATGCAAAGAATCGGCCGTTTGGCGAGAGACTGCCACCCGAAAACGCCTTTTCACTCATATCCGCCTTGTAGAGTTCGGTACCGTATATATCGTAGACCGAGAGCTTTGTCCTCCCTGCTACGGGCTCACTCACGATCAAAAACTTTGTCGAGTCAGGAGTCCAGTAGACAAAAGCTGCACGGTTCGGATCGCGTAGTTTTGTTTTCACGGTCCATGCCCCATTTTTCAATACTGACAGCGCATTGTACGTCACTATTTGATTGTCGACTGTTTCAGTGTAGCGAACAAATGCTTTTTGTTTATCAGGACTCGCATATCCTGCACCAGGAAGCGCTGGAAAATCGGTGACGGTTTTCTTTTCATTTGAGACAGGTGTACAGATCTCGTTGCAGAGAAACTGTGACTGCACCTCGAGATCACCGTAGCGCACGAGTACACCACTCTGATTTGCATCAATTATTTTTGTATACAAAGGAACTTCTGCTGATGCAAAAAATGGGAAAAATATCAGGGCGAGCAATATGTATCGTCTCATGTAGGTATTATACCCTACGATTTGTGATTTTGTGGACCTGAGGAGAGTCGAACTCCTGACCTTCCGCTTGCAAAGCGGCTGCTCTACCAACTGAGCTACAGGCCCATGCTTTTGAATGAAAAACAGTATACCTTATTAATCCCCTTTTGCAAAGTTATGCACTTGACGCAATTTTTAACAGGAGTAGGATTTCAACTATGTCAGTAGTAATGTATCTGTTGACGCTCACCGCCCTCATGGTGGTGCTGGCGCTCGGGACATGGTGGACTGGCAAGAAGGTCAGTCTTCGCCAATAGCGCGCATGTCGCGTTTGCAGGCGGACCCCAGTGGGAAGGGGTCCGCTTTTTATTTTATACTGACCCCCACAATATGCTCGACAAACTGCGGAATACTACTCCCGACAGAGTGCAGTGCGGACTCGAGTGGTGAACCTACAGAAATATCTGGGGTGGTGTGTACACGGATCAAATATATCCCCCGCTTTGGATGCACTACAAAATCTACACCAGAGTAGTGTTTCAATGAAAAAACATCGTGAATCTTGCGCGCCATCGCCACCAACTTTTCTTTTATACTGTGTGCAAACGCACTCGGTGCGACATGCCGATCAGGATGTATCTCGACTGGTGGCAGTACATAGAGAGTCTCATCTCGAAACCCTGGTATCGTCGCTACATGCACCTTTATCCCGGGGATATACTCCTCGAGTAGGACGGTTTCTTTGTTCAAAACTTTTTCTAGATCGTCGATCGTCTGTACCATGCGTACCTCTGGTCGATCAAAGTACTTCACCATTGCCGGCATCGGGAAAGAGCGAAACAGTGTATATACATCGGTGCCGACAGGTACTTCTTTGTATACTGGTGTCTTTATTTCATTTACTGCAAACGCTTTTTTTGCGAGGAGCCGATGATGCAGTGTCGCCATACTCATGCCTGATGAGCTCGTATGTGGCACATCGTGCATTTCGAGGATACTGTGTATCTCTGGATGAAAAGCATAGAGTGAGTTGTAGACGAGGTCGAAACCACGAACCGCATCCTGTGGCACTACGGGGAGACCCTGGATATGCCATACCCCTTGTTTATCTACATATATATCACTCACCTGATGATGCGAAAGATGGCGCAGGAGATCTGCTCCATTTTTCAGAGATTTTTCATGATCGCTTTTTCCTCCACGGAGAATACCGATACGTAGCATGCAGAAATTATACCATGCGACTGCGGAGAAGTCGGTGATACGCGATGGAGAAACGGTGAGCCTCACTATTTGCCAATAGGATTGACTTTTGAAACTCTGCGATCAGTTTTGCATCACCGAGTAGTGCCATCGGTTTGTGCTTTTCATTTTTTACGACTGACACGACGGGTATATCTCCTACAACAGCCATGGCTGCCTTTCTTTGTACTTCATTGCCATCAACTACGATGAGGTCGGGCATGCGCCACTCGGGATGATTCATTCTTCGCTTTAGGATCTCGGTGAGCGATGCTACTTCGTGAGCACCTTTTTCGTGTTGTATTTTAAATTTTCGATATGAGCTGCGCTCCATATATCCGTCGTATGAGACCACCATCACTCCGGCTGTATTTTTGCCACTCAAATGTGCGACATCGTATGCTTCTATTCGGAACCCGGTCCTCTGTGTCTCCTCTTCGTCGCGAATGAGCGAGATGTCCTGAACATGGTTCAGTGCATACAGCGTTTTTTTGATTTCGTCTGCTTTTTCAAATGCCATCTCTTTTGCATGTACCGCCATTTCCTTTTCGAGCTGCTTGACGAGCGTACTCTTTTTACCTTCGAGAAACAGTACTATTTTCTTGATTGTTTTTGCATACTCTTGTTTTGTCATCCTTCCACCGCAGACTCCTGGGCATAGTCCTATCTGCGCATTGAAACAGAGTTTTCCGATTTTGCAGGTGTCTCTAAACGGAAATATTTTTCGTATGATTTTCAATGCGTTTTTTACTATACCCCCGCTCGGGTATGGACCAAATACGTATTTGTATGTTTCCAAATTCCTCTCTCGAACGAGAAGTATTCGAGGAAACTCTTCGTCAGTGATTACAATGCAATAAAAACTTTTATTATCTTTTTCTTTTGTATTAAAATACGGCAAATGTTTTTTTATTTCATTTGCTTCGAGGATGACGGCTTCGAGTACCGAATCGGTTTCTATCCATTCGACCCTGTCTGCCTTTGTGACCATATCGACGAGGAGTGGGCCGCGGGTCGAGATGAGGTCGTCCTTGAAATAGCTCTTTACACGATCACGCAGAGAGGTGGCACGACCAATATACAGGATATCGGTTCCCTTTTTGAAAAAATAGACGCCTGGATTGTCTGGCAGCCCTATATTTGTGTAGTCTTGACCTGTCATAGTACATAATGTAGCATAACTGCCGAACCCATGAAAACCTTGATCCTCGCCCTAACGTTGCTGTTTGCTGGATTCATTTCCGGCGCAGCCTTCCAGTACACCCAGCAGTGGACCAGAATCCTTAACCTGGGAAACACCGTCATGGTCTTTCAAGACGGTGAGCCCACCATCCTTGAGTTCAATGACGAGCTCTTGTTGAGACCAGGTGCCGAGCTAGAAGTCATCGGGGGACTATAATAATGTACGCCCCGACTCACAACACCCGCCACCCCACCGGCGGTTGTTTTTTATTTTTTCAAGTGCTTTTTGAGATAGAGACCAGTGTATGACTTTTCATTTCGCGCGACATCCTCTGGAGTTCCTTTTGCGACGATCATCCCTCCTTTTACTCCACCCTCTGGTCCGATATCGATGATATAGTCTGCACATTTGATGAGGTCGAGGTTGTGCTCGATCACAACTACGGTGTTTCCTTTGTTCACGAGTTGCTGGAGGATTTCAATGAGTTTTTTCACGTCCTCATAGTGGAGTCCCACGGTCGGTTCGTCGAGAAGATATATAGTCTTTTGCGTATGCGAACGGTAGAGCTCTGCAGAGATTTTGACACGCTGTGCTTCTCCGCCTGAGAGAGTCGTGGCTGATTGTCCGAGTTCGAGATATCCAAGACCTACTTCTTGTAATGTGTGGAGGCGTTCTTCGACAGCAGGAATATCTTGGAAAAATTCCAACGACTCATCGATGGTCATTTTGAGTACATCGTGAATACTCTTTTTCTTGTATTTTATTTCTAGAGTCTCTTTTGTAAATCGTTTTCCATTACATACATCACATGGTACGTATACGGTCGGCAAGAAATGCATCTCGACCGCGATCTCTCCATTTCCCTGACACGCTTCACATCGTCCTCCTTTTACGTTAAACGAGAACCGTCCAGGACCCCAGCCTTTTGCCCGTGCCTCAGCCGATGCAGCAAAGAGGTCACGGATATGGCCCCATGCACCCGTATATGTAGCAGGGTTTGAACGAGGCGTACGTCCAATCGGTGACTGGTCGATGAGGATGGTGCGACTGAGGTATTCGGTACCGGTAAAGCTCGATACATTGTATACATTTGCAGTGCGATGACGGAACTCGAGCTTTGCCTGGAGATTTTTGTGGAGGATCTCATACATAAAAGAAGACTTTCCAGAACCAGATACTCCAGTGATGACGGTGAGCACTCCGAGCGGAACTTCGGCATTTAGATTTTTTATATTGAAAATATTTCCGCCTTTTATGAGGATTTTTCCTTTTGGTTCACGACGTCGTTCTGGCACCTCTATTTTCTCCTCTCCGCGGAGATATGCGAGGGTGAGTGATCCTGAAGTATTTTTCTTTGCAGTGAGGAGCTCGTCCATATAGCCAGAGACGATCACCTCTCCACCGTGGACGCCGGCCTTTGGTCCGATATCGATGATGTAGTCAGAGGCATACATAGTATCTTCGTCGTGCTCGACCACGATGATGGTATTCCCCAGATCGCGAAGTGTAAGTAGGGTTTTGATGAGGCGGTCATTGTCGCGCTGATGAAGTCCGATGGTCGGTTCGTCGAGTACATACAGTGCACCCACAAGTCCTGAACCGAGCTGTGAAGCGAGTCTAATGCGCTGTGCTTCTCCTCCAGAGAGCGTGTGTGCACGTCGATCGAGTGACAGATACTCGATACCGACATTTAACATGAACTGCAACCGTGCCTCGATTTCCTTTAGCACTACCTTTGCGATCTCACGCTCGGACGAAGTGAGCCCGATATCCTCAAAATATTTCTTTGCATCTTCGATAGACAGAGAGACCGTGTCGACGATATTTTTTCCAGCTATTTTTACGTTGAGGGCTTCCTCGCGGAGTCGCGCGCCTTTACAGACCTTGCACGGATCATCAGAAAAGAGAAATTCGGTACCGAGTCCATTACAGGTCGGACATGCACCGTACGGAGAGTTGAACGAAAACAGGCGTGGCTCGATCTCAGGATATGAAAAGCCGTCATATGGGCACATGAACTTTGTCGACATCAGTTTTTCCTCATCTGGAAATGCGATCTTGATGAGACCATTTGCCTCCTCGACGCATTTTTCGAGTGACTCAGACAGGCGCTCCTTTGCATTGGCTACCTGATTTTTATTTATGAATTCTGAAAGGAAAATCTCGTCGACGAGAACATCGATATCATGCTTTTTATTTTTATCGAGGATGATCTGATCGCGTAGATTTTTCTCTTCCCCATCTACTTTTACCTTTGTATACCCTTTGCCGAGGAGATCGTAGAGGAGCTGATAGTACTCACCTTTTCGTCCAACGATGACGGGAGCAAAGATCCGCACCTTTGCATCAGAGAGCTCGACGCCCATCACTTTTTTTGTACTTTTTGTGTGGGTGGTGATCTGCTTCAAAACACCTTCGAGGATTTCTTCTTTTGAAATACGGTGGATCTCTCGACCACAGACGAGACAATGTGGCTTTCCTACACGTGCAAAAAGAATACGGAGATAGTCATAGATCTCAGTAATGGTCGCTACGGTTGAACGAGGGTTGTTCGAACGTGACTTTTGATCGATGGAAATTGCTGGAGAAAGTCCCGTGATCTCGTCGACATCTGGCTTTTGAAACTGTCGCAAAAATTGTCGCGCATATGATGAGAGTGACTCGATATAACGGCGTTGTCCCTCTGCAAAAATAGTATCGAATGCGAGAGATGACTTTCCAGACCCAGAGAGTCCGGTGATCGCAATCATTTTGTTGCGAGGCATTTCGACGGTGATGTTTTTGAGATTGTGGGTACGTGCACCTTTTACCACGATCTTGTCATCGCTATCGGGGGTCAAAGATTGTTTTTTCTGTTTCTTGTCCATTTAAAAGTTTACTTATGCGCTCTCCGCCGTATACTGATGGCAATATCCCCACTCCGTTGCACCCTAGGTTATACATCAAAACGGGGTTTTTTGGCTCAAATCCAATACGTCGGACTTTGTCAGGAGTGTACCCCATGAGACCGTGCCATGTAAAGCTGTACTCGATCTTTTTGTTTGGATCGGGATCATAGGTCGACCGCACAAATGCATCGAACTTTTCCTGCTCTTCATCGGGGAATTCGTACTCGCGCATGTAGTGTTTTCGATCCGCAAGAGGAAAAACCGGGCCGCCGATCGAGATGAGATTTTTGCTTTTATCAAAATGTCGACGAGTGAGATAGAAATAGTCATCATCTTGGCCTGGGAAATAGCTGAGTGCTATCGGTTCTTTGTTCAATTTCTCCAGGTATCCCGACATATATCCGATCACTCCATTTACTGAATGATGAAATTTCGTATCGATATCGAGCCCTCCTTCATTGATGATCGTCACATTTTCAAAGCCATTTGTGCACAAGATCACCCGCTGCGTATCGATCGTGTGCTCGACTGCATCGAGGAGCGCATGATCTTCCCTGAGCACAACCTTTTGTATGAGCGTATGTTCGTAGAGGACAAACCTGCCTGCATAGTGTTGGAGCAAATACTCTATCACTTCCTGACAAAATAGTGCAGAATTCACCACTCCTTTTTGAGCTGAGGTAGATGCAATATATATGTCATTTTCAGTCTCGAGCTCGAGGAGGATCTCTTTTTTATCTACTTTTGTATATAGATTATTGTATTTTTCTGGTATCTCAAAGTCGATCGTATCTGCGACCTTGAGTGGCTCTATATTCATACCTCCTTTCTGTTTGAAAAAACTATCTTCGAGATGCTGTAGCACTCGTTCTTTTGTAGAGAATCCTGCATGGCCGATGAAACGAGAAAAAGGGATATCGAGCTGTGCGGTCGTATATATCTCGTCCAGTTGCGTCCACGCATTTTCTATCGCCTTCCATGCATGTGTAGTTTTTTCTAGTCCAAACTCCTGTACCATATCTGCAAATGGCCGTTCAAAATATGAGACAACCTGACCGGCATTGTGCCCCGTCGCACCACTCGCGAGCTTTTCTTTTTCGATGATGACCACACGTGCGTCAGTATTTTTGAGTATATAAAACGCAGTCGAGACTCCGGCGATACCTGCGCCCACGATCGTCACATCGGTTTCGATGTCGTGCGTGAGCTTTACCGTTTTACGGTCTTCACGCAATTGATGGAGCCACGGCGACTTCGTCGTTTTCATGGTTATATTTTAGCATTTATTTCCCTTGTTTTACAGCCTTTTTCACTCTCTTTTTCTCCTTCTCTACCTTCCCTTTTAGTTTCTCTATCTCATCTCGTATGATCGCAGCACTCTCAAAGTCGAGTATTTTTACTGCCTCTGACATTTGGGCTTCTTTTTCTTTTATAAATTTCTCCGGATCTTTCTCAAATAGCTCATTGTCAATCGCCATCATGCTATCGACTGCCTTTGCATGATCTGACTTTATCTGATCAGTGATATCATGAATCTTTTTGATGATGGTCTGTGGAGTGATGCCGTGTTTTGTATTGTACGCAACCTGGATAGCCCGACGTCGGTCGGTTTCCTGTATCGCACGCTGCATCGAGCCAGTGACACTGTCGGCATAGAGGATCACACGACCATTTACGTTTCGTGCTGCACGACCGATGGTCTGGATGAGCGACGTCTCTGAACGCAAAAAGCCCTCTTTGTCCGCATCGAGAATACCGATGAGTGATACCTCGGGTAGGTCGAGTCCTTCTCGGAGGAGGTTTACTCCGACCACACAGTCGAACTTTCCTTTTCTAAATTCTGTGAGGAGTGTGATACGATCGATGGTTTTAATATCGCTGTGTAAGTACTCCGCCTTTACTCCTTTTTCTTTGAGATACTCAGAGAGGTCTTCGGCCATTTTCTTTGTGAGGGTGGTTGCGATGACGCGCTCTCCTTTTTTTATGACTGCCACAGCTTCTTCGATAAAATCAAAAATCTGACCTTTGTAGGAATCTTTTTCTACGATAGGCTTTACCACCACCACTGGGTCGATGAGGCCAGTTGGACGGATGACTTGTTCGGCAATCACCTGACTATGATCAGTCTCATATTTTCCTGGAGTGGCTGATACATACATGATCTGAGCGACTTTTTTCTCAAACTCTTCGAACTTGAGTGGTCGATTGTCTTTTGCAGACGGCAGTCGAAAGCCGAATTCGATGAGGGTATTTTTTCGGCTCTGATCACCTGCAAACATACCGCCGATCTGAGGGATGGTAACATGAGACTCATCGACGATGGTCAAAAAGTCTTTTGGGAAATATGAAAGGAGTGTGTCCGGTGCTTCTCCAGGCATCTTTCCAGAAAAATGTCGTGAATAGTTTTCGATACCGTTGCAGTAGCCGATTTCTTTTATGAGCGCGAGGTCGTACTTTACCCGACGCTTGAGGCGCTCTACCTCGATCACTTTGCCTGCTTTTTCGAGCTCTTTGAGTCGTTCCTCGAGCTCTGCCTTGATCGTGCCAAATGCTTTTTCTGATTGTGCTTTGTCACTGATGAAATGCTTTGCTGGGAAAATAAAAATGGTGTCGAGATCTTTGCCGAGGCGACGAGTGATGGGATCGATCTCGGTTATATTGGCAATTCTATTTCCATCGTATTCGAAGCGATATATGATGCGCTCGTTTACCGGCATCACTTCGAGTGAGTTCCCTACTGCACGGAACTTTCCCGTCTCTAGATCTGCTGTCGTACGCTCGAAATGAACATCGATGAGCTTGCGGATGAGCTCGGCACGAGAGAGTTCCATCCCTTTGGTGAGTTTGAGATTTACCTTTTCATACTCCTCTGGACTTCCCAAACCGTATATGCATGAGACAGAGGCAACGATGATGACATCCTTTCGGGTGAGGAGGGCCTGGGTACTCGCATGGCGAAGTCGCTCGATCTCTTCGTTGATCATGGCCTCCTTCTCTATATATGTATCGGTGACGGGCATGTACGCCTCTGGCTGGTAGTAGTCATAATATGAGACGAAATAGTGGACTGCATTTTCAGGGAAAAATTCACGGAACTCCTGAGCGAGCTGAGCAGCGAGGGTTTTGTTGTGCGCGATGACGAGAGTCGGCTTGCCGATATTTGCGATGACATGTGATGCGGTAAAAGTTTTTCCAGATCCGGTCACGCCCAAAAGGGTCTGGTGCTGATTTCCAGCCTCTATGCTTTTGGTGAGCTCGGCTATGGCCTTTGGCTGATCGCCGGCTGGGGCAAAGTCGGATTTGAGTTTGAAGACTGACATGGGATAACAATAGCAGATTTATTGGGTTTGAGGATGGTTGACATATACCAATATATAGTGTAGTATATTTTTAATGAAAAAGTTCTTCGAAAACATGCATTCGGATACCAAAGTGGTAATCTGGATGCTACTCGCATTCCTCGTCATTGGGCTGCTAATCTGTGCCCCTGCCTGGCGAGTGTACAACAACGAAACGCTTCCGCAGGAGCGGAGGCAGTTTCTGGATCTATGATCATCGCCTGAGGCCTCGGTCGCACGCACACCTTTTCGAGAAGAGAAGGTGGCGTTTTTTTATTTCTTTCGTACCACCACGCGCCGCACCGCCTTTTCTATATCCTTCTCCCCCATCCCATAGTGCTCGATGAGCTCATCTGGCGTACCAGACTGACCGAACTCGTCGTGTACTCCGACAAACTCTATCGGAAGTGGAATATTTTGCGCATAGTACTCGGCGACCGCTGATCCCATCCCTCCCGCTATCTGGTGTTCCTCCACAGTGACGACAGCTCGAGCTTCGCGACCTATCTCTTCGAGTGTTGCAATGTCGAGTGGTTTTATTGTTGATAGATTTACCACCGCTACACGTATCTCAGGATTGAGCCTATCAGCAACTGCGAGTGCTCGATACACGAGTGCACCCGTCGCGATGATCGCCACATCTATTTTTTCTGGTTTATATAAAATCTGTGCCTTCCCTATTTCAAATGGAGAATGATCTGTGGTGATGATCGGACTCTTGTCTCGTGCGAGCCGAATGTATACAGGGGTAGAGGTCGCTGCGGCGGCGATGGTCGCTTTTTTTGCCTCGATTGCATCACACGGAGATATGACGACCATACGTGGGATGATACGAGTGAGCGCGATGTCTTCGATTGCCTGATGTGTCCCCCCATCGGGACCGACTGATACACCTGCATGAGATCCTGCGATCTTTACCGGCACATCGTTGTACGCGATGGTCGTACGGATCTGTTCCCAGTTTCGTCCAGGAGAGAACATGGCGTATGAAGTGATAAATGGGATTTTACCCATACGTGCCATACCACTCGCTACACCCGCCATGTTTTGCTCAGTGATACCCATCTCAAAATATCTTTCTGGATACTTTTCTTTAAATAAATTCATCTGTGTAGAGTCGGTGAGATCAGCACAAAGCCCCACTACCTTTTTGTCGGCACCAGCCTGCAGCAATCCTTCGCCAAAGCCTTTTCGAATCGGCATTTGTTCTATGTCTTTGGTAAAAAGCTTTGGATTTAGTTTTTGTTTTTTCTGTATCATATCTATATTATGCGAGGGCAGTGCGAGCAGTCTCAATCTCCTCAGGTGTGGTGGGTGGTTTTCCATGCCATTCATACTTTCTTTCAAATGCTGGGATGCCTTTTGATGAAATGGTATTTGCAATGATGACTGACGGTCGGTCAAAGACAGCCTGCGCCTCGCCAAATGCCTTTTCTATATCACGAAAATTATGTCCGTCGATCTCCTGTACATGCCAGTTGAAGGCACGCCATTTGTCGGGGAGCGGATTGAGAGGCATCACATCCTCGGTAAAGCCATCGATCTGGATATTGTTGCGATCGACAAATACCGTGAGATTTTGGATCTTTTCTTTTGCAGCGAGCATGATGGCCTCCCAGTTTTGCCCTTCGTCGAGCTCCCCATCTCCGGTGAGACACACGATCTTTCTCGATGAGGTGCGACCATTGTCGAGCCGGTCAGCGAGTGCCATCCCTACTGCCTGAGAGAGTCCTGCACCGAGTGGTCCAGAGCTGTTTTCGAGACCCCTCAGCCATTCACGATGTGGGTGACCCTGTAGTCGTGAGCCGAATTTTCGCAGAGTCTTGAGCTCTTCTACCGGGAAAAATCCACGATGTGCCATAGTCGCATAGAGGACCGGACAGATATGACCATTTGAAAGGACGAGGAGATCGCGCTTTTCCCATTCTGGATTTTGTGGATCAAGCGAGAGACCTTTGAAAAATAGATACGTAAAGATGTCTGCCATGTCGAGTGGCCCTGCGGTGTGCCCCGATTTTGCCTCGATGAGCATGTCGATGATAGACCTGCGTATCGAGCGAGCAGTTTTTTCTAGGTGAAGGACTTCTTCTTCGGTCATCATTCCCCAATTATACTATGGAACTCGTCTATTGTTTGGGGGATATTTTCTGATTCAAAGATAGCAGAACCGACAACCAGTCGATCCGCGTGAATGAGCGCAGCATTTTCAAGCGTCACACCGCCATCTACAGACACAGGAAGATCTGGATACATGTCTTTTACCTCGTGCACCTTGTCGATCACTGATTCGTTAAATGCATGCCCTTGTTCTCCGATCTGGTTTATCCCCATGAGCTGTACAAAATCCACTCCCGGTTGGAGGACCACATCCTCGTCTATTTTAAAAGCGAAACCGATCTCGACGATCCCCTGCATCATACTCATACATTCTGCGAGCTTTTCGGTGCTCTTTGGGTGGATGATGATACGTTTTGCACCGACCGTGATCCATTCCTGGATGATCTCCTCTGGGTTTTTACACATCAAATGTATTTCAAAATCTACCTCTTCCCAGCCTGGCATACCCTGTTTCTCCTCGAGAATCTCTGCAAAATTGTCATCTGCTTTTTTGTAGGGCCAAGTGGCAGTAGGGGTAAACTGTCCATCACAGATATCGATCTGGACCGTAGTGGCATAGCCTTTTACCAACTCTATCTTTTCTGATAGATCAGCAAAGTCTCGCGGTAGTATAGCGGGTATTATTTCCATGTTAGTTATCTAGCTCTTTATTTCGTCGTGCATATTTCTCATCTCCTGAAAATGCAGTCGAAAGCCATAGGTCGATGGCTGCTTTGGTGTCGATATCATTTACGAACCGCGCTCCGATAGAAAGCACATTTGCATCATTGTGCTCACGAGAGAGTTTTACAATGTCTGTATTTCCTCCATAGTACACCGCAGCACGCACTCCTTTGTACCGGTTACATACCTGTGCCTCCCCCTGTCCTGATCCGCCAAAGACAATTCCCTTTAACTCTGGGTTTTGAGAGATTTTGTAGGCGAGTGGTGAAAGAATTTTTGTAAAATCATCGAGTGGATCGAGCGTGTCTGCACCAAAATCCTCTACATCGTATCCTTTTTCGATGAGATACTTTTCTATAGTATTTTTGAGCTCATATCCTGCGTGATCTGCTCCGATAAGTATGGTTTGTTTCATTTCTGTATAAGGGTTAATAGTCCGAGTAGTGGGGTGAATTTTTGATCTAGTGCAGTAATTTGCTTCCCAACAACTTTTAATTCATTTTCCACAGCACCTAATCTTGTTTCAACACCGCCAAATCGCTCTTCGACCATCATAAATCTCGCATCCATCTCTTCCGAAAGGTCTGTGATGCTACCTCGTAGAGAATTGTAAGAAAACTCTACAGCTTCCTTTAGATTCTCTACCTTTTCATCTATAAAGTCAAAGCGTTTATTCACCTCTTCAAAACGTATTTCCATGTACTCTATTTTAGCATCTTGCAATGCAAAACGCTTGAGGGTCTATTTTAACAAAAACGTAGCGCGGACCGTGACCATCACATCTTTATCCACAGTCGAGGTATCATACTGTCCATAATCCGCTATTTCATTTGAATTTGGTTGTGTGACCTGGACCACCCCGCTACTTGCTATCTTTAGCTTGCCCACCGACTGTCCAGTAGACTTTGCGATCTCGACTGCACGAGCCCGCGCGTCGACGACGGCTTTACCGAGAAGCTTTACACGGAGCTCTGGGAGATTCGACACTGAATACTGAGGTGATTCAGGAGAAAATGCCACTCCTTCCTGCGCGAGAGCAGTCATGTTTTCTGAAATAGTTTTGATACGATCTACTTCTTTGCTATTTACAGTGACGATCTGGCGGATATTTACCTGGCGGGTAGAGTTTGGTCCCCAGTAGTCTTCGTTAAATACTGGCGAGACATTGATCTCTTCTGGAGCAACACCATTTTTAGCGAGAAATGCCTTTATCCGTGCGGTATTATCCGAGATCTTTGCGTATGCAGTGACTGCTTCTTCTGGTGATACAACTTTGTTGGTACTGATTCCCCATTTTACGAGATCGGCTTTTACGGTCTCCTTTGTCGAGCCGGTGACTGAGAGCGTATTGTCGAGAGAACGGACTTTGTAAAAAGTCGTAGCGCCAACCAGTGTGGCAAGGATCATCGCCACTCCGAGGACTACTGCTCCATTTGTATCTTTAAAAAAGTTTTTCATGAATTATTCGGTTTGCGGTGCGGCGGCAGGAGCCAATGCTGTATCTTTAGCATAAAAATATCCAACAAGTCCCGCGAGCACAACGATCACGATTAGCAAAATGACATTAACGATTCCTTTTTGATAGTTCATGCTATAAGTATATCAAAGGATCGAGCAGAATTTATCCCCTCTTTTTGTAGATACCGATAGCAAATCCGACTAGAGTCGAAATGATGAGTGGAGCTGCCCAACGAGTAAGTATTTTAGGAAACGGATAGTAACTTACTATTGGATTCGATTCTACCAAATTACAGTAAAAGCTCTTTGGTGGATTTGATCCAATATACTGTGAACACGACATGGACAAGGCATAAGACAAAAGGACTACTGTAATACCGACGCCAAACCCCATTACTGTGTATTTCATGTTTGTATTATACCAACTTCCCCGCTTTCACCACATGCTCTACGAGTGTATGCGTATACCCCA
>CAZNYP010000002.1:0-55628 GCA_964577365.1 uncultured Candidatus Saccharibacteria bacterium
TCTCTCTCGAAAGAGAGGGGTTTCCCCATTCGGAAATCTTCGGATATAACGGTCACTAGGCACCTCCCCGAAGCGTATCGCCGCCTGTCGCGTCCTTCATCGCCTTCTAAAGCCAAGGCATCCACCATATGCACTTAAATTTCCCATTAGGAAATCTAAAAACCACAATTACATACTTAATTCACTTTCTTACCTGTTTTAACTTAAAACCCATATTCAGTTGTCAAAGTTCGCCTAAATTATTTAAAAACCGCTTCTTCGAAAGCGGCCTTCACACATCACTTCGTCGAAGCTAGTATTAAGGCCGTTTTTCGTTAGGATTTAACATAATTTAGTTGTGCTCATAAGTATACTTATCGCTAAAATAAAGTCAAGCAAAAACCCCGCCTTTGGGCGGGGTTTTCTCGAGTGGGTATTAATTACCTGAAACCTCGTGCTTCAATTTTGAGATGAGCTCTGCTGCTGCCTCCTTACCACCTAGGCCAAATGAAAGACCTACTGCAAGTGAAACTGCAACAATAACTCCCATCACCACCATCTGGAGAATCTGACCACCGATACCGAGCTGGAAGAGTACTGCGAGGATAGCAAAGATCCAGATCGCCCACTTTGTCACAGTTCCAAGGAAATTTGCGTGCATCAAGTGTGCTGCTTTTGCACTAGCTACAACGAGCTTTCGTGCTACTTCAGCAATGACGATAGATACCATGAGGATGAGTACCGCTACGATCACCTTTGGCAAGTAGTAAAGCACAACGGTTCCGAGGAATTCATTTACCTGAGTGAGTCCGAGTACATCAAACGATGCAACGAGGAACACTACGATAATGAACCACTTCACAAGTGCGCCTACAAAACTACCAGAATTAAGGTTGTGACCTGAACGGCGAACTACATCTTCTACGCCTGCTGCACGAAGCGCATGGTCAACTTTGATTGATCGGAAAACAGCTTCGACGATCTTTTCGACGAGGACTGCAACTACCCAACCGATAACAAAGATAACTACTGCGATAACAAGACTAGGAACAAAACTAGCGACTCCTAGCCATACCCCCTGCAATGAACGAGTGAAGATTTCACCCCAATTTTCTAACATCATACAATTATATGGTTAATATACTATTAATAATACCCTTATATTATATCACGCTACGAGAGAGACAACCGGTCGACAATCTTTACATGTGGAAAATCCAGTATATCCCTCACGAGCTTGTCATATACCCCGATACGGTACTCAAAATCTGCCGTCTCGAGAGCGGTATACGAGATCTCCTTGCCGAGTTCAGACTCCAAGACTCTAATCGTATTTTCAATACGATTATCATCGAGTTCATCTCCTACGATCATGAGATCTACCCTACTCTCCCAGTCCTGGATAAATACCCCAGCAACTATTAGTGCTTTTACCTTACCTACTTTTGAAAAGCGTCTTGCGATATCGTCATGGGAGTGCAGACTAACAGAGATAAGAAGGGTCTTTAGAGCATTGAGGTATGGAAACTTTTGATCTAGGGCAAATCCCAGCCCCTTTACCTTTTTTACCGACACCTTTTTTTTCTTTGTAATAGTGACTTCCTTTGAAAAAGGCCGTCTCCGTACGAGCCCTACCGCGAGTAACGGTGATAGTTCTTTCTTTGCTTCACTACTAGTCATTTTGCCGCGCTCGATGATTTCATCCAGCGTAAAGATATATTCCGGATTAAAAAGGAATAGTCTCATTATCTTTACCTTTGCAGTCGTTCCGAACAATTTTTCCAATATATCCATGGCGGTTATTCTAGCATACAAAAAAGCCCCGTTTCCAGGGCTTTTCTGTGGTGTTATTTTAGTTCTACCTTTCCACCTGCTGCTTCGATGTCTTTCTTCATCTTTTCTGCATCCTCCTTCTTTACTCCGTCCTTGACGAGAGCTGGTGCTCCATCAACGAGATCCTTTGCTTCTTTGAGACCGAGACCAAGAGCTTCTTTGATAACCTTGATAACTGCGATCTTCTGCTCACCTGCTGAAGCGAGGTGTACCGCAAATGATGATTTCTCATCCGCTGCTGCTGCACCTGCTGCTGGAGCCGCTACAGCAACTGCTGCTGCTGATACTCCAAATTTCTTTTCGAGCAATTTTACAAGCTCGTTTAGCTCAAGTACTGACATGGTCTCGATAGACTCAACGAGAGACTTGAACTTTGCTGGGATTTCTACTGGTGTTGGTTCCATATATTTTATAAATTATTAAGCTTTCTTTTTTGCTATCTCACTGAGTGCCATAACAAATCCCTGTATAGGAGAGTTGATGACATTGACAAACATACCTCGCAATACATCCTGAGATGGGATGAGGGCAATAGACAGCATCTCGTCCTTGGTCATGTATTTTCCTTCAAATACTCCACCAATAATACTTAGATTGTCTTTGAATTTCTTTTGAAATTCATATACTCCTCGAGCTGGAGCAATGAGATCTGTACCATATGCGATACCGACTTCACCGACGAGCTCTGGCATGGTCCCCTCGTATTTCTTTGCATCGAGCGCACGTCGAGTGAGCGTCTTCTTTGAAACAAAGAATCTTACTCCATCAGCTCGTAGTGTATTTCGAAACTTTGTCGTATCTCCCACTTTTAGACCGTGGAAATTTACGAATACGATAGACTGTGCATCCTTCATCGCCGCATCAAGTGTTGCGACTACCTCCTTCTTTTTATTTTTTGAAAGTGCCATACTGTTTTTTTAGCGTATAAACGACCTTTAGGCTGTAGAGTTACCTCGGTAGGACTTACTGATGCCTACGTTCTTTGGCCTATGCGGACATACTACCCCCTGTGCTTGATCCTGTCAATAAACCGCTTTATAACGCGATGTTTCCAGGGTTTATTCTTTCGATAAGGCTTTAGTTCTCGTTCGTATTTGCCATTTCATTACTTGTTGAGTGTTATGTTTGTGTCTTCAGCTGTACCAGACACTCCCATCTCAATATTTGAACCTTTTTGTACATTTCCAGCAAAAACAGCCACCTCCTCCTGCTCACCAAGTCCGTTCTGTACACTGGTCTCCAGGGTGAAACTGCCCGACCCTGTACCATTTCCCTTTATGGTATAGTCACCCACTGGAAGTATGATGGTTTTCACATCCCCAAAGTCACTATATGTACTGCCAGGTATGTCTTCATCATAAAACTCAAAGAGTCCGGGCTCTACATCTAATTCTCTTTCTCTTTCTAGTACATCGAGCGCTGGACCCGTGTGATTGCCTTCACTGTCATACGCATGGATATCGACCGGTGAGTGCATCTTTACCACTATGTGATCATACTCTTTGGATATCGTGGGGGTTGTGGTGGATATACTACTCTGTATTCCAGAGATCATACTCCAGATCCACGAAAGGACACTGGCACTCTGAGTGATATTTGCATGTGATATACCTTTTTCTTTCGACAAATCAAAGAAGTAACTATTTTTAAATATATTACTACTACTTGCGAGTACCGTACCATCACCGAGTAGAGTCATTTCTGATAACGAACGGAGGGTGGGCTTGTTCCATCCTGTGAGAGAATTTATCTTAGGAAAACTGATTGTGTCGAGTATTTTATGCATGTTTTTTGCTTGCGTAGCGAGAGCAGTATTGAGCTTCATTGGTTGCTTGAGATCCTTCGAAGTCGAGGCGACTCCGGTAGCAGGGGTAGTGAATGTCGATGGCAACAAACCGTAGGCTCCAGGCATATTGGCTCCAAACTTTCGAGCGGTGAATTTGTTCAGTACGATTCCACGTCCCAGAGACTGTCCGTACCCATACTGTAATGCAGCGATGGCCTGTGGAGTGCCTGTATGGGGCACTGCGATAAAGGTGAGTGAATCTATGAGATCTTGTTTGCCCACCTTGGTGAGCTCGGCGAGGAGGGCCTTGGCGACGAGACCTCCATTGCTGTGGCCGACGATAGCAACCTTTCCCGTACGAGAATCTCTTGCGAGCTGTTCTAGAGTACCGATCATCTGCGGAGCAATAGTCGTTGGTAGCATGCGCCAATCATATGGATATGCTTTCCACGCGACAATTTCTTTTTGCCGCACTTTGTCATCGAACATATCAGTGAGATCACTATATATGTCATAGCCGAGGCCACTGGTGAGTATGTTGCCTATACTCACCGCACTCAGACTTTTGCCTTGATTATCGAGGTTAAGTTTTTCGACGTCTGCATTACGATTTGGTGTCCATAGTTGATTGTCCCCTAGTGAAAGCAGACTTGCTTGGAACCCCGGAATAAAGAGCACACTGGAACAGCACATCCCACGAACCACCCATGGATCCACATTTACCTTGCCTATATTTTTAGTTGGGCCTACATTGCTCCCCCACCAGTTGTTTTCTGCCTGAACAGTGATATCTGAACCATTTGCTATGTCATATCGAGACGAATCCATGAACTCACTACCATGTATTACGACTTGGTCTATCGGGGATTCTGCATTTCCCATTCCCCCAACCGAAACATCATCCAGGACCATGGCTACAGACACAGCATCATTGTTCTCCTTGAAGAGGCTGTTCGTGATACCAACATCTGAGAATTTAGTAGATAGAGCTGTGGTATTTTTGTTGAGACTGGTTTTATCTATGCGAATTGTAGAACTGTTTGCCAAAAGTGCGTTTACGAAGTTTGACAGTGTACTACTTGATATATTTACCGAAGTGTCTTCTAGAACCAGACCCTGATTCTCATAATTCCCAGAGAGATTGCCACGGATTATTTCAATATCACTATCTATACTATATATACTGGTATTTCTACAATTTTTGAAATCGGTATCAATGAGATCTACCTGGGATCTCTCAAGTGTGATGCAGAAATCCATGGTATCAAATATGGTGTTTTTAAAAACAATATTTGAATCTCTAATAATGAGTCCGGTGTATGAATTCTCGAAAATCACATGATCAAACTCTGAACTCGTCCCTGACACTATCTGGAGTGCCCAATTTTTTGTTTCAGACGTAGAAGTAAACCGTACTGGCTCTGTGACTGTACCTTGTGCATATACTGATCCTACGACTTTTAGAGACTCTAGATTTGCATCACCCAATTTTACTGTGACTCCTGGTTCGATATACAGATCACCATTGATAACAAGGTCTGACTCTACTACATATGGACTATTTTCTTTGGTCCAGGTCACTGTCTCTGCATATATAGTATGCGGCATTACGCACAGTAGTATAAAGATAATTTTTTTAATCATTTTGTTTTTATTAGCTGGTATACAGCAATACTACAAAATGAGCGATAACATCTTTATAAACTTTTCACTAAAAATTAGCCCGACTTATCCCCAACTGTGGATTACTGAGCGATCCCAGAGTACTTCCCTACCATAAAGAGCACGCCGAGACTCATACTCAAAATAAAGGTAAAACCGAGGAGAAACTTGAAAAAGCTTTTATCTATCATGTATATATTATACAAAACAAAAAACCACCCGTGAAGGTGGTTTTTTGTTTATCTAACCTGCTCTAACTTTCTAGCTTAGATTATTGAAGAATAATCTTTGCTGTCTCAATGTTGTTCAAGTCTGAAGTGAATGCTGTGTAAGCAGATATTGCTGCTGAGTCAGCGTCATCAAACCGAATTGTGTTGAGTTCGATACCGAATGTACCTGAAGTTGGAGTTCCGTTTAGGAGTACAACCTGGAGAGTGAATGTTTCTGTATCACCTTCTCGTACTCGGTATGAAGCATCTTCTTCATCAGCATCTGATGAGAGTGAAGAAGTAGTTGTACCAGTGAATGTTCCACCGATAACACTGAATTCTACACCGTGATCACCTGAAGCTGATACAAGGTTACTTGTAGAAGCAATGTAAGCATCTTCACCGAAAGCAGTCACATCAAACTCGATAGTGTAAACACCTCGTGAGTTTGGATATGTTTCACTTTCGTCTGTGATATCAGCCTTTACTGACTTCTTAACAACACTTATACCATCCATAAAGAATGTCTGTGTCTCTGATGTCATACTTCCATCGATAGTAACAGAATCGCCTTCTTCATCCTCAGCATCCCATAGGGCACTTGAGGTTGCAGACACGTATATACTGTCGCCAGCTGTGAAGCCTCCATCGAGATCATTAAGGTCAGCTACAACCTTAAGAGTTTCTGTATCTCCTTCACCGACTGTGAGGTCGATGTCTTCGAATACAATACTTCGTCCTGTAGCAGTAGTTGATGAAACAGAAACTGAATCAAGAGTCTTTGAACCCATCATCAATTTAACAGTTCGAACAATTTCTCCTACACCTGCACCTGAAGAGGTAAGGTAGATAGGGAGATCAGTGATCTCAACATCCTGCTCATCTGCTTCGAGGTCGATAACAGCGAGTGTTACATCCTTTGTGTCGTTTTCGTCATCAACCTTTACAGTTGAAGCTACTGGTGACTCATCTGCCTCACTGATAGTGAGGTCTCCAGATGTTCGAGTCTCGATAGTAAATGACTCAGATAGAGAATCTCCGTCTACGTAAGTCTCAGAGATACCAGCTGCGTCGACAGCTCGGATTCCATTGTCTGGAACCTCAACTGTGATATCAACGTTAGCATCGTCTGAATCGAGGTTATTAACAGCCGTAACTGCTACATATACCTCTGCCTTGTCATTCTCCTTTACAACAGCGTTGAGGCCGGTAAATCGGAATGAGTAGACATCGTTATCTTCATCAGCCTCATCTACATCAGCATCAGCAACTTTCTTGCCGTCTATGTAAATAGTAACTGACTCGATGTAATCCTCAAGCTTTGAACTTCCTCCAGAACCAACTGTGAAGTCAACGTCGAGACGTTCAACTGCAACGTCTGAGTCTTCAGCTTCGTATTCAACACCAAGAACTTTCTCTTCTTCACCTTCGTCAACAGTTGATTCACTGCCTCCGATAGTGTCGATGTTTGTAAGTTCTCCCTCACCTCCTGAAAGACCTACTGGTGTAGTAGGAGTTGTTGGAGTTGTAGGTGTTGTAACTGAGCCAGAAGCGTTAAGCTTTGCTCGAGTCTGTGGACCTACGAAACCTGTAGCTGGAAGAGCTACTGAAGCCTGGTAAGCTGTAACTGCTGTCTTTGTAAGCTGTCCAAAGTATCCCTTTGCTGTTCCTGCTGGAATAGAAAGGAATCCCTTTGCTGATAGCCAGTCCTGAAGTGCAACTACATCTGCTCCTGTAGAACCTACAGTAAGGTTAGTATTGAACTGGTAACCAGCTGACGCTGTACCTCCTGAAAGACCAGCGATCTGAGCAGTAAGCTGCGCGATCTGAGCCTGGAGTTCAGCAACGGTGAGAGCGTTTGCGTTTGTAGCGCCAAGACTCAATGCGAGTGCTATAGCAACTACTCCTAGAATTTTCTTCATTTAAGTAATTAATTAATTGCTTCTCTTTTATTAATAAAGTTTTGAGAAGCGGGCACAATTTATAAACTGATAAAACCTTCGTGACTGAAATTGCATATCGTCGGTCTTGCAACTCTGATATGCACTACACTAACCCTCACTCTTGTTATCGACTCGAGTGTGGGATAGCTAGTAAATGTTGGTCTGAAATACGGTCATGCAGTCGTGGCAGAATAATGCTGAATTTTCTGTATAGTTTATCCACTATTTAAATGTCAACGTCCGTTCATTTCTGGGTAAATTTCTGTCGGTATTTTGAAAGTATAACACATCAAAAATAGGTAGAAAATAGCCCAGTGGATAACTAGTGGATATCTTAGCTTATATTATAGACAAAGTCAAACCTTTTACCTTAGAGAATAGCGGCTCCAGCGACGCTCACCTTCACGCTTAACCACCCCTTTTTCGACCAATTCTATGAGCTCTCTTTGTATGGTCTTTTCACTGCATCCGGTTACGACTTGGGCCACGTCCTTTACGGTCAGATTTGACCTATTTTTAAGGACTTCCACGATAGCTGTTTTTCGATCCATTTTTTTGGTATTATCCAAGACACTGTCCTTTATACGAATTTCAGCCTGAGGTGCCTTATTTACTACATTATTAAAGAACTTCTCTGACAAAACATATCCTTCACGCTCCTTATTATTTACCATATTGTCTTTTAGAATATTTATCAGTTTGTCGAGCTCCCCACGCATCACTTCATGATTCATGTCCGAGAGTAATCCCGATATGTGTCCCAAATTTATTGCTGAAATAATCTCGAAAAGATCAGAAAATATAGATCTAGCAACGGTATCTTTTTCAAACGCTTGATTGTCGTTGAGCGTCAACACTGATGAAATAAGTGACATACTGTGCTCGCGGATCTTCCACTTTATAGGTTCTTTGTCTTTTAAAAGACCGGTGATGAGATATAGGCCGGCCACGATTCTTTCTGTCTTTTTAAATACAGCCTTAAGATAAGCCTCTCCTGAGAAGAAGCCAATTTTGTTTAGGTCTTGATTGTCCTCAATATTGTCTTTTATCATTCTAATTTGTCTCTTACAATTTTGTGGCTTTTGGCTGTCCTTGTATGTCCATTATATCCTTTTGACTGTCTTTTTGTAAAGCAATATAGCCATATTTTTTGTGTCCATGCTATTATTATGTGATGTCAGCACGAAAAAAAGAAGATAAAAGTTTTGGCTTTAAAAGTGATATAGCACGAGAGACTCTTCAGGCTATTACAGCTATTCTTTTTTTCGCATTATCACTCGTCACCGTACTCGCAGCATTGGGCAAAGCTGGTTTTGTTGGTGATCATATATATCATTTTTTGAAGGGACTATTCGGTATTGGTTATTTTCTTTTTCCTTTGCTTTTGGTGCTCTTGGGTATTTCGATTTTAAATGGTGTTGAAAAGCGATTGAATATCCCTAAAATAGTGAGTGCCTTTCTTTTCTTTATATCAGGTCTCGGACTCATCGACCTGTTGCCTGGTTCACAGGGAGGTATAGTGGGTAACCTTATTTCTATGCCTCTCATCAAGCTATTTGATGTATACGCGACTGTGGCTATTCTTTTGGCAGTACTCATCATCTCTATTTTGGTAATGTTCGAAACGCATTTCACTCAGGAGACTTTGGCATTCTGGCATTGGTTTAGAAAGGCAAAACCAGCTGATGTGGAGGAGGACGACGAACAGATCGAGAAAGAAGTGGCAAAGGTCCGCGAGAAAATCGAGGAGGAAGCTGAGGAAGAAGAAAAAGTTGTACCTATTCCAAAGGCAAAGACCCCTCCAGTTGAGGAGGAAAAAGACTTTGGAGTATTCCCTACTTTCAAGACTTCTGACGAGGCATACAAACCACCTCCCCTATCACTACTAGAACGGGACAAAGGCAAACCAGAGGTGGGTGATATAAAAGCAAATGCCAATATCATCAAACGTACCCTCCTCAACTTTGGTATCGACGTTGAGATGGACGAGATCTCTATCGGACCTTCTGTGACCCGTTATGCACTAAAACCTGCCGAGGGAGTAAAGCTTGCTAAAATCGTGGCACTGAACAACGACCTCGCCCTCGCCCTCGCTGCGCACCCTATTCGTATCGAGGCACCGATTCCCGGCAAGTCTCTGGTGGGTATCGAGATCCCAAATACAACCAAAACCACCGTCGGTCTTGCGTCACTTTTGGCATCTGACGAGTTCCAGGATTCGGCTAAACCACTGCTTATCTCGCTTGGAAAGGGCATCTCGGGTAAACCAGTCTTTGCAAATCTCGCCAAAGCTCCCCACATGCTCGTTGCTGGTACCACTGGATCAGGAAAATCCGTAACCATTCACACCCTCATCACATCACTTATATATCGAAACTCACCTGATGAGCTTCAGTTTATATTCATTGACCCAAAACGAGTCGAATTGACCCTTTACAACAAGATTCCTCACCTCCTCACCCCAGTTATTACTGATGCCAAAAAAGCAATCCTCGCCCTACGCTATGCCGCAAAGGAAATGAGTCGACGATACGACGTACTAGAGAAAGCTCGGGTACGCGATATAGAGTCATACCACAAGTCTCGCAAGGCAGAGGATGAAACCATGCCCTATATGGTCATTGTGATCGATGAGCTCGCAGATATCATGCAGACATACCCGAGAGAACTGGAAAGCGCTATAGTGCGCCTAGCACAGATGAGTCGAGCTGTAGGTATACATCTTATCCTTTCTACCCAAAGACCTAGTGTAAACGTCATTACAGGCCTTATAAAGGCAAATATCCCTACTCGCGTAGCCCTTCAAGTATCTTCACAGATAGACTCTCGTACCATCCTCGATGCACCAGGTGCAGAAAAACTCCTCGGTCAAGGAGACATGCTCTATCAAGGTGCCGATATGTCAAAGCCGCTCCGCCTCCAGTCCGCATATATCTCAGAGACTGAGCTCAAAAAAGTCGTTGACTATCTCATCGAAGCGTACAAGGACCACATCGGTCACGAGATAAACCTAAATGCACCAGAAAACATACCGGGTAGTAGCAGTATGTTCGAAGGAAGCCTCAATGAACGTGCAGACAGTGGCGAAGAAGACGATATGTACGAAGACGCACGCCAAGTCGTCATGGAAGCTGGAAAAGCAAGCACCTCATACCTCCAACGAAAACTCGGCGTAGGATACTCACGTGCAGCAAAACTGATCGATATGCTCGAAGAAAAAGGTGTCATAGGTCCCCAGAACGGTTCAAAGCCACGAGAAGTGATCAGCGGCGCATCTGAAGCTCAGCCAGATGAGCCTGCACCGTAATCTACGAAATATCATATTGTCTACCCTTGCTATCATAGCGGTCCTCTATACCGTCTATGCTTCTCGCAACATCATCATCGGTCCCCAACTCGTCATATACGAACCTGCTGGTGGTGCTGTGATAGCAACTTCGACTGTGGTTATCAGAGGGTTTGCCCCGCGCGCAAAGTCCGTAACACTAAACGACCTGGCAATCGCTGTAGATGAGAGTGGAAATTTTGCTGAAATACGCCTCCTTGAACCAGGTCATAATGTGTATAAGTTGTTGATAACCGATCGCTTTGAGCGAAAAAACCAGAAAATACTTAACATTTACCGACAAGATACTTTTTAGAAAGATTTTAGGTATGATTGTATATAGTTAGGTACGTATTACTAATTTAAATAAACACATGGCAAAAAAACAAGCGAAAACCGAAGAACCACGACCGACCCTGGAAAGTGTTGCCGATACCCTCGATGCGATACGTACCAAGTTTGGTGATGACGCAATCATGAAGCTCGGTGACAAACCAAAAGTGGATATAAATGCTATCCCTACCGGATCTATAGGACTCGACGCAGCACTCGGTGTTGGAGGTATTCCTCGTGGACGTATTATCGAGATCTTTGGTCCAGAATCATCTGGAAAGACTACCCTCACCCTCCACATCATTGCCGAGGCACAAAAGCTCGGTGGTATATGTGCATTTATCGACGCAGAACATGCGATGGATCCTGACTATGCAAAACGTCTAGGAGTAAAGACTGACGAACTCCTCATCTCGCAACCAGACAACGGTGAACAAGCCCTCGAAATCGTCGAGAGCCTTGTCCGTTCTGGAAAAATGGATGTCGTCGTAATCGACTCTGTCGCAGCCCTCACCCCAAAAGACGAAATCGAGGGTGATATGGGAGCACACCACGTTGGAAAACAGGCGCGCCTCATGTCTCAGGCCCTTCGCAAGCTCACCGGTATCGTCGCAAAGTCCAAGACTGTGGTGATCTTTATCAACCAGATCCGTATGCAGATCGGTGTGATGTTTGGAAATCCGGAAACTACCCCAGGAGGAAAGGCACTCAAGTTCTATACCTCGGTCCGCCTCGATATCCGACGTATTGCTCAGATAAAAAAGGGTGAGGAGATCATGGGAGGACGTACCCGAGTAAAAGTGGTCAAAAACAAAGTCGCAGCTCCCTTTAAACAGACCGAATTCGACCTCATGTACAACGAAGGCATCTCTCAGGAGGGCGAGATCATTGCCCTCGGAGAGAAAATGGGTCTCATCCAAAAGTCAGGTACCTCATATAACTATGGCGAGGTAAAGCTCGGCCGCGGCTATGACGCCACCCGACAGTTTTTCAAAGAGAACAAAGATATAGCTGAAAAGATCCTCACTGAGATTAGACAAAAACTTAAAGAAGAGTAATATAGTGCAATGCTCGAATATAACGAAATCGTAGAACGAAAATATATTATCTTTAACGGCGATCCATACGAGGTTCTCACTTCGCATGTATTCCGCAAACAGCAGCGCAAGCCTGTTAATGCCACAAAGCTAAAAAACCTCTTTACCGGTAAAGTAACCGAGTACTCTTTTCACCAAAACGAAAAGGCAGAAGAGGCTATCATCGATAAACGAGACGTAAAGTTCCTCTATACAAACAAAGGAGAGCTTTGGTTTTGTGAAGCAAATGATCCCTCAAAACGATTTAGTATGTCCGAAGAATTCCTCGGCCCGCAGGCAAAGTATATAAAGGCAAATACCATCATTCCCCTTCTCTCTTTCAATGAGCGACCGATCGGCCTCAAATTCCCTATCACTGTCGACCTCAAAGTAACCGAAGCAGCTCCAGCAGTGCGTGGTGATACCGTCACCGGAGGTTCAAAGAACGTAACCCTCGAAACAGGAGCAACGATCAACGTGCCGATGTTTGTAAGTGAAGGAGACGTCATCAGAATCAACACAGAAACAGCGGAATATCGAGAGCGAGTAGGTAAATAACAAAAAAGCCACCGCGAGGTGGCTTTTTTGTTTTGTTATCTTATCGCGCTACGAACGGTAGAAGTCCCATGAATCGAGCTCGCTTTACAGCCATCGCTAGCTGTCGCTGACTCTTTGCACTGACGCCTGTTCGCTTTCGAGCAATGATACGTCCGTGAGGATTTAGAAATTTCTTTAGGATTTCTGTATCCTTATAGTCGATGTATCTGATATTGTTTTGTGAGAAATAACACTGTTTGTTCATAATTGTTTATTTAGAATGGTATATCATCTGGATTTATCTCTTCCTCTGGGTAGTCGATCGTGTCGGCTGGAGCTGCTTGATCCTCGGTCTTGCCAGCTGCTGCTGGAGCACTACTAGGTGCACCGCTGCCTCGTGGACCAAACTGGACTCGATCTGCTACGATCTCGGTACGGTAGTTTTTCTTTCCCTCCTTGTCGTCCCAAGAGCGTGTCTGCATTCGTCCCTCTACGAGCGCTGAGGCACCCTTTTTGAGGTATTGAGCAGCTAGTTCAGCTGATCTACCAAAGACTACGATGTTGTGATAGTCAGCACTCTCTTGCTTTGCACCGTTCTTGTCTTTCCAGACACGATTGGTAGCGAGACTGAACTGACATACCTTTATACCCGATGGGAGAGCTTTGAGCTCTGGATCACGAGTAAGATTTCCGATGACTAATGCTTTGTTTAAATACATGTGATATACGTTAGTGATTAATACGTATATATAGTTTATGCTTCCTTTGGCGTTTCGTCTACTGGGACTTCGACTGGAACTTCGACAACCTCTACTGGCGCTGCTACTACCTCTTCTTTTACCGCTGATGAACGCTTGCCGAGATATGTATTTTCTCGAGGTACGGTCATGAGGATAAATCGAAGTACGTCTGTATCAGCATCGAGTTTTTCCTTTACACTATTGATTGCATCTGGCATGACTGCAAACTTTACCCATCCAAAGTACCCTTCGGTAAAGCGGTGATTTTTTGCACCGATTTTCTTTATCATGGTATACGCTAGTGTCTCTTTCACAGGAGCTTCTTCAGATATCATTTCTGCTTTTGCAGCTGAAATGTATGCTTTGAGCTCGTCCACCTTTGCACTCACCTTTTCCTCAGGCAATGAAGATACCAAGAGGTATCCGATTTCATAGACCTTTGGATCATCAGTTTTGATTGATCTTGTCATAGATATAGAGCAGTAATCCGTCACGAATAAACGGAGCAGAGGGTGACACCCTCGGACTGCTAAAATTGATAATGTTCGTGTAATCGACAGACTAACATGCCAAAGAGCCAAACGCAATACGCCTCCTTTAGCCTAGCAAATGGGCGATAACATCTTTTTAAACTATTTCGAAAAAACGACGAGAATTCTCCAAAACTGTGGATTTCATGTGGATAAAGTCGTTCCCGCGTATATCTGCCATCTTTGCTACGATATCAGTCACATTTCCTGGCTCATTTCGCTTCCCCCTCACCGGCGAGACATATGGACTATCAGTTTCAGCCATCAGGCGATCATGCGGCACATGTTTTACCAGAGCTTCATACTCTTTTGCAAATGTAATGACACCAGTAAAAGAAATAGAATATCCGAGGTCCAAAAATCTATCTGCATCTTCGAGAGTTCCTGCGAAAAAGTGGGCATTCGCTCTCACCTGCTTTGTTTTGAGTGCCTCATACGCCTCTTTGTATGCATTTCGTATGTGAAGCATGAGGGGTTTGCTGAGTTCTTGTGCAAGTGAGATCTGTTTATCAAAAACCTCAGCCTGTTTTTCATTTGGATACAAGAAATCAAAACCGCACTCCCCTATCCCCACAACTTTCTGTTCTTGGGCGAGCTGTTTGTATGCACCATAGTCAAAACCCTCTTCGGCATAGACCGGGTGACAACCGACGATGGCCCATATGTCTGGATGTGTCTGTGCGAGCTCTACAGCCCTCTTTGAGGTCTCAAACGTAGTACCGACAACAATCGTTCCTACTTTTTTCTCTCGCATACGTGCGAGGACCTGGTCGAGATCGGACTCGAAGTCTTTGAAATTGAGGTGAGAGTGTATATCGATGTATTCCATGGGACTAAATATATCATAAAAGCAAAGCGCGTCCTCCTCGGACGCGCGTGGACTACCATTGTATGGGTAGTCTCATTGTGGGCACAAAAGTGCTCGGAGTGAATCTAGCACCCCCTGGTCCTCCTTCGCAAGGAGCCTGATCACTTCTGGAGTATCACCATTGCACTCGAGTGCCACCACAGAGGCCGCTGTGAGGTGAATCATGAGCCCAGCGACTAGGGTACGGATCTGGATATCCTTGGCATTCTGCTCTAGGAGTGGCCGAACGGCTTCAAGTTTAGTGCTGTCGAGGTTTTCGCCGCTGATTAAAAAATCGAAGAATTCGCGCTCCTCCAGATCGAGGACTTTCAAGAGCTCTGGGAAACGATCTTGATTTCGAGCCAGAAACTGCAGGATGTCTCTAAAAGTTGACTGGGAAGCAAATCCTTCTCGACAAGTGTACCCCGCATCATTGAAATACTGGACGACAAGCCAAAACTGAAGAGTGTACTCTGGATCACAACTCTCGACCAAAGAGTACAACTCGTCTAGCGTTATCCCGAGGTGTCGAGCGATCGCAGGTCGGGCTATTAAGTGCCTTTTCCACTGAGAACTGAAGGGTTCGAAATGACCATACATTTCTGTTTCTGGGTGCTGAAGCGTTAATGTTTTAGACATAATCCACCCACAAACGTATCATATTCCCACCCTATTTGCGAATACTATTCCCAACAGACCCGTGACAGCTCCCTCACATCATCATGACTAAGGGTGATGATCGGCACATCCGAACTCAAGTAATGCATCACCGACCGAGGATAGTCGACATGCTCCATACCGAGAGCATGCCCCAATTCATGAGCGAGGAGCCATTTGAGCTCTCTGTCACCCTCATAGCGGTAGACCGTGATCTTGTCCTCACGCGGATCCCACCGCCCATCCTCAACGATATCACCATCCGTACCGCCGAGCTCATTGATCCTCTCATTCAAAGCGATTCTGACTGGCTCTAGTTTTTCCTGAACCTCTTCGAGGAGGGTGGTCTCTTGTTTTAAGTATGTATATTGTGTACGCAACCTTTCATCTTCGGCACGCAATCGTCTGTATTCTGTTTCACTTCTGCGATTTCCACTGTTCCATCGCTCTAGATCTATTTCATACTGTTCAGTATCTTCGTCGTACTGATTTGCCTGCTCCTCGTACCGGTCGAGCCTACTCTCGTATGCAGCGATAGTTTTTTCATACTGAGTGATCTCTGTATCGAGCTCCCTACTCGTGACCAACGTTTCTTGCCGATCGTCGTAGACAAAATCGATACTGATATCAGCTTTGTCTTTACGTGGTTCGTATTCGAAAAGGTTGTACTTGCTAGATTTTTCCCACACACTCTCTGCTTCACTCAGCTCCTCTAGAATCTTTTGGTTTGTTAATTCAAATCTTTTATCGATTACACCTAGAGTGTATGTGAGCGCCCTGCTACACGGCGGAACTACCACAAGATATATGACGAGTCCGAAAAAGATAATGATGGGCAGCCAAAATAGTACGAGAGGCACTATGATGTACCATTTTTTGTACCACTTCTTTTTCTGAAGAGACATGCCTAAATTATACAATACTATTTGCGGGGAAAGAGCATCGGCTTTCGCTTGAGCTCGAGTGCAGTAAATATCTCTTTTGAAGTCTCTGGCATAATCGGTCCGAGGTGGTATGCGATCGTTGTGAGCTCGCTCAGCAGATAAACCAGATCCTTTGTCGCAGCAGTAACATCTGTTTTTATTTTCTTAAACGGCTCTTCTTTTTGAATATATTCATCGGCGAGGCTTATCTTTTTCCAGATAAGATCGCAAGCTTCTTTTATATTAAAACGCTCGAGGGCAGAGACAAACTCTGGAGAAAATTCGGTCTTTTGGATCGTGATGGGAATATTGTTAGCCAAGATCATCTGGATGATGCGACTCGAGAGATTACCGATACCATTTGCGAGGTTAGCATTGTATGAAGTCTTGAATGACTCGTGGGTAAAGTCACTGTCCTCAAACGGATTGAACTCGCGAGCTACGTGATAGCGCACTGCTTCTGCTCCATATGTGTTTACGAGATCCTGTGGGCTCACTACATTACCCAGACTCTTTGACATCTTTTGACCCCCGACCGTGATAAAACCGTTGATGATGATGTGTGCTGATGGCTCCATACCTGCAGCGAGGAGCATGGCCTGCCACATCGCTGACTGCTGGCGGAGGTTGTCCTTTCCGCAGTACTGCACTGCTTCGTGCCATTTTTCTTTATCAAAAATATAGTTCACAAGCGCATCGAACCACACATACATGACCTGTGTCTCATCCCCAGGTACTGGCACTCCCCATGACATCTTTTCTTTGAGACGTGAGATACTGAAATCTTCGAGACCACGTTTTACAAACGCTTTTATCTCATTGAAACGAAAATCGGGGATGACGAGTGTCGGATTCTTTTCATAAAGATCAATGAGTGGTTTCTGGAACTTTGAAAAAGCAAAGAAATAATTTTCTTCATCGATGAGCTCGATATCGAGGTTCGGATGGAGCTCGCATTTGCCTTGTACTAGCTCTGAATCAGTTTTTTCGAGCTCGCAACCGACGCAGTATTTGACTTGGTATTTCTTCTTGTAAATAAATCCATTTTTATTGCATGTCTCCCAAAAGGCCTGGGCATTCTTCTTGTGTTCTGGATTTGTCGTACGGACAAAATGCACATCGGGTGAGACGTGGAGTGCGGGGATGAGGTCCTTAAAGTGCTGTGCAAAATCATCTACGTATTTTTGTGGATCCACATTTAGCTCTGTGGCTTTTCGATATATCTTTACTCCATGTTCATCGGTACCTGTATTGAAAAAGACATCGTACCCCTGGGCTTTTTTAAATCGCGCGATGACATCCGCACGGATGAGTTCCATAGCAAAACCGATATGGGGCTCGCCATTTACGTACGGCAGTGTGGTGGTGATATAAAAAGGTTTAGACATGTGTATTTCGTCGCTTTTCCACATCATTTACATATTCCATAAGCGCTGCAGAGAGCGGAACAGCGAGGATCGCACCCAAGAATCCTGCGAGCTTTGCACCGATGATGAGGGCGAGGATGACGATGATCGGAGAGATACCTACAATTTTCTTTACCACGAGTGGGTAAAAGAGATGGTTTTCAAACTGGTGGATGATGACATAGAGGATGAGGACCGATATACCGAGTGAGACTCCCCCATCCATAAATGAGATGGCGAGTGCAGGGATCGATGCGAGGATCGGACCAAAGACTGGAATGATCTCAAAGAGTGCTGCGAGCGTCGCGAGGAGGAGTGCATGTCGCACACCGATGATGGTGAGGCCGAGGTACACGAGAACTCCCACGATAAAAGCGAGTACGAGCTGCCCTTGCATCCAGTACCCCATTTTTGCCTGAGAACGTCTCCATAGATCGATGATATATTCCTGTTTGCTATCGGGTGTGATGATACGGAGAAAATTCCCCACTCCATCCTCTTGTACTGCGAGATAAAACGAGAGCACGATCATCAAAACAAGACTGAGTACTCCACCGAATACGAGACTCACCGTCTTAAAGGTTCCCTCTCCAGTACCGGTGATCACGCTACTGATGTCTGATACGAATTCTTTTAGTGGGAAACTTTTTTCAGACGTACTATCAGTACCCCAGAGATCACTCACACTGATGCTTTCAGGTAAATTGTTGAGATACCCCACTGTCTCGCTCAAGAGTGATGGGATAAAAAACAGGAAAAAGCCCGCGAGGAGTGATCCGATCGCGATATAGGTCACGAGCACTCCTGGTAGGCGCTTTATCTTGTACTGGTCAAACCACTTGATGATAGGTTCGACTGACGAGGCGATGACAATAGCTGCGAGTACCACGAGGATCACATCCCTGATGTAGTAGAGAGCAACAAAGAGACCCGATATGAGGATGACGCGTACGATACTTCCAGTGGTGATCATACCTCAATCCTACCACATTTATATTTTCAATAAAGGAAGGAGTGTTTCAGACTGATACCCCTTACCTACAATAGCTAGGTTTAGGTTTTTTTCTATAAAAATCTCCTGGGCTACTTTTCTGATATCCTCGGCTGTGATCGCACGGATCTTTTTCTCCATATCTGCAAATGTATCGATTTTCCCTTTCAAAATTTCCTGAATCACAATAAATTCTGCCTGGGCATCAGAACTCTCGAGTGAGAGTGAAGTAGAGCCAATGATATTGTTTTTGGTTCGTTCGAGCTCCTCATCTGATACCAGGTCTGTCTTTAGTTTTCTGCATTCTTCGAGAAGTACCGTGATCACTTCATTGAGGCGCTTGCTATCGACTCCCGCAGAGATCGCAAAAACTCCGTGGTCAGTATACGTATCTTGGGCAGCATGCACATAGTATCCCACCCCCATCTCTTCGCGGAGTTTCATAAAGAGGCGTGAGCTCATGCCAGCACTCAAAATACCTGCGAGCATTTGGATCGCGGTGCTTTCTCGAGTCGCTCCAAAACTTCTGAATCCAAGAACGAGATGTGTCTGGTCGGTATCTTTTCCAAAAATTTTAAGGGCTGGAGTGGTCTGTGTCTCTACGACTGGTTCTTTTGTCGAGCGCACCTTGCTCGGTACATTTCCAAAAAGTTTTTCCACTTTTTCTACCGCTGCATCATCAAACTTTCCTGAGATAACGACGATCGCGTGTGCCGGGGTGTATTTTTGAGCAAAATAGTTTACAAAATTGTCCCGGTTAAATGAACTGACCGTAGCCTCAGTACCGATGATGTGACGACCTGCGGGCGTATCCCCATATAGCAAATCAGAAAAGACATACTGGATATTTCGCTGAGGTACATCACGAATCATGCGCATTTCTTCGATGATGACTCCCTTTTCCTTTTCTATTTCCCTTGCATCAAATAACGGGTTTAGATAAATATCCGAGACCACGTCGATCGCTGTGTTGAGGAATTCTGGAGCGACTTTTGCATAATACCCAGTATATTCATGACTCGTAAATGCATTGTAGTGCGCACCGATACTATCGAGCTCTTTGGTGATGTGAAATGAAGTTGGGCGATTTTTTGTGCCCTTAAAGACCATGTGCTCGAGAAAGTGTGCGAGACCCCCCTCCTCTTTTTTCTCAAACTTTGACCCTGTATCAGACATGACCATAAAGGTCGTCGACGCAGCGTCTTTGACAGGTATAGTGACGATGCGGAGGCCGTTAGGCAATACTTTTTTTGAGTAGTTCATGTAGTTCTGTTATGGTTACGCGTTTTTGCTCACCAGTGTCTCGATCGCGCACGGTCACGGTACCATCCTTTTCGATCGTATCAAAGTCGATCGTCACGCAGTATGGAGTACCTACTTCGTCTTGTCGGCGATATCGTTTACCGATATTTCCATTGTCGTCGAAAACGACGCCCGGGATAATTGATTTCAATTCTTTGTATACCTCACGTGCTTTTTCGACGAGGAGCGGCTTGTTTTTGAGGAGTGGGAAAACAGCTACTTTTACTGGAGCGACTTTTGGGGCAAATTTTAGATATGTGCGGAGCTCTCCACCCAACATGTCTTCGGTATATGCATCACAAAGAATAGCGAGCATGAGTCTGCCGAGACCAAATGTAGGTTCGATACAGTGTGGTATATAACGAGATTTTGTTTCTTCGTCGAAATATGAGAGATCGACACCCGATGCAGTGCTGTGGTTTCTCAAATCAAAATCAGTACGATATGCGAGACCGAGGAGCTCCTTTTGACCCATTGGAAAGTCAAACTCAGTATCGACACTGTGTTTCGAATAGTGCGCACGATCCTCTGGTGCGATGTCTACCTGGTGGATATGATCTTTGTTCAGGCCAAGTTCGAGGAGAAAATCTACCTGTTCTTTTTGGAATGCTTTAAATACCTCTTCCCATGCATCTGGTTTTACAAAGTATTCGATCTCCATCTGCTCGAGCTCGCGGACACGGAAAAGAAAGTCTCGGGGTGCGATCTCGTTTCGAAATGCCTTACCGATCTGTGCCATACCAAACGGGAGTTTTGGATGAAACGAGTCGAGTACATTTTTAAAGTTTACAAACATACCCTGCGCTGTTTCTGGGCGGAGATATATACCGTTTGCTTCGTACATCATGTTGAACTGCTTTTCTTCGCCGAGCTCTCCCCCACATTCTGGACATTTCTTTTTATTTTCGAGATGATCTGCACGGAATCTCTTTTTACATTTTTTACATTCAACGAGTGGGTCGGTAAATCCATCGACGTGACCTGAGGCTTTCCAAACTGATGGATTCATGAGGATAGAGGCGTCCATACCGTACATGTCCTCTCGATCAGTTACAAAGCGTTTCCACCAGATATTTTCGATATTTTTCTTGAGGAGTACTCCGAGAGGTCCATAGTCAAACGTACCAGCGAGACCGCCATAGATTTCGGATCCTTGGTATATAAAACCTCTTTGTTTTGCGAGTGATATGATTTTTTCCATTATGGTGCGATTATTTCGTCCCCACTTTTAAACTGTGGGTCGTTGCTGAATCGAGTCGTGAGCTCGCGTCGGGTAGATTCTAGCTTTGCTCCAGTGAATATGTCAACTGCAGAGAACGATGTCTCACCGACGAGCTCGACGAGACTGCGACCAACCTGGTTCACACTCGGTTCAAAAGAGATCTGAAAGGCGACTTCGCGTCGTACGTTTCCAAAACCTGTGTATGCTGGTATATCCCCCGCTTTCCAGGTAACTTCGCCATTTTTCTGATTGTAGGCAATGTCTTCACCAGTAGGACTGACTTTGCTCACCCATTTTACGTATGGAGGAAGAATGGCCTTGACCTCGGCATTTGATATAGCGCTCGACGTGTTTGCGATAGTCCAGACGACCGTGTATGTGGTCTGCTGCTCGGCGCGTGGCGGTACAGGTCCAGTGTTTTCAAACGGACCAGTCGAGCGTACGATCTGGGCAGAGAGTCCTGCACTCGATGCGATGCGCACGGTGCGTACTGCACTCGAAGTGAGGCTCTCCGGTACATTTTGTTCTGCGATGCGGCGAGCTTTTACGTCGACATTTATAGTCATTGTCGGATTTGTAGCAGCTGCTTTTGATCGAGGGGTAAAGCTAAATGTAACGCTACCGCTTTCCCCTGGAGCGATACTGCGGAGTTCGGGTGTCGTCTGGGTATTCCAGATGATCTCATTGTCTGCTGATCTGAAAAGTCCTTCTTCTGGCTCAACAGAATTTTTATCAAAAACAATTCCAGAAAACTTTACGCGGATCTCAGCATCAGTCACGGCTACAGGCAGGTTGTTGTACCACTGCACCTCGACCGGCACATTCGCATCATACTGTGAGACATAGTCACTCGTATCAGAGTTGCCCTGGAGGACGAGTTTTGTACTGAGGAATGGTTTGCGGATACGTACTGACTGTGACGATGAGACGAACTCGGTAGCGATCGTGCGTTCATCCTTTAGACTCTGCAAACCTGTCGCAAAACGAAATACGCGCTCTTCATCATCCTGTCCTTCGATGCGGCCACGAATTTTTATAATCTTTTTTTCCTGAGGTTTTAGATCGCCGAGTTTCCACGTACCGTTGTCACCTAGTGGTTTTACATCAGAACCCGTAAAGGTAAATCCAAATGGATAGTAGACTTTGAGGAGCATGTCCTTGAGTACCTGATTTGAATTTGAAGAAACCTGAATATTGAACTCCATCTCCTGGTTTGACTGGATTTCTTTGTACGAATTCACTGCGAGCGAGACAGGTGCAGCACTGATGAGTACTTCGTATGGTTTTTCTTTGTAGTATCGCGCATTTGATCCTTTGATACGATAGTCTACCTTTATCATGATGGTCTTTTTACTATTCTCTTCACCGTAAAGGATGGTACGGACGGTCTTTTGTGCAAAAGAACCCGGCTCGATGTTTGGCAAAATCTCTTGGAATCGCGGGTATTCAGAGCCAGTGTCTGGATGCACGGTACCTCCTGGGAATTCGATCGTCATATCTACGACCTCGAGTGTGATGTTGTTTTTATTGTATACCTGTATATCAAAAGGAAATTCCTCCCCTGCTCCGACTGACAAAGGACCGGTCACTGAGATATCTATATTTTCTGCAGACACGATATTTGCACCTTTGAACAAAAGAAAAAGACCGATACCTGATGCAAGTATGAAAAATACGAGAGAACCGATAAAGAATTTTGTAAAAAATGACATACGATCGTCTGTGTATTCGATAGACTGTTCGGTCAAGCGCTCCTCAGGGTGCACCCAGTCGGTAGGTACATCCTGGGTCTCTTTCGAGAGCACCCCTGCCTTGTGATGAGCGATATTGGGCGCCGAGCGTGAATAGAGGCCTTTTTGGAGCTTTGAGAGCTTGCTTTCTTCGTTCATTCGATAAATTATATCACAATTGGCTCGCCTTTAGACCTTGGTTAATGAGGTGAATTATTTTCTGTTTATCTGCGTTTACAACTTCTTTTTCATCGATATACCCGAGCTCAATCAGAATTTTTGTCATTATTTCTGTCTCATCTATATCATTAAATAGTTTTTCTTTTAGAAAATCAAAAAGTGTAACATGCTCCCCTTCCCCTTGTAGCAGACGCTTGAGGATTGAGAGTATTTGGACATAGAGCGGGTGTCGACTGGTCTGCAGTGCCTGAGCACTGGTGAGACGCCAAAACTCTTTTCCTTTGACCAAAGAAATTGATGCTAAAGAAAACTCAGTGAGGTGTCCTCGTAGTTTTGATTTTGCGAGTCGTACCCCCTGAGCAGTCGCATAGATCACACCGAACTCTCTCGTAAAAATACAGTACAATCTATTTGCCTCACCATGTGGAGAGGTAGACAAAATAAACCCTTCAGTCGTGTAGACTGTATAGGACATTAGCGTACGATAGTTATGATATACGTTTCGAGATCGTGGGGCGTGTAGGTCACGTCTTTTATCTGCGCGATCTTGGTGAGTGTTGCGCGATGTGCTTCGATAATCGTCTGCAGAGATTGGTTCGCAGTGACTGCAAGCGAGACCACCTCGCCCACAGACAGCCCCGCTTCTTTTCGGGCCTCCTGTACATCCCGGAGAAATTCGCGAAAGTCTCCCTCCTGTTTTAGATCTTCAGTCACAGTGGTATCGAGGAGGATCTCTCCTTCGAGATTTTTAGAGACCATGATCTGTTTTACATTTACCTCTGCCATGATGAGTGGAATGAGATCTGCAGCAATGTCTTCATGGATATTGAGGGTGTAGAGTGGCTGACGAACTTTTATGCCTGCCTTTGCACGCGCCTCGAGACCGAGAGTGACGATGTCGCGCACCTTCTGCATATCGGTGAGAACTTTTTCATGTATCTTTTTACTCTCTGGCCATGACTGCATGTGGACACTGTCGATATTGCCGAGTCGCATATACATATCCTCGGCAAAAAATGGCATAAATGGAGCAATCACTTTTGCAAACTCACTGAGAACGGTGCGTGTAGTCGATACCGCTTGCATATCACCATCCTTGAAACGATCACGTGAGCGACGGAGATACCAGGTCGACAGATCGTCGACAAAGTCATTTATCGGACGAGTGGCAGTGTGGAGCTCGTATTTTTCCATACCCTTTGTGATCTCGGTTATAGTTTGATTGAGACGCTCGAGTATCCAGAGGTCGAGAGGATCAGTCGAGACGACATGTCCATCTTTTTTATACATTTCATAGAATGAGACGACATTGTCGAGGCGATTGATCACTTTTTTCACTACTTCATCGACGCCTTTTTCTGAGAAACGCACATCCTCCCCTGCCATCGCTGGTGAAAGGAGCATGAAATATCGCACCGCATCTGCACCATATTTGTTCGCAACATCCATGAGATCTGGATAGTTTTGCAATCGCTTAGACATCTTGCGCCCGTCTTCAGCGAGGACGAGTCCGTTTACAATGACGTTTTGATACGGAGATTCTCCAAATAATGCAGTCCCGAGTACGAGCATAGAGTAAAACCATCCTCGAGTCTGGTCGAGTCCTTCGGCGATGAACTGTGCCGGGTATCCTTTTATTTTTCCAAACCACTTTGGACGCACTGACTGTGAAGCAAATGGCATCGATCCTGACTCGAACCAACAATCAAAGACTTCTGGAACACGTCGCATCTCATTCCCTTTTGAGTCGTGGAGGATCACCTCGTCGATATATGGACGATGAAAGTCGATCATGTACTCGCGGTTTCGCGGAAGCTGAGTAAAGTGGAGTGCACGTATCTCGGCATTTTCAAATAAAGCCTCCTCGCAGTCATCGTCTTTTCCTTTTGATAACGATTGAAGGATCTTTAGCGGAGTATTGTGACTGATAACGAGGATATTTTTTTCTGTATACTTTTTATCTATTTCATATATAAAAGCACCGACACGCTTTCGCACTTCAGACAGCGTCTCGAGCCCAGCTATTTTTCGTTCAAACCACTCTTTGCGATCGCTGTACATATTTAAAATATCTGACCATGATTTGCCATCAAAGCTCATTGCCCCTACCTCCACGAGACGAGTATCCTCGATCACCTGTTCTGGTTTCAGGCCTAGCGTCTCTGCCACTATTTTTGCAGTTTCTTTTGTGCGGAAAAACGGAGAGATGTAGACGACATCAATCTTTTTATCTTTGAGTGCTTCGGCTGATTTGTGGACTTGTTTTTTCCCCTCCTCAGTCAGTCCTTCTTTTTTATTTACATCTGCACTGATGAGATTGTTTTTATTACTTTCGATCTCACCGTGACGCATAACAAAAATATTGTTGCGTGGCTTGCATGCATTTTTAATATCAGAAAGTGAGGCAATGATCTTTGTCTCTGTCTTACTCTTCCAGACCGGTAGTGGTGCTCCCCAGTATCGACTGCGAGAGATCGCCCAGTCACGTGCTCCTTCGAGCCAGTTTCCAAAACGATTTTTTCCCACTGATTCGGGCACCCAGTTTACCTTTTTATTTTCTGAGACAAGTTTGTTTTTAAAATCAGGTACTTTTACAAACCATGACGAAGACGCATAGTTTAAAAGCGGTGTGTCACAACGCCAACAATGCGGATACGAGTGGACCAATTTTTCTTTTGCAAATAGAGTCCCTTTACCTGCGAGATATTTGATCACCTCGACATCGGTGCGCTGATGATCATCCTTTGGTTTTGCATCGAGTCCTTCAAACGGCGCTGTAGTCATTTTTCCGTCTGGGGTGACGTGCTGGATGAATTTGAGATCGTGTTTTTTGCCGAGCTCGTAGTCGTCTTGTCCAAATGCTGGAGCAATGTGGACGATACCCGTACCGTCAGTAGTCGTTACAAAATCGGCGGGATATACTTTTCCCTCTTTTATAAATGCATCGAATACAGGCACGTAGGTTTTACCGACGAGATTTTTTCCAAGTATTTCTTTTTCTACAGTGTATTCTTCTTTTATGACCGAGAGTCGATCTTTTGCGAGGATATATGACGCATCTCGTATTTTTATTTGTACATAGGTGATATCGGCGCCTACTGCGAGTGCAGCGTTCCCCTGGAGTGTCCATGGAGTCGTCGTCCATGCGAGGAGGAATAGATGTGGTTCGATTTGGAATTTTACATACACCGAAATATCAGTGATGTCTTTGTATCCCTGATTTACTTCAAAGTTTGAAAGTGTCGTACCGCACCGAGGGCAGAGCTGCATACTCTTGTACCCTTCGTAAACGAGACCTTTATCATGTAGTGTTTTAAACGCCCACCAGACCGACTCGGTATATGATGAGTCCATGGTCTTGTAGCTATTATCCATATCAGCCCAGCGACCAAAACGTGGGATGACTTCTTTCCAAATATGTTCATACCGGAGCACTGCCTCGCGCGCAGCTTCGTTGAATTTCTCTATACCCAGGTCCTCGATGTCTTTCTTCGTCTTGAGACCGAGCTCTTTTTCGATAAGGTTTTCAAGTGGTAGTCCGTGACAGTCCCATCCCCATCGTCGTGGAACATGATACCCCTGCATCGTTTTGTAGCGAGGGATCGCATCCTTTATCGTTCCTGGCAAAATATGTCCGTAGTGCGGTGTACCGGTAGCAAACGGTGGTCCATCATAAAATACAAACTCGCCTTTTGGTGAGGCTTTCTGTAGGGTCTTTTCAAATGTTTTATCCTGCTTCCAGTAGTTGAGTATTCGCTCTTCTCTCTCAGCATGAGGGGACTTGTCCATAGCACTCAATATATCAGTTTTGTATAAAAAGAAAAAGGCCGGCAATGTCCGTGACACTGCCGACCTCGAGATCTCCGTCCGTTATCTCCCAGCTCCAACCAAGGGGAGAGACACCGAACGCTGGCCCACAAGTACTCTAGCACGCTCATCCAGATCCGTCAACTACATGTTGCTTGGTACCTTTATGGCGAGTACTTTGAGGCCGTTTTCCATAGTATGGGCAAATGCTTTGGTGAGTGCCAGGCGATACCCGGTATCCTCCCCTGCATCGAGGATTTTGTTGTGGGCATAGTAGTTGTTAAAGGCACTTGCGAGCTCAAGGAGGTAGGTCACGATATGATGTGGTGCGTATTCGGTCTGAGCGCGAAGGACGATCTCTGGAAATCGCACAAGGATGTGATCGAGGTCGCTCACGGCTGCACGCTCGATCGGTGTAGTCTGTGCTTTGGCCAAAATACTTCGAGCACGGACCGTAGCGTACTGGAGATACGGTCCCGAGTCCCCTTCAAATGACACCGACTGCTCACGGTCAAAAATAATATCGCCACCCACTGCCTGACGGAGTACTGAAAACTTGATCGCACCGATAGCAATCGCCTCGGTATCAGACTCAGCGTTTTTTTCTTTTACTACTTCCTGAATATCCTTTATCAGATCCTCACCAGCGATGATATTCCCCTTTCGAGAAGACATTTTACCCTCTGCAAAACGGAGCATGCCGTGACCGAATTGTTTGATGTTGTATTTTGGATCGATTTTCTGTAGCGCCTCTTTTACCACTCTAAAATAATCATTTTGTTCGTTCCCAGTGATGATGAGTGAAAAAGCAAGATGGGGAAACTCGCTGAATTTCTTTGTGGTCAGACCGAGCTCTTTTGCTTCGTATGTTGGCAACCCTTTCGAGTTTAAAAATACACGAGTGTGTGAGCCTTTGAATACGGTGGCTCCTTCACTTTGTTCAAATACCTGCGGATTATCTTTTACCATTTTGATTCCATCCTGTGCTACTTCACTTTCAAAAAAGTATTTATCAAAATGAGTATCGAGTTTTTTATAAATACTTTCAAAATATTCCAGACTCAAAGCACGACCGAGATCGTAGTATTTGTTTACTTCTGGATCAGACTTCTCAAAAATCTTTTTGTTGAGTTCATCAATTTCTGCTTTATTGTTTTCGTACTCATTATTTCCGATTACGTATATCTTCCCCCAATATTCGATGGTGTTTTGGAAATTCTCCTTGTCTTTAAGTAGTGCCCAAATAGCTTTGGCTACATGCAGCCCCACATCACCCTGGTAGCAGTCTCGGATCACCTTAGCTCCACCGAATTCAATGAGTCGTGCAAAGGTCTCGCCTATCGCATTGTTCATAAGGTGACCGATGTGGAATACCTTGAATGGATTTGGATTCGTATACTCAACCATTACCTCCTGACCTTTATAGAGATCATTCTTCCCCACCTCCGCAGTTGTCGCTTTTATTTTATTTGAAATATAGTCGTCTGATAGAAAAAAGTTTATGTATCCTGGACCTGCGATCTCTACCTTTGATATTTCTTTTGGAAGCGAGAGTCCTGCGACGATTTTTTCTGCTGCCTGTTTTGGAGACATTTTCCACTCTTTGGCGAGCGCAAAAGCAACCGGAGACGCATAGTCACCCTGGGCAAAATTTTCGGTATGAGAAAGGGGAATGGTGATCGTTTCACCCACCGCCTTTTGTAGCGTATTCTTAATGAGGTCTTGCATGAGAGAAATATAGCATTTTTGTTCTATATATAAAAGAAGTCTCGGCACGATTGCGCCGAGACTGTCCAAAGTTCATATTTCTAGATCCTACTTAGATAAAAACTGGGTTAAAGTGCACAGGTGAGGTAACAATTAGTTCTTGGTGAACGATGCGAACTGCGGTGGGGTACTGAACACCTGGCCGTGGATCCCAATCCTCCAGGTATTCATATTGCCAGAGCTCGGATTCAGGTGCGTCAACTTCGCGCATGTAGTCCCTCGCCCTTTCGGTCACCAAAGCGTGATAGGGCCTCCAGGTCACATCGAGCGTGACGATCCCTTCCTCCTTTGGCGAAGAAAAGAGGTGCTTGTGCCGACGAGCACCTGGGAACCTATCCTTGAGCTTGGGGACCACGAACGCTTCGAGAAAAGTACTTTCATGAACATCGTCAGGAGTGTACCCTTCTGACCACATAAACTGTTCGAGTTCTCCATTCACTTCGACAGTTGCAATGAGATACCACCGTGTCCCAAACACCCTGATCAGGGCATCTGTACGTGGGTCGAACTGATTCGACCTGTTGCTCTCTGCCCGGAGATATCCATGACAGAGTTGGGGATTGATTTCAGCGTTCATAACACCAAAAACACAATACTATTTTCTCAGTATTTTGTCAATCCTTTCCGCTATTTTCACCATATCCTTTTCCTTTTTCCCTCTCGTCGTCTCTGCTGGGGTTCCGAGTCGAATACCTGACGGATCCATCGGTGGTCGTGTGTCGAATGGGATCGCGTTTTTATTTACAATAATACCGGCTTTTTCGAGACGGTCTGAGGCCTGACTTCCAGAAATACCGTTTGCAGCAGTATCTACGAGGAGCAAGTGGGTATCGGTTCCGCCAGAGACGATTCTCCATCCACGCTTTGTGAGCTCTGCTGAAAGCGCTTTGGCATTTTTGATAATTTGGTGCGCGTAATTTTTAAAGCTAGGCTGGATTGCTTCTTTGAGAATGACAGCGACAGAAGCAATTTGATTTATGTGAGGTCCACCCTGGAGACCTGGAAAAACCGCTCGGTCGATCTTCTTTCCCATTTCTCTAGAATCAATCTTTGCATATATGATTGCAGAGCGTGGACCACGCAGAGTTTTGTGCGTAGTGTGAGTCACTATATCTGCGTATGGGAATGGTGAGGGATATGCCTTGCCCGCTACAAGTCCTGCAAAGTGTGACATGTCGACCATGAGGAGCGCTCCACATGCATCAGCAATTTCTCTAAACTTCTTAAAATCGATAATGCGTGGATATGCAGTATACCCAGCAACAATGATATGTGGTTTATTTTCGATTGCGATTTTCTTTAAATTTTCATAATCGATAATTTCGGTAGTTTTGTCCACTCCATAAGGAACCTGGGTCCAGATCTTTCCCGTCGCTGAAACTTTGTGGCCGTGAGTGAGATGTCCTCCCTGATCGAGACTCATTCCCATGATTTTTCCTCCCAATGGGACAAGGGCTGTGTACACTGCAAGATTTGCTGGAGAGCCAGAGAGCGCCTGTACATTTACATGCCATGTGTCCCTCTTTAAACCAAACAATTTTAACGCACGTTCAATCGCCAGATTCTCAACCTTGTCGACGACTTCGTTTCCACCATAGTATCGCTTGCCCGGATACCCCTCAGCGTACTTGTTGTTGAACTCAGAGCCCAACGCCTTGAGTGCATCCTGGGACATATAGTTCTCAGACGGAATGAGGTTGATGACACTCTTTTGGCGTTTCTTTTCGGTATCGATGAGTTTCTGTACAGTAGTATCTTTCATAGGGTGATTGTAACAAATTGGAGCTAAAAAGAGAAAGGGTCGCCAGCAAAAGCCGACGACCCCAACTTCCCACTTAACAGAAGGATGGTGCGAAAACACCTCACTAATCATATCTTATTTGCGTTTCTTTTTCACCACCCTGTCCTTTTCATTGAACCCTCCTGCCACCGTCATTGCCGCTTTGAGTGTCGGATGTGGATCGTAGTCCTCGAGGGTCACCATGTCAGGAGTAAATGTATCGAGATCTTTTATCTTGTCGCTCAAGACTAGCCGTGGGAAATTTTTTGGTTTTCGTTTTAGCTGCTCTTTTACCTGTGGAATATGGTCTTCGTAAATATGTGCATCACCGAGCGTATGGATAAATTCCCCCGGCTTGTACCCTGCTAGTTTTGCCACAACCATCGTGAGTGCGGCATAGCTCGCGATGTTAAATGGAACTCCGAGGAACATGTCGCAGCTACGTTGATACAAAAGGCATGAGAGTTTGTCACCTGATACATTGAAATGAAAGAGGATGTGGCAGAGTGGAAATGAAAGGGCCTCACCTGGCTTTGCCATGGCATATAGAAACTGAGGATTCCACGCAGAAAGGACTGCGTGTTTTCGTTCTGGAAAATTCTTGAGCGTATCGACCACCCAGCGCAGCTGATCGATCGTCCGCCCATCAGCCGCAGGCCATGCACGCCACTGTTCCCCATAAATACGTGGAAGCTCACCGTGTAGCTTTGCAAACTTTTTATCGGTCTTTATCTTTTCGACAAATTCTTCTTTTGAAAGCTGCGGCAGTTTCTTTTTATCTGCTTTTGCTTTATAAATTTTGTATGGATAATCGTTCCAAATGGGAACTCCGTGGTCAACGAGATATTTTATGTTTGTCTGCCCCGACATGAACCAGTACAGCTCGTGCATGATACTGTTCCATGGCACTTTTTTGGTAGTTAAAAGAGGAAATCCTTTTGAAAGATCAAAGCGCATTTGCCGACCAAACACACTAGTGAGACCGGTGCCAGTATTGTGATCATGCTTTTTTGTCCCGTTCTTCAAAATATCTTTGAGGAGATCGAGATATTGTTGTTCGGGGTGATTTTTCATTATTTCTTTTTACTGATCTTTACCTTCTTTGGAGCAATGTATGAATTCCAGTCTTTGCCGTTGTATCTACCGTAGTCGGCATAGTCTCTCTGTGTAGCACCACTCATCTCAGAAAATGTGAGCTGGCCGATCTGCATACCGGGACGAAGGACGATCGGTACTTTGTTGAGGTTACATAGTTCAAAGGTGATGTTTAGAAAGTGGCCAGGGTTGATGAGACCTGCGGTGTTGTGCACGAGGAGACCGATGCGAGCGAGACTGCTTTTTCCGTGGAGCTGGACCAAATACTTTCGAGATCCAAAAAAATCCTTTGAGGTACCGAGGATACTCACCCCTGGGTGCAGTATGTATTCACCACCTTCTTCGACGATCGCTTCGTACATGTTTGCAAATACATGTTTCTCCGGGTCGATCAGCTTTGTCGAGTGCGACTGAGTCACGAGGAATTTTGTCCCGAGACATATATCGTAACTCGCCGGACCCAAACGTTTTGGATCAAAGTCCTTTATTACTATTTCTCCATCTTTTATTGCTTTCTTTATATCTTTATCGCAGAGGTACATGGTGGTATTTATTCAATAATAAAAGTTTTTTCTGTTCCATAATACTCGGGCCAATGAGTATTATAGTGCGCAAACATGCGCTCGAGTCTATCTTGTGGCAATTCGGAAATACCCAGTAGCCGCATGGTGTCGAGTAGCTCCATTCGAACTTTTTCGAGATCTGCCTCTACTGTAGTCAGTTTTTCAAATTCTACTACATATCCGTATCCAGCATTTTTATCGAGGCATACGTTTATATCCCCAGCCTGATACACCTCTCGCTCACGAGACCATTTTGCTTGATACACACAACCCGCAGCAAGGAGCATCGCATCGAGATCGACGAGAGTCTTTGGGATGACCGCTTCGAACTCGATACGCTTTACCCCATTTGCACTCGTATCATCCCCTACCGATGCCTTGATCACAAATAGGACTTTGCCATTTGTATCACGAGTGCGTATAGAGATTTTCTTTCCCTCTTTTACAATGAGGTCGAGTGAGGTGACCTGTTCTGGTGTAAGAAATACACTGATTTCTTTTTTCAAAAGTGAGAGATCTGCAGGAGCAACAAAATAATGATTGAGCTGTTTTTCTTTATTCTCTAGTTTTGTCTGTGGGAACTTTTCCTGAAGACGAGAAATCAAACCAGAAGCGTTTTCTTGTGATCCTAGCAAACTCTTTATTTCTACTTCATAGATATGACTCATAGACCTATTATACCCCCCTCAAAATAAAGCAAAAGATGACAAACCAACAAAAACAATATCTGATATACTTTAGACATGATTACATTCATGATCGCTGCTATGACCGCTGACGGATTTATCGCTCGAGATGCCCATCATCCAGCCTTTTGGTCAAGCAAAGAGGACAAAAAACGCTTTGTGGAACTCACCAAACGAGCAGGTGTCATCGTTATGGGTTCGACCACCTACAAGACACTCCCTCGCCCTCTCGCTGAACGAGTAAATATCGTCTACAGCCGCTCAAAGCAGTTTGAAGGAGTGGAAATGACCCAGAGTGACCCTCGCACCCTGCTGACCGAGCTCGAAGGACGTGGTTTTAAAGAAGTTGCGATCTGTGGAGGTGCCGAGATCTACAATCTCTTTTTACGAGCAAAATCGATTCAAAAAATATATCTTACTGTAGAACCACTGCTGTTTGGAAAAGGGGTAACGATGTTCAAAGACGAAGTAAACTTTCGCCTCGAGCTCATGAATATTGAAAAGACAGAACACGGCGCACTCATGCTCGAGTATAACGTGCACTATAGTTCATAAAAAAACACCCATGGACTCGCTAGTCGCATAGGTGTGTAAATAAAAACGATGGATGTTCAGCCGATTTGGCCCGGCGCCGTCTGTGCGTTTTTGAGAATTCCTATAAGACCTTCGTCTGGAACTCCCAATCGAGAAGCTTCCACGACAACGTCTACCTCATCATGAACCTGCTCTAAAGTGAGCGGTGACTCAGGATCTGGTACCAAGACTGGGTGCCTCTTTCTGAGGACACTCACAATCCCATCCTGCATACTGCCCAGACTTCGGAAGTGATGGATGTTGTTAAGTTCACGATCTACAGGACTTGTTCCAGACCGTATCGCTATGACAACGTCAGGAATACAACTCACATCAGCATCCTCTTTGAGATACGAGTAGCAAGGGATGATTATGTCGCTGCCTTCGCGTCCCCGATTTAGCTCCTCACTGATAGCTCGGAGCAGGTCTTCGGAAATCTGGTGAGCATTGTTACCGGAGTGGCGCAAGAATACAATATGTACAATGTGCATGTTTGATACCTTTCGTTCCACAACAGACTACACCAAACGCAAAGAAAAAACCACTCTCTCGAGTGGTTTTTTCTTTTTTATCTATTTTACATCCACTCCCATGTTTCGAGCTGATCCTTCGATGATTCGCATTGCTGCGTTGATGTCGGTAGTGTTGAGATCTGGAAGTTTCTTTTCTGCAATTGCTTTGAGCTGTGCCTTTGTGAGTGTTCCGATCTTTGCAGTGTTTGGCTTGCCTGATCCCTTTTCCTTTCCGAGAGCCTTTAGAATGAGACTAGACGCTGGAGGGGTTTTTAGAACAAAGTCATAGGTACGGTCCTCGAATACAGTGATTTCTACTGGAACGATATCGCCCATCATTTCTTTGGTAGCATCGTTGAACTTCTTTACAAAGTCTCCGATGTTGATACCCGCCTGGCCTAGAGCCGGACCTACTGGAGGTGCTGGGTTAGCCTTCCCTGCTGGGATGACGAGTTTTAGCTTTTTAGTGATTTTCTTTGCCATATTGGTTAGTTACAGTACTTTATATTAAATCTTCTTTACTTGCAAGAAGTCGAGCTCGACTGGAGTCTCTCGACCGAACATCGCTACGAGCACTTTTACCTTGCCTCGTTCGGTGTCTACTTCCCCTACCTTACCCTCGAGATCCTTAAATGGTCCATCAACAATCTTTACGAGATCGTCAACAATGAGGTCGATATTGTGAGAAACGGTGTCTTTTGACATACGTGAAAAGAGTCCTTCTACTTCTTTTTTGGAAAGAGGTACTGGGACCACTCCAGAACCGACGAATCCGGTCACACGAGGAGTATTTCGTACGACATACCATGAATCATCAGTTACCACCATATCCACGAGGATGTATCCGGGATAGATTTTCTCCTCTTCTTCGACACGCTTGCCGGCCTTTATTTTAATCTTCTTTTCAGTCGGAACGAGTACCGCAAAAATACGATCCTGCATACCGAGAGAGTCAATACGCTGCTTTAGATTTCGAGCCACCGCATTTTCATATCCAGAGTAGGTGTGGATGGCGTACCAGTTTCGATCTGTGTTTCCTTGTTGTTTTGACATGGGTTTATATAAAAAGTTTTAGGATTTGAGCAAAGAGATAATCAAAGCCTCCGAGAACAACTGCGGTAAGTACTGAAAACACAATGACCACAATAGAATATGCAATAGCCTGTGAACGAGTCGGCCACTTTACATGCTTCAATTCTGCTTTTGTATCTCGTAGATAATCAAACATAGTGTTATTTATTCCTAATAAAAAACCCCGCTGCGGGGTAATGCACATATAGTAGCATAACCCTGTAAATTGTAAAGGTCCCCAGTGGGCGACAAAAAAAACACCACCCGGAGGTGGTGTTTTTTGTCGAGAAATTTATCGTATCTCGTAGGTAATACTGACGTTTGAAGTAATTTTTTGATCTCCTGTTGGGATCTCAGGCGCCGCTGCTGGTCGAGCTGAGCCAACCTCCATCATCATGTCACCTCCCTTTGCGTAGTATGGGAAGTAATTTCCGTTTTCAGAGAAACTACTGATACGAACGAGTCGTACACCGAGCATATCTGCGAGGTCTTCAGCCTTTTGCTTTGCCTGCTCGATCGCAATCTCTCGAGCTTTTGCTTTCAGTTCATCCTGCTTTTCAACAGTAAATGAAATATTTCCTACATTTTCTACACCACTTGCAGTGACATCAGTGATGAGCTGGCCTACCTTTGTGAGATCGCGAACCCGGACCTCAATGGTCTGAGCCACCTCATATCCTACAAATGTTTGCTTTCCGCTCACACAGCGATACATATTACAATCTGCTCCAGTGTATTCGTATTTTGGATTGATCGAGTATCCTACGTTTTTGATATCTGGCTCGAGGACACCTGCTTTCTTGACGATATCGAGTGCTTTGTTGATAGAAACTGCAGCTGCATCACGAGCAACGTTTACTGTCTTTGCAGTCTCGGTGACCCCAAAGCTAAATGTTGCAATGTCTGGAACTGCTACCTCTTCTCCCTCACCGCTTACGGTGATGTAGTTGAGGTTATTTTGACCCCCTACGTACTTTATAGACTTCCACTCCTTTACTGATAATACGATTACATATAATGATAAGAGGACAGCAAGAATCGCGCCTGCTCCCAATAAAAATTGTTTGTTATTTCCTTCCATACCCGCTATCATACACTATTTTCTTTCGCTCGTCTCCTGTGGCAGTCATAAAGGAAAGTTCGACTGCACAGAGCTCGATATGCTGGTCAGGAAAACTAGTTTTTGATCCATATTTTGTATCACCGACAAGTGGGTGTCCTATGTGTGAAAATTGGGCACGGATCTGGTGCTGCCGACCTGTTTCGAGAGTGATGCGCGCAACATTCCCCTTTGCAGTAAACGAAAGTTCGGCATACTGGCCGCGCGAGACCTCGTGGTCGTACACCTTTGTATAATTTTCCCTTTCATCGTGAACGAGAAAATTTTGCAGTGTGCCCGAAGCAGGCAACTCCCCTTCGACGAGCGCCTCGTATATTTTCTCTACCGTGTGCTCGCGGAATTGTAGCGATAGACGTGATGCACCTTTTGATGTCTTTGCAAAAAGAGTGATGCCGCGGACATTGCGATCGAGCTGGTGGATCATACCGAGAAAGACATTGCCCGGTTTTTTGTATTTTTCTTTTATGTATTCTTTTACCTGGTCCTGTAGTGTATCGATAAGGACTCCTGCGGGTTTTGCCACAGCAATGAGATGATTGTCCTCATACAAAACAGTTATTTTTTCCATCGAGCAAATATTCCACACGGGAGGAGTCGGCCCCCATCTTTTTCCTCGATCGTGAGCTCCCCTTTTTCGATATCACCACCTAGGTCGAGGATATTGTTTGCGTATGCGATCGGAGAATACCCCGCTGCATATCCATTGATTAAAAAGAATGTCGGACTCTCCGAGAGGATTTTTTTGCAATTTTCAACGAGTGGGAGAAAATGCTGTTCGATCTTCCAGAGCTCATTGTTTGCACCATGACCAAACGAAGGCGGATCCATGATGATGCCGTCATAAAAATTACCCCGTTTTATCTCGCGCTCGACAAACACGCGCACATCCTCGACGATCCAGCGGATAGGACGGTCTGCGAGCCCAGAGGCTTCGGCATTTTCACGTGCCCATGTCACAGCTGCTTTTGATCCATCGATATGTACCACTTCTGCTCCTGCCTGTGCACAGGCGAGCGTTGCTCCTCCAGTATAACCAAAGAGGTTGAGCACCTTTTTCCCTTTGAGGTCGAGTGCACGGAGCCAGTCCCAATTACTTTTATGTTCTGGAAAAAGTCCTGTATGTTTGAATGCGGTTGGTTTTATAACAAATGTGAGTCCTCCGTATTCGATGTTCCATGACTTGGGAATTTCTTTTTTGAATTGCCATGTGTCGGTAAATACTGCCACTGCATCTTTCCACAACTCTGGTCGAAGCTTTGGCCAGAGAGCTTGCGGGTCGGGACGAGACATCACCACGTCTCCAAACCGTTCCAATTTTTCATTGTCTCCAGAATCAATTAGTTCGTACATTTTTTCCAGCCTCTATCCCACTTATGACTTCAGTATTTCCATTTGAACCTTTTAGACCTATGACTATTGGGACCTCTGCATATGTCTTGCCTGTAACGACACGTACAAATATTTGCCCTTTACGATCGATGAGTGCGCGAGTCGGGACCGTGAGCACATTTTCTTTTCGCGCTGTGAGAATATTGATATCTGCAGTCATACCCGAGCGGATACGAGGATCGGCGACGATAGAGAGAGTCACCTTGTAGGTCGGAATACCCTCAATCACAGTCTCCGCAGGATCGATCTTTGAGACGGTAGCGGAGAAACTTGCAGTATCTCCATATGCATCGAGTCGTACAGTAGCGCTGTTTCCAACAGAGACTTTTGAAATATTTGACTCAGGTACAAACACCTCGATCTTGTAGCGATCTGCGGTCATCACAGAAAACACAACAGTGTTTGCGTTTACGGTTTCTCCGACAACTGGTTCTACGAGTGTTACCACCCCATCAAACGGAGCGACGAGGGTCATCTTTTGTAGGACAGCCTCTTTTGTTGCAGCATCAGCTATCGCCTGTTCAGTCTTTGCGCGTTGCGCCTGGACGGACTGAGATGTGGAGCCAGCTTGTTTCAATACGAGATTTCCGCGTGCATCATCATACATAGCCTGTGCATCAATATAGTTTTTATTCAGCGTAGCAAAAGCGGTCTGTGCACCTGAGAGTGTTTGTTTGTCTGAGTTATCCCTTGCATACTGGTTCATTTTGTCGATTAGGGTCTTTGTCTTGGTGAGTGTCTCTCGTGTAAACGCAGAGACTTGGTCGACAGAAGGATTTGCGTTTACATATATATCATTCCAATTTTCTATTGACTCTTTGAGTGAGACACGCAAATTTTCTATTTCCTTTTTTCTGGTGTCACTAGATACATACAGTAGTAGTACAGGGTTGTACGAATCACCGTTTCTAAAAAGGGTATCAATGCTTTCAAAGAGCATGTCGTCGATCTGAGCAAATGTATCGCGTGCGGTATTTACGAGTGCGCGACTTTCGTTTGTATACGAAGCACCAGATATAGACAACTCTTCTCGTCGAGTACCCTTTTCGATTTCGTCGAGCTTGGCTCGTTCAGCAAGCACATTTGCCTGAGCGCTTTGATACACAGCTCTCGCCTCGCGACTATCGAGTGAGCCGAGGACCTGCCCTTTTACTACTGTATCTCCAACTTTTACACCGAGATACGCGAGTACGCCAGTATTTTCAAAAGCAAGATCTGCTTTTTCTTCTGGAGCGATTTTCCCTGTGACATCGATCTCCTGTACCACGTCAGCAAAAGCCACTTGGGCTGATTCAAAGGCGGCGTCATCTTTTCCCGATACGGATAGTACAACCACGAGGAGCACTACTACCACAAAGCCAATGATGGCGTATTTGTTCTTTAATTTCTTCATTCCTTTGATTTTAAGCTTTTTTTGAGCTATAGTCTATAGCTATATGGATATCAGTGCGACCATCCTCTACGTATTTATATTTTGTAGTCTCTACATTCAGCTCTTTCTACTCATCACTTTTTTTGAGGAAGAGGAAGTAGGGACCAAAAAACAGGGCGAGCTACCGACCGTATCTATCACAATTCCCTGCTACAACGAGGGCAAGACCCTGGCAAAAACCATGCACTCGCTCTTTGCACTCAACTATCCAAAAGAGAAGCTGACTTTTTTCATTGTAAATGATGGGAGCACCGACGACACTGCGGTGGTAGCAGATTCATTTAAAAGCGAGCGTGTGACCGTCCTCCATCAAAAGAATGGTGGAAAATACACCGCACTCAACTATGGTATAAAAAACTCAAAAGCAGAGTTCGTCGGCTGTCTCGATGCAGACTCCGAGGTACACCCCGATGCATTGCGCAATATGATCCCCCACTTCAAGCATCCCGATATCGTCGCCGTCACCCCCGCAATGGTCGTACACGATCCAAAAAATATTCTACAGCTCATGCAGCGCGTCGAGTACCAGATCGGTGTCTTTGCGAAATGGGTGTATGGAAAACTCGATGCGATCCACGTCACCCCTGGGCCTTTTTCTATATTTCGACGAGATGTCTTTGAAAAAATCGGGTACTTTAGACACGCACACAACACAGAGGATATGGAGATCGCCTTTCGTATCCAGTCACACAGACTAAAAATCGCAAATTGCCCGAATGCCTTTGTCTACACCATCACCCCAAACACCGTAAAGAAACTGTACAAGCAACGCGTACGATGGACCTATGGCTATTTGAAAAATCTGATCGACTACAGACACCTATTCCTCAATCCTCGATACGGAAACATGGGAATGCTCACTCTCCCCTTTGGTATGGTGTCGACCATGGCAGCTATATACATCTTTGCAAACTTTATCATTCATACTGCTGATTTTATTCATACAAATATATACAAATGGACCATCGTCGGTTTTCATCCAAAATTCAGTTTTTCGTTTGACTGGTTTTATATAAATACAAATCTCTACGTCCTTCTCTCGGTGATTGTCCTCGCATTTTCTGTGAGTATTATCCTCATCGGCAAAAAAATGACGGTTGGCAATGCACGTCCGAGTAGAGACATCATATACTTTTCTGTATTTTATGGCTTCATTGCGCCACTCTGGGTGGGTAAGGCGGTGTACAACACTATCCTTGCAAAAAAGACTCCGTGGAGATAAGGTGTAGGAATGAATATAAATATCCGCAAATACGTGATGGTGTTTGTCCTCACCTGTCTCATCTTTTTGACCATATTTAGTGTGAGCAACTACATCAACAATAAAAAAATAGCTGAGATAAAACTCACCGAGGACAAGATCGCTATCGACATCCTATCACTCGAGACACAGTTCACTCTCCTCCAGGAAGCAAGCTGTAAAAAGATCCAGGGGACAATCCTCTCAGACGAGTTGAACACGCTCGGTGACCGTCTCTCGTATGCAGAATCCCAAGGGGTAAACGATCAAAACGTAAGCAACCTCAAAAAGTACTACTCGATCCTCCAGATCAAGGACTATATTTTAACCAAAAAGATTGCGGCTAAATGCCCTAACAAAGAAGAACCTGTACATACCGTACTTTATTTCTATTCAAATAAAAATAGCTGTGATGACTGCACAAAGACAGGCTTTGTCCTCACCCGTATCCGCCAGGCTTATCCAAATGTCCGTGTCTATTCATTTGACTACGATATAGATCTCAATGCAGTTGCCACACTCAGATCGATCTATGAGATACCGAATGAGCTCCCCGTACTCGTGATCAATGAAAAAGTTTTTTCAGGCTACAGAACCATAGAAGAACTGCAAGGACTGATGAAATTAAAGCCGACAGCAAGCAGTACGGACATAGTGCGTTGATCACGAAGAACTGTAGGTAGGTAAGGTACATTGAGAAAATAAATCCAAACGAGACGATTCCAGTCGCAAAGAGAAACAGCTCACGTCTCTTTAAATCGATAAAGAGAAACAGCACACTCAAGAATCCGATGTAGTAGAGAGCTCCGAGATAGGCTACCGGTATTCCAAACATGGTCGAATACTCGCTCGTTGTCACCTTTTCGCACCCACCGGTAAGCGTACATGGTGGAACCTCCCCTTTGTAGTGTTGCACCGAGAGGTACAGCGCATCAACCAGGCCGATGGCCCCGAGTACGAGCACTGCGATGAGTATCTTTTTAAATTTGGGTTGAAGATGCGACAGCATTTTGAATTAATGTTTTAAACTCTTCTGCTGAACGTGGACTCTCGATCATCACTCCGTTGAGGAAAAATGTCGGCGTCCCCCGTACCCCAGATGCACTCCCTCCACGGTAGTCATCGTTTACCTTTTGACGCACTTCGCGAGAGATGATATCGGTATCAAACTTTTTCACATCGAGACCGAGTCCCTGTGCATAAGTAGAAAATGTCTTTAGTGCATCTGCGCTATTTGCCCAGTCGTTTTGAGTTTCAAAGAGCACATCGTGCATCTCCCAGAACTTGCCCTGGATACCTGCCGCCTCGGCTGCCGCAGCTGCATAGTCGGCGTTTTTGTGAATCGTGATAAGTGGAAAATGTCGGTAGACGAAACGAATAGAGGTACTCGCGACCACCTCCTTTGCAATCGGATAAAAAGCAGCACATGCAGGACACTGAAAGTCACTGTATTCGACGAGAGTCACTGTCGAACTAGCTCCCTTTGACCAGTCCTCGGTAGAAACCGGAACTGTCAGTGTACCTGTAGGTGTTTTCTTGCCCCCGGTACTTGCCATCATTCCCCATACGAGTAATGCAATCACTCCGAAAAATACGATCCAAAATATAATTCTATTCATGCGGCTAGTATATCAAAAGAGGTGGGAGAATAACACTACCCCAGCCACCCCGAGCGCATTCATCAAAAAAGCAATGAAGAGAAACATTCTTGTTTGTACTCTTGATAGTCCCATGAGCACTATGCCAAATTCATCAGGAAGTGGTGAGGCGATGATCAGTGCACCGACTACTGGTGATAGCCACTTTAAAAATCCAAAGTGGAATGATCTGAAAAAAGACTTCCAGTGCGTATGCTTAAGCGCCTTCATCAAATGCATGGAAAAACGATCGCGAATAATATGAAAGAGTATATAATCACCCACCATTGCACCCAGCGCTCCGAATAAAATAACCCAGTGTGCTGGTAGTACTTGAGCGAGTTGTGCGAGGACGATAGCAGCTGGAGCGAGAGTGAAGGCAGATGTGAAAAAAATGCCCGCCAAAAACACATAGAATATACTGTCTGCCCCCTGCAACACCCCGAGACTGACTACATAGAGACCCAGGACAAAAGTGAGGAGAATAATGCAGAAGTCAAAAAACAAATCTCGGTAGTATCTAGGCATGGTGATAGGATTCGTTTTTAATTATAGTACACGCGCGATATATTTGCTCTGCCAAAATGAGCCTGACCAATTCATGAGGAAAAACTAATTTTGAGAGGGACCACGTAAAATCGGCTCGATCTTTCACGCTTTGCTCTGCTCCGTACGCATCACCAATGATAAAAACGATGCGTTTACCACTATCCATACATCGTTTTTCAATGAATTGGGATAGCTCAACCGAGCTCAATTCCTTTCCACGCTCATCGAGGAGGATGACAAAGTCTTTTTCATCATACTCTATCTTTGTTTTCCATTCACATGGAAAATAGTGGTTGATTCTGTTTGTAAAATCAATCACCTTTTCATCTTTTATTTTGTCACCCGGAGAGCAGAACAGGAATTTCATTATTTTCTTTTGTGGATCATGATGAGGTTCCCGTCTGGATCCTCGACGATTGCCATATAGCACACTGGGTTTTCCAATGTCTCCATAGCAAACTTTATATTTTTTTCTTTGAGCTCTTTGATAGCCTGGTCAAAGTCCTCTACTTCGAGTGCTGCTGTTCCTCCGTCTTTTCCCGGCTTGAACTCGCCCCACATACCGATAGAGAGCGCTGCACCAGGGCCGAGGTCGTACTCCACCCACTGTGCATCTACAGCTACCTCCGCTGGAGCTACGAGCCCCAAAACTCCTTCGTAAAATTTTCTCGAAATATTAAGATCTCTCACGATGTATGACACAAACGCAATTTCTTTTATTTTCATATGTGAATTGTATCACCTTGACTATAAAAATAGGAGGTGTAGTATTTTTGATTGAGCCTTGCTCCAACCATGAATAAAAACTGGATTGAAGACGGCAACCCTAACGGGAGCCGCCGAGAAGTCGAAATTGCAGACCGGATTCGCGAGCAATCGCGCCCCCAGACGCCCGAAGGAGATGCCGAGGGTTCGCGTCTCGCAAACCGGGCTAAGCCGATCGCAGTTGAAGCCGAACTCGCTCACCAGGGCGGCTAATGCTTCCCAAACCCCACGCGGAGCTCCACACGGAGCTCCGTCTTTTTTTATTTCTCTGAGTCGATCAGCTTTCGTTTTCTCTCGCTTCCCCACCGATAGTTCCCGACACCACCTGCAGTCGGTACGACACGATGACATGGGATGAGCAACCCGATTTCGTTTTTGGCGATCGCACTCGCAACCGCGCGTACTGCAGTAGGTTTTCCGATCATGCGCGCGACCTCGGTATATGTTTTTGTTTTGCCTTTTGGGATCTTGAGCAATGCACTCCACACTTTTTTCTGAAATAGAGTCCCTTTTAGATCGAGTCTGCTTTTATAAATATTTATCTTTCTACGAGGCAATTTTGGTATGGTTTTAGAAAAGTATAGTTTTGATATACCTCTTTCAGAATGAATCACGACATAGGTGCCGCACTCAATAGTTTGTAGGTCGTAGAAATTCATACGCGGATTATACCAAAAAACAAACGCCGTCCCTCTGCGGGGACGGCGTTTTGCACAGAATGCGGATTATAGCAGCACCTCTGGTGGGAGAGCGTACCGTCCGGTTTTGGAAAGGCGGATCGTGGGATGATCGTCCTCAATGCAAGCGAGCACCTCACGTGTCTGCGGCCAAAAAGGCTCGGCAAAGGCCGTGTTTAAAGATGTCTCGAGTGCCTCGTAGGCAGCGGTGTATTCCAAAAAGAATCCTACCGTATCTCGGATGAGGAACGTATTGGTGCCAAGAAGCCAGCTATCGAGCCCGCACCCAGGAGCAGGAGGTTTGTCACCCTCTAGTCTCCCGTCGGGTTCATGGGATCCTGGATACTTGAAGAGACCTGTCCCTGTGAGACCAATGTAGTAGCCGGGCATAATAATCCGATTAACAAACACAGGCTCATCGCGCGACGAACCATGACGCACTCTCCGGAGTACAGGTTGGTCCCCGATCTGCCTTACACTGACCGCATAGAGCAAGTGACTCGCGAGTACAAAAAAGCGCAGATTGTCTGGTTGCATACGATGGTGGTTGGAGTTGAGAAGATCAGTCTCAAACAATTTACCACTAAACCATACACTGTCAAACCATAGCACTATAAAAATTCGTATTCTGTTTTAAAGAGTTTCTGTGCGAGTGCAAAAATCGCATAGGTAATAAAAGGAGCAGCGAGAGCGATAAAAGTACTCACCACCGCAAACACTCCATGGATCAGTGTACGAGATTTCATGATTGCATTATACACGATTACAACCAGTCCAATTTGATTACCTCCGCATTTGCATATGCAGGTAAATCGTAAAATAGTTCGGGATCACCACCAGTTCTAATAGTCTCGATCACTCGTCCGACACCCGCATGACATACCATCAAAATGGTTTCGTCTTTGCCCTTCCAGTCATTTAGAAAAGAGTGTACACGCTCGAGGAATTTTTGTGGATTCTCGGCGTTTTCAGCCTGAATCATTTTCTTTGAGGTAATCTCGACTGTAGGTGTTCCTGTCAGATTCCCCATATCATACTCGGTGATGCGTGGATCGATCTCGATCTCTTTGGTATATCCAATAATCTCTGCCACAATTGCCGCAGTGTCTTTTGCGCGAATGAGTGGTGAGCTCACGATATGGTCGATCTTTAGTCCCATTTCTTTTATCTTATTCCCCTCTCCTTTTGCCTGCGCTCGTCCTTTTTCAGTGAGTGGCGAATCGTCTTTTTGTCCTGCAAATACATGCTTTAGATTAGCCTCACTTTCTCCGTGTCGTATAAAGTAAATCATGAAAGGATTATACTATGTATGGCACAAAAATAAATAACCCAACAATCGCCGCAGTGATCGCAGAGATGAGTACTGCTCCCGCTGCCACGTCTTTTGTATCACGTGCATACGGATGATACTCCGGTGAGGTGAGGTCTATGTCGATCTCGATTGCAGTGTTAAACGCTTCCGCCACAAAAACAAATCCTCCAGTCAATACGAGAATCATCCACTCGATGTGAGTAATTTCGGAATAAAAACCTAGGCCAATAGCCAGAAGGAGTACGAGCACATGTATCCAGGCATTGTGTGTCGTCTTTAGAAAAAGGCGCACTCCTCTCCCTGCATGTGAAAAACTCTGGGCACGTTTGAGGAGAGAAAATTCTTCTTTTGTATCAATTCGTTGTTCCATTGAGATTATTTATTTCGATAAATTTCTTCACCAATCCTTCTATCTGATCCACCGTCCTCACATATTCCTCCATACTCGTTCCCTTTGGATCTTTCACGTCCCAGTATTCTGCCTTATCGGACGAAGAAAGATAGTCGGGTATCGTCTCTGGCTCTGCCATCACTACGATTTTATCTGCCCAATCAACCATATCTGAAGTCAGTTGGGTACGAACATACTCGGATACATCTATCCCTTTTTCTTTTAGTGGAAGAATTATCTTTTCCGGATTGATTAAATCTTTTATTTTTTGTCCATCCCTGCTCTCTCCCTCTTTGTTTACTACTTGTGTACCCGCAGATAGTACCTCGTGTTTATCATTCATTGTTCTAAAAAGCGCCTCTGCCATTTGGCTTCGTCCGGCATTTCCCCTACAGACAAAAAGGATTTTCATAGGGTGATTATAGCAAATCGGGGTGCGGTGGTGGGGGTGTAAGAAAGCTATATCTGCCTTCCTGAAACCAAGTGAAAGTGTAGGTGCTGTGAATCTTGGAATTCTCCCCCATTTGTAATAATTTTGTAATTTTTCTCATGAAGTTGGTATTTTAAAATAATTTCTTTTATCACAGTAAAGATATCGGCAATCAAAGAAATATCTTCGACGTCGGCGAGTCGTGTTATATGATGTTTGGGAACAATGACCACATGAAAAGTCCAGTCTGGTTTTGTATGGTGAAATGCTAGGACGTTATTTGTCTCAACTTCTTTCTTCACCTCAATCTTATTATTTAGCACAAAGTCACAATAGAAATCTTTTGTATCCATATATAGATATTATCATATTGCGTGGGTGACTACTGGGAGTTGAACCCAGACTAAGAGCTCCACAAGCTCGTGTGCTACCGCTACACCATAGCCACCATATTACATTTTACTCACGGTGCGCAGGAGAAGACTCGAACTTCCAAGCCCTTGCGGGCGCTACCACCTCAAGGTAGTGCGTCTACCAGTTTCGCCACCTGCGCATGTAACCCCACCACTATAACAAAATCTGGTTTTTAATCAAATAAAAACCGCCTTTCGGCGGATTTTACTATTTTGTCTCTACCGCCTCTACTGCTGGGACAACTTCTGGTTCTTCCTTTATTGCGAGTGTTTTTCGCATTGCACGTCGGATTTCCTTTGCTGCCTTTTCTCGGACAAAGTAGAGCTTTGATCGGCGAGTCTTCGCTTTTCGGATGATTTCGATCTTGTCGATCATCGGAGAGTATAGTGGAAAGATTTTCTCTACCCCTACTCCATCCATCACCTTTCGAACAGTAAAGGTACCACCCATCTCTGCACCGTGCTTTCGAGCGAGAACGAGCCCTTCAAACGCCTGGAGGCGGAACTTGTCTTTTTCTTTGATTTTTTGCCACACACGAACAGTGTCACCTGACTGAAAATCAAGTTTTGCGCGTGCTTCGTTTGCTAAAATGGTTGTCATACGTAGAGCCAAATCTAACATAAAGCCCTTATTTACGCAACTCCGAACTCCTTTTTTGCCTCTACGAAATCCTCTGGGAGGGGTGCTTCTACAGTGATTTCCTTGCCTTCCATATTGGTAAAGGTGATTTCTCCGGCATGGAGTGCATTTCGAGTAAAGCCAAACAGTGCTGCCTTTCCAGAACCATAGAGTGGGTCGTGGACGATAGGATGGTTGATCGAGGCAAAGTGTACGCGGATCTGATGTGTACGGCCTGTCTTTGGCTCTGCCATGACGTATGAGGCTAGTTTGGTAGTCTTTATGACGGTATACCAGGTCTCGGCCTCACGCAGTTCTCCGCGAGCTCCACGAGTGGCAGACCACTTGCGAAAGTCGCTCTTGCTACGACCGATCGGACGGTTGATCGTACCGTATTTGTCTTTGAGTTCTCCGTAGACAAAGGCATAGTATTTTTTCTGTATCGTGCGGTTTTGAAACTGATCTTTTAGGAATTGGTGAGTCTCTTGGTCTTTTGCAACGAGGATCACACCCGAAGTTTCTTTGTCGAGACGATGAACGATACCAGGACGGATGACGTCACCCATCTTCTCCCCCACTTCTTTTGTCTGTGGATAGTGCTCGACGATCCAGTCGACGAGGGTGAGCTCGTCGCGCTTTCCGTCTGGGTGCACCGTGAGACCTGCCGGTTTGTATAGGGCGAGTATGTGTGGATCTTCGTATAAGATATTTATGTCTAAATTGTTCATTGATTTGCTTGGCGTCTGTATCCTTCGATCCACCCTAAAATCTTCAAAAGGAGTTTGGTATCACCGACGCCAATATCCAATGTACCATACTGTAGGGTTTTGCGAATGTTTTGAGAGCTTTTACTTTTGATAATGTATGTTTTAAAAAACTGTGACAAAGGAACCTTTGTAACTTCCGACCAGTACTTTTCCGCCTGCTTTGCTGCGACGGCTGAATGAATATGGATATGCCCTTTAAATCTATCATCTTTTACAGCACAGACTTCTCTAAAAAATCTCATCATTATAGAAATAATTGCTGGATCACTGTTACTAATACGCGCCATACCTTTAGTAGACTTAGACCCTTCACCCCAGTAGAGACCGATACCCAGTACCTTGAGCGTCGCAAGATCCATCTTCTCGACCGAAACTGCGGATTCTTCAATAGATGTACTCTTCTTCAATAATTCATTTCGAAGACGACTCTGACGTCTTTTCTCGACCACTTTCGGTGAGTGAGTATAATTCTTGAGACGTAATTTCTGCTTCGGTGTGAGAACAACACCTCTTACCCAAGTACTTACACTCCCTTGAGATGCCCCTAATTGATGAGCAATGTGTTTAACAGAAAGTCCTTTCCTTCGTAATGCAATTGATTTGTCTCTTTTTGACATCATGAGATATATACTACTTCGGCATAGCTTAATATGTCAAATCTTCAAAGAGATTGAAAAATAAGTGTTTTTAGTCTATGCTAGTCATATTGCGCGATTAGCTCAGTTGGTAGAGCGCCCCATTTACACTGGGAGGGTCGCAAGTTCGAGTCTTGCATCGCGCACCGATACCTCAATTTTTTATGGTATAATGGTTTTTTAGAATGTCCTCTCGAAAAATAGTAGTTACCTATCTCTCAAAAGATAGACCTGCGATCGTGTTCCTACCAGGCATCCTGTATGCCGAGATCACGCCTCATAAAGGTGTGCTCGAATGGCCGGATCCACCACCAATCCCTTTTTCACAATTCCTTGGGTACTATACCCAAGAAGAATTTGATCAGAGGCAGAACAAAAAGAATGATGACGAGTAACACCACCCGCGCTTGGCGCGGTTTGGCTTTTTTATTTCGTTACGTTGTGCCCCTGGTTGGAATCGAACCAACATTGACGGCTTAGAAGTCCGCAGTTCTATCCATTGAACTACAAGGGCTATGTATAAGAGACTATACCGAAGGGTCTCTAGCGTCAACCTTTTCTATCTCCCCTTTTTCGAATCGAGTCTTTTTTTCATTATATTGATCGAGCAATTCGTCGAGCCGTTTTGTATCAATAGCCTTTACCGTACTCGTTGCGGTCTTTGCATTGGGAATCTCGATGGTCTTGACCTTTTGAAACTCGACGACCGATAGCCCTGCAAGAGCTACGAGGGCCACCGCTGCCATCACGAGCACAATGAACCAGTCATAGTAGGCATCGTGCGTAAATTGTTTGAAAAAGCGTTTCATTTTATTTTTAATAATTCAATTGAAAATGTCATACCCCAGGTCGGCACCTTCCCTTTTTCGGTAGATGGATCTCGTTTGAGACTGATATTTGAGATCGAGATCTTGTACGGCAACGATTCGATAGCATTCATATAGGTGAGCACACTGCTCCAGGTGCCGCGGGTCTCTACCCGACCTCTCACTCGACCCAAAACCCCAGTATCATCAGCAGAGAGTGATGAAATATTTACCGACACGCCGGTGCGTGTACCGAGTGACTCGAGCTTCTCGATAACTTCAACAATACTGCTCTCAGTAACGATAAACGCCTTGAGCGCATTTTGTGTGTCGGTCGTATGCTTTAAAATACTGACCAGTTTTTGAGCTTGCGTACTCCGTATATCCTGGTCGCGTACTCCCACCGATAGCTCAGCAATCTTTTCTATATATGTTTCCGTCTTTAAAAATACAAAGACAAAGCCGAGTACGCTTCCAAAAAAGAGGAGTGTTGCTATACCGAGTAATGTTTTGAGTCTTTTTGACATATTAGTTTGCTTGGATTCGCATCACAAACGACAGATCCTTGCTCTTTGCGAGGTCAGACACCGGTAGTTCGACCTTTTGCACCCCTTTATAGCCTTCTATTTTTTTTCTAAAAGCGAGGAGTGCGTCACGGTTTGCCGATACTCCACCCACTCGCAGATCGATCGTCGAAGAAGCATTTGTCGAGAGTTCAAAGCTCGTGAGCCTTACTCCGGGAATGAGAGATTCATTTGGAATGAGTACGGCTCGGGTGAGTATGGGGTTATTGCTTCCCTCGAGAAATCGATTACTAAAATCAGTTGCGTATTTTACCTGTAGCTCATTTTCTTTTACCTGTGCGAGGAGTTTTTTCTGTCCCTCGTTTGATAGTTGGTACTCCTTATCCCGCACATCACTCCGAGCAGCGACGTATGCTGGCAACATAAAAATGATACCCGCAACACAAACCCCGGTACCCACGAGAAGGATCACGATCATCAACCGTGTGATGTATTCACTGCGTAGTGCTTTTTTTTGTTCTTCGGGGAGATATGTATGCATGTTAGTCGGTGAGTGAGAGTCCGAGCGCCACTCCATAGTCGAGTGACACCCCGCTCAAAATATCTGCGCTGATGACCTTTTTAATACCCGTGAGTCCTTCGAGGTTTTTGGCTACACTCACTGACTCAGCAGTACTACCAAACACATAGAGGTATTCTAGCTTGTTTTCATTGTGGGAATTCCAATACCCCATTACTTTTTCTACCTCGGTTTTGATGAGAGCATTGTTCCCCATCGTCTGGATGGTCGAGCTAAATCGTGGAGTACGCTCAGAGATGATATACATGTTTGTTTTCTGACTCGAAACCTGGACAATCATCGCTACTTGTTTTTTGTCCGGTGATATAGAGCGGATGAGTGCATGCGGCTCGGTATCAAACGCCTGTACTGCAAGACCTGCGATAGTACATGCCGAGAGATACGACTGCACGGTCTTTTGATGAAACGCCACCACCCCAACCCGCGTAACAAGACCCCCTCTCTTCTCGAGAGGATCACATTCAAAAATCGCCTCACTCGGTGGAAATGGCACATTTTCCTCGAGCTTTACCTCGACCATCGCGCGCACATTTTCCTCGAGTGCTCCCGGTATATCGACCTGGAAAAGATACATCTTTTCTTCGGGCAGAGACACACGCACGTTTGAGAGGCCTAGTTTTTCTCGGACTATTTTTATCTCTTGGGCGAGCGCATTTTCATTGGTTACATAGCCTGCTTCGACAAGTCCTTTTGGGAGAAGGCGCTCGACATACGCAAGTATTTTATACCCCGAGCGGCGCTTGCTCGATACGACCGCGCGGATGGCATCGTCGTTTATATGAAGGCCTGCACAACGCATGCTTAAAAGATCTGGTGGAGGAAACAGGGTGAAAAATTTGGATCGATGCTCGAGCATTTACGCTCTATTATACTACTATTTTGCCTTGGTCCCCTCGGGGATATCCGCAATAGGTTCGAGGAGTGAGAACTTGCCATCTTCAGTCGAAACTGCAAAGAGCATGCCGTTACTCTCGAATCCTTTTATCATTCTCGGCAGCAGATTGGTCACAAACATGCATTTCTTCCCTACCAAGACCGCACAGTCTGGGAAATATAGAGATATTCCAGAAACAATTTGACGTGGAGTACCTTCGGCAAAGTCCACAGAGAGCTTGAGTAGCTTGTCTGTATCAGGTATTTTTTCGGCTGAGAGGATTTTCCCCACCTTTATCTCTACTTTTGCAAAATCTTCGTATGTTATTTTATCCATTGTGTTTATCTAAAAATCTTTGAAGTATAAGGGCTGCTGCTGACGCATCGAGCATATCATGTTTTCCTTGAAAAAACTCGGCATGCTGGCTCGTCATGTATTCTTTTTCAAAAATGACCGGTAGTCGCGTCGTACCCTCGAGCTCTTTTTTAAAGGGAGTGATGAGCTCCATGATTTTGTTATTCTCATTTTTATCATTGACTGACTCGCCCAAGACGATCCCCTCTACCCCACCTTTGCAAATCGCAACGATTCTTTCTATGAGTTTGTGATCGTTGGGGACCACACTGTGAGGCATCGCGAACTTTCCCCCTTCGTCAGAGAGGGCTAGTCCTACACGTTTTGAACCAAAGTCGATGCCGAGGTATCTCATGAGGAAACTATACAATATATTGGACTAAAATGATATTTTTGGTATGATGGCACCACTGGATGGGTGGCTGAGTGGTCTAAAGCAACGGTCTTGAAAACCGTCGCCCTCGTAAGGGGGCCGTGAGTTCGAATCTCACCCCATCCGCAGAAAAGTTTATTCCCTACTCGCTAATGCACTCAGACATATCTGACTGTCAGTGGTGAGAAGGTTACATGCATTCGTGATCGCTCCATCAGTGAGCCCTGAAATAGTCGCGTACCCCACCACTCCCTGATAAAAGGCTAGCTTTTGTAAAATCGGTAGCCCTACCACATACTGCTCTGACTGGTGTAGATTTTTCCCTTTGAATTTGCTCATCATGGTGAGCCCGAGACCCTTGAGGCAAAACTGAGTATCGCTCTCGGGTAGTCCACTTTTTGTACATAGCGCCGATGCTCCGGCATAGTCCCTCACATGTGTGCGCAAGTATCCAAATGTCGAATACAGAAAACACGTCGGACGTTCGTCTTCGTTTACGAGAGCTGAACAAATCTCGAGTGGTTTTTCTGAGCTCTCTGCTGTAGCAAACGGTCCCCAAAACTGTTCCATGCGTACTCCCTCAAAACATCGATATGTATCAAAATCTTCTTTGATCACACGACAATTGCGGATAGCAGCGACAGTGTCCTGATTATTCATGAGCATGTACACGTGCCCCATCCCGTGGAAACAGCTCGCACGGCTCGCTTTTGGTAACGTATCACAGATCGCATCGGGACGCTTTGCAAATTCTGGATCATAGAGAGATAGCTCCTCGAGTACTCCGTGAACATAGCCGCCGGCGCAGATATTTTCGACGAGGGCGTGGTTTACATGTTCTGGATTGTCCATCGTCATCGCTTCGTTGAACCCATAGAGCTTGTAGGTCTTGTGGCCGATGTCGTGGGCGATATTGTGACAGTTTATCGCGAGAGACGGGTCTGCCTGGATCGCATCGACGACTTTGAAAATAGAGTTTGGATCGTTTTCATCGAGCATAGCGAGGAGCTTGTCGCGTATCGGTTTTTGATCATCAAATGTTTTGTCGATACTCACGATGACAGGAGCTGGCTCCGGAATCGATGTTTCGGATTCTTTTGGAATAAAAAAGGCAGAAATACCCGCAACAACGAGGAGGGCGAGGATCAGAAAAATATATTTCACTTTCATAATGTAATCGTACGGGTATTCGATGTGCTGTCAAATAAGTGGATAAAAAAACCGCCGGACAGAACGTCCGGCGTGTGTGCTTTTGATGAGAGTCAGAGACCGAGCGTAGATTCCAGCACAGTGTATGCCATCTCGATCTGTCCGGAACGATTTTCGACGCGGAAATCGAACTCATTCATCCGCGCGAGCTCCTCGATAGCGATTTTCATCCTCGCCTCGATCTGCTCCGCAGTCATGTCTCCGCGAGCATTGAGGCGTCGGCGCGACTCCTCGATACCAACATGCACGAAGATTGAAGTAATTCCCACCCCGGAAAGACGAGGATTTCCTGCATCCTGGATCAGTGCTCTTCCCTGCACATCGATCGCAAGGATGACAGTCTTTCCCGCCTGCACAGCCTCGAGGACTGTCGTGATACGGGTGCCATAGCGCTTGCTATGCACACCCGCATGTTCGAGGAATTCGCCAGCATCGACCAGACGTTGGAATTCTTCCTCCGAGACAAAGTCATAGTCGACTCCGTTTCTTTCACCAGCCCTCATGGCACGGGTGGTGGTCGATCTGGACTGAACATATTCTGGATGCCGTTCACACAGCATCCGAGTCAGGGTGGATTTGCCGGCCCCAGACGTACCGGAGATGATAAGGATCCCTCCTTTTGGAACATTCATGCCAATCTGGAGATTAATAGATGCGAGTCGTCATGTCAAACATGCTATAATTTCCGCATGGCTATCGCACCTCTCATAGAGTGGGTCACCCCAGAACATCACCAGAGCGAAAAAAGTCGCGAGTGGTACTGGGCTGTGGGCATCATTGCTGGTACCGGAGCTATACTCGCTCTTCTCTTTGGAAACAAAATCTTTGCAGTCTTTATCGTCGTTGGTGCATTTGCCCTCACGCTCAATGCCCACCGCACTCCGCGTCAGCTTCATGTCGAGATCAACGATCGCGGCCTCGTTATCGACAAAACTCTCTACCCTTTTCAGCATCTCGAATCATTTTGGATCGATACTGATCATCACGAGCCACGCCTCATCATCAAGTCTCGAAAAACTTTTATGCCTTACCTCTCACTCATCCTCCGCGACACTGATGATGAGGATGTGCGTCAGATCATGCTCAAATATATCGCCGAGGTAGAACACCCAGAAACACTCGGCAAAAGAATACTGGAAATGTTGGGCTTTTAATGATAGTCTCTGTCATATCGCTCCCGTCGTTCAATGGATAGGACACAACTTTGCGGAAGTTGTGATGTAGGTTCGATTCCTACCGGGAGCACATGTTGAAAAAATATTTACCAGAGTTCGTATACGGTGGCATCGATGGCATCATCACGACCTTTGCCGTGATCGCGGGCGCAGTAGGCGCCACCCTCTCTCCACACATCGTCCTCATTCTCGGTTTTGCAAACCTTTTTGCAGATGGCTTTTCTATGGCCGCATCAAACTATCTTTCACATACCGAGAACAATCCTGAGCGACATCCTTTCAAAACCGCCCTCGCTACATTTATTTCTTTTGTGGTGATCGGCTTTATTCCCCTCTTCTCTTTTGTATTTTTTGAAACATACCAGGTTGAGTCTGCAGTAGTACTCACCGCACTCGCATTCCTCATTGTCGGATATATAAAAGGCCATGTCGCAAAACGTCACAAAGGCAGAACGATGCTTGAAACAATCGCAATTGGAGGTGTAGCGGCTGTTATTGCGTACTATGCGGGTAGTATTGTCGAGCGTATTGTCTCATCGCTTTAGTGATCGCCTCGAGACCCTTTCCCTTTTTTGTCAGTGAGTATCCATCGCCTTTCACTATCATCCCTTCTTTTTCTAAGTTTTGTAATTTAATAGTGAGTGTTCGAGTGCTGATTCCGAGAGATTCTTCAAGCTCTGTAAATCGTTTTGGTCCAGTCAAAAGATCCCGAACAATGAGTACGGTCGAGTGATCTCCGATGAGAGCGGTCATAGTAGCGATTGGGCAGACTTTTTTCATACAAAACTTTACAAAGTAAAGTAACACCGATACAATAGCAGTATTATCAATATATCACAACCATGTCTAAAAAAATTATCGCTATCTCAGGAAGTCTAAAAAAGAATTCATACAACACCACATTACTCAATGAGATCAAGACTTTTGTCCCCGATCTCGAGATCCTCTCTATCGCAGACCTCCCCCTCTTCAATGAAGACCTTGAGGCAAACTTCCCCCCAGCAGCAACAGCCCTAAAACAAAAAATCGAAGCAGCAGATGCAGTCATCTTTGCAACACCTGAATATAACCGCTCTATTCCAGGAGTATTAAAAAATGCCATCGATTGGGCATCTCGACCGTGGGGCAAAAACTCTTTTGCTGGCAAACAAGTCCTTGTTATCGGAGCTTCGATGGGCCCTATTTCAACAGCACTTGCTCAATATGATTTAAAGAAAGTTATGCTCTATCTCGATGCACATGTGATCGGCCAGCCAGAGTTTTACCTAGGAACCGCTCAGGACAAGATAAAG
>CAZNYP010000002.1:55638-102241 GCA_964577365.1 uncultured Candidatus Saccharibacteria bacterium
GATTACTTAATCTTTAGTAGTTTTGCGACTGCTCGTGACTTGATACGTCCTGCTGCATTTGCCTTGATGTACCCTGTCTTTGCTGCCTTGTCTGCGATCTGCTGGATCTTTGCGATGAGGGCCTGAGCTTCTTTTACCTTTTTATCCTTTACAAGCTTTTCAAACTGCTTGAGGATGGTGTCTATTGCTGATTTGCTGCGTAGGTTAAAGACTCTCTTTCGTTTTGAGACTCGGAGTGCCTTTTTTGCTGATGATGTGATTGGCATATATTTGTGTCATGAGATTACCACACGCCTTACAAAAATACAAGTTTTAGGATAGTATAAAGCCATGATTTCGTATATAAAAGGCACCGTCATATATATAGACCTCAAATACCTCGTCCTTGAGGTAAATGGTATTGGATACAAGATATATACGACAACCGAGTATTTGAGCCTTTCTATCGGCGCCGAGGTTTCCTTTTGGATCCATATGGTCGTGCGTGAAGATGCTCAGGATCTGTACGGCTTCCCTACACGCGAAGGGGTGAATTTCTTTGAACTCCTCATCACCATATCTGGTATCGGCCCAAAGTCAGCACTTGGGATACTAAACGCCGCGAGCGTCGAGACCATTCAGTCTGCGATACAGTCTGGCGACACTTCACACCTTACGAAAGTATCAGGAATAGGAAAAAAGAATGCAGAAAAAATAGTACTTGAGTTAAAAGATAAAATCGAAACGATCGAAGGACTCTCTCATACAAATGATGCCGACGCACTCGAAGCACTCCGTTCTCTCGGCTATAGTCATCAGGAGGCACGTGAGGCACTCAAAAAGTTGGATAAAACTATTACAGATACTGGAGCAAAAGTAAAAGCGGCATTGAAACTACTTTCATAAAGAAAAACCCCTCCGCCGAAGCGCGAGGGGCTGTAACCGATGCATTCGGTTAGTTGAAGTGAAAGTGTCCAGGCAGAAGAAATGTGGTACCAAGATCGTGATGCCACACCTCATCAAGCGAGTACTCATGAAAAATGAACTGGAGCCCCAGCATACTAGTTATGTGTAGGGCTGTCAGTTTTTCGCCACCTCCATAAACACAGAGTACCCCACGCCATCCACGCACCAGTTTCTTGGGATACAGGTTTACAAAGGTTGCGAGACCTGCGGGGGTTGTGATCAATTTTCGGTGATCCTTGACTCCGGTACCCCAAAAGGCATTCCGGATGCTAGTGTCAGTAATGATACGCCCTTCTGAAAAACACCGAGGCACATACCCCCCTGGTTCTGGACCGAGCTTTAGCCCGGGAAGCATGAGCTGGTGTGTATCATGATGTTGAGGTGTACCTTTAACGGGAAGTCGGTTGAAGATCCGAAGAGGCAGAATGTTTTTGTCCACTTGTTTGTCGGTTTAGGTTGTTGTCGACGAGCTCGAATATAATGCACTATTGTGTGTATAATGTCAATACTATATAAACCATTAAAATAAGGCATAATAGAGCCATGCTACGCCACATCCGCCCCTTAGTCCCCAAAGCCCTCTTCCCCTACTATCACCTCGCCCTTTCTTTATTTGGCGCGGTTCTGTATGGTTTTCCTGGGAAAAAGCTCACGGTCATCTTTGTCACTGGAACAAAGGGAAAAAGTACGACGACCGAGTTCATGTATCGTATTTTAAAAGAAGCCGGATACAAAACAGCTCTCACAAATACCATCCACTTTGTGATCGATGGAGCTGAACAGAAAAATCTGTTCAAAATGTCGACGCCGGGACGCTTTTTTCTCCAGCGTTTTTTGCGAAAGGCACTCAGTGCAGGATGTACGCATGCAGTCATCGAGATGTCATCACAGGCAGTACTGCAGTCGCGCCATCTGTTTCTCTATCCAAACGCTCTCATTTTTACAAACCTCACTCCCGAGCATATCGAAGCGCACGGTTCGTTTGATGCATATGCGGAGTCGAAACTGCTCATTGCCCAAGAAGTATCCTTTTCACAAAAGCGTCCTCGATACCTCGTCGCAAACGAGGATGATGAACACAGTCACAGATTCCTCGCGTACAAAGCCGAGCAAAAACTATTTTTTAGCGGACGATCATTCCCCTACACCCTAGCGATCCCAGGTGACTTCAATACCTACAATGCTGCAGGAGCCATCACTCTCGCCAAGGCCCTCGGTATCGAGGAACCGATCATAAAAAAAGCAGTCGAGAGCGTGACCAGCGTGCCTGGACGACTGCAGTATATAGAGTGTGGTCAGGATTTTGATGTGGTTGTCGACTATGCACACACTGTAGACTCTTTGAAAAGAGTATACGAAACATTTAAAGGCAAGCGCATCATCGGCATCCTCGGTGGTACGGGAGGTGGTCGTGATCGAGCAAAGCGAAAAGAAATGGGTGCGCTCGCCGACAAATACTGCGAGATGGTCTATGTCACCAACGAAGATCCGTATGATGAGGATCCGCTACAGATCATGCAGGATGTCGCTGCAGGAGTGACCAGCAAAAAACCCGAGCTCATCATCAGCCGCCGCGACGCCATCCGCACAGCCATCTCTCGTGCTCAGGTAGGCGATGTCATCCTCATTACCGGAAAAGGAACCGATCCATTTATCATGGGACCGCGAGGTATCAATATCCCCTGGTCTGACGCAGAAGTGGTAAGAGAGGAACTCAATGCCCGAATTGCCTGAAGTCCAGACCACGGTCACCGGACTACAAAAACACATCGTCGGTCGCACCATTTCCTATATATATAGCGAGTATAAAAGAAAGATCGACCTCAAGAACATCCTCAATCAAAAAATAGTGAGAGTGTCGCGTCGTGCCAAAAATATTTTGATCGATTTGGAAAATGAATACACCCTCCTCATCCACATGAAGATGACCGGTCACCTCCTCTTTGATGACTATGACAAAACTGATCCGTTCAATAGACATGTACGTCTCAAAATAACTTTCAAAGATGGAAAAGAGCTCCACATGTCCGACATGCGCCGTTTTGCAAAAGTAGAGGTGATAAAGGATCCCGATCTCTCACATCTCGGTCCCGAACCACTTGAGAAAAGTTTTACCTTTTCAGTATTTAAAAAGTGCCTTGATAAAAAACAAAATGCCCGGATCAAGCCCACCCTCCTCGACCAAACCATCCTCTCTGGTGTCGGCAATATCTATAGCGATGAGTCGCTATGGCGTGCAGGAATACATCCAGAACAGATCATAAAAAGCATTCCAGACAAAAAACTAAAGTTCCTTTACGAAGCCATTCGATCTACTCTCAAAAAAGGAATTGATTTTGGCGGTGACTCTATGTCTGACTACCGAAATATCCATGGAAAGCCAGGGAAATTCCAAGAAAAACACCAGGCCTACCGACGCACCGGAAAGCCATGTAGCAAAAAAGGCTGCTTTGGCACCATCCTCCGCAAAATGGTTGCCGGACGTAGCTCACATTTTTGTAGTATGCATCAGAAACTAGTGAAATAAAATAATTCCTACTGTTATAGCCACATTCAGAGATTCTTTTTGGCCTTTCAACATGATTTCCACAATGCTGTCCGATTTATCGAGTAGCTCCTTCCCCACTCCATCCACCTCATTTCCAAATATAAATAGCGTTGGTTTGGTATAGTTCCATTCCTTAAAATCTTTTGATCGTTTATCCTGCTCCACTGAAACTATTTCTCCTTTAAAGTTTGCGAGCACATCGAGTGGATCTTCTACATACTCCCACGGCACGGTATCCTCAGCTCCCAGAGAAACCTTTATAAAGTCTTTTCTTTTATTACCGAATCGATCGAGTGGTGTAGGTGTGGTACCCGTGAGATATATTTTCTCCACCCCTGCCCCATCTGCAGTACGAAAAATCGATCCCACGTTGTGGACACTGCGGAGATTGTCGAGAAGTATATATACTTTTTTATCCATATTCGCTATACTACACGTATGTTGAGCTTATTTCCATCACTTTTGGTCTACGGAGTACTCGCACCATTTCTCCTACGCATCATCCTCGGTATCACCGTTGTGTACTTTGGTATGAACTATATAAAACAAAAACAGCACACTCCGGTCATCCTCGGTATGATCGAGATCGTCCTCGGTCTCCTCCTCATCGGCGGTATATATACACAGGGTGCAGCACTCCTCGTTGCGCTCATTTTGGGTCTCAAGCTAGGAAAAAAGATTGCGACCCGAGCATTTCTCACCCACGGAGTGAACTACTATCTGATCCTCTTTGTGATCGCCCTATCACTAGCGCTCAGTGGTCCTGGAGCATTTGCTTTTGACCGACCGTTCTAAAGTGTGTTAGTATATTGCGCATTGCACTCACATAGCTGTTTTGGTAGTTAAATAAGTATATGCACCCATAGCTCAGTTGGTAGAGCATCTCCCTTTTAAGGAGTGGGTCGTTGGTTCGATTCCAACTGGGTGCACAATTAAAGCAGCTGGGGATGAGTTCAATTATGTGAAGAATATTCTTAGGGCCTTATTGACATGTTATAATTTGAATATACATGGAAAAAGAACTTGCGAAAAAAGAGTTGAATGGAATTTTACCTAACATTATATTTTATGGACTGGGCGCTCTAATCATTGCTTTTGTTAAAAATAATCTTGGGTGGGAAAACGTTGCGTATACTCTCGGTGCCATCTACGTAATTTTGGTACTGATCAGTTTATTAAGAACTGCCATATTAATTGGAACTACAAGTATTTTATTTTTCTCAAAATCTATCGCTTTACCTGATAAGAGGTGGGATATTCTAGTAGTCATAATTTCAATCACAGAAGATTTATTTTTAATTATCTATTCGATCTACATTCTGAATGCGTTCAAAATGATTTCTCTTTGGCCCTAATTAAACAATCTGACACCTTAAACAAGAGCATGATTCTGAGTCTGACAAATTTCTAATTAAGCCTTGTGAGATCTGATCGAAAAAATCTAACTCTCCTATCCTCCAATTAAACCGTAAGTATCCACTTTTCGAGTAGCAAACTCATATCCCCTCCTCTTCGCGCCTCATGATAGACATCGACGAGCGAACCGAGATACGGTGACCCGGTAGTTTTCAATTTCCAAAAAAGGATGCCGTGTATCTGTTCGTCAGCGATGCCACGATTTTTTGCATCGATGTATGAGAGCCAGAGTTTTTTCTTGTCCCCTACCGCATTTGCGATACCAAAGATATTGTAGTCGTCCTTTTTTTCTACCTTGTTAAATTCCTGAATCTTGTCTGCTTTTATTTTTTTATCAATCTTCTCTTCTTTAAATATAAAAATGTTTGGTGAGTCTTTTATCCGTTCTATATCATCAGCAAATTCGGCGAGGATATTGTCCCCGATGACGATGAACTTTTGAGCAAAGAGACCCTGGCTTTCTATGTACTCATTTAAACCCTCTTGTGAAGAAACGTGGAAAACACTCGCATCAGGTTTTTTGGCAAGGAGTGAAGCTACCAACTCCTGCGACTTGGTCTGGATCTTTTCTCGGTCATTTCCATGGTATATATAAATCATTCCATTTCTGCCCAGTTATCTCCTACCTTTGCCTCGGTACTCAGTTCAAAATCCACGATACTCTCCATTATTTTTTGAATAGTTGGGACGACCGAGAGTTTTTCTTCTTCGATTTCAAAGACGAGTTCATCATGCACCTGCAGGAGCATCCGCACATCGAGTTCTTCGTGGATCTTTATCATTGCGAGCTTTACCACATCAGCCTCTGTCCCCTGTATCGGCGCATTGATCGCCATGCGTTCGGCCGCAGCACGGATAAATGGGAGTTTTGAGCGGATACCTTCAAAATATCTGCGTCGTCCAAAAAGTGTCTCAGTATATCCCCGTTCTGCAGTCTCTGCCTTTGTGCGCTCGAGGTATGCAGCGAGGCCACTGAATTTTTCAAAATAGTCATTGTAAAACTTTTGAGCGGTTGCTCGATCAGTGCCCAGATTTTTCTGGAGCGCGGTCACTCCCATGCCGTACATCACGCCAAAGTTGATCACCTTTGCCTGGCGACGCATGTCTTTTGTGACCTCGGTGAGTGGCACTTCAAATACTTGTGCGGCGACCGCAGTGTGCACGTCCTCTTTGTTTTTGAAAATTGAAATGAGTTTTTCATCTTCTGATAGCTGTGCCGCGATGCGGAGCTCGATCTGTGAATAGTCGATCGATACGAGTTTATACCCTTTTTCAGCGATAAATGCCCGGCGGATCGCACGCCCGAGGTCGGTTTTGTTTGGAATATTTTGAACTCCTGGATTTTCCGAAGCCATACGTCCCGTCGCACTCCCTGCCTGGAGGAGGGTCGAGTGGAGTCGATCGTGTTTGTCGACAAGGGTCGGGATCACATCGATGTAGGTACCGAGGAGCTTTGCATACTCACGGTATTTGAGAATCTCCGCGATGATTGGGTGCAAGTCGGCCATCTTTTCGAGCTCAGACTCTTTTGTTGAAAATGCACCGGTGCCAGTCTTCTTTTGATTTTTTGCTTTTAGGCCCATTTTCACAAAGAGGATTTCACCCAATTGCTTTGGTGATGCGATGTTAAACTCTTCCCCGGCATAGTCGTGGATCTTTTTTTCTATTTTATTGAGCTCGGTGTGATACTCCCTTGAGAGTTCTTTGAGATACTTTGTATCGATCTTGATACCGAGGGTGTGCATCTCGTCGACGATCGGGATGAGTGGTTTTTCTATCTTTTCGTATACAAATTCGCTTTTTCGGATTTTTAGTTCTTCAAAAATAATCTTTTTTGCTTCGGCAAAGTCACGCACTCGTGCAAAGTTGTATACATCCTCGAGAGTCGGTGTGGTTTTGTTAGAGTCGACGACCCACAGCGCGAGAGCTGTTTCGCGCAAATCGGTCTCGTCCACAGTCTCTGTCTTTACCTCTTTTTGCTCAGCACCGAGTGCATCACGTACCTTTACTCCCATCGTACGAAAATCGAGATCAGCAAAGAGTGCTTCGAGTCGTTCTATCTCTGCCATTTCTTTCCACGGTTTTGGGAGGACAAAATCTATTTTTGCGTCACGGCGGATAGTGGCGAGGGTTTTGCTAAAGAGTGCCTCTTCCTCCCCTTCTTTGAGAAGATTCACGATGCGGTCTGACTGCTTTAGTTTCTCTGGTGATTTTTTGAGGACTTTGTAAATATTCTCGATCGTTCCAAACTCTCCGATGAGCGCACCAGCTGTTTTTTCTCCGATTCCTTTTATACCGATGATATTGTCAGATGGATCCCCGCGCAGTCCTTTGTAGTCGGGGAGCAGTTTTGGCTCAAAACCAAAACGATCAATGACGGCTTGTTCGTCATACAGGATGGTGTCTTTGATTCCTTTTTTGAGTGTGTATACCTGGATGCGTTTCCCCTCGACGAGCTGGAGTGTGTCCATGTCGCCTGATGCGACGATGATATCGATATCTTTGACTAGTTCACAGATGGTGCCGAGCATGTCGTCCGCCTCGAACCCTGGTTTGTCATACATAGGTATGCCAAATGCAGTAAAGACATCGCGTGAGCGTTTGAGCTGTGAGACGAGTGCTTCGTCGGTCTTTTTGCGACCTGCTTTGTAGTCTTTGTATACCTCATGGCGATGTGTCGGCTGTGGGAGGTCGTAGCATGCGACGATGTAGTCAGGCTTTAGCTCATCGATGATTTTGAGGAGCATGGTACAGAGGCCGTATATGGCACCAGTCGGTTCTCCCTTTCCCGAGACAAAGTCTGGGAGCGCATGATATGCCCGATGGATGATGGCGTGGACATCGAGGAGGACGAGGCGAGGGTGGGGCTTTTTAGACATGTCCTGATTATACCCTTTTAAAAAGTTGAGGCCACCCCGTTCGCCTTGGGGTGGCCTGCACTCACCACTTATCGTACTTCATGTTTACCTCCTTCCCTTGTTGACGATTTTGTTTCGCCTCCACAGATCTGCCGGCATCCGGAACCTCCAGATCCAGCTATTGAACGGTTTGCTCATGAGCTAGCCTAGAGTATACTCCCGCTCTGTTTCATTTACAAATCTGCACTCTACTCGAGTATGCTCTGGCATCACCTCTTTTATATGCTCCGGCCACTCAACTACGATGAGTATGTTCGGATCTTTTGCCCATTCGAGAAAGCCCAGCTGTGCGATCTCTCCCCCATTGTGCAGTCGATATGCATCGATGTGGATGAGCTTGTGCCATTTTTGATCAGTCAAAGTATAAAATTTGGCAATGACAAAAGTAGGGCTCGTGATCTCTTCGGTAATGCCTAGATTTTTCGCAATCGCTTTAGTGAGCGCCGTTTTCCCCGAGCCGAGGTCACCGTAGAGACCGATGACGTGGGATGTTTTTGTTAAAAGGTCTTTGGCAAAAGTATTTGTGTCAGATAGTGATGTTGAAATCATGAAGGTATACTAGCATAAAAACAAATCGCCCCGCACAACCTCTGTAGGTTGGCGGGGCTAGCGTCACGGTCCACGGACGACACCGGGCTGGATCTGGTACTTCGGATCCGGATAGATCGGGTAGTTCGCGTTGAACCACCACTGCCACTCGGCCTTCACGTCCACCTCAGGAGTGGTGAACTTGTACCCCTCGCTGACCTGGATCAGACCGATTGGTACCGTGATGGTGCCGACGACATCCTGAGCATCCCGATGATAGCGATAGCTCCACGGGGTGGACACCATCGTCTCCCCACCAGTGTGGCCAGGATCAATCGAGGGGGTCAAATTGGGAGCGCCGAGCCAAACTGGCCGGACATCCACATCCTTCACTGGATGGGCGTATCTCTGGATACCACCAGCACACCCTGTAGCAAAGATCAAAATAACTAACGAAATGCACGTTTTCACCTATATATTATATCACAATATATAGCTAAATGTCAATAATGCTATAATTTCCCCATGGTTACCTTTGATGAAGATAAAAGTAAGCGCAAGATCAACGAACTTTTGAAAAAAGAGGAGGAAGAAGTGGTGCAACAGCTCGCCCAAAAGCTCGGCATCGAGTATGTGGACCTCTCGGTCATCCCTGTGAACACCGACGCCCTCCGTCTCGTCGACGAACACAAAGCATTCGAGGCAAAACTCGCCCCTTTTGCGATCATTGATCGAAAAGTAAAAGTCGCGACACGTACTCCCGAAGACCAAAAGACTCTCGACGTCGTTTCTGGTCTAAAGGAAAAAGGTTTTGAGCCAGTTCTCGTAGCTGCATCTATCGCTAGTCTCGAAAAAGCGTGGCGAGCCTACAAAGACATCTCTTTTGCCTATGAAACAAAGGCGGGTTCTCTCGACGTCGCAAACGAAGAGATCACAAATGTGGTAAAACAGACAAAAAGTCTCCCCGATATCATCACCCTCCTCACCGGTATGCTCAATCAAAACAAAAGCTACCGCGTCTCACACATTCTCGAGACCATTTTGGCAGGGGCTATCGCGACCGGTGCCTCTGACATCCATATAGAGCCAGAACAGGAGTATATCCGTCTCCGCTATCGCCTCGACGGAGTACTCGCTGATGTTCTCACCTTTGACAACACTACCTTTACCCTCCTCCTCTCTCGTATAAAACTGCTCTCAGGCCTCAAGCTCAATGTGAAAAAGGATTCTCAGGACGGACGCTTTAGTGTAAAGGTGGGAGACAGTGATATCGAGATTCGTACTTCTATTCTCCCAGGTGCCTACAACGAATCTATCGTGCTGCGACTCCTCAATCCAAAATCCATCTCTGTTCCCTTGGAGGACTTGGGCATACCGAAAAAGCTCCTTTCAGTTATCCTGAAAGAAGTCGACAAGCCAAACGGCATGATTCTCACCACAGGTCCGACAGGTTCCGGAAAGACCACGACCCTGTACGCCTTTTTGAAAAAAGTCTACGGTCCAGGCGTAAAGATCATCACCATCGAGGATCCGATCGAATATCACCTCGAAGGTATTACCCAGACACAGGTAAATGAGAGCGGCTACAACTTTCTCGAAGGTCTCCGCAGTGCCCTACGACAGGATCCAGACATCATCATGGTGGGAGAGATCCGCGACGGAGAGACGGCATCGATTGCGATCAACTCTGCGCTCACTGGTCACCTCGTATTCTCTACACTTCACACCAACGACGCCGCGGGAGCCTTCCCTCGCCTCCTCGACCTCGGGGTCAACTCTCGTGTAGTCAGTTCGGCGATAAACATCACTCTCGCCCAGCGTCTCGTGCGCAAACTCTGCTCTGATTGTAAAAAAGAAGTTGGTAGTAATCCAAAAATCCAGGCTGTTCTCGACAGCATCGTAGATAAAAGTGAAATCCCTCAGACAGAAAAACTTTGGCAGGCTGTCGGCTGCGACAAATGCAACCACACCGGATACAAAGGCCGTATCGGTATATACGAAGGCATCATGATGGATCCAGAGATAAACAAAGTAGTAGAGATCGGTGGTAGTGCTCAGGAGATAAAGACCGCCGCTCTCCCCCAGGGCATCCTCACTATGGCCCAGGATGGTATAATCAAGGCATTACAAGGCATAACCAGTATAGAAGAACTCGAGAGAGTTATTGAATTAAAATGATGCAGCAAGATAAAAATGTAAACCTTGTCCTACAGGCGCTCAAAGCGGCGATTGATCATGAGGTACAAGAAATCGCAAAAAAAGAAACCGAACTTCGCACTATTGAAACCGAGATCCCTCGGCTCGAACAGACTTTAAAAGAAAAAATAAAGCAGAGAGATGCTCTCAAGAAAGAAGTAGACACCCTGCGTCGAGAACAAAATAAGAAAATGTTGGAATTGAAGAAGCAGCAGGATGAATACGCGCGTGCCCTCAAGAATCCCACCGAGCATCCAACAGCAAGATAAAACAGGACGCAGTTTCCTGTGCCTGTCAATTGAAATTTCTAATAGGAGGAGTACGATGTATATAGCCCTTTACATCGAGTGCAAAAATCTCTAAGCAATACTTTTAATAACGAGACCAAAAGCTAGAAATACCCCCGAGGATATCCCCAGTGTCGCAAGCCGAAGCAAGTGAACCAGAAAGTCCTTAGAAATAAATCAGGAACCCTGCGCAAACAGGATCCATTGCTTAGAGATTTTTGAACTAGATATGTAAATGAATTACCGACGTTTTCATAGAGTATCCTAGCACAAAAACATTTTTATGTCAAGTACCCCTAAAGACCAAAAAGACATAGCGCATCTGGACTATACCCTCCGCCCTTCTCGGTGGGATGACTATATTGGTCAAAAAAACATAAAAGACAACCTCCACATCCTCCTCACCGCAGCAAAACAGCGCAACCATCCTCCAGAGCATATCCTATTTTATGGTCCTCCAGGCCTCGGAAAGACGACTCTCGCCCACCTCATTTCAAAGGAAACTGGGGCTGCGATAAAAATCACCTCAGGTCCCGCTATTTTAAAGGTGGGTGACCTCGCGAGTATCCTCACAAACCTCTCTGCAGGTGACATACTCTTTATCGACGAGATTCACCGGCTCAACAAGGCCATAGAAGAAGTCCTCTACCCTGCCATGGAGAGCGGGTCACTCGACATCATCATCGGAAAAGGCCCTTCGGCTCGCACGATACAGCTCGAACTGCCTCCCTTTACCCTTATAGCAGCCACCACACGCATTGCGATGATCTCTGCGCCTCTTCGCTCACGTTTTTCTGGCGGCACCTTTAAACTAGAGTTCTACACCGAAAAAGAAATCGAGGAAATCATAAAACGCTCATCAAAAATCCTCGACATCGAGATCGACCATGATGCAGCAGCAGAGATAGCAAAGCGCAGCCGTTTTACCCCTCGTACCGCAAACTATTTCCTAAAACGTTGCCGCGACTATGCTCAGATCAACAATTCAAAGCTCACTCGTGCCGTCGTCGACAAGGCGCTGCATATGCTCGGCATCGATACCCTTGGACTAAATCAGGCTGATCGTGATATGCTCAAAATCATCATCGAAAAGTTCGATGGCGGACCAGTCGGACTGAGTACTTTGGGCGCAGCGACTGGCGAAGAACAGGAGACGATCGAGGACGTGTACGAACCGTACTTGATACAACTCGGACTACTCGAACGCACCACACGCGGGAGAAAAGTAACTGATAAAGCATATAACCATGTCAGGACATAATAAATTTTCAAAAATAAAACATCAAAAAGCAAAGACTGATGCTCAAAAGAGTAAGATCTTTGGCAAAATGGTGCGACTCATCACGGTAGAAGCCAAAAAAGCCGGTGGAAATCTAAAATCCCCTGGTCTTGCAAATGCTATCGAAAAAGCTCGCAAAGAAAATGTGCCAAATGACACCATCGATCGTGCCGTAAAAAAGGCGACGACTGATACCGAGGTCATGGACAACGTCACGTACGAGGCCTATGGGCCCGGAGGATGTGCCCTCATCATCGAAGGACTCACGAGCAACCGCAACAAAGCCGCTCAGGATGTAAAACACATCCTCTCTAAAAATGGATACGAGCTCGCTGTCCCGGGGAGCGCATCATGGGCATTTACAAAGACAGCAGAAGGCTGGGTGCCACAGACTATGATCCCTATAGGTGAGGAGGACGCCACAAAGCTAGAGACCATCATCGAAGAGCTCGAGGATAATGACGAAGTCCAAGATGTCTACACAAACGCCGAATAGAGTACTCGCCATCGATCCAGGATTTGAACGCCTCGGTATCGCTATTTTGGAAAAAGACAAACTCATTTATTCTGATTGTTTTAAAACTTCACCCAAAGAAACCTTTTATCGACGCCTCGAGAAAATCGGCGCTGAGATAGAGCGTGTGATAGTCGAATACTCCCCCACTGCCTGTGCAATCGAAACTCTTTTTTTCAAAAACAATCAAAAAACAGCTATGCATGTGGCCGAGGCGCGTGGTGTAGTCGCATATGAAGCAGCAAAAAGAGGGCTTTTGGTACACGAGTTCAATCCCCTGGAGATAAAAATAGCGATCACCGGACACGGGCGCAGTGACAAGGAACAGATCATGTTTATGGTGCCAAAACTCATCAAAATCAACAAAGACATACAGTACGACGACGAGTATGATGCGATCGCGGTAGGGATAACTTACTTTTCCACAATAAAAAATGGTTGCAAAAACTTTTAGATTTTGTTACAACTAAAAAACATTATTATTTAATCGATACGCATGCCCGAAGAACGAGAAACAGAAATAGAGGATAAGGATAAAGAAATCGACCCGGATCTGATACTGGGTGAGGCTGACGTAGTGGTAGTAGAAGAGGAGGAAGACGACCTCGCCGAAGAAGATGACGAAGAGACTGTCGCTGACGACGAGATCGATCCGTTCAAAGACCGATTCGAGGAATAGTCTATATAGTGATTCTCAAAAATCTCCGTTTACCGATCTTTACATCGATTGGTGCGGTGATTTTTATATTTGCATCTGTGACCTTTCCCTGCCCGATGATCTCTACCCCATTCCCCTCCACGAGGCGACGAAATTCTCCTTTTGATTCAACTGCACCAGATGAGATCACAACATCCATGAGTAGTGTATCCTTCTCTGCTTTTACGGTCTGTATATCTTCTGGCAATTCACCTTTTGAAAAAGTGCTCTCAAAAGCCTGGTGGGCTTTTTCTGCGGCCGCTTCGTCGAAACACAGAGTAACCACCGCTTTTGCCAACGCTACTTTTACCTCTTTTGGATGACCTTCTGGTGTAGCTGTATTAGTGAGTAGTTCAAACCCTAGTGGTACCATACCATCAGTCCATGACATCACTTTTCCAAACATATCCTCTGGAGTCTGGTCGAGACTGATCATATTCCCTTCTGACTTACCCATTTTCTTTCCTGCAGGATCAACGACGAGTTTTGTGGTGAGTACGATTTTATCTTTGTTCTTTAGAGATTTTATGAGATCACGTCCAGTGAGCATATTAAAAGTCTGGTCATTACCCCCGATCTCTCCGTCCACATCCATAGCCACACTGTCATATCCCTGCATGAGCGGGTACATGAATTCGTGAATGTATATAGGTTTGTTTTCCCTCATTCGGTTTTCAAACATATCGCGCTTGAGCATTTGGTCTACCGTCATGAGCGAAGCGAGTTCTAGCACATCAGAAAAATTCATTTTTGCGAGCCACTCAGAGTTGAACTTTAACTCAGCAGCATTTTCACCCTCGAAAGAGATAAATTTTGAGGCCTGGTCCTTGTATGTCTTGCAGTTTGCGAGCACTTCTTCATGAGTGAGTTTTTTGCGGGCAGCAGTTTTGTCTGTTGGGTCACCGATCATAGCAGTAAAATCACCAATGAGGAAAAATACCTTGTGCCCTGCTTTCTGGAGCGCGGCCAATTTTAGAAGAGGGATGAGATGGCCGATATGAAGTGTCGGGCCAGTGGGATCTACACCGAGATAAAATGTAAGTTTTTCTTTTTCTAGACGCGACTTGACTAGCTCACGACTAGGGTATACATTCTCTACTCCACGGTTCAATATTTCATCAATCATGTGAACAATGTAGCACAATATGTGTTAAAATTCATCCAATGAGGCACCACAAAAAGAAGCTAAAGAACCTTACATTGCTGGCCATCTCCCTAGGGATCATCCTTGCGGGCTTTAGTGTGCTCTGGGTATCTACGATAAAGATGCCTGACATCTCTGCTTTTGAGCAGCGCCGGGTCGCACAATCTACAAAAATATTTGACCGAACTGGTGAAATATTGCTCTATGATGTGCACGAGGACACAAAACGCACCATCATCCCCTTCGAGGACATCTCTCCTTTTGTCAAAAAAGCGACCCTCGCTATCGAGGACGTAGAGTTTTATACTCACTTTGGCATAAAACCGACGGCGATCATCCGCGCAATCCTTGCAAACGTCACTCCAGGTGGTGGTATCACCCAAGGAGGATCGACCCTCACTCAGCAGGTCATCAAAAATGCAGTACTCACTCGTGACAAAACCCCTACCCGAAAGATAAAAGAATGGGTACTTGCGGTCAAACTAGAAAAAGTACTGACAAAAGACCAGATTCTCGCTACATATCTCAACGAAACACCTTATGGAGGTAGTATTTATGGTGTCGAAGAGGCTAGCCGTGCCTTTTATGGTAAAAGTGCAAAAGACCTCACCCTCGCTGAATCTGCATATATAGCCGCGCTTGCCCAAGCACCGAGCTACTACTCGCCATATGGAAAAAACAAAGCTGACCTCGATACACGAAAAAATCTCGTGCTCAGCCGTATGCGCCAGAACAATTTCATATCCGAAGAAGAATACACTGCCGCAAAGAGTGAAGTAGTGGTTTTCCGAGAACGTAGCAATACCGGCATCCGCGCCCCACACTTTTCTCTCATGGTAAAACAATACCTCATCGACAAATACGGTGAGGACTATGTGCTACAAAATGGACTAAAAGTCACCACCACCCTCGACTACAAGATCCAGGAGAAGGCCGAGGGTGTCGTAAAAAACTTTGCCCCTACCCTCGAATCAGACTTTGGAGCGAGTAACACCGCTATGGTTGCTCTCGATCCACGAAACGGTGATGTTCTCATGATGGTGGGCTCACGAAACTATTTTGATCAAAAGATCGATGGGAATTTCAATATCATCACCGCAAAACGCCAGCCTGGTTCGACGATAAAGCCATTTATTTACGCGGCTGCATTTGCGAAAGGATACACTCCAGAAACCATTCTCTTTGACGTAAAGACCGAGTTCTCTAGTGAGTGTACCCCTGACAGCAAGCCAAAAAATCCAAAAAATGACAAGACAAAGTGCTATGCTCCAGAAAATTACGACAGCATATTTGAAGGTCCTATGACTATGAAGTATGCCCTCGCCCAGTCTCGAAACATCCCTGCGGTAAAGACTTTGTACCTCACCGGTATCAACAAGGCTATCTCCCTTTTAAACGACATGGGGCTGACTAGTTTAAATGATCCAGATCGCTACGGTCTCACCCTCGTTCTCGGAGGCGGTGAAGTGACACCACTCGAACTCACGAGTGGATACGGTGTGTTTGCAAACGACGGTGTAAAGAACAAACCTCGTCTCGTCCTCAAAGTAGAGGATATGAATGGAAAAATCCTCGAGCAGTCGAATGTCGCTCCAGAACGAGTGCTCGATGAAAACACAGCGCGACAGATTTCTGATATCTTGTCAGATAAAAAAGTACGTATCAGTAGTCTCACTGCCCTTTTAAATCCTATTCCTCGTCAGGTGGCCATAAAGACAGGTACCACAAACGATTATCGCGACGTGTGGGTGACTGGATATACACCAAACTTTGTGATGACTGCCTGGGCAGGTAAAAATGACAACACGGTTATGGCAAAAAAGGTGGCGGGTCTCATCATAGCCCCAGTGTGGACTGCTCTCTTTGCTGACATCGCTGAGAGTCTTCCAAATGACTACTTTAAACAGCCAGAACCGGCACCACTCGATATAAAAGCGACACTGCGAGGTAACTGGCGTGGTGGATTATCATATTTCAAGGACACGGTGTCAGGAAAACTGGCTACCGAATTCACCCCAGCAGAAACTCGTGAAGAAGTTATGGTGAACAGCGTTCACTCTATCCTCCACTGGGTGGACAAGGATGATCCTCGAGGCCCTATCCCTACACGACCAGAAAATGATTCTCAGTACATCTCATGGGAATATGGGGTGCGAAAATGGTTTACCGAATGGCAAAAGAATAACCCTGGTTTTGTAGAAACTCAAAACGTTAGTATCCCTACTGAAAAGGATGACGTCCACACCGGCAAAAGTCTTCCCAAAATAGTTCTCGATGATATACCTCGAAATGTAGACGATAACAGACAGTTTACCGTTTCCTTTAGTGTAAATGGTGATTATCCATACAGAAAGGCCGAACTTTTTGCAAACGGAAAGTATATTGCATCTACCGAGCGAAAATCGTTTAGCTTTATTCCCCGCGACCTCGACCTCAGAGGAAATGTGGTGTTTACACTATATGTGTATGACTCTGTATACAACAAAGGTGAGTACCAGTTCAGTGTAGATATCAAATAATATCTAGTATATTTGGTAGTTTCTCCAGGATTCTTGCTTTCTTTATGTAGATTTGGTTTTTTGCTATCGAGCTCGCTTGCACAGTGACTACTTTGTTTTTTATCGTGAGATCATCTACTGGTATAGAAAACTCTAGGAGCACTTGTTTTACTAATTCTTTTTCGCTCTCGCTATCCGCTTGGAGTTTTTTAAACTTTTCGAGATATTGGCGAATATTGAACATTAGCGGTTCATTGGCATTACGAGGTATAGAAAGGACGTATCAGGTATAGAACGTATCACCACAGGCCGATTTGAACCGTTAAAGGCAAGTGAGAGACTGTCTGTCTCGATAGATTGGAAGCAGTCTGTGATGTACTTGTGATTAAAGTTTATTTCTATGGGTTCCCCTTCTATGACCGAGTCGATGGCATTTGCGGTATCACCTACATCATTGTTTTTTGTGGTAATTTCAAATAGTTTCTCTTCTACCTTTATGTGTACCTGATTAAATTTGTCTGAAAAGATGTTTGATATTTTGAGCGCTTGGAGGAGATCCTGCTTTAGGACGGTCACTGTAGTCTTTTCTCCCTTTGGGATGATCTGGCGATAGTCTGGAAACACCCCGTCTACCACTCGAGATACGAGATATACCCCATCATATACACATGAGAGCTGATTTTTAGAGAGAGTGACTTGTACATCCCCTTCTGCTTTCTCCATCACTCGGACTATTTCGGACACATTTTTAAATGGAATGAGGATAGAACCAAAATCCTTGCTCTTTTTTATCTTTATTTTCTTTTCTGCTAGACGAAATGAGTCCGTCGCGACAAATACCACATATCCCTCTTCACAGTATATATAGACACTAGAGAGTTCTGGCTTTACTCCTGACGTAGAGGCGGCATACCAGACTGATTTGAGACCTTTTATGAACTGTTTTGCATCTACATCAAAAAAATCTCCTTCTACACGAGGAATGACAGGAAAATCCTCTACAGACAGAGCTTTTATAGTCGTTGTATTTCTAGATGTGCTTACTTTTAGGTTTTGTTCTTTGAGTTCGAGTTTTATCTTTTCACCAACTACACCACTTAGAAATGCAGAGAGGATAGATCCGGATACAGCTACAGAACCTGCCTGCTCTACTCGAGCAGGGATAGTGACCTCGATACCCATATCGAGATTAGTAGATTTTAAAAGGAGTCCTGTCTCAGAGGCTTCGAGAACGATACTAGAGAGTACCGGTAGGGATGCATTTTTACCCGTGATCTTTTCCACAGTTCCTACTGCCTGAATTAGTTTTTCCTGTATACACTCTATTTTCATAATATTTAAATTTTAGGGTTATTAGGGCTGTTGATATGTGGAGAAATCGATTTTAAGTATATTTTGCAACGTAAGTTGTTAAATATTTTTCCCCAAGTTTACAACATTGTCCTCAACTGACTGATCTCCTGTGAAAGAACTGAATTAGTTTTCAACTCATCTTTCACTTTTTCACAGGAATGAATCACAGTTGTATGGTCTCTTCCCCCCATCTTTTCCCCAATAGATGGATAGGAAATGTTGAAATCTTCTCGAAGGAGAAACATGATGACCTGGCGAGGCTTCACCACCTCCTTCTTTCGAGTCTTGTCGTATATACTCTCTTCACTAATATTATAATAATTCGATACGATTTTTATTACATCCTTTACAGAAGTATTCTTTTTCGGCTTAGTGCTGTCTTTGAGTACGTTTTTGAGGTCATTTATAGTGAGCTTTCCCTTTAGTTGCGACTGGATAGACACTGCATTCATCACGCCTTCTAGTTCGCGGATATTTCCCTCGAGGTTTTCTGCTACATACTCAATAATTTCGGCGTCGAGGATCAAGTTGTGAGCCAGTGCTTTTGCTTTTATGATGGCGAGACGAGACTCGAGGTCGGGAGAAGGTATATCGATGAGCATTCCAGCACTAAAACGTGATCGGAGGCGCTCCTCAAGGCTCGCAATATGGTTTGGATGACGGTCAGAAGAGAAAATGATCTGCTTGTTTTGCTCAAAAAGTGCGTTGAAGAGGTGAAAGAGTTCCTCCTGGAACTTTTCCTTGCTCGCAAAGAACTGGATATCATCCATGATGAGTACATCGTACTTGCGATATTTGTCTTTGAATTCCTGAGTCTTCCCTGTTTGTAGTGCGGCGAGGCATTCGGTGCCAAATTTTTCAGACGTGAGGTAGAACACCTTCTTTTCTGGGTAGGCTTCTTTGATAAAGTTCCCGATAGCCTGCACGAGGTGAGTTTTTCCTCTCCCTGTGTCTCCATATATATAAAACGGGTTGTAGGCGTGTCCCGGGCGCTGTATTACTGCCTGAGATGCTGCATGAGCAAGTTCGTTAAAAGGTCCGACAATGAAGGTCTCAAAGGTGTATTTTGGGTTGAGATTGTCATTTTTGTTTATATAGAGGTCCTGTAGAGGGAGGCTGGCGTTCATTTGAGGAACCATCTTGTCTGCAGCGCGTTTTTTGTCTCGTTTGTCAGTGATCACATACTCGAGAGCGCGGACTTGTTCGTTGTACTTGCGGAGAACACGCAAAATATTGTTGTGGAACTTCTTTTGAAGCCATTCCTGATAGAAAGGACTCGGTACATGGAGGAACACAACACCATCATCTATCTTCCCTAGCGACGTTTCTTTGAACCACATGGTGAAATTACTCTTTGATATCTCAAGTTGTATCTCATTGAGTACTGATTGCCATAGATTATTTACGTCATGCATGTTTCCAGTATATACCTGTTTACAAATGTGACCACTTGTGCAAATTCATAATTTTTGTTGAAAAGCTGTTGATTATTTGTGGATAATGAGATATAGTGGCGCTATGTCACAAACATATAGTCCAAAAAGAAAGAAGCGAGCACGAACACACGGTTTTCTCGTTCGAAGTCGCTCAAAGAATGGAAAGAAAGTCCTTGCACGGCGCCGAGCTAAGGGTCGCAAGAAGCTCTCTGTCTAACATGCTCCCTCACACTACCAGACTGGGTAAAAAACTCTTTACAGAAGTGGTAAAGACCGGTATGGCGGTACATGCTGATAACATATGGTTCAAATACAGACGAATCGGCGATTTACAAGGCCGATTTTCTGTCTCTGTCCCTAAAAAAGCGAGCAAACTAGCCGTTTCCCGCAACCGTGCTCGCAGACGTATATACTCTGCTATCACTCCACAAAAAGGGTTTTATGGCATTTTTTTGGCCAAAAACGACCTCGTTCACGTGAGTTTTGAAAAGATAAAAGCCGAAGTTGCTTCCCTATTAGCTAAAGCTTCGTTAAAATAGTCCCTATGTACCACGAATATATCTATAGACCCCTTTACAATGGCCTCATATATCTCTTTGACCTCCTCCCATGGATAGATGCAGGTGTAGCCGTCATACTTTTTACGATCATTGTAAAACTCGTCCTCTACCCTCTTTCAAAAAAGGCGATCGTGACCCAGGCTCGGATGAAAGAGATCCAGCCCGAGCTCGAAGCGCTGCAGCAAAAGCACAAGGACGACAAGCAGGCACAGTCTCTCGCTATTTTTGATCTGTATAAAAAGAAACAGGTAAATCCATTTTCAAGTATCCTCCTTATCATCATCCAGCTCCCTATCCTCATCGCCCTCTACTCTATCTTTGTTCGATCAGGACTGCCTGAAATAAAAGACATTCTCTATCCTTTTATAGACAAACCGTTTGTCGACATGCACCTATTTGGACTTTTTGATATCGCAAAGCGTAGTATCCTCCTCTCAGTCTTTGCAGCTGTGGCACAGTACTTTCAGATAAAGTATTCCCTAGGAAAACCTCCAGAGAAAAAGGAAAACCCTACGTTTCAGGATGATTTTGCCCGATCTATGTCGACCCAGATGAAATATGTATTCCCGGTGATGGTATTTTTCATCTCATACACCACTTCAGGTGTGATCGCTCTATACTGGACGGTGAGTAGTCTATTTACCCTCGCACAAGAGATATACGTAAAGCGTCAGCTCAATCGGTCAAATCAATAGCCCACAGAGAGAGATCGTATTTGTTTATAAAGAAGAGGCCGAGTTCTGCCTGATCGAGCGTGAGGCTAAATGCGTCTACGGTTGACCCGGTTTCCTCTAGGAGATTTGCTACTTTGTTTACACTGTTACTCACAGTGTCGAGGTGCCACACCTGATCATTTCCTAGAACTGTGCCCTTGTACCACGCGTCTGGTAGGTTTGCGAGAGGTTGGTTGGGTACTGCACAGTATATGCTGGTCTTTTTGAGATTGCTCCAAGTACATTTTTCTGGGAGCGTGACGAGGTATGTGTCCTGTATCGATCCTTCTGTCAAAGAAAATACTTTTGTCTCGGTCTTTCCTGCCACATACTGGCTATAAAAAACCTTTTTTGCATCGCGGCTCGTATTTGTAGTGAGGCCGTTTATCGGCCCGAGAACCTTTACTATATTTTTATTGGTCGCATTGAGGAAATATAGATAGCCCGGGCTTTTATTCGAAGCTTTTGTGGTGAGGGTGATCGTGTTTTCTTCAGGCCATGTGACGACCCAGCCCGAAAGAGGAGAATCAAAGACTTCTGTTTTGGCAGAGCCATCTATCTTTGATATATACCCCACCCCATTTTCCAAAGTAAATATTCTGTCACCTTTTGGAGAGACGGCCATGCTCGAGATGTTGTTTGATAGAGGTCTCGCTTTTATCTCGGTACCGAGAGGTGACGATATAGAGGTCACGGCACTTGATCCCTCACGGATGTAGCGGAGGATGACATTTTTCGCTGCTCTATCCCAAAGACTCTCGTAGACGCGGAGGATAGTGGTGTTGCTGATCTTTTCCGGTTTATCACCATCGATATCTGCAATATAGGTGTGCCCATTTCCTCGATCAGCAAAGTAGACGAGGCTCGTGCTCGAGGTAGATGAAGCGAGTAGTCCTGATGCTACGGGCGTAGCGTATATCCTGCGTACTTTTGCAGGTATAGTGGTATCTACAGCAGGTGTCGATGTGCTCAGGGTAGGAGTGCTCGTTGAGGTGGGAGTGATCGGTGTTTGATTTGGCGATGAGGGATTGAGCGGGCTAAAGCTGTTGTTGCTCACAGGTGCAGTCGGTGTAGGCATTGGTGTAGTCCCCTTTTCAAAAAACAGCCAATACCATAGTCCTATAAAAACGAGGACTATAAAGATAAGTGTTGAAATGATAATGGTGACTCGTGACATTATGGTGTTGGTGTGGTCGGAGCGGGCGCAGGGCTATTGTCTTGGACGATTTTATTCAAAGCAGCGAGCACTTCTTGTCGATCAGACTCCAGGACACGAACACTCTCAGCGCTGAGGTTATCAGGGTATGTGTAGTTGTTGATCTCCGTGATGATTTTTCCTACATCTCTCACGACGTAGCTATCAATAACTTGGGTTTTTCCGATCAGCATCGCCTCGTTTGCTTTCGGAAGAAGAAATACAGCCTGATCAAATCTTGATGTGGTCATGTTGCGCACCTCTTCTAGTTTTTGCGCACCCTCGACATCACCGCTATTTATCATTAGCTGGATGTTTTCGGTGATAGAGTCAGTCATTTCCTTTCTTCTCTTGTCCAGCGCTGTCTTGAGTTGGCCGGTTGGCGGTTTTTCACTTATTTCTCTAAAAAGATTTTTACTCAAATCATACTGGGCTTCGGCTGTGCCTTCGTGTCTTATAAAATCAGCGCGGCGCTTTAGGACAAGAGCTTCTTCTCGAAGTCTCATAGACTCGTCTTGGTCCTGTGTTTCGTCTGCCTTTTTTCTAAGAGCGGTCGCCTCTTTTTCTAGTACTTGTGCGTCTTTGCTCACTCTATCTAGGTCTTGTCGGATTTTATAGTCAGTTGCTGTCATTACCAGTTGATTGTAGTCAAAAGTCTGTCCAACCTGGCCAATTTCCGGCAGTGTCGTGTCTACTTGTACGAGGCGTGGATCGATGGTTTGGAGAATGAGATATGACGCGAGCATAGTGGCGAGACCCATAAGCGCGTTGTACATACGGGTTTTGGCTGCTGACTTTGTACTGATGATATCGGTCATCGCGTATTCGAATCCTGCGTACATGATCATGACCACAGCTGCTACTGCAGCAAAAGCGATGGCGAATTTGTATACATAAGAAAGATAGGTCCTCGTGTCTATCTTACAAACCATCCCATTGTTCGGCTCACAATTTGCCTGACCTGTTCCCTCGATGGCTGGAAGTGGTTCGAGCAATGTATAGGTATCCGCCCCAAAGGTCGTGAGTGGAAGGAGTATGAGGATGAGTAAAAGTAGCTTTTTCATTATAATTCAGGCACTTCTGCCTTTTCTATTTTATTAAAGTATACCGTAAAATTCCCCTGAGCGGCTTGCAAGATATTCACTGTGTTACGGAGCTGTACTCCGATGAGTGAACTACCCCCCACTGTTCCCCCGTTGCGTAGGATGATGCTCGACTGGCCATCGAGTGATGCTTGAGGCACATTGTTTACACTCCAGACGAATTCTCGAGGATTGTCATAAAAGTATGGTACCGCAACAACTTTCATTTCTTCATTGAGGAGAGGTTGCTGGCTGCCGAGTGCCTTGTTGTACAACACTCCATATAGCGGGTCTTCCTGATAAAAATATAATTCTGGATTTTGGAAATCGAGCGTGAGGCTACCTTTTCCAGTAGAGATCCCATCACGCGACTGCACTGTCACACTCACCTCCATAGGCTGTGGGACCACTCCGCCCTTTAGGGTCAAAGACTGTTTTCCGTAGCCAGAATTAGTTCCAAGTACCACAGATCCTTTTTTCCATGTATAGACCAGTGTACTCGGATCTAGTCGTACTCCATTTTTATACAATTCTGGCATGGCAACAAACTTTATATTTGTTTGATACGCGGGGAGAGACTTTCCTCGATAGAGTGGAGGGATATTTCCTGTTGTTTCCCACATAATAGAGACATCACCAGGCTGTAGCACTATGGTTTTGCGGACTTCGCGACCCTCAAAGGTGCGGATCGAAATAGATATAGTAGACCTCTTGCCGTTATCAGGAGCATCGAGCTTGAAAGAAGTTTGTCCGATACCAGAAGAAATCTGTTTACCATCTACGATCCAGGTGATAGTGGCTTTGTTGAGATCTGATAAATACCCTTCTACACGAAGGGTGACGGGTTCTTTTGGCGCGGGATTTTCTGGGGCCAGTCGGACCTCGATACTATCGATCGTGTTCGGGGTCTGAGCAAAAGAAAAGGCAGGAATGAGGCAAAGGCTAAACAGAAAAAGTACAAAATAAAAACCAAATTGAAAACGTAGCATGTAGCTATATTGTATCACGACCAGTTGGTGTGCGTACCCCATTCCGGACAAGGGGCTGCTTCCTTGCTGTCGCAACATCTGCGACTTTGCCCAGCACAGGAGCCTTTTCAAGGATAATCTGTTCAGCTTCCCATCCCTTTTTTACGAACCAAATATAAATCGTCCACGAAGGCACCATGTCGACAAAAGGCAACTCTTCAGCGGTAAAAGTGGCCGCCAAAGCCAAAAATCGTGGTTTTAACCCAGCGATTTCTAGAAGAAGAGGTAGAATGAAAACCATACCGAGAGAGATCAAACGGTTTACAGCAATACCAGAACCAAAGATAAAATAAAGGATAATCTGTATCGCGTCTACTATGATGGTAAATGCATAGAAATACTTCCAACGAGAGGCGTTCTTCATCCCTGTTGTTCGAGCGCTGCCTTTGAACGCTTTATCTCGAGGATCTGTGAAGGGTTGGTAGTGATGATCTGATCCTCTGTATACGAGGCGATGACCTTTATGGCGACGTGTTTCATACCGACAAAGAATATCCCCTCTCCTACATCAGATTCGAGAAGGAGGTATTTTTCTTCATCAGTGAGGTTGAACGTCCTCTGGATCATATCGATAGACGATGCTGATTGCTTCATGAGCATTTGGATCGAAGAGTTGGTGATGATCGGTAGTCCGTATGGAGATTTGAGGAAGTCCTCGACGTCCTGGGTGATCGTAGCGAGACCGAGGTAGTACTTTCGTCCTCGTTTTGCAAGACCGAGGAGGAATGAGGCAGTATCCTCTGATTTCATCATCCACCATGCCTCGTCGATCACGAGGAGGCGCTTTTTGAGGTTCTTTCGTACCGCACTCCATATATAATGGGTGACGATGTACATTGCCACAGGTTTTAGCTCGTCCTCCATGTCTCGGAGTGAGAACACGATGAACTTTTTGTTGATATCCACGTTTGTTGGACGGTTGATGAATCCTGACCAGGTTCCCTTTGTGTACTTGGTGAGGCGCTGTACGAGTGAGTCGGCCCCTTCCATACCAGCGAGCACGAGCTCAAAGTCTGACATGAGTGGTGGCTCTACGTTTGCAAAGTTTGAGTCTGCAGTGATGTCTTTGAGTGCGTAGGTCTCGGTGATAGCTCGGTCGATGATTGCATCCTCCTCCTGAGAGAGGCCTCCGAGCATGATACGGAATAGTCCAACGAGGTTTACAATATGTGAACGCAAAACATCAGACACTGCCTCATCCTCGCGTGGGACTGGTAGGTCAAATGGATTGATATGGTGCTCTGAGGTGAGTGAGATATTGAAATACTTCCCTCCTGTCGCCTCGGCCATGTATTCGTATTCACGTTCTGGGTCGATGACGATGACTTCGGTATCAAACATGAGACTACGGAGGATTTCTAGTTTTGTCGTGTATGACTTTCCGGAACCGGCCTTTGCAAATGTTACCGAGTTGTAGTTTTCGAGGAGGAATCGATCAAAGAGCACGAGGGAGCTATTGTGACGGTTTATACCATAGAGGATTCCCTTGTCAGAGGTGAGATCAAATGAAACGAATGGAAAGAGACTCGAGAGTGGTGAAGAGTTTAGCTTTGAGTGCACTTCGAGGAGGTCGGTGCCTATAGGCAGGACGCTCTTGTACCCGTCCTCCTGCTGAAACAGTGCTGGTTTTATATATACAAGCTTTGCCTCGAGGATAGATTTTATCTCCGACTCGATCTTGTCGAGTTCAGCGTCATTGTCACCAAACAATGTGATGTATACACCCACATCAAAGATCTTTTCCTGAGCCTGCATGAGGTTGTCACGAAGTGTCTCGAGGTCCTGGTATGCGGTATCGAGCATCGGGTCACGCACGAGGCCCTTGCTCTCGCGGTCATTGATCTGACTCTGCACCTCGGCAACTTTCTTTTGGAAGTGTCGGAGCACCTTTGCAGTATCTACGGGATGAATAAATATAGAGATGTTGAAAATCTTGTCGAGGTTGATGATCGGAGCAAACCAGCTATCACTCAAAAACCGAGGATATGAGATGACAAAAAATGTTCGAGCTACTTTTTCGCCTAGGTTGAGCTCTTTTGGAGTGATTTTGAGTGCAGAGGGAGCGATGATATCCTTTAGCTCGAGTACGCCAGCCTCATAGATCTCCTGCGGCAGGATCGATGCCACCGCCGGTTTGTCTGTTTTTTTACCTGTTATAAAGTCTAGTATTCCCATATTAATTTACCTGGATAGGTTTCTCCGTATCCCCTGGGTTGAATATCTTATAAAATAGCTCGACCACTTCCTCAGTGCCCAGTTTTGCTACACGGATACCACAGCGCACTAGTCCCTGCTCTACCACACCCATGCGCTGTTCGAGCTGGCTGTAGTTTTCTTCGAATGCAGTAGTGTTTCCCACAGACACAGGTTCTTTTTTACCAAAGAGGCTCGTGAGCGGTCCTTTTTTCGCAGTACCTATAAATGGTGGTGTATATGGGATGACTACAAAGAAACTTTTTGACATGATGTTTGTATTGTCCACAAAAGTTCTGATGAACTCTATATATTCTCTGGTCTGCATCTTCATGAGATCATTCACCTGTTCCTTGTATCTGCCCTCGAGGAGGGTGATGTATGGCCGTATATCGAGTTTTTTTGACTGAATGAAAAATTGTACTGAGAAATCGAGGGAGTTTATAAAGTTTTGGAACTGAAAGATGATAGAGTTCTGCTCGTCCTGAGACTTTAGGGCAAAGTTGAGGGATGAGGCGAGGATGATCCCCCGCATCGATCCATCACGCAAAATGACGACACCGTCGCGTATCTCCTGGATGGGTACAAATTCTTGAGTAGTTTTTGATGAGGGTGCAGCCATGTGTATATTTTACCTTTGATTCTGGTTTGAGTATATACTCTCTTTTATATCGAGACTCCATGAGAGATCCTTTAGCTTGCTGTTTGATATCTTCGGCACCATGATAGACGCATACTGCTTTGCCTCATCGGTTGTCTGGTGGACCGGAGACTTGTCCACTTTCTTCCATATATAGAGCTTTGCACCAAAAAAGTACTTTATAGCTGCCTCTACTATATATATGAAGGGAAAGCGCTGGTGGATCTTTCCAAAAGCGAGGGCGACAGCAAATACGATGATCACTACTACCGGGACGACTTTTATAAAGGGTGGAAAAGGGAGGAGTCGATAAAAGACAAAGGCTATACCCGCTCCCCCTGCGAGATATATGAACTGTTTGAGAGTGAGTGGACCAAAGATCTTGTCCTCGACTTCGATGAACTGAGGTACTTGATAACGCATGCAGAAATTATAGCACAGCTAGTTCACTGGTTCGCGATATGGATCTACTGAATAAGTCTTTTTTGGTGGGGGTGTTGGCGCTGGTGGAGGGGTCACTGCTGCAGGCGCTTCCTCGATGGGCTTGCTTTCTACGGTGTTTTGCAGGAGATGATCAGTCAGATCTGGTGCAGGCAGCGCAGGTCCAGCATCCTCTATGTGTTTGAGGATTTCATCAGGGGTTTCGAGAGGGTGTGAGGGTTCTGGTGTTGGTGTCGTGTCAGGACTCTGAAGCGCTGATCGAAGAGGCAGAAAAATCTGTTCATTTACATCGCGAGTGACTTCCTCTGCCTCCTTATCCGTCAGATCCAGTGATTTTTTTATACTATCAAAAAAGTCACCCGCTTTTATCTCACCAAACATAACCGCTGCAATCTCATTTGCGAGCTCCCCCACCTGGTCGATATGCATACCATGTTTGTCCGCGATCGCATCGAGCTTCGACCCAAATTCTGGAGACATGAGGGCCTCTTTGATCTCTGTGGGGAGCGAGTTGAGTTTTTCTTCGGTAAATTCTCTATTCATATTATGAGCTTAGGTCTTTAAGTTTTTTTGCTTCGAATTCCATATCACGAATCTCTTTTTCAAGAGGCATAATTTCTGTTTTCACTACCTCTTCATATTTCTTGTAAGCCTCATTGAGTGCGTCTTCTTTGTCCGAGTTCCATGTTGCCTTGCGTTCCTTCTTTTCCTTTGTGAGGCGACCGACCTCATCCTTTGCCTTTTCGCGATCCTTTTTCTTTTCGTCGAGTTTCTCCTTCAGTTTCTTTACCTCATCCTCAGTGATGCTTGCATTGATACTTGCTGCCGCCTTCTCTTCGTCAGCTGCAACAAACCCACCTTTCTTGACACGGTTCCAGATACTGAGTTTCTTCTCACCTGTTGCTGGGTCAGTTTCACTTGGGTCCTCTGCTTGTGCGTAGTCAGACTTTCTTTTGTTTTTAGTATCAGTTATCTCTTTGTTGTTTGTTTTTATCTGAGCCTCGTAACGCTTTTTAAGTTTCTTTTTCATATCTATGTCTAGCCCGATTCGTGCCTTCATCGCTGCGTTTGTGGTAGATCTCTGGCTTTGTTCGAGTGTCATGATATCAGAATCGATCCCTGCCATGCCGTCTTTGATCTTGAGGTTTCGTCGTTCGAGCTCTAATACCTCAGCGTGGTTGTATCCCAACGAATCGCCAAACGCAATACTATCCTTTTTCTTTTTTTCTACATTTTCATCATAGTTCTTTGCCACTCCCTTTAGGCTGGTGAGGACCATTTTGCCCGCAAAACCCTTGCCTGCTCGGTCGTTGATAAAATCAGACTCGGCAAGCTTTGATGCTGCCAGACCATATGTGTTTCTTCCAGCAAAGCGAAGCGTGCCCATAGTAGCGCCCTTTACCATACCCTGACCCCATTTACCCATAGTGTCTAACCATTTTATTCCAAATTCCCCGCCCTTAGCTCCAAGCTTGCTTGCGGTTGCAAGTCCTGAATATATGATAAACACGACTAGGCCGTACTGGATAAGAGGAGCAATACCACTACCAGCGAATACATTTGCGAACGTGCTTCTGCCTGGATTGGTGAGAGCGATAAATTGTGGGTCGTTAAATACTCGTAGTGCGATATATACAAAAAATAGAAATACAGGAGCAAATAGACACTGCGCCATTAAATTTTTTATAAATTCCTTTTTCTGGTCAGCCAGCTGAGGAAATGCGAAAGACAGTGCCCAAAACGGAGAAAAGGCCATGAGGGCGAGAAGGTAAATGAATCTCCAGAGGAACATTACTCCTGCAGCCAGAAATGCGATGCCAAGGACGAGCATGAGCACGATTCCTCCTGTAACGATCACGATAGAGTTTACATTGTAGTTGGTCTGCTGAGTCGCAGTTTTTGTACTTGCAAAGAGACTCTGTAGGTTCACCACCTGCATTATCTTTGAAGAGATTCCACCAGCGATCTGCCCGTTTGGATCAGTATCATCCCCTCCCCACAGGTTACCGATTACTGTCGCACTCACGCGTGGTGCAATGGCATTGTATATGGTCAAGGTGAGGGAATTCGAAGCGTCAATCGCGACTTTGGTGGCAAAGAGGCTAAAGTTTACAAAAAGTCCTGCGATGACCACTCCCGCGATCACCCCCTTGCTACTATCTAGACCCAGTATCATTTTAATTGAAGAGAAAAGGAGAAGGAAGATAAAGAACATTCCAGAAATATCACGGATGAGTCTCCAGATTGTCTCTACGGGAGACATGACAGCACTGTTACCTGTTTGTACGAACTGTGAAATATTCATGTTCATGATAATGGCCTTGTCAAAAAGATATGCGCTGACCTGGAGTAGTTTACCGACAATCGGCATCACAGTCATGATAACGAGTTCACTCACACAGTCTGTAAAGCCACTTCCCACAATAGCGGTACCTAGATTACACGCCGCATACGCAGGTTTTGGAACCGCTACAAAACCGGTTGCGAAGAGAGTCACTATGAGAATGTTCAAAATTATTTTTTTCATCGTACTCTAGTTTGTGGGAAAAGGGTGCAGAGCTGGTTCAGGCGTGCTGCGCTGGCACGTACGTCCTGGAGAGACTTCTCTATCTCTTCTTGTTCCTCCTTTGCAGTTTCTAGATCTAGTGCGGTATGTAGCTGATTTGACCCATTGAGTGACGCATAGGCCTGAGCAGGCGCAGAGATCTCGTTCACCGTCTGTGCTGCATTTGCATTTTGTTTGATGGTTCGCAGAGAGGCGATGAGTTGGTCTTGGCCCTGGGCTTTGCTGAACATGAGGCCTGATTTTGCGGTGATCTTTTGCTGGATGATGAGCTCAGCCTCCCCTATTTTACCCTGAGCATAATCACGATGATCTGAACTGAGTCTGTTTGAGATCTCAGGATCAGCGAGCTTGTTTGCAAAACAGGTTTTTACGGCATCGAGAGAGTTTTTTGCACTCAGGTATTTATTGAGAGAGCCATCGTAGTATATTTTTATCTCGAGTTCGCGGTTTATGTACTCATCGATTCCCTGAAGTATTTGGTTTCGTATAGAAGTGAGCTGCTGGTTTGTGGTCGCTTGCTGATTTTGCAGCTGATTTGCGTATGAGTTTGGGTCACTTGCTCCATTTCCAGAGAGACTTCGGTATCCCACAGTGAGTACCTTTGTCACCATCTGGGCAAAGAGTGCATTTACGATCTCGTTGATTTCATCTGCGAGATTGAGTCGTTGAAGTGGGCCCGCATTGTTTGCATCGAGTACTCCGGCGATGACGGATCCAGGCGTCTGCACCACACATTTTTGATCAGGTGGACCCTGGACCTCTGGGTTATCCGAGACGGGTACATTCTCGCAACTTCGCCACGAGAGGAATCCTCTACCCTGGTTTATCTCGTCGCGCTTTAGGAGTTCGTATTTGCCGATACGTGCAGAGAGGTCATAGTCAGCCTGTACAAATGCTCCATACTGGTTGTTTTGTGGTTGGGTGGTCATCTCGACAAATGCTGGCCACCCCCCTTGTGAAAAGTCTCCCGCGGTAAAGCCATTGATCGATGCTCCTTCGATCGCATTGGTAGAGTTTGCAATGACGTCACTCAGGGTACATGAGATGCGTCTCTGGAATGGTTGATACTTAAATGCGAGTGCGAGTCGAAGGTCGATGCTAAATGGTGTACAGAGGAAACCGAGATATTTGTCACTCATGATCATCTCTCCCAAAAACTGATCACCAACATCTTTGAAGAATTCTCCGGGGTTTGAAACGAATGATGGGTTGCCATCGAAACCGGTATTGATCCAGTTTACGATACTCGAAGTGATCTGTTGTATGATCTGCTCAGCGAGCACATATACGATCTGGTCGAGGACGAATTCCTTTAAAGTGAGTGATTTACCATTTGCTGCGGTGACTGTTGTGTTGAGAGCGATAGCTTTTGCGACAACAGTGAGAGGACCGTCGGTGACCGCCACCTGCGCATACGAAACTTGTGGAACGATAAATGTTCCTACGAGAGCGATGCTGATGATTGTTTTTTTAAATAGATGATGCATTTGGTTGTGCTACAAAGAAATACCCTCCCTCATCAGTCCGGTACACGAGACGTTCTTTTGTGACGATGGCCCCGTATTCCTGGAACAGAGTTATGGTTTCATCAAATGTCGGTTGGAACAGCGCTAGCCCTTTTATACTTGCAGTAGGATCAGTAAAGGCCTGTCTAAACGTATCGATGACATACCCTAAGGTGGTGATATTGCTAACGAGGCGAGCGTGCAGTCCGGTCATGGTAGGTGGAACCGTGAGGCTCAATAGGTCACTCGCCATGAGTTTGTATGCCGTCGCTGCTGGGTCGAGTTGTTTTATGAGATTCTTGTCTTTGTTTACGAGGGCTTCGCGAAATATGGTGATCTCGCTCTTTGTGATCTTTGGTGTACGGTTTTGGATGATTCCTCCTACGGCGTTTAGGTAGTCTCTCATTTGGACGGCACTAGAGCTCTTGATGTCACTTGCAGAATATGGCTTTGGACCACTATTTGCATCGAGGCTCGATTCGACGAGGGTGGCCGCAGCCCGCTCGAGGCTCTGTGCGTCGTTTGTCAGGCCGACTTGTTTTAGATTCATAAACTGGGTAAAGAGATTTCTACCGAGCGAGTCAGTTGCGGTGAGGGGTGCAGAACTTTTTGGTTTTGCTGCTGCAGGCTTCTCTTTTGCTTTGTCTGCATCTGATACTCGGGGATCAGTCCCCCAGAGGGTTTCCTCCCAGTCCTTGAGACCATCTCCATCAGAGTCCTTGTACGAGTCAGAACTACCAGCGAGGAGGTTGAGATCGGTGGCGTTATTTACGGTTGCGGTATAGACAGGGGTCTCTTCCCCATTTTTGACCTCAGCGTAGTAAAAGGCGAACCCAATAATGCTGAGTGATACGATGGCGAGTGAAATTAACTTTCCGCTAGGAATCATCACTCAAAATTATATCAAAAATTCAGGTGTAGAGCGATGTTTTTCCAGGTATCAATGTGTATATCTTCTGCACGAGCACTCCGTTCGAGGCCGAGAGCGTTCCATATTTTTTCTAAGGTCTCTTTTTCGGCGATTTCCTCGAGATTTTTTATGAGAAATTTGCGTTTGTGGGCAAAACCAGTGCGGATTACACTAAAAAATTTGTTTTCGTCAATATCAGCGGGCTTTTGTATGTTGTAAATACCCAAAATCGCCGAATCTACCTTTGGGACGGGATTAAAATTCCCTGCTTTTATGGTTTTTACATATTTGGGTTCCCCATAGACCTTTACACTGAGCGACAATATACTCTCTTTCCCGTCCCGCGCGACGATGCGCTCTGCTACTTCCTTTTGGACCATGAGTATCATGAGGCTTGGTTGAGCTGTTTCCTGCAAGAATCGACGCAAAAATTCACCAGTGATGTAGTACGGTATATTCGCGATGATTTTATAGCCCGGTTGAGGTGTATATTCCAAAATGTCTGTGTGTACGAGGGTAATATGAGGAAATTTTCCTTTTAGGATGGGTATGAGGCGGTCGTCTTTCTCTATGGCGGTCACTTTTGCACCGATTTTCACCAGTTGTTCGGTCAAAAAACCCATTCCAGGGCCAACTTCCAGTATATTTTCACCTTTCTCGACGTTTCCAGCACGCAAAATATCCTCGGCGATATGAGGATTTGAGAGAAAGTTCTGGCCGAGTGATTTTTTTGCTTCCATTATTTAAAAGTCGATGAAAATGGCCTTTACACCCGTCACCTCTTGTTTTTCAGTGCGTTCGATGTGGTGTGCTTCTACATCATCGATAAATTCTGACTGCATATTTACCTTTTGGGCTCCAAAGATAGTGCGTATCTGGGCCCAGCTCAAGTATATCGCCTTTCGGGCACGAGTGAGGGCTACGTAAAAGAGTCTGCGCTCCTCCTCACTGTCCTCTTCGTGTGGGAAAAGTCCCTGCTCGAGACCGACGATAAAGACATAGTCGAATTCGAGACCCTTTGCGGCGTGGACAGTCATGAGCTTTATCCCCTCTTTTGGCTGTGACAACTCGTCCTGGTCACTCGCGAGTGCCACTTCGGTCAAGAGATCGTCCATGTTGTCGTATTTTGCGGCAACGGTCACGAGCTCGCGGACGTTTTCCAGACGTTCCTCATCCTCAGTTGATCCATCACGCAACATTTTTTCTATTCCAGACTCGAACAAAATAAAACGGATGGTGTCTGATGGAGTGTGCTCTTTTGCAAAATCACTGATATCAGAAAGTATGCGTCGAAATTGTTTTACTTTTACTCGCGTGAGCTCGGGCAGTGCGTCCTCTTGGCCTGCCACCACTTTTGCGACGGTCACTTTTCCGATGCCTCGTGCGGGAATGTTTATGATGCGCACTAGATCATTTACGTTGTCAGGATTCAGTGCTGCACGCAGATATGACAAAACATCTTTTACTTCTTTGCGTTCGAAAAACCGAGTACCGAGCACCTGGTACGGCACACCCTTTCGGAGGCAGTACTCTTCGAGGATTCGTGACTGAAAGTTTGCACGATACAGTACCGCGATCTGATCCGGCTTTACACCGCTTTCGATCAGTCGTTCTGCTTCGTCTGCGACAGTGCGCGCCTCCTCTGCTTCGTCATATACTTCGTACAATTTCAATTTCTCCCCCTCTTCATTTTTGGTAAATAGATTTTTCTCGCGTCGCTGTTTGTTTTTCTTTATGACCGTATTGGCCACGTCCAAAATCCGCTGTGTTGAGCGGTAATTTTGCTCGAGGAGGATGACCTGGGCCTCGGGGTAATCCTTTTCAAAATTCAAAATATTTTGGATATCAGCTCCTCGCCAGCTGTAGATATTTTGGTCGATGTCACCCACCGCGCAGATATTTTTTTCTTTCTCCGCGAGGAGACTCGCGATCATGTACTGCACGCGGTTTGTATCCTGGTATTCGTCGATGTGGATAAATTTCCAGCGGTTCTGATACTGCTCGAGTACAGCCTTGTTCTTTTGCAAAAGCACAGCAGTCTTGAGCAGGAGGTCATCAAAATCAAATGCCTTTTCCTTTTGCAGTGTCGCTTCGTATTTTTCCCAGACACGAGCAGTCAACTCTTCGAAGAATTCACTCGCCGTTGCCTGAAACTGTTCGAGTGTGACAAAGTTCCCTTTTGCTCGAGATATGGCGTGTTGGAATTTTCCCGGATCATACTGTTTTGGATCGAGATCGCATGCCTCGACTGCATCCTTTACCGCTTTTTTCGAATCATTTTTATCATATATCGTAAAGTGGCGAGGGATATTCAGGATTTTTGACTGTTCCTTTAGGATGTGGACACCGAGCGAGTGAAATGTGCTGACATACGGGCGCTCGCTCGTCTGTCCGAGCATGGCAGATACTCGCTCGCGCATCTCCTTTGCGGCTTTGTTGGTAAATGTGATGGCGAGTATCGAGCCCGGATGCACCCCACTTTTTATGATATGGTCGATCCTATGGACGATGGTTTTGGTTTTTCCAGCTCCTGCACCAGCCAAAATGAGAAGAGGTCCGTGGATGCACTCCACTGCTTTTTGTTGTTCAGAGTTTAACACTTTTTAAATATACCACGGGGCGGCAAAATTTGACAAAAACATCGAAATGTTGCTCTCCCCACCTATAAAAATAGACCGGTTGACTTTAGATTTTTTTAGTATATTGTATACGGGTAAGTCAATTCCACATGTCAGATAAACGGCTCAACAGAGCCACATTTCTCTTTATAGCATTACTCGCTTTTCCAGCAACAACACATGCCGGATTTTTTTCGTTTATGTCAAATGAAGTGAACACGTCGGCATATGCGAGCTACGACTCTACCGAGGCAAATTCTCAGAACCTTTCTCTCCTCCAGGCACCTCTCAGTATCAACCCAAGTTCACAGGCAAACAAGGCCGAACCAGCAGTTATTTCTGGAAACGCCCTCTATTCTGAGGTAGGTCCATCAGGAACCATCGCTGATATAGCCGAGGGTGTTCCAAACACCCAGATCAGCACCTACACTGTTCGAAATGGTGATACATTGAGTGAGATTGCAGAGATGTTCAATGTATCTGTAAACACCATCCTTTGGGCAAATGAAAATGTAAATGTGCGAAACCTCAAGGAAGGAGACTTTCTCATTATCCTCCCTATTTCAGGTATTCGTCACAAGGTGGTAAAGGGAGACTCTATCTCTAGTATCGTCGCAAAGTACAAGGTAAACATGCAGGATGTGCTCGATTACAACGACCTCACATCTAGTTCCCCACTTGCCCTCGGTGAAACCATCATTGTTCCTGATGCCGAACTCCCGTACACTGCTCCTTCAAAGCCTAGCCAGGCACCGCTCACTGCGGCCCTACACGGTGCAAGTGGTCCGAGCTATCCAGGCTACTACAAGCGTCCTCTTATCGGTGGAGTACGGACCCAGGGTCTACACGGATTTAACGGTGTCGATCTCGGTGCGCCAATGGGTACTCCGATCTACGCCTCAGCAGCAGGTACCGTCATCATCAGCTCATACGGTCTATGGAACAAAGGATATGGTAACTACGTCGTAATCTCTCATGCAAATGGCACCCAGACTCTCTACGCGCATGCGAGCAAGCTCCTCGTAAACGTAGGTCAAAAGGTAAATCAGGGAGACCAGGTAGCCCTTGTTGGAAATACTGGAAAATCTACCGGTCCACACCTTCACTTTGAAATCCGAGGTGCACGCAATCCTTTCTAAACATTTTTAGGTCTGTACTGGAGGGCTTCGAGTACATGATCCACCCCCACCCTCTCTTTTCCGTCGAGATCCGCTATCGTCCGCGCTATGCGGATTGTTTTATGGTAGGCTCGGGCAGATAGCGCCAGCCTCTTTGCGGAAACAGTGAGTACTTGTTTGGCATCTTTGTCGAGTGTATGCTCCAGATCTTTTACAGAGAGCAATGAATTTTTATAGACGTTTCTTTTTTTCTGCATGGTTCGGGCCGAAAGGACTTTTTGAGAGCTTTCGAGTGAACCAGCGATATGCTCGTTGCTTGATAGTTTTTCGTATTCTACCTTTGAGACCTCGATCCACATATCGATACGATCGATGATGGGACCTGATATTTTCTTTTGATACATTTTTATCTCTACCTGTGTGCAGGTGCATTCCTTGAGGTTCGATCCAAAGTATCCACAAGGACAGGGGTTCATCGTGGCGAGCAGCAGACAGTCTGCGGGGAATTCCACCGCTGTCTTTGCACGAGCGATCAGGATTTTCCTATCCTCGAGCGGTTGTCGGAGCGATTCGATGACGGCTTTGTCGAATTCTGGGAATTCATCGAGAAAAAGCACCCCTCGATGTGCGAGGGTCACCTCCCCCGGCCGCGGAAAGGTTCCCCCACCTACCATCGATGCGTACGATGAGGTGTGGTGCGGTGCCCGAAACGGTGGATGAGTGATCACATTTTTGCTCAGTGTGCCGACGACTGAGTGGATACTAGTCACCTCGATAGATTCTTCGGCTGAAAGTGGTGGTAGTATTCCCCACAATGCTTTTGCGAGCATAGTTTTTCCTGTTCCTGGTGGTCCGTAGAGCGCGATGTTGTGTCCGCCTGCTGCAGCGATCTCGATACCGCGTTTTGCGATCTCCTGCCCTTTTATATCGCCCATGTCGACGTGCACGTCCGGTCGTGTATACGAAATTTCTGTATGAGGCTGCTCAGTGATATGCTCCTTGTGGGTGATATGGTTGAGAACTTCGTGTAGATGTCCTGCACCAAATACTTTTATGCCAGAAATGATGGCTGCCTCCTCTGCGTTTACCTTTGGAACGATGATCTCCTTGAAGCCCATTTCTTTTGCCTTTTGCGTGAGCGGTAGTACACCGTATACTCGGCGCAATTCTCCGTCGAGTGCGAGTTCGCCGAGGAAGAGGATTTTTTCTGTGGGAGGTGGTATCTCTCCACTCGCGATGAGGTATCCGACTGCTATCCCCAGGTCAAAATGCGAGCCCTCCTTGCGCGTATCTGCTGGGGCGAGTGACACGACGACTTTTTGATTCTTTTGTTTCGGAGAGACGTATCCGATATTTTTAATGGCTGCAGACACACGGTCCTTTGCCTCATCGACCGCTTTGTCCCCGAGGCCTACAATGGAAAATGCGTGCAGACCGTTTGAGATGTCTGTCTCGATGCTGATAATAAATGCTGAAAGGAAAACGTTTTGGGCGCTATATACTTTTGAATATTTCATTCACCCACTCTAGCAAACAGGAGATAAAATCTTTTTAAAAAAAGATTAACAAAAATGTTATTTCTGCATGTGCTTTACAGAGGTGCGGGCAGAAGGATTTGCCTCGAGGCGTTCTCGTTCGATGGTCTCACCTGAGAGTTCACATATACCGTATTTGCCTTCTTCGATCTTTATGAGGGCGTCGTTTACGTCTTTAAGCTGTGTTTCGAGCTGGGTCAAGATAGCTTTGTGCTCTTCGAATTCTTCGAGGACGTCAGCTACTTCGTTTTCATCTGCTGAGTCTACGGTACTATCGTCGACAGTAGCCTGCCAGTCTTTTGGGTTTACTGGATCCTTGCGACCAACAGTAGCGAGCTCTTCTTCGAGAAGGGCGCGTTCTTTTGTGAGCTTGTCTTTAAAGTATTTTAGATCCTTTGCATTCATGCCTATATTTTACCGCACATAGGTCTGTTTTTCAAACCGGTCCAGGATCTCTAGGAATGTAGCCTCACTCGTAGCTATGACTAGGGTTTCTTTGTCTAAAAATCCATACAGGAGTGCCACTATCCCCTCTGCATTGCGTAGGAGTCGCACGTCTTTATTTTTTATCACTTTATCCTCGAAAACGGTGCCACCAGATGCCTGAGACGCAAACCATGATTTCATGTCATCAAACAGTATAGGCTCCCATTTGAGCATGCCGGTAAATATATTTTGGAAAAAATTGGTCTTGAGTACGACAAATGACTCTAGGTTTGCACTTGTCTTGTGAAAGCCAAACATAAAGCGGTCTGCCAGTGAGTTTTTTATCGCATCTGGTGCCTGAGTGGTCGAGAGACCGACAAACTCTGCGGGGGTGATGAGAAATGGTTCTGCCTCTGTTCCCTTTACGAAATATAGTTCGATCACCTGCCCCGGCTCTAGTTTTGCCTGAGTTTTTTCATATGCGAGGACTTCCTCGAGACGTTTGCCGATGAGGCTACCTAGAAATATCTTTTTCTGAGTATTTGAAGCAAGGATACCACGGTATGTCCCCTTTTGTTGGATCTGTAGGATGGCTGGTGCGAGAGGGCTTTTTGGATAAAAATAGTAGCCGGCGATACCACCACCTGCGATGAGGATCACGCTCATGAAAAATAGAATAGTGTTGCGACTCGCTGGATGCTCGACAATGGGTGCATTTGAAATGACTTCGGGCGCTCTCACAATCATCGGAGGTTTTTCTGGAGATGGTGGTGTGGCAACGGTCTGTGCCGCTATCTCCTCTGTCGCCTTCTGAGCGTTTTCTGCGATGGCCATTTTTGCCACAGTAACATTGTTTTGACCGAGGGCTTCGGCCACATCGGTTTCATATGTTCTTAGACTTTTGATCCCACCCAAGCCTACTTGGTGTGTTTCTTTTTTCTCTTCTGGAGACATGTACTGCTATAGTATAGCAGTTTTTTTCTTTTTGTTACCGGTGTGATGTCCTCCGAGTAGGTATCGTCGTGGATTTTCATCGAGATCGATAAAGTCGTCTGCTGCTTCGATCAGTTTTGAAGATGTAGATTTTCCAAAAGATGCGACTTCTACCTGACATCCTTCATTGAGTTGTAGATATTCTACGAGTGGTACAAAGTCTCCGTCTCCGGTGACGAGTACGACGGCATCGAGTTTTGGAGAGAGCTTGATCGCATCTACTGCCATACCGACATCCCAGTCTGCTTTTTTACTACCACTAGAGAAGATCTGGAGGTCTTTGGTCTTTGTTTCGATACCCATCTTTGTGAGTGCTTCGAAAAAGGCCTTTTCATCCCCTGCTTCGGTGGTGATCACATAGGCGATCGCTCGGATGAGAGATCGGTCTCCTAGTGCGTCTTTTACTATCTCTCCAAAGTTCACACGTGAACGGTAGAGGTTCTTTGCTGAGTGGTACAGGTTTTGAGTATCAATGAAGATACCTACGCGCTGCCCCTTGTGCTTTATTACTGACATTATTTCTTAAGTTCGAGTTTCTTTGTAATTGAGGTGTACTGCTTTGGATTGTTTTTCTTGAGGTAATTCAGGTGAGTCTGTCGATCAGCTACCATAGAGAGGAGTCCTCGGCGTGAGTGATTGTCTTTCTTGTGCTTTTTGAGGTGTGATGCGAGCTCGTCGATCTTTTTGGTGAGTACAGAAACCTGCACAGACGCTGATCCTGTGTCCTTGTCATGCATTGCTCCTTCCTTTACTGCCTTTGCTTTTGTTCGTGGTGATAACATATGTAATGTATAATGTACGAATACAATAGCATGAAAGGCTCTAATTTGCAAGATCTCAAGCAACGATTCCTGGAATATGTGGAAATCGAAAAAGGCCGTAGCCTGAGCACGGTTCGCAACTATGACCAGTATTTGAGTCGATTTTTTGAGGCTGCAAAGGTAAAAAAGGCTGAGGATATCGATGATGAGGTAGTGCGAAACTTCCGACTATGGCTCAACAGACAGACAGCACGTCCAGAACAGGGTAAAAACGAGACCCTCAAAAAGCGTACCCAGAACTACTATTTGATCGCTTTGCGCTCATTTCTCAAATATTTAGCAAAACAAGGGGTAAAATCCCTCCCTCCTGACCGTATCGAGCTCGCAAAAGTATCTGAGCGATCACTGGACCTCATCACCCCCGAGGATCTCGAGCGTCTACTCAAGGCGCCAGAGGACAATATACGTGATAAGGCTATTTTAGAGCTCCTGTTCTCTACGGGACTGCGTGTCTCCGAGCTCTGTTCCCTACCAAGCGATATCAATCTAAAGGTAGATGAGCTCTCTGTGCGTGGAAAAGGTGAAAAGGTGCGTGTAGTCTTTATCTCTGATGATGCAAAAGCGATCGTAAAGCAATACATGGACAAGGCGCCAAACCTCGGTGCGTATCTCTTTAACCTCACTCCTCGCTCTATCGAGCGCATCGTCCGGCACTATTCGATAAAGGCTGGTATCAGTAAAAAAGTCACTCCCCACGTCCTGCGCCACTCATTTGCAACCGATCTCCTCCGAAATGGAGCCGATCTCCGCTCGGTCCAGATGCTCCTAGGCCATGCAAATATCTCAACCACGCAGATCTATACGCACATTACGGATGCGGAGCTAAAGAATATTCATAAAAAGTTTCATGGTAAAGGGAGAAAGTAAAACACCGCTGGGCGAAACCATGCGGTGTGTTTCATACAGTTCTGTTGCCAGGTGGTATGTCCACCCCGCGTGCCTAAGCCGCAGTTTCTCTCAAACCCACTTGCCTTCATTCAAGGCCTTGAGTTCCTCCTGCAGAGCGTCAAGTTCGTGGAGCTTTTTTTCGAAGTTGCCCTTGTGCCCCCACTGAAACGAGACGTATCCACTATTCATCATACTGTTCGCACAGCTGTAGTAGTGGTCCCTCTGCCTCCGAACGAGTTCCAGTTGCTTTTGGAGAATGGAGACTGTATCCATAATTTAAAGGGCGGTATCGACTACGCCATACGTGCTCTGTTTGAAACGATTGAGCAAACGTTTTTGTAAAAGATCTGAAGTTTCTGTTTCGTTCTTTCGAACTCATCAGTCGGAATACACATTCCGAGACAGTAGGGACATTTTGTCCCTGCATACGATTCTGTTGCCAGGTAGTATGTCTACCCCGTAGCCAAAGCTACAGTTTTCCCGCCCCCCTCAAGGTATCGAGCGCGACCCCGATGACTTCGTCTGGTTTCCAGCAATTGCTCCAGCAATAGGAACCAGTGAATTCACCATGGGGTGCGTTCTCCAAAAGGGGGTAGAGCTCATCTCTGATCCTCCCCTTCAGGTTCATGGGATCGATACCTTTCGACCACATGAAACAGCCAAACCGAGTGGCGGTGTAAACCTTCTCCACCCCAGCGGCGTGTCTCGTCAGCCTCTCCACCGGACCAATATCGCCTGGCAGAATGATGGAGGGGGCGCACATGACGCATCCAGTGATGCCGGAAAACATTTCTCGCAGCGCGTTTTTGGAATCCATATGTGTTGAGGCGCTATCGTCTACGCCATACGTGCTCTGTTTTCAGACAGTCGAGCAAATGTCTTCTTGAACTACCGACAGGCAATCCAAGATCTCAACGAACTATCTGACAACAGTATACCATTTCTGTCAAAATAGTCAAGAGATATATCATTAAATATGACTATATATTCCTGTAAATAAGGCTCTAAACAAAGATATATTGAGCAATATACAATAAATCATCAAGAATATTGACTATTTTATATACGGGTGTATACTTTAGTTATGGATAATCTAATACAAATGCTTGGTAGTGCAGGTCTCTCTGAAAAGGAGGCAAAGGTATATATTGCCCTTCTTCAGCTCGGCAGAGCTTCTTCATACAGTATTTCCTCTCGATCTGGCCTCAAAAAGCCTACAACCTATGTGATTCTGGATGAATTGATCAAGAAAGGCCTTGTAACAAAGATTCCGCGAGCGAAAAAACAACAGTATGTAGCCATGCCCCCAGAAGAGCTCTTTGCGAATGCCGAAGAAAAACTGAAGCAAGCGAAAAAAGCATTGCCAGAGCTGATCACTATGGCTGAAAGTGAAAAAGTGAAAGTTCAGACTTTATTTTATGAGGGAGTAAAGGGTATCGAAGATGCGCTCTCATACCACATAAAGGAAATGGGTGGAAAAGAGATCGTCGGTCTATTTGCCACCGCAGAAGATGCGCCAAAGGACCTTTTAAGCGTGTATACGGCTTGGGGAGATAAGTTACACAAGGCTGGCGTGCAGATCCGTGGGATTACTCCAGATCATGAGAGTACAAGAGATATAAATGCATACCAGGCCAAGCAATTCTCTTTCACAGTAAAAAGAATACCTACCACAGAATACTCATCAAAGGTTTCACTTGAGGCAGGAGATGATTTTGTAAGAATTATCCTAAACAAACCTCAGCAGGCACTCATTATTCGAAACCCAGAGTTTGCCAAGTGTGTAAAAGAGATATTTGAGATGGTGTATTCGTCAAAATAATGGTTTTGCGGTATTCTTAGCGTATGAAAATCATCTCTTGGAACGTCAACGGCCTACGTGCAAATGTAAAGAAAGGTGGATTTGACTGGTTACTCGCACAGAATGCAGATATTTTCTGTATGCAGGAGATAAAGGCAGAGGCAGAACAGCTCCCTCCCGGGGTCCGTGCCCCACAGGGATATCATGCATTCTTTGAGTCTTCAAAGGGCCGCAAGGGCTATAGTGGTGTCGCTATATATAGCAAGGCAAAGCCTAACAAGGTGGAATACAGTGTAGGAAACAAGGAGCTCGACCAGGAAGGACGTATGATTAGTGCCTTTTATGATGATTTCGTGCTTATCAACTGCTACTTCCCCAACGGAGGCGGTGGACCAGAGCGACTAGCGTACAAACTCAAGTTTTATGATGCATTCCTTACATACATCAATGGTTTGGTAGAAGATGGCCATGAAGTAGTATTTTGTGGAGACGTAAATACAGCACATACAGAGATAGACCTCGCTCGACCAAAGGAAAATGCTGAAAATACTGGTTTCCTCCCTATCGAACGTGCCTGGATAGACAAAGTGATAGAAAATGGCTACTTTGACGTGTTCCGTTCACTCTTCCCTGAGAAGAAAGATACATATACATACTGGGATATGAAAACATTTGCACGTGATCGCAATGTGGGATGGAGAATCGACTACTTTTTTGTAACAGAGACACTACTCGAAAGTGTAAAGCAAATAAATATCCACAGTGATGTGCTCGGTTCTGACCACTGTCCCCTCTCGATAAAACTATAAAGGACAAGTTATCCACAAGTATGTCCTTTACATGTCTTTTAGACTTGCTATACTGTTTTCAGACCAGGAAGTGATTCGAGGATCTCCGAGAAGATTCTCACAAAAGAATTTTCTTCCATATTGATCCTTCACAACGCTAGGGGTAGTTTTCTAGTCGTAGTTCATTCGTGCCCTTGAGGTATCCCTTGTCTGGCTCGTTTCGTTCACATATCACTTCTCAAGTTTTATTTTTTAAAATGGAGTGTTGTGGATCTAGTAGGCGGACTTGATGGACAACTTCATCTCAAACCGCGTACCAAGCAATTTTCTAGCTTCGTCGCGGTTTTTTGTTTCCCGATTTTTATATAAAACGTTTCTTATGAAACACGATGCTTTGAGCGTATTTCCTTGAGTTTTTCAGCCTCTTTCTCCTCTTTCTTGTGCTTTCCACCCTTCCCTAGCTGAACAAGATCCTCTACAGGCAGCTTTATGAGTTTGACCCCCTTTCCTTCTAGGTATTCAGGGGTATTTTTGCTTGGGTCGTCCAGTACTTCCTCTAGGAGAGCATGTAAAACATGTCCTACCTTTGGTCCTGGGGTTTCATGTGTAACTTCCATGAGGCGTTTCCCATCTATCTTGAGCATACCTACAGTGATAGGATCCCGCATGGCCTCCTCTATCATAGAGTGATACTTGCGTAGTCTATAGGGGTCCTCCTTTGGTCTCCCCGTCCCTATTCGGTCACATATACGTACATTCATGAGGTCCCAGATGTTTTCACGTCCAACATTGTTAATCATTCTGCGTACAGCAGACAGCGTAATAGTCTCTGTATCTGAGAAAAACATGTGCCAGCGAACCAATTTAAAGACCTTTTCTATGGTTTTACTAGGGTATTTGAGACGTTCCAGGATCTTTTTTGTTACACGTGAACCCACTACTTCGTGCCCATAGAAGGTTATGGTATTTGTTTCACGTGAAAACTTTTTAGTCTCTGGCTTTGAGATATCGTGTAGGAGAGCAGCTATACGTATGTCTAGGGGGTACTCCTTGTCTGCAGCGCACTGGAGAGAGCGTAGGAGATGCTCCCATACGTCGTAGGCGTGCGCCTGGTTCTGACCGACGCCAATAGCTTTCTCGAGCTCAGGGATGATGTACTGGAGGAGACCCAACTCATGAAGAAGCTCTATGCCTAGCTTTGGGTTAGGGGAGAGAAGGATTCTAGAGAACTCTGCCTGAATACGCTCGATAGCTATCTCCTTGAGGAGGGAAGAGTTATCCTTTATAGCCTGATAAGTATCAACGTTAATCGTGAAACCTAGTTCGGATGTTATTCGGACTGCACGCATCATGCGTAAAGCGTCCTCAGAAAGCCGCTCAGACGCTTTTCCTACACAAGTAATAGATTTGTCCTTTATGTCCTTTAATCCGCCGTATAGGTCAATATACGAATCCACAGCACCATTCTTGATCCGAGCAGCGATCGCATTTATCGTAAAGTCACGACGTTTGAGATCATCTTCTAGGTTGTTACTGAACTTTACTTCGTCAGGGCGACGAAAGTCACTGTAGGTAGACTCGATTCGATAGGGAGTGACTTCTACGACACGGAGCGTAGGGTCCTCAGTATTTTCATTTACAATGCCTACGGTACCGTAGGCATTCTCATAGAATGTCTTGGGGAAGAGGGAGATGATATCCTCTGGGCGGGCATTTGTAGTCACGTCCCAGTCTTTCGGCTTTTTCTCGAGGATGAGGTCGCGTGTACAGCCACCGACTATGTATGCTTCAAAACCAGCCTTTTCCAAAGTCTGGGTGATAGCACTAATTTCGCTAGGAATACGCTTTTCCATTGTGTTTATTGTAGTATAGCTTTTGATTTTTGCCTATTTATGCGCTAGTATGGTTCCTATCGCGCACCCGTAGTGAAATGGATATCATACCGGTCTTCGGAACCGTTGTTGGGGGTTCGAATCCCTCCGGGTGCACCGTGAGTGTTATAATGTGGAGACACGCGAGTATGGTTTAGTGGTAGAACACGTCCTTGCCAAGGATGAGACGCGAGTTCGATTCTCGCTACTCGCACAGATTGTGGACAATTGGGGATAAGTCTGTGGACAGTGGGTATAAAAGACAGGAAATATGGCTTAAATGCGTCTTTTTGTCTAAAACAAACATATGCAAAATAACCAGTATATAGGCCAATTAGGTGAAAATATTGCGGTCAGATATCTCTCGGACAAGGGCTTTGAGGTCATTGAAAGGAACTTTAGACAGAAGTGGGGAGAGATAGACATCATCGCGCAAAAGGGAGGCGTCCTACATTTCGTGGAAGTGAAATCGATACAGGGGAGCTATCGTGCAGAAGAGAATGTGCATGCGCAAAAGATAAAAAGATTGAAGCGGACGATCCTCACATACCTAAATGGAAAGGATGTCGAGTTCGAATTTTCCGTACTCGTCGTACACATAGATCTCAAAAAGAAGACCCAGAGAGTCGAGTCTATTGAGAATATTATACTTTAATGCTACTATTTCGAAATTACGGAGTGTGGTGTAACGGCTAACATTCCTGTTTTGGGAACAGGCGACTCCGGGTTCGAATCCCGGCACTCCGACATGACGTTTACCCGTACGATAGAAGATTTTGTATGTGGACACTGTGGTTTTGCAGTATCAGGGAATGGATATACCAATCATTGCCCAAAGTGTCTGTGGAGCAAGCATGTAGACATCGATCCTGGGGACCGTAGGGCCTCTTGTGGTGGTCTTATGCAGCCGGTGGGGTACAGTGATGATAAAATACTACATCGATGCGTGCTGTGCGGTTTTGAGCGAAAGAATAGGGTAGGAGAGGGAGATAATATGGATATAGTGGCAGATATTTCAAAAAATCCAATTGTTTGCTAGTATGTAGCACATCGCGGGATTAGTTTAGTGGTAAAACAACAGTTTTCCAAACTGTGGTCGCCAGTTCGATTCTGGCATCCCGCACAGATAAAACAAAATACCACCTATTATGG
>CAZNYP010000003.1:0-18470 GCA_964577365.1 uncultured Candidatus Saccharibacteria bacterium
AACTTCCCGTTTGAATGGTTGTCTAGTCTGCATAACCCATCCGTCAATTGCAAGTACTACTCCTGAAAACACGTCTTGTGACGTTGGACAGTTTGCAGCAAATTCCTCTGCTTGTTTTTTGATAGTTTCTTCGTCCATGCAACAATTTTATCATAGTGGAGTCAAACCTCACCTATCAAGGCGAGCATATGTTTAAGATTGTTAAAGTAATTTTTAGCGCAATAATAACAATTGTAACTCTGTACACCAGTTTACTAGTTTTTCTACCCAGGATCTCAATTTCTCCATCAGTAATTTTAGACCCGCAAGATCCATTTAAAACACCTTTTATCATAACAAATGATGGTTTCTTCAAGATAAAAGATATATCTGTAAGAACTGCATTGATAAAAGTCATCGATACGAATAACACTCGTTTTGAGGGGGTTGGTCTTGAAAGTAATATAAACGACCAGCAAAGACTTCGACCAAGTAAGCAAACAAATTTAAACATACATCCTAATATCTTTATTCATGGAATCAAAGCTCCGTTTAAAGAAGCTGAGATCGGAATTGCTGTTGACTTTCAGTCGCTTTATTTTTTCAACAAAAGCGAAGTCTTCAAATTTAGAATGGCAACAACCACAGCAGGTGAGGCAAATTGGATTCCGATAAATAGTAACTAACTTTTCATACCTCAAACCTCACCTATCAAGGCATCCTTTCATCTCATATACATTCTGATAGAATATTGTCATGAAGAAAATATTTTCAGCTAAAGGTAAAGTGGGTATATTTCCTCAAAATGGCGGCTGGGTGTATGTATCAGTTCCTCAAACCTATGCAGACCTCGGTATCAAAAAACCAAAATGGGGTCTCGTACCTGCAACCATAACTATTGGGAATACCACGTGGAAGAAATCACTCCTCCCCATGGGTGATGGGTCACTATTTGTAGCACTCAATCAAAAAGTAAGAAAAGCTGAAGGGATACAAGTCGGAGACATAGTCACGGTTCATTTTCATATGTAAGATAGACTAATTGCCTCATGGAGCCATGTTGGGTGCAAATCGTTTAATCAGAGAGTCTTCTAGCTTAATGGTTGCCCCATACCCTGAATCCAAGATGAGAGTTTCTAGCTTTTTATCGTATCCAGTGAGGACTGCTACTCCAACGAGGATAATGACCCCACCAAATATTTTCTTGACTGTTCCCGTTGTCTGCATGTGTACGGTAATCTTGTCTACAATTTGCTGACCAAAGTATGCGATGAGGATAAGTGACATAGCGAGACCAAGAGTAAAGCCGAGAAGATAGATAAAACCTACGATAAATGAAGCTGGTAGGACTGTAGCAATGATAAAGAGATATGTTGGCGAGCATGTGGTAAATACTGGACCAAGCGCCAAGCCGATGAGTATATCTCCTTTGTAACTCTTCTTCTGATAACCAGTTCCGACAGCTTTGTTGCTCAAGATGCCCAACTTATTCATGTACGGTATCTTTACCCAGAATGATGGATATACTATTGCGAAACCGACCAGGATAATCACTGACCCTGAGAAACTAGTCCAAAATATTTGAGGAATACTAATAAATAGAGTCGTCGCTTTCAGCAACAATGTAAATACAACAACTGATAATGAAAGTGAGCATATTACCGTGAGCGCTCTTTTTGATATTCCTCGAGACCCCTCTTCTGACGCCCCAATGACAACAGGGAGTAATGGCAATATACACGGTGCAAGCACTGTAAATATTCCCGCTAGAATCGAGATACTGAAGAAGATCATACTACTTTATTTCTGATACTAAGTCTGCAAGACTAGGACTCCCACTCCACTTCTTGACCAAGTTTCCATCCTTATCAACCTGCACTAATGTGTGTTGGCTAGTTACTCCATATTTCTTCTTGAGCTCCGTCTCTTTGTCGTAGTCAGTCTTTAGGATGGTTACGCCCTCAGGAATCAATTTAAGATTACTTTCGATACTCGAATTAAGTCCACGGCATGATGGACACCATGATGCATGGAAGAAAAGAACGACATCGCCAGTTTCTGCTTGTGCAACCTTGCTGACATCATACGCCTCGTATGTGCCTACCTTCATCATACCCTCACCTTTCATTTCGCTGTCCTTCATCATGGTGTCGGCCTCTTTTTGCATTATGACAACGTCCTCAACTTTATCCTTCATCATTACATCACCTTTCTTGTTCATAGATGCATACACTCCACCAACAATTACTATCAATGCTATCACTCCAATAATAATTCCTGTATTTTTATTCATAAAATGTGGTTATTTATTAATTACCTGTATGCCTACAAGTATAAATAAAAGAAGTATGAATGTAAAGTATACTTTACATCTATATAGTGGATAACTTCTATAGATTTTTGTCACTCCATATCCTGGTCCCAATCTTTACGATGACCATGACGATAAGTGCGATGATAAGCCACGGATCGACTGTATGTTTATATCCCTGAATCACAATTCCAAGAGTGAGTACTCCTGACCCCGCAAGAAAAGCATTCCGTCCTGCAAGAGTTCTGTGTTGATCCTCTCTTTCATCCACTGACTTCTCTCGAAGAATGAAGCTTGCAAATATTCCGAAAAGCCCTAACACAATAGCAAGCATGCACATTACTATCATATCTGGCATCCAGAAATGAAATGGGTTAAGTAGTAAAACAGCAATCACTACCAACGCTACGGTAACGATGGTTTCTTTGAGATTATTTTTCATATGATATTTTAAATATTTTCTCGACAGGCATCTTAAAGAAACCAGCGATTTTTAGAGCTAGTAAAATTGACGGTGTGTAGTTTCCTTTTTCCAAAGCAATGATGGTTTGTCGACTAACATTCACCCTAGATGCAAGATCCTCTTGTGTCATACCAATCTCTGTTCTGTATTTACTTACCTCATTTTTGATGTGTTCTATCATAGATTTGGATGTTGGTGATTATATATTTCAAAATCCATACTGTAAAGTTGTCTTTACTTGTACATCGCAATATCTATCAAACCTCACCTATCAAGGCGAACAAGATTAGTATTTACTCAAATCAAACCACTTGTTCTCAAATCCTGCCTTTTTCAAAACACGCATCACAAAATCTGTCTTGCCTCCAATGTACCCATTCTTTCCAGTCGGATCTTTTTGTAGTAAATCTTTTTTGAGCATGGCGTACGCATCTCGCTCTTCTTCGTGTTCACGGATATAATCCCTGAACAAAATCTGTCGCTCCAAAAAGCTCCCTTTGTCTCCATAACAAACTGAAAGATGAAACTGAGTAGGCATACCTTTTTTTAGAAAATGGCGCTCAGTTGATACATCCTTACTCGATATATATCCGAGAGTTGTCAAAGGTTCGATCAATGATTCGGCATCCTCCGAGGTTGGGACTTCAATAGCGATATCAATGATAGATTTAGATGCGAGACCTTGTATGGACGTACTTCCAATATGTTCGACTCTAGTTATTTTGTCTCCCAACAGGCTTTTTATCCTATCGGCTTCCTGTTCAAACATTTCAACCCATTTCGGATCATACTCTCTGACTTCTTGGTGAGATGTGTCAATTGTTTCAGTCTTTTGTTCCATGCTGTAGATTATATAAAAATCAACACGCAAAAGATACCGCGTGACAAGTATCACCCATCAACATGATTATTTGACAAATATCTAAATATATTCTAATATGCTTTTGAAACAGATTTTCGAAACATCATTGAAGTTCGCCCATGAAAGACAAAATACCGAAGGAAAAGTGGACCTTGTCGATGGGATGCCATAGTGGCAGCGTGACGAGCCGAGATCATTGCGACCCAGAAACCTTTGAGTCACTGGATGCTTGCCGCAGAGCTGTTGCTAAGGCGGAGGAAAACTGGAAACGTGTAGGAAGCAACGTTTGGTACGCCAACGCCACAGGTCCAAATGGTGAGACTGTTACTCTGCACGAAGGTACCCCTTACCGATAAACAATTGCCCGCCCGACAGGAAATCTCCCGTCGCGGCGGTTTCTCTTTTTTATACACCAACCCTCACCTATCAGATCAATACTTTGATATAATTTTGATATGGGAAAAACTGAAAACCAACAAGAACCTGAGAAAGTATCGTCTAAATCTAATGACATTATCAAAATAATTGAACCGACAGAAGAAGTTCTCAAAGCGGTTGATTTTTATATTGAGCTTGTCCAAAATATTATTCCGAAATCTAAAATAACCTTGATTGGGTCTCTCGCTATACCCATCTGTACAAAAAATGAAATGGATCTGATGGTCGAAGTAGATTCCGATCAAGATATACATAAAATCCTAGAACAAATAACAGAAAGTAGTAATGACAGATTTTACTCTGGAACTGTTGTAAACAATGAAGGGTTCGTACGCAGTAAGAAAAAATATGGCATACGCTGCGAGCTCCATATACTTCACACTGATGACGCGAGAGTTGCAACATATCTTGAGCAAGTTAACCGTTTTAAATCCGACGCAGAACTAACTAAAAAGTACGATACTATGAAAAGATCGATGGATGGAAAAACGGAAGCAGAATACAAAGAGGCAAAAAATATTTTCTTTAGGGAGAACAATTTCTAGTACCTCTTTTTGACCCCGTGCTACAATACACTCATGAACACCAAAACCAGACTCGTCATCTCTCTCATCATTCCGCAGCTCGCAGGACTCATCGGTTCAGTATTTACCACTTCATCAGTAACCGGCTGGTACAGCACGATCGTTCGGCCAGAACTCGCTCCGCCAAACTGGATCTTTGGCCCAGTGTGGACCATCCTCTTTGTCCTCATGGGTGTCGCACTCTTTCTCGTCTGGAAAAAAGAAGACTCTCAAAAGAAAAAAGTGAAGGCGGCACTGCATCTCTTTACCGCTCAGCTCATTCTCAATACACTCTGGTCTATTATATTTTTTGGATTCCAGTCACCAGGGTGGGCGCTCGTCGAGATCGCATTCCTCTGGCTCTCGATACTTTTGACGATCATCGCATTTGCTCCTATCTCACGACGTGCAGCATGGCTCCTCCTCCCCTATCTCGCTTGGGTTTCATTTGCATCATACCTGAACTACTCTATTTGGATGTTGAACTAGTATGGAAAAAATACTTCGCACATCAGCCATATTCGCAGGAAGTATCGGCGTCATCCTCATTATCGCGAGTCTCGGGGCCATATCTTTCACCTACACGAGCATCGCTCGAGAAAATATAGTGACTCCTGTAGATGCACGTATGCCAGGAAAACACGTACGCGGCCCGCTCACCCTCAAGGCCCAAGCAGATATCATCAGAGTGCATATACTAAAGATGACAGACGGGAAGACATATGCAGAGATGCCTCGCGAAGACAAACAGCGTGACCTCTGGATCACTGCGACGACACTCACCACCGCTCTCAATCTAGGAATCCTCACCTATGGACTCTCTGCACTCACCTTACTCCTCGGGTGTATGTCAGTGTGGATGGCATTTGTATTTTATACACTAAGTAAAAAACTAGCCTAGATTTTCCGACTATCGTACGCCCAGTGCAATAGTGCTTGTCTCTGTTTTGGTCTGCAGTGAATGTCTCCTACTCTGCAATTCTTTTTCACCTGAGCATAGTGTCGACGAATCATTTTCCATCGTTTGATCTGCCGTGCATCTTCTGTGGGGATACGTCGCCCCATGTAGTAGCGGCAATACCACTGAAACCACCCGCGTGGATCCTCATGGTATATCCATCCCTTTTTTCTCCAGACCGAGAGCGGCTGACTGGCTTTTACACCAAAATAGTTGGCCTTGGTAATGATCCAATCCTGTGGAAATTCATCTCCGCAATCGCTCATGTATTTTCCACCAAACACTCCGAGCTCGAGCATTTCTTTTGGCGTGAGCTGTGGCACAAACTCTGGATCAAAATTCTTTCCCATAGGCTCAGAGAGGGTGTAGGTATACCCCTGCTGCATTTTGTCATTGACCGTGACGCTTTTCATGAGACTACTTGTACCATGCTTGATACCACGATTTCATATCTTCGATCTCTTTGCCCTGAGAAACAATGATAGCGTTTGCCAGATTTTTTATCTCATCATGCTTTGCATTCTTTAGTGCAGCATTCGCCATATCGATCGCACCTTCATGATGGACGATCATCTCTCTGATAAACTCTTTATCAAAATCATCACCCGTGAGACCATTGAGGTGCATACTCATCATGCCCGTCCCGTGCCCACCAGACACATTGCTCAAGCTGTACCCGATTATCAAACCGACTACTAAAACTAGTGCATACACAATATTATTTTTCATACACTATAGTATAACAAACTTCCTAGTCCTTATCTGGTATACTGGATAGATGAAAAGACTTCCCATATTTATAGCAATCATCATACTTGCCGCAGCAGCGATCATGTATTCAAACCGTGATATCAAGAACGCTGACATGCTCGACAAAAACAAACCTGTCGAGATCATCACCGAGACCGATGTCGTATATTTTCCTGGCGCAAAAGGATACTATACTCGACCAAAAGCCGAAGGGTCATACCCAGGCGTCGTTATGGTGCATGAAAACCGTGGCCTCCGACCAGAGATAAAACAAACAGCAGAGCAACTCGCAAAAGAAGGCTACCTCGTCCTCGCAGTAGATCTTTTTGCAAGTACCACTGAGGATCAGACTGGTGCACGTCTCCTCACCGCACAGTTCAACCAGGCAACGGGTACTGCAAACATGCGTGCAGCAGCGACATATCTCCGAGAAAAAGGTGCGACAAAGATAGCCAGTCTCGGCTGGTGTTTTGGTGGACGTCAGTCACTCGAGCTCGCTATGTCAGGTGAAGAGCTCGCTGCAACCATCGTGTACTATGGTGGAGGTATGGCGACTACGACTGCACGCCTCGCTCCGATAAAATGGCCAGTGCTCGGAATATTTGGTGACAAGGACCAGGTCATCCCCGTTTCTATGGTCAATGACTTTGAAACGTCGCTAAAAACTCTCGGCATCACCAACGAAATATATATGTACCCAGGTGTCGGACATGCATTTGCAAACCCTTCTGGGATGAACTATGCACCCGATGCGACAAAAGACGCATGGGAAAAGACACTCGCCTTTTTGGAAAAGTATACGAAATAGCTAGTCTTAGATTTTCTGCTATAATCCAGGCATGAAAAGCCTCGGCCTCATTTTACTCATCGCCCTCGGCGGATTTATGGTCTATGACCAGTACAAAATCCCCCAACAAGCCACAATCGTAGAAGCGGTCATCGAAACTCCTGCACCGGAACCATTTCGCATCCTCCTCGTCCCCGGCCACGATGTAAAAACAGGCGGAACACGATATAAAGATCTATATGAACGCGACATAGCAGTTACTGTGGCTGAAAAGATAGCCGCACAGCTCTCGACCAGCACCTACGAAGTGATCATTTCGAGAGATACCGAAAAATGGAATCCGGTTTTGCAAGACTATTTTACCAAGAACGAAGATGAAATCATTGCCTGGAAAAGTGATCTACAAATGAAAAGCAAAGAACGCCTCACTTCTGGCGAAAAGAAATTTGTCCCCGACATGGCTACACACTCAGAGGTCGACAAGAAAACTTCGGTGCAGCTCTACGGGATCAACAAATGGATAAATGAAAACGATATCGACCTCGCCCTCCACATCCATTTCAATGGCAGTGGTGACAGGAGTCACTCTGGCTTTACTGTATTTATCCCCGAGTCTCAGCATGTAAACTCGACCACCTCTCGCGCGATCGCTCAGTATATATATGACGAACTCAAAACTTCTTTTGTCCCTGAGTCTAACCTCCCCCTCCTCGAGGACCAGAGTCTCATCGCTCTTGGCGCTTCTGACACTTTGGAAAAACCGGCAGTACTGATAGAATATGCATACATATACGAGACTATGTTGCAGGAACCAGCACAACGAGAAAAGACTTTGACCGAAATGGCCGCACGAACAGTAGCGGGGATTTTAGCATACCGCAATGAGTGATCCGATCCTCCGCACGGTGACGATCGAGGAACGTGCGCAGGCAAAACCTGCAGTTGAACCGAGTCTCAAAGACACGATCCACAAAATCGCAAAACCGTTTGTGATTGGTTTTACCGTAGTCTTTGCACTCATCGGACTCGCACTCATCGCGGCATTTGTGGCGGTAAATCTACATCTCACCGATACATCGGGCATCGTCGACAGACAGGCAGATGAGTTTTGGAAAGAAAATGGAGGCACAAATGGCTCCGTACTCACATCAAATACTTTTTTTACACAAAAAAACTACTGCAACCTCAAACGTTTGAAAAAAGACTACCCGGGAACATTTCTCCGTATATTTAACCTCGCGCTCAATGAAAAGGCCGAACTTGCTCAGCACAACCTCAATGTCGCCATTGAGAATCTAGATCGAAATGAGTGTGCAGCAGAGAGCGGTACGATGAGCAAACGTGAGTTCGAACTCCTCGCTGATGTCGTCGACAATGAAGACCTATTTATATTTGCAGGTACCGAAGAGTGGGAGTTTTTCAAAGCATCTGTCGTAAAAGATGTAGAGGTTATCAAAAAAGTAGAGCTACAGACCGGGATAAAGAGTCGCGTACTCGTCGCCCAGCTCGTTGCTGAACAGATGCGACTTTTTCACTCAGACCGACCATTTTTCAAAAAAGCCATCTCGCCGCTCAAAGTCCTCGCCAGCATGAGCCAGTTTTCATGGGGCGTGCTCGGTATAAAAGAAGAGACGGCAAAAGCAATCGAGAAGAACCTGAAAGACACGACCTCACCATACTATCTCGGTGCCGAATACGAACACCTCCTTGATTTTAAGACTAAAAATGTTGATGACGAACGATTCAAGCGCATCACCCACTATCGTGATCACTACTATGCATATCTCTATGCAGCACTCTTTAACAAACAAGTGATCGCGCAGTGGAATCGAGAAGGAGTCGATATTTCAAATCGCCCAGAGATTCTCGCAACCCTGTATAACATTGGCTTTAGAAATTCAAAACCAAATCCCGATCCAAAAACTGGTGGTGCCGAGCTCACGATAAATGGCAAGAGGTACAGCTTTGGTCGTGTTGCTTATAGTTTCTACTATTCCGGCGAGCTCCTCGATGAGTTTCCCCAGTAGTCAAATGCAAATCATTTGCATTTAGAATCGAGGTAGTGTATGCTACATTTATGACAACATATATTATCTTGAGCGGATTTGCAGTGATGCTCGCATCTCTTGTCGGTGTACTCCTTGCTCGTGAGCACACATCAAAATTCTTTCAGAAACACACAAAGGTTCTGATCGCTTTTTCTGCTGGAGTATTTATCGTGATCACCTATTCCCTCTTTTCTGAGACTATCGAGCATGGGACCAGTCTCCTCGTCGTCGTGGTGAGCACGATCGTTGGTGCGGCATTTCTCGAGCTCGTGAGTCACATCATCCCTCATGCACACCATCACCATGATGCAGCGCATGATCATACTCACTCGCGAATCGATGCACGACGTATCCTCCTCGGTGATGCGGCGCACAATATCGGTGATGGTATCATCCTCGTTCCCGCATATCTTGCAGGACCTATCGTGGGACTTGGTACGACAGTTGCCATCCTCTTTCATGAAATGGTGCAGGAAATAGCCGAATATTTTATCCTCCGTGAAGCAGGATACGGTGTGCGCGAGGCACTCGTGAGAAACTTTATTGTATCAGGCTCTATATTTATCGGTATTTTTGCCTCACTATTTTTTACTCATATCGAAGAGTTCGAAGGACCACTCCTCGCCTTTGCTGCTGGAGGTTTTCTCTACATCATTTTCCGCGACCTCTTGCCGAGTATATATGTGTCTATAAAAAAGAGTGGCACATTTCTCCCCTTCCTCATCGCTGCGCTACTAGGTATTGCTATTATGTATGGAGTGACGCATACTTTACCTCATGAACATGAAGCAATACAGCAAAAAGGCATTAACCACTGATTACGCAACTTACAACGATTTCCATACAGGTGATGCTAGCGCGCGACTCGACTACGCAACTATTGGACTAGTGACCGAGTCAGCAAAAATTTTAAACATTATAAAAAAGACAAAGAAAAATCTTAGCCCACTGGATAAGAAAGTTGTTTTAGAAGAACTTGGAGATCTGCTTTGGTATTTAAATTTAACAATCGATGAACTAGATCTAACATTCGACGATGTTATGGAAGAAAACATTTCAAAAATAACCAAGAAATACCTTTCAAACGGAAAAAACAAACTCGTAAGGGGAAAATAATATAAAAACGAAAGAGTCGTCCATAAATGGACGACTCGCGAAAGAAACAAAAGAACAGGGGTGGCACACAAACTAAAGAGCTTGTGTACCGAGGGAGGATGAAAGCCGGGCAATCATCCGAGAAGACAACGAACCCCGAGCCGGTATTAATATAGCAGATTTTGAGATATAAATCAAGTGCTGTATACTTACTTTTATGAAAAATGCATTGATCGTGTTTGTCCTCATCACGGTAATTGGGTTCGGAGCACTAGGTCGTTATACATACAAGACGTATGCCGAGCTCAAAACGACAAAAGCCACTCTCGCACAGACCACCCTCACCTATGAGGAGCAGGTGGAGCAACTCAGGAAAGATAATGAGGAGCTAGCCAACAATCTAGAAGAAGAAAAGGATCGCAATGAGGATTTTGAGGATCAGATCGATGATATCGAGGACGCAGTCGGAGATCTCGAAAAGCTGAAAAAACTCGACAAAGAACTACTGCAAAAGTATTCAAAAATATACTTCTTGAACGAACACTACGTACCGAAGAAAATCGAGGACATTCCCGAGTCTTATGTGCTCGCTGGGCGATCACCACAACAGTTCCATGCGAGTGCACTCCCTTTTCTCATCGACATGTTTGATGCAGCAAAAGAGGATGGTATCGATCTAAAGGTAGTCTCTTCGTACCGATCGTTCAACACTCAGGCCATTGTAAAAGCACGACATCTCACAGTATATGGTACTGGAGCAAACAAATTTTCAGCGGATCAGGGATACTCAGAGCACCAGCTGGGCACCACCCTCGACCTCACCACCCCAAAGCTCGGTGCTGACTTTGATCGTATAGACCTGGAACCTGCATACAAATGGCTCCAGGAACACGCTCATCTCTACGGTTTTGTCCTCTCATATCCAAAAGGAAATGCATACTATATATTTGAACCATGGCACTGGAGATTTGTCGGTGTATCGCTTGCAAAAAGACTTCACCGTGACGGCAAGAACTTTTATGACGCAGACCAGCGCACCATCGACAGTTACCTCATAAAAATATTTGACTAGAGATCTTTTAGGATAGTCTCTGCGTGAGTCGCTGGATCTACTTTTGGATATGTTTTGGCAATAAAGCCCATCGGATCGATAAGGTATGAGACACGTTTTGTGCCACCATACATAGCAATCACTTCTTTTTTCTTGTCAGAGAGGAGGGTAAATGGGAGTTCGTATTTTGCTTTGAACTTTTTATGACTTTCTGGCGAGTCAGCTGATACACCGAGTACCTTTATCCCCTTTTTCTCAAACTCGTCATATCTATCGCGGATGGCGCAGGCTTCTTTTGTACATCCTGGCGTGTCGTCTTTTGGGTAAAAATAAAGGAGCACATGATCTCCGATATAGTCGGAGAGGCTGTGCGGAGTATTGTTTTCATCTACTAACGTAAAATCTGGCGCAATTGTTTTTTCTTCGAGCATGAACATATTGTATCATGACCAGTCTATTGCCTTTTTGAGATATGCATTGGCTTTGCTAAAAGGTTTTGAGCCAAAAAATCCATTGTAGGCAGAAAATGGTGAGGGGTGTGCCGACTCGATGACGAGATGCTTGCCCCTGTCGATGATCCTGCCTTTTTCCCTCGCATAGTTACCCCAGAGAATAAATACGAGACCCTCTCGTCTGTCTGAGAGCTCTTGGATAGCCCTCGTCGTGAATTCTTCCCAGCCTTTTTTCTGGTGTGATGCAGGACTATTTGCTCGTACAGTGAGCACTGCATTTAAAAGTAGCACTCCTTGTTTGGCCCAGCGAGTGAGATCTCCGTCTGGCACAGGATCATAGCCGAGGTCTGATTTTATTTCTTTAAAAATATTTTGTAGTGAGGGAGGGAGACGCATACCACTCTTTACCGCAAAAGAAAGACCATTTGCCTGTCCCTCTCCATGGTACGGATCCTGACCGAGTATGACCACACGTACATCATCAAATGGACACATATCAAAAGCTCGAAATATATCCTTTGGTTTGGGATATACTGTCGTCGCCACGTACTCCCCTTTTACAAATCGAGAAAGCTCTTTGAAATAAGCTTTCTCTGATTCGTTTGAGAGGACCTTTTTCCAAGATGCCTCAATATTCATAACTCTTATGCACACTCCTTGCAGTCTTTCTTGTGAGTGAAGACAAGAACAAGAGCAGATATACCAACGAGGATATATACGATCTGTGCTAGTGTCGGACCCAAATATGTGACCACATCACCTACTCCGACGCCAACGAGGAGCCAGTTGAGGCCACCGATAACGACGAGAATAAATGCAATTTTATGTAAAATTTTCATATAAATAATTATTTACTCACCCCTACAGTATATCACTAGTGATGATGGTGCGTATGCACACCCGGTCTGGCCCTCACCACAAAAACAGAGATGAGTGTTGTGATAGGAACAGCGAGAATGAGGCCGATAGATCCTACAAGTGTTCGGACGAGCTCTGCAGAAAAGATTTCTTTGTTTATGACGACGAGTGGATCCATCGTGGTCTGGTAGAACAACAAGAGGAGCGGGAGCGAGACACCGACGTATGCGATGGCGAGCGTATTTATGAGTGCGCCGATATGCTCTCGCCCGATTCGTAGTACCCGTTTATACAGATATCGTTTGCTGACCTTTGGATCGATATTGAGGAGTTCCTCTACTGATATGGCCTGACCGATCGCAACATCATAGAGCACACCAAGTAGTCCGATCATGATTCCACCCAAAAGGAGCCCAAGAAAATCGATACGACCCTCGGTACTGATATTGAGATATATTGCTTCATCACTTTCAAACCCGGTTAGATTTGCTGTATGCACTACGATATGCGCAAGTAGTCCGGTCACGAGGACAGTCATGATCATGCCGATCACGGCCGCGGAGGTCGTGCGATTGAACCCATGCGTGATATACGAACCGAGTATGATGATGAGTGACGATACTCCGACTGTGAGCCATATTGGCGACAAACCATTTAGTATTCCCGGTAGCAATACATACGAGATGAGGATGAGACTACCCGCGAGACTGAGGAGCCCACGCACACCCTGCATACCACCAAAGATAACTACGAGCACCAAAAAAGCGATAGACAGATACAGTACAGTGTCGAGTCGATATGGATCACGCAAAGTAAATATATCTCTGCCATCCTCGCTACGAGTCACCTTTAGTATATATGCCTTATCGCCTTTTTTGAGCTGTACATAATCATTTTCTATTTCGATACTTTTACCAGAAAGATCGCCACTCAGGAATTCTACCCGTATCGTCTGCGTAGGACTCTCACCGAGACCTGGTACGGTACGAATACTTTCCGAAATCACTTCGGTCACCCGAGCTTTGTAGTTCTTTTCAGTATCAGCAGATGAAATGCACGGTACAAAGAGTACCAGTATGATCCAGAAAAATTTCATGCACACATTATACCAGACTACCGCACTGCCTGGATCTCCCCCTGGAGCTCGCCCTGTGCAGAGACTACAATGCGGTTTGCAGCATTGAGGCTGATGCTATATCCAGTCTCATAGTCGCCTGGAGTATAGTGTGCAGTCTCTATACCTGGGTCAAATGGCAATGCAGATATATAGTCTGGCACGAGGCACGGGCCGATATCAGCCTGGGCGGTACTAATGTTTTTTGGTAGAGCTTCTATCACCACATCACAATCAAAATTCCCCTGATGTTCCGACATATTTTGAGCTATTGCATTTGCGATAGCACTCACGTTTGCCACACGCTGTGAGTCACGAGCGATTTTGAACTGACGAGTAGGGTTTACCGCAACCAGTACTGCCGCAGACAGTACAGCAATGATGCCGATGACGATAAGCACTTCGAGTAATGTGAATCCTTTGTCTTTTTTATACATTATTTTTATTTTAATTAATAATGCATTCAGTATAGAAAATGAGTGATAAATTTTTGATAAAAAAAGAATAACAACTTTCTAAATTTTTGTACTCGTAGCATACCAAAAATGGCTATTTGTCGTCGTTGCCTCGAGTATTTCCCCAGTCTTTCCCCAACAGGTTCCCACATGACTGGAATATTGAAAACTTTCCTCACCAATTCCTGAAATGTATAGGTCATGTGCGCGCTCGATGCACTCGAGAGACAAGTTTGCGAGTGTGATACGTTCTCTATCATAAAAGTCTTTATATATGAGGGCGGTGGTCCACGCAGAATGAAGCGAGATCATCGTGCTTATGATGACGATGCACCATATGAGCATGCTAAATGCGATAAATCCTTTATTTTTTGTATTCATATATGACATTGTCTATATCGAGCATGCCTTGCTTTTGCATATCAAAAACGGTGGGGACGACGAATCCCACAAATATTCCAAGTAATGCAATGTACATAGTGAGTTCAATGAGCATATGAAAAATGAATACTTTGTACCCCACTACGCAGGCCGACGATGAGCGTATTTTTGTCACATGCGAGTGACACAGGAGTATCTGGAAGTGAAATATTGTATAGATGTGTAAAAGGTTTTTTCCAGACCTGCAGATCTTTTGCAGCTACAAAGAGTAGGTCTCCACTGGATACCAGTCCGTATACTCCAGATCCAATATCGACCGATGTGGAGCCGAGTAGGAATAGCTCGTGATTTGCTTTGCTATTGAACCCCCCTACCGTACGACCAAAATATCTGTCACGTACGACCTTCCCCTCCTGCGTCTCCCAGCCAGAGGGTGAAAAATACGAAGTGGTAGTAGCGATCATGTGCAATTGATTTACATTTGAGGCAGCTATATATAATGTATTTTCTTTGTATATATCATTTATCTGCGAATCAGTTTCATAAAAAGAAAGTGGGGTGAGATGTCTATTTAAAACAGCGAGCTCTGGACCATAGGCTTTTTCTGCACCAATGTATACCCGATCATCATGAAAATAGACTGCGTTCCCGGTACTCGCGAACTTGTACGCCCCACTCGTATATGGAACAAATATATTTGTAAGATCTATTTTCTGTATCTGCGAGTTCACGCTCGTATTTGCGACATACGCAGTATTGCGCACGATAGCGATGTCACGCAGCCCAGGACCAGTCGTGAGTGCCGCTTCTACGGCTCCGTCTTTTAAAATATACAGATCCGGATCACTTGGTGTCGTCGTATCTGAGGTAACAAATGTATATCCACCTCTCTGTAGTGCTGAGGTCACCCCAGACAGCCTGACAAAACTCGACGAGGCCACACTGTGGCGACTATCCAAAAAGCACACATCATCCCCCTCTCTACTTTTGTCCAAGACCAGTTTGTTGATCGTAGGGAGTGGATTGTTTTTGATTCTCTGGATGATCATGCGCGAAGCTTCGGAATACGAAAAAGCTACCGACAGGAGCAAAGTCGTGATAGTGAGCGCGATCACTGCTTCGAGTACAGAGAATCCTTTATACATGCTGGGTAATAGAATAAAGCGGAGTAATCATCGAGAAAGAGATAAAGCCGACCAGTCCTCCCATGACGAGCATCGAGAGTGGCTCGATCATCGTCGTGATCCGTTTGGTAAGTATTGAGAATTTTTCTCGGTATATCTCTTCTATCTTTTTCGAGACGAGGGCGAGTTTTCCCGAAGACTCACCGATCATGACCATGTCGATGACTTCGCTCGGGTACATCCGGGCAATGCATTCTGAAAATGTAAGGCCTTTGGCCACGAGGATCGATGCGTCGAGTAGTTTCTTTTTGAAAACAATAGACGATTCCATCGTAGCGCATTCATAGCAGGCAACATCGAGCCCTATCCCCGACTCCATATACGAAGCAAAGCGAGAAAAATGTGTGGTTACTTTTTGATAGAGGTACCAGTCTCTAATGAGAGGAATGTATAGCAAATACTTTTCCAACTTTTTTCTCCATATCCAGACCATAGAGAAAATCAAAACAATAATAGATATCATCACCCACCAATAATCTCCGAGTGTATTGCTCACAAATATCACAGACCGAGTTGTGAGTGGTAGTGTCATCTTCATCCCTGTAAACAATGGCATCATTTTGGGAAAAATATACATGACCAAAAACAGCACGATACCAGATGTAGCGAGGAGGAGGATGCACGGGTACATGAGTGAGGTGAGAATCTTTGCACGGAGTTCTTTTGCAGAATAGAGAGTCTGGGCTATGTCTTCGCATGCCTGACTCATACTCCCTGTTTTTTCTCCTTGGGCAATACGTGAGACGATGTGCTGATTGATTTTTCGTTCGCTCAGGATCTGCGAGAAGCTTTTTCCATTTTCAAACTCAGGTAAAATATCTGCGCGCATGATGCGAAGTGCCTGAGCAAGCGTGATATGCGCCGAGAGCAAGTATCCCAATCGGTCATAAAAAGCTGTTTCGGCCAAGTACGCGTTCGGCTTCTGCCCAATCTGTTTCGCCAGACTGTACAAGTGTGCGCATTTTTTCTGTAAGCGTGATATATGGTTCATCTTTTATTTTTAATTCATAAATAGCGGTGCGACCTTCATAATTTTCACCGACACGTCGCCGTACGAGTCGTTGTGCGAGAGCGATGAGCATCACCGCTCGGAGCTGATAGTCTGCGATACCCATATCGATGAGACGATGGTAGACGGCGTCGGCAGACTCGGTGTGAATGGTAGAGAGGACGATGTGTCCGGTGAGTGCTGCATTTACCGCCACCTGGGCCGTCTCTGTATCGCGAATTTCGCCGATCATAATGACATCCGGATCCTGGCGCAAGATGGCACGCAAACCGCTTGCAAACGTGATATGTCCATGTCGGATCTGTATCTGACGCACACCGGGTAGTGTGTACTCGACCGGGTCTTCGATGGTCACGATCACTTTTTGTTGCGCGACGAATTGAGAAAGTAATGTATAGAGTGTCGTCGTCTTTCCTGATCCTGTCGGACCCGAGACGAGGATGAGTCCCCTATCGCGATCAACAATCTTTCTAATATCTGATTCTTCCAGAGTAGAAGAGTCCAGCGTCTTTTCTTTTTTGCGGAGAAGTCGTAGGACAGAGTTCTGCCCATATATAGTCGGTAGCACCGATGCACGTACATCCACCGTATCTGTTGCCCACCTGCCGTCTTGTGGTTTGAAATGTTCGTCCACTCGCATCCCTGCGAGGATTTTTATTCGGGCGATGAGCTCGTGATGACGATCGAGTGAATATGTAGTAGCCGGACACATCACCCCATCGATCCGATAGCGTACATGCACATCGTGTTCATGCGGATCTATATGAATATCCGAAGCACGGGTGATGTATGCGTGATGGATCAGGGTGTCTATGTCGGGCATAGAGACAGTATATAAACTGGGAGATAAAATATTTATAAAAAAATAATAAAATCTTTCTAAAATTCTCGACAGTTGTCCACAAGTTATAACCACTTGTCGAATATCTATATACGTGGTACATTCACAATCGGACACAGGTCCTAAACACAACCTTCAACTCTGAAATACGCAGATGTCGAAAGATATTCCGCAACTACTCCGTCATGCCTGCGAAGGCATCGAACTAACCTTTGTGTGCGGCCCCTGCTGTGGTGGAAAGACCACGTTGACAGGAATCGCAACAATGTTACTTGCTCCGTTTGGCACACTGATGCTGGACACGAGCAGTGTCATCGGTTACGAGAAGCGTCGCAAGACGCAGCTTGGGAAAGTATTCGCACTTTGCGAACGAAAAGTCGGGCCGGCCGCATTGATGCCGGACCTGGAAACCATGCAAGCGATCGCCAAACATATCAGGATGGCTCGCCGAAGAGGATTCACTCGGATTCTCGTGGTCGGTACACCCCGCACCGAGCAACAAGCCGAGTGGATCGTGGATTCAGAAATCGACTACAATGCCATTCATCTGAGATCTACTCCCGAGCGTCTCAAGCGAAATCTAGAGCGCAGGAAGCGGTCCGATGACAAGTGGTTCCCCGAAAGGATGAACATCTATAACACGATGACCGTCCCGGCATTTGACCTACTGGAAGTCGGGTGCCCGAGCAACCAGTACATCACTGTGGATATCGGCTCTCCCAGTGATACCATCCTGTCCATCGCCGGACTTTGCCTTCGTTGGGATTCTCCGAGTATTGGCGAGATCGTCAAACACATCAACTCCAGGACTCACCCTGCAGTTCAGAAGATCGCCGCACTTACATAGCGGCACAGCTCCAACCGATTCCCG
>CAZNYP010000003.1:18480-36033 GCA_964577365.1 uncultured Candidatus Saccharibacteria bacterium
CGACAGGAGTCCTGCGGGGTTGGGGTTTGGGTTGGGGTTGACGATTGAACCTGCGAGTAGGGATGCGAAGCGCAATTCGAGTCACGAATTTTTGGGGTTGAGATTTTAAACGCTGTAGCTCATCAATGAGCAGAACCGGTATAAAATAATACTTTATATTAAACCTAATGTCAAAGTGATTGACATTCCCTCCTAAATTTGATTAAATTGTCCTACAAACCTCAGTTCGGGGTTTCTCTTTTATTTATAGAAAAAACACATGGAAATACGAAACATAGCGATTATCGCACACGTGGACCACGGCAAAACAACCCTTACTGACGCAATCATGACCCAGTGTGGTCACGGTGACGACGGAACAATGGACTCAAACGCTCTCGAACAAGAGCGCGGTATTACCATTTACGCAAAAAACACCTCTGTTCAGTACAAAGGTACAAAGATCAACATCGTCGACACTCCAGGACACGCCGACTTTGGTTCTGAAGTAGAACGAGTTCTTCGATCGATCGACACCGTGCTCCTCGTCGTGGATGCTCAGGAAGGCCCTATGCCACAGACTCGTTTCGTACTAAAAAAATCTCTCGAGCTCGGACTAAAGCCTATCGTCATCATCAACAAGATCGACAAACCTGCAGCAAATCCAGCGGCAGCGCATGAGATGGTACTCGAACTCTTCCTCGAGCTCGGTGCAAACGACTCACAGATCGACTTCCCTACGGTTTACGCAATTGGACGACAAGGTATCGCAAAGATGAATCTCACTGATGACTCAAAAGACCTCACTCCGCTCCTCGATTGTATTTTGGCACACGTAAAGCCAGCAAACACTCCAGAGCAAGCAAATCTTCCTCTCAAGGCTCAGGCGTTCAACCTCGGCTACGACAACTTCCTCGGACGTCTCGCTGCATGCCGTATTTACGATGGAGTGATAAAGGATGGCCAGTCTCTATACCTTAAAACTATCGATGGAAAAACTGTTCCAGGAAAAATCACCAAACTATTTACATACGAAGGAAAAAAGCGTGTTGAAACAAAAGAAGCAGCAGCTGGAGACATTGTAATGGTTGCCGGTTTCCCTGAAATCTTTATCGGAGAGACTATCGTCGACAATACAGAGACCGCAGCGCTCGCAGCGATCAAGATCGATGAACCTACGATCTCCCTCGGTTTCCTCGTAAACAACTCACCATTTGCAGGACGTGAAGGAAAATTCGTCACCGGACGACAGATCCGTGAACGATTGGAAAAAGAACTCGAGATCAACGTCGGTCTCAAGGTAGATTTTTCAAATGCTGATTTCTACAAAGTCTACGGTCGTGGAGAACTCCACATCGCAGTACTCCTCGAAAATATGCGACGTGAAGGATATGAGCTACAGGTATCACAGCCTCAGGTAATCATAAAAGACATTGATGGAGTAAAATCAGAGCCATTCGAAGAGCTCACGATCGATATCCCAGAAGAATTTTCTGGTGCTATCATCGAAAAACTCGGCAAGCGAAAAGCAATCATGACCGATATGAAGACCAAAGAAGGTCAGGTACGTATGCTTTTTGAAATCCCTACTCGAGGGCTCCTCGGATACCGCGGTGCATTCGTGATCGACACAAAAGGAGAAGGAATCCTCGCTTCACGCTTTATCGACTTTAAACCATATGCAGGAGCTATCGAAAAACACCAGACTGGATCGATGTCATCGATGGTAGCTGGAAAAGCCCTCGCCTTTGCCCTCTGGAACCTCCAGGATCGAGGACGACTCTATATCGAGCCAGGAACTGATGTATACGCAGGAATGGTCGTAGGAGACACCTCAAAGGGTGAGGATATGGATGTAAACCCATGTAAAGGAAAAGCGCTGACTAACATGCGATCATCTGGAAACGACGAGCATATAATGCTCATCCCTGCGTGGAAAATGGATATTGAAAAAGGTCTCGAAACTATGCGAGAAGATGAATACCTCGAAGTAACTCCGATCAACGTACGACTTCGAAAGAAACTTCTTACAGAAACAGAACGAGCAAAGGCAAATAGAAAAGGATAAATATAAAAAGTTAGGGCCGTCGATGTAATCGACGGCCCTTTCGCACCACTGAACAACTTTACGGAATGAGCTGGTTCACCTGAGCCAGGATCCAGGTACGGACTGCGATCCATTGCTCTGCCTGACGACGCTCGTCTACCTCAATAATTATGATCTTTTCCGGATCATCGTTTTCAGGCATTCGACTGCGAATTGAAGAGTCAATCAGGACAACTTGTCGCTTATTTGAATCCAAAAGAGGTATCCGCAATTCGGGGTACCATCCTAAAGGCACGCTATCAATCCGAATGTTCACCCCTTTGGTCTGACGAACCTTCGTATGCCAGAAGTCATTATCCCTGACACTTTGATGTAACAAAACTTGGAAGTGCAGGCCCTTGATGCCAAAGACACAGCGTTCTGCCAATACCGCGGGGTATTCATTCAACTCACCCTGGACTTTTGCGTTCAATTTGTTTTGAAACACCGGATGAATAAGTACTCTATCAATTCTCACAGACTTTTCTTTCTACTTTGTTAACTCAAGTTATCTCATACAAGCATGCATCCGCATACCCAGAAATAAAATAAATAAGCCAACGTTCAATTTATATTATACCACCCAAACACCAATCTTGTCAAATGACTTTTTAACCGAGAGAAAAGCCGTCGGATGCACCGACGGCTTTCAGTTTATCTACGAACAAGATCAGTTCCCGTCGTGAGTAATGACCGCGTACAAATGGGTCCACACCCCATCTGAACGCACACCGGCACAATGAGCCGTGTGCCAAAAGGTTTTACCCCTGCTACGCGTTCCCCGAGCAAACCTCTCAAATCTCTTCGGGAACGTTTCTGGCGTTCCGTGGATGATTTCAAACTGGGGTCTGACCCCTGTACTGGGGTTAGGTTGATCACTCATAAGGAGAATTTCAATCTCATCGGAGTCGCCCAGCGTGGGCTTGATACTGACCCTCAAGTCAGTGATGAGTCCCGGGGCAATCCCTGCCTCCTGGATATGTTGGTTGACGTCCATCACCAAAGTAGCAACATTGGCGGAAGAGAAGAACTTTGCATTCATACAATTGGAATCTACTATATTTTTGGTGCATGTCAACCAATACTCGATCAAATACACTCAGAAACCCGGCGCCGTAATCGGCGCCGGGTGGATCACTGCCCAGAGAGTTTGTAGTCGATCTCCGACATTACCTCGCCCATTTCCCGGTCAAGCCAAGCAAAGTACATGTGGAGCAGGTACCCAAGGATGATGCCGACAACGAAGTAGAACATGGCGACAATGTGCTGTGTGTGGATATTCCTGCTCGGCGGATTGCCGAACAACCAAATCCACTCGTTTTCAATACTATATTACCGAATCCATGGATCGTCAACTACCCCCACCGAGTCTTTATATACTCCTCCGCTTCACTCATAGTATACGGTTGTGTCGAATTCCCCGCCCGCACAAAAAACTCTTCCCTGTTTTCATTGATGAGATACGCCGGTTTGTGACTTGGCTCGACATCGACGATACAGACATCTTTTCCCGCCATCTTTTCAAATCGTACACTGATATATCCACGGAATTTCATACCGATCATCGTCTTTATCACGAGCGTCAAATGGTTTTCAAATCCATCCTGATTTTTCTTTGGCAATGTATTGTAGTCGTCTTCGAGCCCTACCGCCTTTCCAGTATCTGTGACTCCAATGAGGAGTGTGCCTCCATTTGCATTCAAAAAGCCAACGATAGTTTTTGCCACCGCTCGCTCGAGGTCTTTGTGTATCTGTTTGTTTCTCGCATCCCAGCGGAGCGTCTGTTTGAATTCTATATATTTGCCTTCACCCTGCCGAATGAGTTCGTCGAGTGAATAATTCTGGGTACGGTTGCCTCCATTCTGCATTGCTTGTTTGATCACGAGCACGCTCTCCTCATAGTCAGCCACATTTTCGATCTTTGTGGTGCGGCCGTTGTTGTGATCGAGGACGATCGTCGCATGGTGCATCATACGGTTGAACGGTGAGTGCGTGGTCTCGACGGATGCGAGCTGTGAGAGTGCTACTGATTTTTGCTTGCGAAAGAAAAAGCCAGTGCGGCGCACGATCTCTTTTTCACGAATCTCATAGTACTTGAAATACCATTGTAAAAAGAGAGCGATGATGTAGACCAGTTGAAATACAGAGAATCCAAATACGAGGAACAGGTCGTAGCGTAGCAACTCCGCAAATCCAAAACTACGATACAACTGCTCATAGTTCCCTAGAAAAGAAAGTCCAAAAAGCACGAGGCATGCCACCAGCTCCATAGCCAAAACATTTCGTACAAATACGAGCGGACCTTCTTTTATGACGATGCGTCTCATACTCTAATACTAGTTCTTTTTATCGAATATGCCAAGCCATGGTTTCTATGAGCAATACTGCGCATATAGGTACCACTACTTGCAAATATCCAGACCTTGATGAGGCTATACTCTACCCTTTTTGTCTGAGCAAAATACGCCTCCCATGCTGCCAAGATTTCTTTTTGTCGAAATTCTCCTTTTACGAGAGCGATTCTGGTTTTGATCTGAGTATGCAATTCTTCTTTTGAAATGATTCTTTTGTCGAGAATCCGACAATCAAATATCTCTACTTCTTTTGTCTCGGCTTTTCCTCCTGAAAATGTCTTTGATGAAAAAGGTGGGTATGGTTGGGTAAATTTTCCTTTCATGATTTGAATATCAGAAATCTCACTTTCTTTTTGAAAAATACCCAATAGATCATAGGTATCAGTTTCTATTCCTAAAAGAAACTCGACTTCGTACTCTTTGTTCATGGGCAAAAACTTGTCTTTCCCTTTGCATTCTTCACCGACGAGGATGATCATATCTCCTTCAGCCATAGGGTCGAGCCGCCCGGCATAGGTCATAGGGACACCAGCCTCAATACCCGCATCATTGCGGTATCGCTCGAGGCATTGTAGTGGGGTTTCGCCTAGGTTTTTGTAAACTGTGACCATATTTGATACTATACATGTATGTCAGAAAAACTTCCAACAGAACCTTACAAAGGCGTCCGGGACTTTTACCCAGAGGACATGGCAATACAGAACTATATTTTTTCTGTTTGGAAAAAAGTAGTGGAGCAGTACGGATACCAGGAGTACTCTGCCTCTGTCCTCGAACCAGCAGAGCTATACCGTGCAAAGAGTGGTGAAGAGATCGTAAATGAGCAGACGTATACCTTTATCGATCGTGGAGAGCGTGAGGTGACCATCCGCCCAGAGATGACCCCAACGGTCGCTCGTATGGTCGCTCACAAGCGTCGTGAACTGGCGTTTCCACTCCGTTGGTTCTCTATTCCTAACCTATTTAGATACGAGAAACCCCAGCGTGGACGTCTACGCGAACACTGGCAGCTCAATGTCGATATATTTGGTGTGCAGAGTGCACAGGCCGAGGTAGAGGTCATCGCGCTCGCCTCAGACATCCTCCACGAATTCGGCATGAAGAGCAATGATTTTGAGATCCGGGTGAATGACCGAACCCTCATGAAGGATTTTTCTCATGCACTATGCAAATTGATCGACAAAAAAGACAAAATGTCTCGCGAGGCATTTGCAGCTGCAGCTGCAGAGCTCACTGATCAAAATGTCGAGGCAATGCTCGAAAATATACGCCCGAGTGAAGCAGTCCAAAAAACTCTCGCAGGTCTCGAGGCACTCGGTATCACAAATGTCCGTTTTGACTCATCTCTCATGCGAGGGTTCGACTACTATACTGGTGTAGTCTTTGAAGTATTCGACAAGCATCCTGAAAACAGACGATCGCTCTTTGGTGGAGGTCGCTATGACGAGCTCCTTTCCCTTTTTGGCAATGACAAAGTAGCTGCATTTGGTTTTGGTATGGGTGACGTGACTATGCGTGATGTCCTCGAGACGTACAACCTACTGCCAAAAGCTGCATCTTCTGGCGACATATATATCGCAGTCCTCGATGAAAACAGCTTTGGCTATGCCCAGGATATAGCAAAAGAACTTCGCGAAAAGGATAAAAAAGTAGTGATCGACTATTCTCTAAAGAAAATCGGTGACCAGATAAAGACTGGGGTAAAGCTGGGTGTCCCACAGCTCATCGTGATCGGTGAGGAAGAGAGAAAGACAGGCAAGTACGAAATCCGCGACCTCCATGCGTAAAGTCTTTTTTGATATAGAAACTAAAAATACTTTTGAAGAAGTGGCCTCAAATGACCCAGTTGATTTAGACATTTCTGTTGTCTGTACCTACGACTCAGAGACTGATACCTACCAGAGCTTTTTACAAGAAGATTTTCCAAAACTGTGGCCAGTCCTCGAAAAGGCTGATATGCTCGTCACCTTCAACGGTGATCATTTTGATATTCCCCTTTTAAACAAATACTATGCTGGAGATCTCACAAAGATAAAGAGCCTGGACCTGCTTGTAGAGATCAAAAAGTCACTCGGCCGCCGTATCAAACTCGATCATATCGCCGAGGCGACTCTGGGGAGAAACAAAGCGGGTCACGGTCTCGATGCCATCGTCTGGTGGAGAAATGGTGAGATCGACAAGATCATAAAATACTGTTTGGAGGACGTAAAGATCACCAAAGAAGTATACGACTATGCTATGAAAAACGGCAAGCTAAAATACCCTGATCTAGGAACTATTCGAGATATAAAGATAGACACAAAAGACTGGGAAAAAGAGAGCGATGCTGCTATGACCCTATCGATGCCGTTCTAATTTACACCACAGACCACACCAATATCACGATTGCAAGGACAATACGATAGTACGCAAAGGTTTTTAGAGTATGATTTCGCAAGAAAGTGATCAAAAAGTGAATAGATGCTAGACCAACTACGAAAGCCACGGCGGATGCCCATACGAGCTCGCTGTGAATCTCTGGTAAATCGAGTAGTTTTTTGAGTCCAGAACCTAGGATGATGGGAAACGATAAAAGAAAAGAAAATCGTGTAGCTTGTTCTCTATTTAACCCAGTAAACAATCCTCCAGATATCGTCATACCAGAACGTGACATGCCAGGAACTAGAGCGAGGCACTGGAACAAACCGATAACAAAGCCATTCTTAATATTTAATTCTTTGTTTTGCTGTGCATACTTCTCGGCAACAAGCATAATGATACTACCGAGGATAAAAGTGGCGGCAAGGAGGGTTACATTTCTGAAAACAGTTTCCATATAGGATTCGAGTAAAAGTCCTACAATGACCGCAGGGATAGTGGCTAGAATGATGATCTTTAGCTTTTTCCAATCAAACAAAAGTGCCCAGAGATCTTTCCAAAAATAAACCAGTACAGCGAGGATGGTTGCAAACTGCAACACTGCGTCAAAGGCAAGGTCATTTCCATGGATACCAAACAGTTCACGGAACAGGATGAGGTGCCCGCTTGACGAGACGGGGATAAATTCGGTCAAACCTTGGATGAAACCGAGGAGTAATTCCATATATGTTATAATCTTACCACATATGGAATCACACACACCAAAATCAGTTCTCAATATCCCAGTCGCAATCATCGTAGCCGGAGCACTCATTGCTATATCAGTCATTTATACTAGTGGTCCACGACACACAGCTCCAAAGGCTGCAACCAATACAAACAATGTCACCATGCTCCCGATCTCTGAAAAGGACCACATCTTGGGTAATCCAAACGCTCCTATCGTGATCGTAGAGTACTCTGATACCGAATGTCCGTTTTGCAAAGTCTTCCATTCGACCATGCACCGGGTAATCGGCAAATATGGAAAAGATGGCAAGGTAGCATGGGTCTACCGACATCTCCCTATCACAGGTCTTCACCCTCGCGCATGGAACGAAGCGATTGCGAGTGAGTGTGCAGCACAGGTAGGTGGCGGTTCTGCAGCGTTCTGGAAATATATCGACCGTATATACGAAACCACTCAGTCAAACAACAAACTCGAACCAAGCAAGCTCCTCGACATCGCACGCGAGCAGAGCCTCGATATGACAAAGTTCACTACCTGCCTCGATACCAAAGCTACTCAGGAAAAAGTCCAGTCAGAATACGACGATGGAGTAGCCATCAGCAAAGGCCGCCCAGCTACACCTACGAGTATCATGATCCTCCAAGAACGACCTACTGCCGACCAGATCAGTGCACTTAAAAATATCGTCTCACAGGCAGGTCTCGATGATCTCATCACTATCCCAAATGACAGTACAAAGATCATCATCCGTGGCGCATTCCCTTACGAAGTACTCTCACTCGTTATAGACCTTCTCCTACAGTAGTTTTGCGAGTTCACAAAATTCACAGTCACCACACCCAGGTTTCAATTTTCCTGAGAGTATTTCTGTAGCTACCTCGACTGTAGTCGCTCGTATTTCATCTATACTTTCTACAGCTATCTTTTTGCGCTTTTTCTCTTCGATAAAATCGAGTTCACCGGACACCATATCATAGTCCCCTGCGAGCGTGAGGAGGAGTTTGTAAAAATGAAGCTGTCGGTCATAGTTTTCTTTATTGCGACTCCCCTTGCCTGTTTTATAGTCGACTACATTTACCTTTTTCCCTTCGATGAGCTCGACTTTGTCTAGATTTCCTTTTAGGAGTACCTCTTCACCCGCGACATCGATATGACATTCTACAGAGTATTCTGTAAATAGGTTCCGTGGCCACGTCCCTTTGTACTGATCAAAGTATTCAGCAAGAGATGTTTTTCCCTTTTCCAAAGTATCGGCAAAATCCTCGTACAGTGGTTGCTTGTGGAGCATATTTTCGAAAAATTCGATTGTCTCCTTTTTGCTTGGTTCCTTGTCCTCACGATAGTGATTGAAATACATCCGCAGAGTTTCGTGTATCGCGGTACCGTACATCTGGTGCTTGCTCTGTGCCTGTGGGATGCGGATCAGGTTCACAAAGAAATATCTCCACGAACACTCGATATAGTTGTTGAGTGCAGTGACCGAGAGCCCTTGGTCGAGGAATTTTTCTTTCATGAGTTCACGATCGAGGACTGTGCGCACCGGTTTTGAATCTACTGTAAAAGAGAACTGGGCATCATCGGTGTATGTTTTTTCATCTTTTATGATGAGTGTTGCATCGATCTCCTCGATAAACTGTGCCGGGATAGCGTCATTTTCAGTATGATAGGTGATCGTCACATGTTTCTTTGCACGAGTGAGCGCTACATAGAAAAGTCTCCGTTCGTCCTCGATACCTGTATCTGCCTCGCCGAGGATGGGTATGGTAAAGAAATTTCTCTTGCTCCTCCCTCCCCAGTGTCCGTCGTTCACTCCGACGATATACACATGTTCGAATTCGAGCCCCTTTGATCGGTGTGCGGTCATGAGACGAACGCCGCTCTTTTGTTTTCGTCCACCTTTTATGAGGAGTCCGTGTGCCTCGATCAAATCTATATGTGCGATAAAGTCGGCGAGGTAGTATTCTCTTTTTGATTGGATGATATTTTTGACCTCATCGAAAAAGTCAGTGAGTACAGAAAAACGCTCAGCCTCGGCCATAGCATATGTGAGAAATCCTGATTCCCGGACGAACTCCTCGAGGAACCTCTCAAACGGCATATTTTTTGCATGACTCACCCATGTCGAGAGACGTGGCAGGATCCCTTTTTCTTTTACGAGAGACAGTAGCGTCTTTTTTTCCTTTCTAGCTTGCCCGATTGTCTGCACGACCTCGAGGGCGTCAATATTTAACACATCGATAAAAAGTGCCTTTGCGAGGAGCTCTTCGTTCCCTGGATCGTGCGCGAGCCGCAGGAGGTAGACGAGTTTTCGAATGTGTGGATCGTGGAGTAAGTCCTCGTCAGACTCGATCACATATGGGATGCCGTATTTTTGGAAAACCGAGGCAATGAGAAACGCATCTTTGTTGTCACGATAAAGGACTGCCTGCTCCTCGTGCGGGATACTTTGTCTTTTAATGGACTCAGCAATATATCGTGCTTCGTGCAGAGGACTCGTGCACGAGACTACCGTAAGCAGGGCTTTCTCTGCAGCATGTGAGGCGAGCTCTGTAGGATTGGTCTTGTTGTGCAGGATGAGCGAGTGTGCGGCGTCGAGGATGGGCTGGGTCGAGCGATAATTGTCCTCGAGATGGATGACCTTTGCTTGTGGGTATATATTTTTAAAATACAAAAAGTTCTCAAGCGATGCCCCTTGAAAACGGAAAATAGCCTGCTTTTCGTCACCGACGATAAAGAGGTTTGGATCTGAGTGAAAACTAGAAAGGAGTTCGAGGATGGTGTTCTGAGCATTGTTTGCGTCCTGATGCTCGTCGGCGAGGATGTACTGATAGGTCTCCTGTATTTGTAGGAGAAAATCTGCATCCTCCTTGAATGCCTTGATCGTCTCGATGATCATGTCCTCGTAGTCGTAGAGCTTTTGTTTTTTGAGGGCCTTTTCATACGCCTCGTATACGGTGATGATCTCTTTGTTTTTTTCTATCTTTGTCTGCAGGTCAGAGTACTCACCTTTCATTTTCCCTTTGTGCGCCCCTTTTGCATGATAGAGGTCTGGGATATCTTTGAAATCAATCTCTTGCTTTGCCACACTCTGGGCAAAAACAGTGACACTGATGGCTTCGCGTTTGAGTTTCTTTATTGTGTTAAGGAGTGGTTTTATGTAGTAGAGAGGTTCTCCGTATGGTTTTATATATTCAAAACTATTTTTTGTGATGATTTCCTCGAGTAGTCGCAGCTGGTCTACATCGGTGATGCTCGCGCCCCCGATGATACGACTGAATTTTTCTGGAAACTCCTTGATGATACTATTGCAAAAACCATGAAATGTGGCGATGCGGACCTTGTACCCTCGGGTTCCCACGATGCCGACGAGCTTTTTTCTCATGGCTTTTGCGCCTGATTCGGTAAAGGTGAGGGCAAGTATGTTTTCTGGGGCAGTATCAGTCTGTCGGAGGATGTTTGCGATGCGCAGGGTGAGAATAGATGTCTTTCCAGTACCAGGACCCGCTATGACCATGACCGGTCCCTCGATCGTATCGACGGCCTCTTTTTGAGCCTTGTTGAGATTTTTGTATAGTGAATCAAAACTAATCATGAGGCTATTATATACTAAAAAGAAAAACACCCTATTTCTAGAGTGTTTTTCTTATGGCTTATTTCATTGCCACTTCGTAATTCTTGAGTTTCTTTCCCCAACATTTAGATGAAGCGTACCATGGAGCGGCACCATCCTTTTCGTAGATATACTTTGCGTATGCAAGGTTACCTTCGATCGAATAGATGTCGTACCCTAGCTTTTTCGCAGCTTCGAGGTGAAATCGTTCGTTGATCTGCATCACCCCGACGTCGTTACGATCTTGTATACCACGTAGCACATTACCTGAGTCGGTAAAGTGAATGAATCCGGACTCACATCGAGCGATCTCTGCTAGGACCGGAGTATCATCGAAATACTCACGGACATAGTGTTCGAGCGTCTTTGGAGCAGTCTCTACGACTGCAGGAATGTCCTGGATAACAACTGGCTGTGTTGTGGTCGCTGCACCATATACTGAAGATAGAAAGAACACAAGCCCCGTAGTCATATTTATCATAAATTTGAAATCGGATACTTAGTAAGAGTAACCTTACCTCATATCCGATTTGTACGTATATCATAGCACCTTTGGCCCAAAAAGTCAAGGTTTTTTCTACATTCCCCGGCAGTTCTTTATAGGCCTAAAACCGGCCTTTTCAGCATCCATTTTGTGGCTAAAAACAAGGGTATTTTCGGGTTTTATACGAGGGATCGATCCACACCACGGCAGCCCAAAAACCTCCCCATTTTTGGAGGCTATATAGACCGGAAAATCGGGCATTTTTTGAGTCATGTATTTCAGCTCCCCGTGGGGTGAAAAATTGACCAGAAATACCCCTATTCCAGCCAGAAAACTGGCGGAAAGTGTAAAAAAGGCGTATTTCATTTGATTTTTATCACTATATAGTATATACTCTCCCTACATAAATAAAAGACAATGGCAACCAAAAAAGCCGCAGGTACATCCAAAAACGGTCGCGACTCAGGTCCTAAATACCTGGGTGTAAAGATCAGTGATGGAGATCTCGCAAAAATCGGTTCAGTTATCGTTCGACAGCGAGGTACACGAGTACTTCCTGGGAAGAATGTCGGTATAGGAAAGGATCACACCCTCTTTGCTCTAAAGGATGGAAAAGTTTCTTTTGGTACAAAGCGAAAGATCAACTTCGACAACACCACCTCTCGAAAGAACATCGTTCACATTATTTAGATACAATCTCTAGAGTGAATTGTGCGGAATGCGCCCCAATCATAACTTTGATGGGGTGTTTTCCTATTTCTTTTATCGGTTTAGCAAGGACGATATGATCGGCCTTTAGCTGTACGAGTTCAGCGATTTCCTTTGCGTGGAGTCCAGCAAAGAGGTGGCCTTTTTCATTTGTCTTTCCAGAAAAGGTGACCGTGGTCCCGTCTAGTGTCTGTAGTTGTTTGGTGATGAGATCGTCCTGTAGTTTCTTCTCACCTGCTTCTCGAGCGATCTCGAGGGATATACGCTTTACAGCATCAGGTGTAGCTGGAATAGCAAGCTTTCGAGGGATGAGTGAATTTGCTGCAAATCCGTCAGACACGTCTTTTGTCTCGTACCGTTTCCCTATCTTTTGTACGTCTTTCAGTAATATGATTTTCATATCCTTATATTAGGGTAATGCTTTTAAAATTTCAACTGCCTTGTCGAGCTGGGGATCTTTCTTTTCTTTTACATCTTTTTCTGTGATCTTTACCTCAACATCTGGCACAAGGCCGTTCTTTGACAGATTTGTGCCATTTGGAGTGAGCCATCGAGCGATGGTCACCTTGAGTGACGTGTCTGGGGTGACTTTGACGAGTTCCTGGACCGATCCTTTTCCAAACGTCTTTTCACCGACGAGCTGCGCCACACCATGCTCCTTGAGTGCACCCGCGAGGATCTCAGAGGCTGATGCAGAACCCTGGTTTACAAGGATGATCATTTTCAAATTCGCGCTAAATGCATCATATCCTTTACTACGATAGACTTTCTCTGGTGCATTGCCTCCAAAATCCTCGCTTACGATCACCTTTCCTACAGGAAGAAACCATGAGGCAATATCAACTGCCGCCTCGAGATACCCGCCCGGATTACCTCGCAGATCGAGAATGAGCTTGTGTGAACCTGATTTTACAAACTCTCGAAGTGCAGTACGAAAATGTCCTGGTGATGTGGAAGTAAAGCTAAATAGTCGAATGACGAATATACCATCATCACGGAGTCCTGTGCCTGACTGTGTAGTTGCACCTGAAGCTGTCTTTATCTCGGTTTCGATACTCGGTACCTCGATAGTAGCTCGAGTGAGAGTTCGTTCGGTAACTTGGGATGTTCCGGTTGGGATAATGGTTAGTACGATACTCGTCCCCACTGGGCCACGGATGAGTTTCACTGCTTTTTCTACCGACATGTCTTTTGTCTCGGTATCGCCAATCTTTAAAAGCTTATCCCCTGTCTTCATTCCTGCCTTTTCAGCTGGACTACCTTTGAGCGGGGCAACTACTGTCAAAACCCCTTCTTTTATACCGATCTCCATACCAACCCCACTAAATGTACCTGAAATATCGCTCTCGAACACCTTTGCTTCTTCTGGTGGGAAAAATACGGTGTACGGATCACCCATAGACTCGACGAGTCCTTTCATCGCACCGTGTATGCGCTCTTCTTTAGTAGTGGTAGTCGCCGTACCCACGAATTTTTCATCGAGGAGTCCCCACACCTTCCAAAACGGGGCAAATTCCTTGTCGGTTACCATGAGTGCCTCTACACGAGGAGCATCAGTCGAGAGTATCGTGCGGTTACGCGCACCGAGAGCATACGAGGCTCCAGCGACCACGACAAGCACTACGATAGCAACGATCTTTTTATCAAAAGTTTGATTCATGTTTAATCTATTATCTCAAACAAAACCCTTGCTCGCAATGGAAAAGTCGTATTTTTCAGTATATACTGTGCCTATGATTCAAAAATACACCTACCGGCGCCTGACCTGGATCGACCTCGAGGCCCCTACGAGTGACGAAGTGGCAAAGGTGATCAGTGACTATCGTCTCCATCCTCTCGTTGGTGAAGAACTTTTAAATAAAAGCCTGAAACCAAAGGTAGATTTTTATGATGACTATATCTACCTCATCCTCCATATTCCTGTGCGCACAAAAGTAAACGACCATTACGTGGTTACTGACAAAGAGGTGGATTTTGTCATCGGAAAAGAGTTCATCATCACCACAAAATATGATACCGTCGAACCGCTTCATAATTTTTCAAAAATGTTTGAGGTAAACTCGGTCCTCGACAAGAGTGGCATCGGAGAGCATGCCGGCTTTATCTTTTATCACATGCTCAAACGTCTATATAAAAATGTCTCACACGAACTCGACAGTATCCGTGCGGGACTTTTTGAGGTAGAAAAAAATATCTTCCTCGGCAAAGAACGCCTCATGGTAGAGGAACTTTCATATCTCTCTCGAGAACTCATCGATTTCAAACAGACTACTCGTATGCACAAGGACGTCCTACAAAACTTTCAGACTGTTGCTGTCCAGTTTTTTGGCTCTGATTTTGCGTACTATGGAGCGGACCTCATCTCTGAATACACAAAGATATATGATGCAATCGTTGCAAACAGAGAACTCGTCACAGACCTGCGCGATACAAATGACTCACTTCTGAATACAAAGCAAAATGAGGCCATAAAGACCCTCACCATGCTCGCCTTTTCTACATTCCCGCTCACCCTCATCGCAGCGATCTTTGCAATGGACACTGATCACAAACCTATCGTGGGATCTGCGTATGATTTCGAGATCATCGTCGGTCTCATGATCATCATACTGGTCAGTATCTTTGTATTTTTCAAAAACAAAAAATGGCTCTAGAACTGTACAATACGCTCACCAAATCAAAAGAGGTATTTAAACCGCTTGTTCCAGGAAAAGTGGGCATGTATCACTGTGGACTCACAGTATACGACGTGGGACACATAGGAAATTTCCGATCATTTATTTTCAATGATATCCTTCGACGATCATTTGAATACCTAGGATATGAGGTGACCCAGGTCATGAATATCACTGACGTTGATGATCGCATCGTGCTCGAGAGTCAAAAACAGGGTGTTTCTTTCAAAACATTTACAAAAAAATACGAAGACATTTTGTACCAGGATCTCAAAAAGCTCAATATAAAGACCCCGCACGTCGTCCCTCACGCGACCGAATACATAAGAGAGATGGTGGACATGATCGGTGCACTCCTCGAAAAAGACATAGCCTATGCGTCTCATGATGGTGTATACATGAGTATTGGTTTGGTAAAAGACTATGGCGCTTTGGCTGGTATAAAACTGACAAATGAAGTAAAAGAACGTATTCAAAATGATAAGTATGAAAAAGAAAATCCGCGAGACTTTGCGTTGTGGAAATTTCATGTAGAAAGTGACGGAGAGGTTGTGTGGCCAGCTCCCTTTGGTGATGGCCGTCCAGGATGGCACATAGAGTGTTCTGCTATGGCAACAAAGACACTAGGAGATACGATCGATATTCATACTGGAGGAGTTGACCTCATGTTTCCACACCATGTAAATGAAATAGCCCAATCAGAATCAGCGACTGGAAAGAAATTTGTAAACTACTGGATGCATTCTGCGTTTATGAACGTAAATGATACAAAGATGAGTAAATCACTCGGTAATTTCCTAAAGATTTCTGACCTCGAAGAAAATCACATCTCTCCCCTCGCCTATCGCTACTGGCTCCTCTCGGCCCACTATCGCACGCAGGTGAACTTTACCCTCGAAGCAGTCGAGGCAGCGCAAAATGGCTTTATCAACCTCGCGCAGCACATCACCGAATGGGGTACACCAGGAACGGTTTCAGAGGGATACAAAAAGATGTTCATCGCTGCACTCGAAGACGATATCGACATGCCTCGTGCCCTCGCCCTCATGCATGAGCTTTCTCATGACGAAACCTTGTCTGATGCAGACAAACTAGCTACCGTTTTGGATTTTGACAAGGTATTTGGCCTGGGACTCGAAGCTTTCACCCACATCATGATTCCTCCAGAGATCGAGGCGCTCGCCGAGGTCCGTGAACTCGCTCGAAAGGAAAAGGATTTTGAAAAGGCTGATGCGATTCGAAAAGAGATCGAGGAACGAGGGTATATCCTAAAAGATACTGATACTGGTGTGAAGGTTGACAGGAAGATTGGATAGAGTACCATAATAGTAATATTGTTTGTGGCCATTGGAGTTGCGCCCAAGATGGTAATATCGGACCACTGATAACAGACTCTATGAAAGACCCTTATTAGGGTCTTTGCGCTTTTTGGGGATTATACTAAAGAAATGAGGTTTACCTGTCCCGATTTTTCTAATGACAACTGTTGCTGATGGAAAGTGAAATTCATTTTCCACTGATATAAAAGTGACTTTTCCTAATGTCCTTACCTCTTCCGGTCTTGATCTTTGGTCATTTAGAATTATTAAGGCGTGTGGCAATAATTTGAATCTTCTCATTTGATCCTCGATCGGTCTTTTTCCGGCACTGGTATAAATAAAATGACGAAAACCATGTGAATTGAAATATATCTCGGTATTATCAAGAGCATTACATATAATAAAACCAATCGATTTATATAGTTTTAATGTATTTTGTTTTAATTCGAAATAAGTCTCATCACTCATCAAATAACCCTAGCAAAACAGAGATAAAATCTTTATAAAATTCAAAAGCACCTATATCCTATATAGGTTTTGAGATTGTGCACAGTTTAACCACAGTTTTGTACCCAGTATAAGATAGCGGATTGTTTGTTTTCTCGTGTAAAATACATACATGTCCCAACAGACCTCACCCTATTTCAAAACAAAAGACTTGCGTATCCCACCGCAGAGTCTCGAGGCAGAGCGTGCAGTACTCGGCTCCATCATGATCCGCCCGGAGGCCATGTACGATGTGATGGACATCATATCTGCCCGTTCTTTTTATTCTGAAAAGCACCGCATCATGTGGAATGCCATGCTCGAACTCCACAACAAGACTACTCCGATCGACCTCATTTCCCTTTCCACAAAACTCCGCGAGCGAAACGAGCTCGAAATGATCGGAGGTATGAGCTATCTCACCGAGGTGGCGCACGGAGTACCATCATCTACAAACGCCGTGTACTACGCCCAGATCGTGCAGAAAAAGCACATGATGCGCGAGCTCATCCAGGCATCAGAGCATATTGGAAACCTCGGTTTTGACGAATCAGGTGAACTCGAAGAAGTCCTCGACCAAGCAGAAAAGAAAATATTTGAAGTGACGAACTACACCGGTGGTGGAAAATTCGTCCATCTAAAGGACACGCTACATGACGCATGGGAACGTATCGAGCACCTCCATGACAATCAGGGTCAAATGCGTGGCGTACCATCTGGATTCAAAGGGATCGATGACAAGCTCGCAGGTTTCCAAAAGTCTG
>CAZNYP010000003.1:36043-39858 GCA_964577365.1 uncultured Candidatus Saccharibacteria bacterium
CCGTGCACAATATCCCCGTAGGTATATTTTCACTCGAAATGAGCTCGCAGCAACTCGTAGATCGTATGCTCTCTGCTGAGTCACAGGTGGACGCCTGGAAGCTCAAAACCGGTCGCAAGCTCTCTATGGAGCACGACTTTGGGCCACTCCGCGAGGCCATGGAACGCCTCGACAAGGCTCCTATCTTTATCGACGACACACCGTCGAACAATATACTAAAGATGCGCTCGGTCGCACGTCGCCTCAAGAGTGAAAAAGGCCTCGGCCTCATCATCGTCGACTATCTCCAGCTCATGGTACCTACGCACAACCGGAATTCTGACAATGTCGTACAGCAGGTGACCGAGATCTCTCACTCTCTCAAAAACCTGGCCCGCGAGCTCGAAGTACCTGTGATCGCCCTCTCACAGCTCTCACGTGCAGTCGAGCAACGTGGTGGAGAACCTCGCCTCTCTGACCTCCGAGACTCTGGTAGTATCGAGCAGGATGCCGACGTCGTGATGTTCATCCATCGCGAGGATCGTTTCAACGAGGACAAGGCAGTCGCTATGAAGGCCAAAATCATCATTGCAAAGCACCGAAACGGGGCGACGGGCGATGTGCACATGGCCTTTGATGGAGACAAGACTACATTTATGGATGTGGAGAAAAACGAATTCGACGGATTTTAACCCATGAACGACCTCATCGAACTATTTCGCGAATTCCCTGGGATCGGCCCACGACAGGCTCGACGTTTTGCCTATTTCCTCATGAGCAAGCCAAAAGGATACAGTGATCGCCTGATAGCCGAGATTCAAAAGATCCGCACCGGCGTCGCTACCTGTCCCACATGTTTCCGTATCTTTGTGGGTAGTGGAATCTGCAATACATGTAAAGAAAATCGAGAGAGTACTCTCATGATCGTGGCACGCGACATTGATTTTGAGACGATAGAAAAAACTCACACCTATCACGGCTACTATTTTATCCTTGGAGGGACCATCCCCATCCTCGACAAAGCACCGGAACAAAGGATCCGTATAAAAGAGCTCCTCGAACGTATATCAAAAGGAAATTTCTCTGAAATCATTTTCTCTTTGAGTATTACCCCGGAGGGAGAACACACCGAGGAATACATCCGTAGCAAAATAACAAATATAAAAATGACCACGCTGGGACGTGGACTTTCTACTGGGTCAGAACTGGAGTATGTAGATGCAGAGACCCTAAAAAACGCGTTGAAAAATAGATTTTCCTAAACTTATTTGAGAGCGTCGATCTTTACTTCAAAGAAAGGCTGCTTGTGACCATTTCGCTTGAAGTATCGTGACTTTTGCTTGTACTTTACGACGTCTACCTTTGGAAGGCGGCCGATTTTTGTGATAGTAGCTGAAACAGCAGCTTTTGGAATGTATGGGGTACCGATAGTAGTGTCCTTGCCGTTGTCCACGAGCATGACTTTATCAAAAGTGACTTTGTCACCCTCTTTGAACGTATCACCGAGCTTTTCGATCTTGATCGAATCACCGACTTTTACGTTGTATTGCTTGCCACCGGTATGAATAATCGCAAATTCCATAGTGAGGTATATTCTACATAAAACTAGAGAAAATGCAAGAAGGATCGGCGATGTAGGGGGCTCGGACCGTACTTTTGTATACTTTCATAGTGTTTCCTTGTCCCATAGCCTTTATGCCCTTCTAGGCCGTATAAGGGGTATTTTAGGGCCATTTTGGCCATATAGCGGTCGCGGGTGACCTTTGCGAGGATTGATGCCAGAGCGATGCTGACCTCCTTCTCGTCGCCTTTTATGATGGTCTTTTGGTCTTTGTATTCTGGAGGTGCCTTGAGGCCTCCATCGAGGAGGACCTTGGTCTCTTTAGGAAAAATTGAAATAGACGTAGCAAGGGCTTTTTTTATACAAAAACTGATTCCTTTTTCATCTATTTCTTTTGCACTTATACTAGTTACTTTATATTCTACTAGCCCTTGGATTTCTTTATATATTTCTTCGCGTCTTTTTTGAGTTAGTTTTTTAGAGTCTTTTATTCCTTTATACTTTTTAGCAATATCTGACGAAATCATACAGGCACAGACAGTTACAGGCCCTGCAATAGGACCCCTTCCGACTTCGTCGATGCCGATCACGTATTTCATAGCTGGATTATAGCAAAATATGTATAATGTCTTTATGCCCCACCCGTTTATCCATCTCCACGTACACAGTCACTACTCTCTCCTAAACGCCCTCCCAAAGATCGATGATCTCGTTGCAAAAGCAAAGGAATTTGGTATGCCTGCCCTCGCTATCACCGATGCTGGAAACATGTATGGAGTGATTGATTTTTATATGGCGTGTGTCAAAAAAGGGATAAAACCGATCATCGGTGTGGATTTTTATGTAGCGATCCGCACCCGTACCGATATGCAGGCCGGAGTAGATAGTCGCCGACATCGCATGGTCCTTTTGGCCAAGGATTTTGAAGGATACAAGAACCTCATAAAGCTCGTCACCCACTCCCAGCTCGAAGGATTTTACTACAAACCCCGTATCGACCGCGAGCTCATGGAAAAATACAGTCAGGGCCTCGTCGCGATCGCTCCTTCTTTTTCGAGTGAGATATCAGCAGCACTCAAGATGCGCGATATAGAAAAGGCAAAAGAAAAAATAGCCTGGTACAAAAAAGTATACCCAGATTTTTATATCGAGATCACCCGTCACCCAGAGATCGACGGTCACGAGGGGCTCATGAACCAGCTCATAAAGCTCGCGGAGGAGACACAGACGCCCATCGTCGCAGCACACGATGTGTACTATATAAACGAGGATGATCGTGCGGCACGTGATACCCTCATGCTCGTAAATAGTCATAGCGATGGGAGCGACAAGACAGACAATGATGATGAAAACTTTTCTTTTATATCACCCGAAAAAGCAAACGAACTATTTGCTGATATTCCCGAGGCACTCGACAATACGCAAAAGATCGCCGATATGTGCAACGTCACCCTCACCCTCGGCAAATGGCTTTTCCCAAAGTATGTAGTCGAAAGTGGTCTCTCATACGATGAGGAACTACGCCGTATCGCCTACGAAGGTATCCCGAAACGCGGCCTTTCACTCACAAAAGAAGTTACCGACCGCCTCGACTACGAGCTCGAGGTTATCAAAAACAAAGGGTATGCCCAGTACTTTCTCGTGGTGACAGACCTCCTCAAATACGCACACGATCACGGCATCCTCACAAACATCCGAGGATCGGTAGCAGGATCGCTCACGACATATGTAACACGGATCACAAACGTAGATCCACTCGCCTACAAACTCCCCTTTGAACGATTCCTGAACCCCGAGCGTCCATCGGCGCCCGACATCGACATGGACTTTGCCGATAACCGTCGCGACGAAGTGATCGACTATGTGCGTGGAAAATACGGATACGACAAAGTAGCCCAGATCGGGACATTTGGAACAATGATGGCAAAAGGAGCGGTGCGAGATGTCGCTCGAGCAATGGGATATCCATACGATGTAGCAGATCGTATTTCCAAACTCATACCCATGGGTGCACAAGGTTTCCCCATGACCATCGACCGCGCACTCGAAGAAGTGACTGAGTTCAAAGATCTATACAGCAAAGACGCTGACACCAGACGCATCGTCGATATGGCAAAGAAAATCGAAGGCTGTGCACGTCACATCTCGGTACACGCCGCTGGTGTAGTGATCGGTCCCGAGGCACTCATCGAATACGTACCGCTCCAGTACGATACAAAAGGTGATAAAAAAATCATCACTCAATACGACATGTACGCTGTGGGAGAGGATGGAG
>CAZNYP010000003.1:39868-43198 GCA_964577365.1 uncultured Candidatus Saccharibacteria bacterium
TCGGACTTCTCAAATTCGACTTTCTCGGTATCAAAAACCTCGCCATCCTCGCCGATGCGATCGATCGTGTAAAGAAAATCGAGGGTGTACATATCGATATAGATGAAATCCCTCTCGATGATGCAAAAACATTTGAGATCCTCGCAAAGGGTCAGACCACCGGCCTCTTTCAGCTCAACGGTACGGGTATGACAAAATTCCTCGTCGATCTAAAACCAAGTACCATCCATGATATAAACGCGATGGTGGCCCTCTACCGTCCAGGACCGCTCGAATCGATCCCCGAATACATCGAGCGAAAACACAATCCTGAAAAGATAAAATACCTCGATCCGCGCATGAAAGATATTCTAAACATGTCATACGGAGTGATCACCTATCAGGATGACGTCATGATGATTGCGATAAAGCTCGGTGGATACTCATGGCTCGAAGCGGACAAGCTCCGAAAAGCGATGGGTAAAAAGATTCCAAAAGAAATGGAAGAACAAAAAGGAAAGCTGATGGATGGCCTCGTCAAAAATGGAATGCCAGAGAAAAAGGCTACCGAGCTCTGGAAACTGATCGAGCCATTTGCTGCCTACGGGTTCAACAAAGCACACGCTGCGAGCTATGGTCGCGTGGCGTACCAGACTGCATATATGAAGGCGAACTTTCCCGCTATATACATGTCAGCCGTGATGACCGCCGACTCGGGTGATGTAGAGAAAATCGGTGAATTCGTGGCTGAATGTAAACGCATGGGTATCGAAGTCCTCCCGCCAGATATCAACGAGAGCTACAGCCAGTTCACCGTGCTTCCCGAAAAGAAAAATACTATCCGCTTTGGACTCGTCACCATCAAAAACTTTGGCCAGGGTATAGCGAGCTCGATCATCGACGAGCGCAAGCGTGGAGGAGTCTTTACCTCCCTCACCAACTTTCTCGATCGGGTGCGTGATCGAAATTTAAATAAAAAATCATTGGAGGCTCTCATAAAGGCTGGTGCCCTCGATATGTTCGGCGTCGATCGTGGAGTCCTCATGGGAAACATCGAAAACCTCCTCGCCTACAACAAAGAACATGAAAAACTTCCAACAAACCAAGATTCGTTATTTGGTTTTATGACAGATACGAGCACACTGCCTACATTGAAATTGATGGACGTAGAAAAGGTGGGCGAAAAAGAACGTCTCGCATGGGAAAAAGAGCTCCTCGGTCTCTACATCTCTGGTCACCCACTCGACCCCTACAAAGACAAAATAGCAGCACGTGATTTCAATATTTCAAAAGCACGCGAAGTCGAAGATCCAGAAAAAGAAGTGATCATCCCATGTATCGTTGAGATGGTAAAACCTTTTGCCACCAAAAAGGGCGACATGATGGCATTCCTCACCCTCACCGACTTTAGTGGCTCGATCGAAGCAGTTGCTTTTCCTCGAGTATTTGAGAGTAGCAAAACCCTCCTCCAGGTAGACAAATGCCTCGCAGTCCGGGCAAAAGTAAATGAGCGCAACGGTACAAAAAGTCTCATCATAGAAAAAGTGAAGGAGTTGTAGTAGTATACTGGTATGAATATCGAACACACACGACACACCCTCGCGCACCTCCTCGGTGCTGCGGTCCTTGAGCTATACCCTGACGCAAAGCTCACCATCGGTCCTGCGATCGAAAATGGTTTCTACTACGACTTTGAGTTTTCTACTCCTTTCTCAGATACTGAGCTACCAAAAATAGAAAAGAAAATGCGCTCACTCCTCCCTTCTTGGAAAGAGTTTTCACACCGCGAAGTATCAAAGGACGAAGCCCTCACTCTCTACAAAGACAATGTGTATAAGACCGAGCTCATACACGGTATCGAAGGAGCCATCACCCTGTATACTGCAGGCAAATTTACCGATCTCTGTCGTGGAGGGCATCTAGAAAATCCAGCAAAAGAAATAGCCGAGGGTTCATTTAAACTGACAAAAAGTGCCGGAGCATACTGGCGTGGAGATGAAAAGAACAAAATGCTCACTCGTATATACGGTCTCGCATTTGAAACAAAAGCAGAACTCGAAGCATATGAGAAACAAATCGAAGATGCAAAAGCTCGTGATCATAAAAAGCTAGGTAAAGAGCTGGGTCTTTTCACTTTCTCTGATCTCGTTGGTGCTGGACTTCCCCTTTGGACCCCAAAAGGAACCGTGATGCGCGAAGCACTTGTCGACTATGTATGGAGTCTCCGAAAACCATTTGGATATCAAAAGGTAACCATTCCACACATTACCAAAAAGAGCCTCTATGAGACTTCTGGTCACTGGGCAAAATACGCTGATGATTTGTTTAAGATAGAAACTCGTGAAAAGCATGTGTACGCAATGAAGCCGATGAACTGTCCGCATCATACACAGATTTTTGATTCTGAACCTCGTAGCTACAAACAAATGCCTCAGCGATACTGCGAGACTACAATGGTCTACCGTGACGAACAGTCAGGAGAGCTTTCAGGACTTGCACGAGTACTCGCCATCACTCAGGATGACGCACATGTCTTTTGTCGTGAAAACCAGATCGAAACAGAAGCAGGATATGTTTGGGATATTATCCAGACTTTCTACAAGACATTTGGTTTCGAAATCGCTATTCGCCTCTCTCGTCGTGATCCACAACACCCAGAAAAATACATGGGAAGTATAGAGACCTGGGATCGAGCAGAAAAAACTTTAAAAGACTTTGTTGAGAAAAAAGGTATTGCATGGATCGACGGTATCGGAGAAGCTGCATTTTATGGTCCAAAACTTGATTTTATGGCAAAGGATTCGCTCGGTCGTGAATGGCAGGTAGCGACTATCCAGCTCGACTTTGTTCAGCCAACAAACTTTAAACTTACTTGCACAAATGAAAAAGGTGAGAAGGAACCGGTAGTTATGATTCACTGTGCGGTGACTGGGTCTATCGAACGCCTCCTCGCCATCCTCATCGAGCACTATGCGGGAAATTTTCCACTATGGCTTTCTCCAGTTCAGGTAGCAATCATCCCTGTTCGTGAAAATCACAATGTAGTAGCAAAAGAACTTTCAGAAAAACTGCTTGCACTCGATGTTCGTGTACAGCTTTTGAATGATGATGAAAATCTAGGTAAAAAAATACGGGCAGTGAAGAATCAGAAAACTCCTTACACGATCATTATCGGTGACAAGGATATCGAAGCTGGAAAAATCACTCTCGAAAGTCGCGATCATGGACAGGTAGGTCAGCTCGATACTGCGGAGGTTATTGAAAGGATTGTGAAGGAAATAAAGGAGAAGAAATAAATATAAAAAAACATAAGCCCCTCCGAAAACGGCAGGGGCTTTTTGCGTCACATTT
>CAZNYP010000003.1:43208-73562 GCA_964577365.1 uncultured Candidatus Saccharibacteria bacterium
TCTCGGCTTCTCGTAGAGCCTGGGCCAAATCAATGCCCAGTCCTCGAAGAAGATCTTCGCGCTCTCGGAGTTCTTCCGGAGTCGCCTTTTGCTGCATACCTTTGAAGGTGATGGCAGCAATGCGGAGAAGATCAGACCGACGGAAGTTATCCATTGGCCACCTCCTCCTGAAGATGCTGGTATGCGATCTGAATCGCAAGAGCTCCGCGAGCCGCACGGTGAGGGTAGTTCCTGATCCAGGATCCACTCTTCCCTGCAGCAGTCAGATTTCGAGCCAAAATGCAGAGTGCGTCGTCAGTTGCGGTGTGGATGTGATGACGGACAGAATCCACCTCACGACACCTATCACTGACGGCTTCACCCGGCTTTGGGCAAACCTCCATGAATTCAACAACCGTCTCTGCGTATCGTACGCAAAGCCCGACCGTAGACCTCAGGAGTTCTGTCAAATCGTCATCGTCACACATCTCGCGCAGTGCGGGCAGAGTGACTTTTGCTCTTGCGACCGACGTACCAGCACCCCCTATGTGGTGTAAAAGAACGGTTCGGTTCACAGGCTATATTATAGCACAAAATAGCCATTTAGGTCAATACCTTATAATATGGCTTGTTTTGGACCTATTTCTTGGTAACAATAAGGTATATAACCGTTCCAAACAGCACGATGATGACGAGTATAGCGACGATAAACCACGGTACGCCGATGAGTGCCTTTGAGGCAGCATCAGTGACTGAATCCCCCGCTGTAGGAGTCTCTACTGCAGGCAGTGTAGGCTTTTTTATGACAGGAGTTTTGATCACCGGTTTTTTTACTGTTGATCCAGTGATGAGCACATTTGTACTACATGATTTTGTAGCACTCTTTCCTGCCGAATATACGGTGACCATCGCATTTTTATTTCCATTTGTTTTGTAGGCGGTGGCAACACTTTTTTGTGCACCAGAGAATCCATCAGACCCTGACCAGATATATGTGTATGCTCCGTTTCCACCAGTCGGATATGCAGTCCAGGTAACTGCGGTGTTTGGAGTACCTACAGTCGGACTTGCTGAACATGAGACATTGAGCGCTGAAGTATTTCCATTGTATTGATAGCTATCACCTACCGTGACACTCTGGGCACATGAACGACTGACGGTACGGCCACGAGAAGTGACACGGACAGAGGCACTCTTTCGTCCAGCATAGTCATACGCCACGGTGATATAACGACCTCGAGCGTTTAGTCCTTCGGTACCAGACCAGCTGTATGTGTATGAGCCATTTCCACCAGAGGCATTGGCCTGCCAGGTCATGCGCTCTCCTACATCTGCGGCGTATCGATCGGGATAGCATGAGACAGAAAGTTGTCCGTAGTAATCGTCATCGTCGTCATCATAGTCATAATTATCCTCCTCATATACATACACAGTTCCACATGAACGAGTGACTGTCTGAGTACCTGAGGTCACGCGAACTGTCGCGGTTTTATTTCCATCATTGTCATATCTGATCGTGACATCATTACCGCTTCCATCAAGTCCCTCAGACCCGCTCCAGTCGTAGCTATATGAGCCAGTTCCTCCATAGACATCAGCATTCCATATCACACGATCGTCCTCCTCGACTGATGAATCGTCAGGGTAGCAGACAACGTACAACGAATCGTATATCGGTGGTCGAGGATTTGGTGGACGTGGTGGTTCGTATGGATCTGGATCGTCATTTATCACACCTCCAGTGATACGTGAACCATTGTGATCGAACTGTACCATTTTCTTTTGAGTACCGTCTGAGCTACACATATAGGCATTGTATCCATTCCACACGGATACATCTCGCCATCCTTTTACAAAGGCATACCATACATATCCCACATCGTAGGATCCGCCAAATCGGGCCCCATTTGCATCATAAGTCGGTCGAGTCCCAATGCCACTCATACCACAGACGAGGTTGTCAGCAGAAGCGATATTTGTGCGCCATGGACATGCTTCACCACTGAGGCATAGTCGGATGACATTTTTTCGACAGTAAAGTTCGAGACTGTCATCATACTGGTTATTTCCATTGTCATCGAGATATCCTTCGGCTATAGAAAATACCAGTCCTTCTCCACTACATTCGTTTGTAGCTGCGTATGTTTCGGTATGTGCAACAAGGAGGAATGTGAGAATGAAAAATATAGAGAGAAGGATTTTCTTCATGTATATATTATATATCAATTGTGGCTTTATTTGCATTCGACTGAATAAAGAGTTTTCGTGCTGGCACATCGGTACCCATGAGCATGTCGAACACCTTGTCCGCATCCTGTCCATCGTCGATGGTGACTTGCTTCAAAATACGCACTGCGGGATCCATAGTGGTTTCCCAGAGCTCTTCTGCGTTCATCTCTCCGAGACCCTTGTATCGTTGTATGTGTACCTTTGCCGGCTTCTTTGGATCTTCTTCGACAGGTATCTCCTCGCCTTCAGCGATCTCCTGGATCTCTGGGACATCATTGCCAAGTGCTTTTATTTTTTCTTCATCACTATAGAAATACATGATTTCCTTTCCTCGCTTTACTTTGTATAGCGGTGGTTGAGCGATATAGACATAGCCGCCATCGAGCAGTGGTCGGAAGTATCGGTAGAACAATGTGAGAAGAAGTGTACGGATGTGTGCACCGTCGACGTCGGCATCTGTTGCGATGATGATTTTGTGGTAGCGGAGATTTTCTAGATTAAAAGTATCTCCGATCGCGGTACCGAGCGCGAGGACGAGGTTTTTGATCTGCTCTGAGGCGAGCATGCGGTCGAGGCGGGCACGTTCAATGTTGAGGATTTTTCCTCGGAGTGGAAGGATGGCCTGAGTACGTCGATCGCGACCAGTTTTGGCAGTACCTCCCGCAGAGTCTCCCTCTACGATAAATAGTTCTGACTCTGACGCGTCTTTTGTCTGACAGTCAGCGAGCTTTCCTGGGAGGGTCATTCCTTCGAGGGCTCCTTTTCGGAGGATCGAATCTTTTGCTGCCTTTGCAGCTTTTCGAGCCTTCATCGCGAGGACTACCTTTTGAATGATTGCTTTAGCATCATCTGGATTTTCTTCGAGAAATGCTCCGAATGATTCGGCAAACACCGTAGCTACAGCACCCTGTGCCTCGACAGTTCCCAATTTTGCTTTTGTCTGTCCTTCGAACTGGATCTCGCGGATCTTTACAGAAACAACCGCAGTGAGTCCTTCGAGTACGTCATCTCCGGTAAAGCTGTCTTCGCCATCTTTTACGAGATTGTTTTTCTTTGCATAGGTATTGAGGGTACGAGTGAGGGCAGTTTTGAATCCGGTCACATGTGTTCCTCCTTCGGCGTTGTAGATATTGTTTGCAAAAGCAAGCATGCGTGATGATACATCGTCGGCATACTGGAGTGCGATCTCTACTGACTCTACTCCTTCGGCTGGTTTTTCAATATAGAAAATATTTTTGTGGAGTGGAGTGAGGATATGATTGGTAAATCGAACGAGTGAAGCGAGGCCTCCTTCGAAATAAAACGTGTGTGACGGTGCCTGGATACCTAGGTCTCGAACATAATAGTCTTTTACTTCGTCGATCTCTACTTTGCTCTCACGCGCATCAATAACCCCGATGCGAAGTCCTCGGACGAGATATGCCTGCTGGCGCATGTGGTTTACAATACGATGAAAATCAAAAGTTTGTTTTCCGAAAATGATTTCATCTGGTTCAAAGGTAACGATAGTACCGTTTAGCTTTGATGAGCCGATCTTTTTGACTGCTGCTTTTTTCTTTCCCTGAGAGTACTCCTGCATGTAGACACCACCATCACGATGCACGACTACCTGGGTGTATATAGAAAGTGCGTTTACCACAGACGCTCCCACTCCGTGGAGACCTCCAGATACTTTGTAACCTTCACCACCGAATTTTCCTCCGGCATGGAGCACGGTCATGATAGTCTCAAGTGCTGAGACTTTTGTCTGCTTTTGGATGTCGACTGGGATACCTCGTCCGTTGTCAGCGACACGTACGCGATTGCCAGGGAGAAATGTGATCTCGATATCGTTACAGTGACCTCCCATCGCTTCGTCGCGAGAGTTGTCAAAGATCTCAGTAATCAAATGGTGAAAACCATCGGGACCAGTGGTACCGATGTACATACCCGGACGCTTTCGTACCGGTTCTAGCCCCTCGAGGACCTGGATCGAATCTGCACCGTAACTCTCCTTCTTTTTAGGGTTTTCAGCCATATTTTTGGGTGTTTTTATGGGGTTATTATAGCAAATTTACCTTGTTTATGCTACTTATTTTTATACAAAAGTTAAACCCCGCAGACCTAAGTCATACGGGGTGGATGTTTGTGAAAGTTACTCCTCTTTTTTAGTGGAACGTACCACTATTTAGCTGCGGGCCCAGGGTTGTTCGCGAAGTAAATCGAGTCGCGTACAAAACTGAAGATATCTTCCCCTTCAACCAAAGCAACACTCCACACCCTCCTCTGATGAATCGGCCGACCTTGATGGACGAGAAGGAAACCAACACGATCTGCCCTCCTGGGTGAACCGTTTTGATGCGGTGTCTCTGTAAGGAGCACTGGAAAAATTACCTCCCTGTGCTCAGTCAGTCCCAACTTGTCATCACCTTCGTGGATGTCGTCCCGGAGGAATCCCAGGACCTTGTGGATGGTCCAAAGGGCATGACGCTTGTAGAGAATAGCCCAGATCTCATTATCTGCCCCTTCATGTTGGAGCACCTCACGGAATACAGGCCACAGACCCACATCCGAGGTACTACGAATGATGTCACATCGATAGGGCCAACACCGGTCGTTGCATGTCGTGTAGCGATCGACCAAGCGACCAAGCGCATCGAGTGAGAAGCCAGATAAAGTGAGGTGATCACCTACATCTTCGCTTCGATGACCTTCGCACAAAGACACGTCCAGTCGTTCGAGTTCAGTGTACCGTGAAGTTTTGACGGCTTTCACGGGCAGCCTTTCTCCGACCAATCCCTTGAGTCGAGAACGGGTCAGAGCAGGCTTGCCGATCAATTCTTCGACGACATCGAAGGTGAGACCGATTTTGCCGAGTTGTTGTGCGATGACGGCCATGAGCTGAAGAGCCTGGCCGGACGTAATGGTTTTTGCCTCATTGTTCATGAGTTTATACCCTTTCAATGTTGTTTTGCTATAGACTTAGCCCACACGGGTTTTCGTCACAGCGAGAAGGAGCCCTGTTGAGCTACTTTTTGCTATGACGAATACGCAATATCAAAGACCTTTTATACATACTTATTATCATAAAATCTGAGAGAAGTCAATACTAACGTATTTCCCACCCTTTTGCCTTCAAAGCGTCGTACACAGCCTGTAACGGGGTGTTTATTTCCTCCTCAGTAAGTGTCTTGTCACTCGCCTGAAATACCATACGAAATGCCATCGAGGTCTTGCCTTCTTTTTTAAATAGATCAAAAAGTCGTAGTCGCACGCAGTACTTCCCTGCATTGGTTTCGATTATCTTTCGAACTTCTTGTTCGGTAATCGTATCAGGTACGAATAGCGCCACATCGCGTACTGCAAATGGATATGGAGAAATAGGGACGTATTTTACGTTTGAAGATTTTGAAAAATTGTAAAGCCCGGTGACCTCGGTCGGGATAGTGAGTCGTACTTCACCCCATGCAGTATTATCTTTTGTTTCTATTTCTGGCACCGTAAAGCCGAGTTCTGCAAATACTTTCTTTAATTCATCTACTGGTTTATTTGCCTTTTTAGTAGAACCGACAGCGAGACCGAGATGAAAATGTTCCCCATCAGCATCGAACACCTTTCCGATTTCAAACTGCTTGATCACTTCCATTTCGAGAAGATCAGCATTGCGAGTGTTTTGGAGGATACTGGTTTCTAAATGGTGGAGTAGTGTCTCTCGTAAAAAGGCACGGTCTTTTGCGACAGGATATGCGGTCTCGTAGTGACCCTTTTTGCCAAGGGTGTAGAGGATGGTTTCCGAATACCCTTTTTCGACGAGTGAATCCTTTAATGTCTCAATATAGTAAAACTGTGGGTGCACAGGTAGTGCCGGTGTTTTTGCAGGAAGTTTCGCGGGGATATTTTCGTATCCATAGAGTCGTCCGACTTCCTCCACAAAATCCTCAGGAATTTTGAGATCGAGGCGATACAGAGGCGGAGTGAGTTTCCAATTGTCATTTTTAATTTTCAAAAGTGAAAGAAACTCCTCGATTTTCTGTTCTGGGATATCTACGCCGAGTCGTGCAGAGATGATTTTAGGATCGATGGTGACACTCCACTGTGTGGCTGGATGTGGATATACGTCGACAATATCCCCATATTCACCGTCTATAAGGCTCGAGAGCATGTGCATAGCCTCGATTGCGATACTTGGTGATATATCGTTTTCAAACCGTTTGCTCGAGTCGTTTTTGATCCCCACCTGGTTTGATGCGCGGCGAACGTGCGCTGCATCGAAATGCGCTGATTCGAGAATGATGTTTCGAGTAGTATCAGTCACCTTTGCACGATCTCCTCCTTTTATTCCAGCGATCGCAAGTGGTCCCTGATCATCTGCAATGACCATGATGGTGGGATTGAGCGTGATATCTTTTCCATCGAGCGTAAGGATATGCTCATCTTCTTTTGCGGGGCGCACGGTGATGCCGCCCACTATTTTATCTGCATCAAACGCATGTGTCGGCTGACCAGTGACGAACATGACATTGTTGGTGATCTCGACAACGTTTTTTGTTGTTATATTTTTTATGAGACGTCCGACATAACGATTGCACTTGTCTGACTTTATAGTAACTGAAACTTTTTCTCCATTTCCCTTTTTCTCTTCATATACTTTTTGAGTCCACGGTAGCCCAGTCATCGCAGATACTTCGTAGGCGATCCCATTCCATGAGAGTGCATAGTGCGCGCGATCTGGGAGGACTTTGAGGTCGATTTCATCACCCTCTATCCCTTCTACTTCAAATGCGCGGAATGTAAAAAGCTCCGCTAGTTTTTCTATCGGTGGGAGTTGATCATTGAATTGTGACTGAAGCCAAGAGTAAGGGATTTTCATTTTAGAATTGGTTTACAAAACGGAGATCTCCGGTGTAGAGATGACGAATATCATCGACGCCGTATTTGAGCATGAGCAATCGATCGAGACCGAAGGCAAAAGCAAATCCATTCCACTCTTTTGGATCGAGATTTACTGCACGCAATACATTTGGATGGACCATACCAGCCCCTCCTACTTCGAGCCACTTGTCTTTCCACTTCATGTCTACCTCCACTGCTGGTTCGACGAATGGGAAATAACTCGGTCGAAAACGGATAGTGACGTCATCACCAAAAATCTTTTTCAATACATTTTCTAAAGTCCCTTTCAATTCTGAGAGAGTTGCGGTTTTGTCTACCAGCAATCCTTCGATCTGATAAAACTGGACTTCGTGAGTAGTGTCAGTTGCCTCGTTTCGGTATACTTTTCCTGGAGCGATGATACGGAATGGCGGTTTGTTCTGTTCCATAAAGCGGATCTGGATCGCAGATGTCTGTGTGGTGAGGAGATTTCGATCAGCGCCTTTTATCCAAAATGTATCCTGCATATCACGAGATGGGTGATCCTTTGGGATATTTAATGCATCAAAGTTGTAGTGTTCCTTTTCGAGCTCGGGACCACTCGCCACCGCAAAACCCAAATCATCAAAAATCTGTACGATCTCTCGAATGAGCTGTGTAGCGGGATGTAGGTGACCCTTTTTATTCATAGAGATAATTATACACAGGTCTTTACTTTGGAGCCACCTGTCAGGCTTGAACTGACGACCTGCCGTTTACAAAACGGCTGCTCTACCAACTGAGCTAAGGTGGCAATACTCTAAGATTTAGAGTGAATCTACTCTATCATGATCTTTGATTCTTTTCAAAAATAGGCTCGCACCAGGACCATTTTTATCTACATGCTTGCCCGAGACGATGTCGACGATCTTCTTTGAATATGAACGATTTTGGATATAGATAAAAGCCTTGCGGAGCAGGTATATCGCATACGCGATGAGCCAGCCGACAACACGTGCAACATTGTCACGATTTACTTTTTGCACGACACCTGCACCCGTGCGAACATGCTCATTTGTATAGTTCGTGACATGTGAGATAAATGTCTTTCGTCCAGTCGCAAGCTCAAAGTGCTTGTGCCCGATGAGAGCGACGATACCGAGTCCAGCACATAGAAAGACGATTAGTGTAATACTCATTATTTCTCGAGCACCTTGAACCGTGAGAAGCGTGCTACAGCGATCTTTTCACCAAACTTTTGCATTGCAGCATCGATGAGTCCTGCGATGGTCATCTCTGGATTTTTGATGAATGGCTGATTCATGAGGACCTGCTCACTGAAATAGGTATCGAGTTTTCCTGCGAGGATCTTTTCCTGCATTTCCTTTGGCTTGTCTTTTACCTCTGCGGCAAAAACCTCGGCAGCGGTAGCGCGAGTCTTTTCGTCGATTTCTTCTTTTGTGATGAACTGAGGATTTGAAGCAGCGACATGCATAGCGATGTCTCGAGCAAGTGTCTTGAACTCATCGTTTCCAGAAACAAAGTCTGTTTCTGAGACGAGCTCGACCATAGCGGCCACACTGCCATTTGCATGGATGTATGCCTGTACTACACCCGCAGCAAATGTACGATCTGCCTTTTTAGCTGATAATTCCCCACTCTTTTTTCGAAGGATAACGAGCGCTTTTTCCATGTCACCCCCAGCTTCTTCGAGAGCTTTTTTACATTGAATAACTGCTACACCGGTGCGGTCTCGCAATTCTTTGATTTGTTCTGTTGTAATCATATTGGTATATTATACCGTCTTTTTACCTTCTTCGTAAGCCTTTACGACACTAGAGAGGAAGTATTCGATACTCGTCTTTGAAGAGTCGTTCCCGATGATAGGGTGCTCGACTTCTTTCATATCACAGTCAGAACCAAGGAGAGCGATCACTGGGATACCCATATCCTGAGCTTCTTTTACTGCAATCTTTTCGCGCTTTGCATCGACTACAAACATAGCCTTTGGAAGCTCTTTCATAGAGACAATACCACCGAACATGATCTCGAGATTTGCGATCTCACGATCGATCAAAAGTCGCTCTTTCTTTGTGTATTTGATGAGTTCGCCTTTTTCCTTTTCTGACTGGAGTCGTTCGTATTTTTCGATTCGCTTTCGGATCTCTTTAAAGTTAGTAAGGGCACCTCCGATCCATCGTCCATCTACAAACGGCATAGCGAGAGCGAGTCCAGCATTTGCTACTGCCTTTCGGGCCTCACTTTTGCCTCCGACGAATAGGATGGTCTTGTTGTCCTTTGCGAGAGTCTTTATGAATTCGAGGGCTGATGCAAAGAGCTCTGAAGTCTTTTCGAGATCAAAGAGTTCTACCTTGTTTTTTGTACCAAAAATGTATTCTGAAACTGATGGGTGACGTCGTGAACGTGAGTAGGCAAAGTGCGCACCTGCCTTGAACATGTTGTCGATATGAATGTTTGCTTTTTTGTCTGTCATAGTTGTCTGGGAAATATACCAAAAATCCTTTAAAATTGCAACATTTCCCACTTAGAACAAGAGATCCCACAGAGCTCTAAATACGTTTGCCCCTGCTGGTTTTTTAATGTATAGTCCCTTGAAGTTACTCTGACCATTCTCGTTGAATACATAGACGTAATACCATCCTGGCTGCCACGCACCTACTTTGAAGGTTAGTTTTGTCCCCCCGTCAGTCGCGTTTGCGTCTACCGACCACTGGTTGCCTTTTAGTGTATCTATATAGATCGAGTTTCCAGAGCTGGTGAAGTTGCTTCCCATAATGGTGATTGTATCTCCAGTTGAGGCCGAAGTACGACTAATCGAGCTGACTTCGGGAGTTACACCTCCAAAGCTCTCATAGAAGGTCTGACCATTTATGGTGGTAGGACTGAGTGGTGAGTTTGGTATGTCTTGCTTAGGAATTGCTGGAGTTTTTGGAGGGGTAACAACTGGCGGAGTAACTTCGCGAGCATTCACCATAAAGTTTCCATCACTAGAATCTGTCAACGCTCCCGCAGTGATAATTATCTTGTAAGTACCTGGAGTCTGAACCACAACGTTCGCGAGACCGTTTTTAAATGATGGTGTGGCAAGTGTATGGAGCACTGTTCCGTTTGTGTAGGCGAGACTGATTGCTACTTTGTCTATATTTTTTGCATTTGATGTCCAACGCACTGGAATATTTTCACCTGATTTGAAACTTTCTCCACCGTTTGGAGTAGTGAGTGTCAAAGTTGGAGTAAGTGGTGTAGGAGTTGCGGGTGTTACATCGTTACTGATAGTAAAAGGTTTATCTGAAGTATCCCAAGTTCTAATCGGTGTTTCTTTTATTGTTACACCAACAGTATTCTTTATTCCGCTCGCACTAGCTGGTATCTTCCAAGCAAATGTACCCGCAGATGCCAAAGCCTCTCCGATAACAATTGAATTGACTCCATCAGGAACATGAGTAAGTGTAACTTTAGTTGCTGAATAAATACCTACTGCAGTCCAGTTTATATTTATGACTTGGCCAGGTGCAAATGTCTCACCTCCATTAGGAGATGTAACTATAATTGATGTGCCTTGATCTGTAGTATCGGCAATAAAAGCAGATCTCACACTAAACATTCTACTCGATGCTGAATTCGTACCTGCAGCAACGCGAACCGTGTAACTTGCACTACGCATCACTGGGACCTTGAACTGTGCATAACCATTTTTAAACGGCGCGGTACCTAGTATAGCGACCTCTCTATTCGAGGTATCCATAATACTGACAGTTACAGTATCAATATTTTTTGCCTGGGAACTCCAACGAACAGTAATATTATCACCTGAACTATAAACCTCTCCAGGAGTTGGGGCGGTAACAATCAGATCAATAACTGGGTTTGGTACGATAGTGATTTCCCTTTTAGCAAGTTCGTATTTTGCTATTCTCTTATTTTTATCAGCAAGATGCACAATAGGCACAATAACAACTGGTTCTTTGACCACAGCAGAGTCGTACCAGACACTCAAATTTAATTTGAAAGAGGTGCCTGAGTAGTCACGCCATACATCCCTATTACAATATTCTTGCCCTAGTTCATCTTCGATTGTGAGAGTTGGGGTCGATTTACAATCGATACGGAATCCCGCAGCACTAGTATTAAAAGCTGTTTTGAGATCAAACTGCAAAGTTCTATCTGTTCCCGATATGGTTTCTTTGTTTGCTACAAATGATACATCAATTTTTTCGACATCCAACAATGGAGCTAATTTTGCTCGTGTGGCCACATCAGTCTTTCCAGTCTGAGCGATTCCTACCTTTGCTTGAAAAGCTTTGAGCGCAGCCTCTGTCTCACTTGTGAACCTGTCCACAATTACGGGAAGGCTCTGTGTGTAATCATATCGCTGTAAAAATCTATTGAGTGAGCCGATTTGTACGGAATCATTTGAATTTAAACCGAATTCAGAATCTATTCTTCTGAAAAACTTCATATCCTTGATTACAGTCTCACAGCCGACTTCCATTTGCCAGCCTCCATTTGGCCTAGAGAAAGAAAGGGGCTGACAAAAGTCTTTGAGGCCAGCAACCAGGGCAACCCTGTCAACAATAGAAGTATACCGATTGGTCATTTCCTCCTTTGTGAAACTCCTAACAGCACTCGCAGGTATGGTGAATTCTAACGTACTAGCTCCATTTATAGCTTTATGAACAGTATACTTATCACTCACGATGACATTAGAGTATCTGTCGTTTGAATAATTGTATATTCTGATGTAAACATTCCCCCCTTTGTACTGTGGGAGATTTTTGAGGCTAGGGTTGATATTTAGTTTAACTTTTATATCCTCATTAAGAGCGAGAGTATCACCAATAGACAGTACCTGACCGGTAGCAGATACTGACTCAGCACTTCCTGTGATCAACGGCTCTCCTTTCACTAATTTTACAAAAACTGTATCACACTTTTTCGCAGCATCACACACTTTTATATCACTTGTTCGTTTTGGATACTCGTCATTCACCATCGTACCGACGTTTATGTTGTAAGGGACAAAGATGGTACACGATGAACCAGAACAATTGAATGTTTTTGTCCAGTGCGTAAAATGGTCATTCCGCAAGAAACTCTTGAGCGTCACAACCGCAGTAACATTTCCACTACCACCATTAAAGTTAACTGTATTATTTTCCCCAACTTTTAGTGTTACAACTCCATCACTTATTATTTTGAGACCGCTTGTTTGTGCAAAACTAAATGTCGGCACCAATAAGACTAATAAGGTGAGTAAAGTGGGAAATAAATATTTATTCATAAATAAATTATAGCACTGTCAAGTTCCCTGGGGAATTTTGACTGTGGATAACTTATACTTTGGGAGTATTCAAAGCCTCGAGCATTTTATCAAGTCTGCCAGCCATGATACCTTCGATTCCGTGCCATGATTCATTGATACGGTGATCGGTCACTCGGTCCTGTGGAAAGTTATAGGTACGGATCTTTTCTGAACGATCAGCGGTGCCGATCTGGTCCTTGCGGTTCGCGCTGAACTTTTTTGCCTCCTCTTCTTCCTTTAGAGCCTGGAGCTTTGCAACGAGGATACTCATCGCAGTCTCGCGGTTCTTTGCCTGAGAGCGCTCAGCGGTAGCGCGAACAAATATACCAGTCGGCTTGTGGATGAGTCGGACAGCAGTCTCCACCTTGTTGACGTTTTGCCCACCTTTTCCACCAGCACGAGAAAATTCCATCTCTATATCAGTTGGAGGGATTTCGATCTTTGTTTTCTTTCGGATCGGAAGGATCGCGACAGATGCGGTCGAGGTATGGATGCGTCCCATTTTTTCTGTAGCAGGAACTCGTTGTACACGGTGCACCCCTGTCTCATAGCGGAGCTTTTCATACACTCCGAGACCCTTTATCTCGACGGTGAGGTCGTCCATCGGTCGCACTCCCCATCCCTGTGACTCTGCATAGCGGCTATACATCTCGACGAGCTCGGTTGCAAATATGTTTGCCTCATCTCCCCCGGCTCCGGCACGTGCTTCGAGGATGACTTCATTTGGAAGCTCTTCTTCTTTGTTTTCAGCGTCGATGATATCCTGCATCTGCTTTTCGAGACCTTTCTTTTGTTCTTCGATGGCTTTCATATCGGCCTCGGCCATTTCTTTCATGCTGGGATCAGCCATCAACGTCAAAATCTCCTTTTCTTGTACAAGGAGTTTTTGATACATTTCAACGAGGAATTGAGTTTTGTGGTTTTCCTTGAAAGGAGTGAGGTCAAACATTATTTACGCCTTTTTCTTGGCGGTTTGTTTGCTCTGGCGTGTCTTGAACTTTTCTACACGTCCTGCAGCGTCCATAACCTTTTCATCACCTGTATAGAATGGGTGTGAAGCAGAGGTGATTTCTACGTGAAATACTGGGTATTCTTTTCCATCAGAGTATTTTGCAGTTTCCTTTGTCTTTACTGTTGAAGATACGAGAAATTGAGCTCCATTTGAATTGTCATGGAAGATAACTGGGCGGTGATCCTGTGGATGAATGTCTTTTTTCATACGAGAGACTATACCAGAAAAGCGGTATTTTTACAATCCCTGGAGAGGGTTTATCATGGTCTGTTGGATATTTATGGCCTTGCCCATCACCTGAGCACCATAGGTACAGGTGTTGCCTCCAGAACCGTAATACTTACATGCAGCCTTTATTTCACCGCTATATACCCCGCCTGAACCACCGAGGTCTGAGAGGTAAAATGCTGAGGCGGCAAAGGCGTGTTCTGGATTCCATGGATCAGGGTGTTTTACAGAAAATGCTTTTGAGATACGGTCACGCATGAGGACCCAAGTCGAAGGGATGAATTGGGCTGGACCCATCGCGCCTCCGAACCCTCGACCTATGTAATATTTTGTACTACCGATCGGACATGACACTGGAGTCTGACGCCAATCCCTACCTAACAACCGTGTGATCTCGAGGAATGGAACCGTGTCTCGTGGAGCCTTCATGACTTGTTCAAAAGGAGTACCTGTATTTTTACCCACCCCATTTCCAGTAACAGTATCAGTGAGGAGACATGAACCTACGTTTTGACCGAGGTTGCTCTCTTGCATAATGATCGCAAGGAGAAAAGCCGGACGTATACCAGTCACTTTTTGCGCCTCTTCTGCAAACTTGAGTGCGGTACCAAACGGGATAGCGGCAGTGTCTCGGAGAGCAAAGAGCGCAGCACGAATCGTCGCGGCTTTTGCTCGCTTGTCGGCGAGGATTTGCTCGTATGCCTTTTCAGTATTTCGACTATAGCCGAGGAGAACCTGTTTTTCTTTTTCGAGAGTTTCTACCTCACGTTTTGCCACTTCGATCGCAGCGCGAGCATCTACCTCACCGTCTTTTTTCTTTCCGAGACTGACCTTTTCCGCCTGAGTCTGACCCTTTGTATCACGAATATCCTCAAAGGTATCTTTGAGTGATGTCTGGACCGAGTCAAAGGCATCTAAATCTGCATAAAATGAACTGATCGATCCCTGAGCGAGAAATATTTCGGGGAGACTGTACGAATCGAGCTGGTATGTCTTTTGATAGATCTGGGCGAGAGATTCTTTTCCACGCTCTATGCGTTCCTCGAGTGTAGCGATCTTTTTATCCTTATTACCAATATCCTTGGTGAGCTGTTCGATGACGATGTTCTTGGCCTGAATATTGAGCCTTGCAGCTTTTATCTTTGTCGTCAAAATCAAAATATCACGCTCGATCGAAGCGGTCTGTCCCTGTGCTCCACGCAAGATGACTTCGGTTTCAGCCTGTTCTTTTTCTACTTGAGCGAGTTCCTTGCGCAGTCGCGCTTCTCGTTCTGAGACTGACTCGGCAGCATGCGCCGTAGTCGCAACAGACAATATTAAAAATAGCGCAACCAGGATGTTTCGAAACATCGAATAATTATAACACGAGAGATTATTTTGATGCAGCTACTTCGCCCTCTTCACCTTCCTTTGGTTCCTTGCCCTTCTTTTCTACTTCGATAGCTGACATGTCGATAGTGGTACTTTCTTCGACTACTTCTTCTCGTGCAACATCAATAGAAGCAACTACTTCGTCTGCGAGGTCGAGGAGGGTAACTCCAGCTGGGAGGACGAGGTCTTTTGCGTGGATAGTACTATCGAGTGCAGAGAGGAGTGAGAGATCTACCTTGAGCTCACGTGGGAGATCCTTTGGAAGCGCCTCGATCTTTACCTCATGCATAACCTTTACGAGAATACCACCTAGGTCTTTTACTGCACCTGAAATACCTTCGTATACGAGTGGTACATCGATCTGAAGCTTCTTGCCCTTTTCGATTACGTAAAAGTCAGCATGGCGAGGAGTGCCGGTCACTGGGTGGAGGTCGATGTCGTGGATGAGCGCTTCGTGTTCGTCACCGAGACCCTTTAGTGTGATGATCGCTGATTCACCTGCTTTCTTCCACACTTTTAGAAATTCAGCCAAAGAAATGGTAACAGAAGTTGATGCTTGTTTTGGACCGTAAAAGACAGCAGGAATTGTGCCTGTTTTGTCTTTTGTTCGTGTCTCTACGTTTAGCGTATACATGTCGAAGTAGTATATCTATTTTTGAAAAAAATGCAAGGCTAGAGGAGGTATTTGAAGATTACGAAGGCCGTAATACAGATAAATATGGTCGCCATGAGACCCAGGAGCTGTCCTGCTTCTTTGTCGTCTTTTGCCCATCCTTTATCGAGAAAAAACTTTACAAAGCCTTTTGGTTTGTTTATTTCATCGATCTGGGCGTATAGCTGATCTCTCTGATTGTCATCAAATTCTACATTAGACATGGGTCTATTATATAACAGGATTCTTAGGTACACCACTTTCGAGAACCGCGATGATATTTTCTGCAGCCATGACTGCCATCTCTCGTCGAGACTCATCAGTCGCCGAAGCGATATGAGGAGTCATGACTACATTTGAAAGATCCTTGAGTCCTTCTGCGAGAGTAGGCTCTGATTCAAACACATCGAGTCCGGCGCCGCGAATCGTCTTGTTTTTGAGGGCCTCGACCAATGCCTTTTCATCGATCACAGGTCCACGTGAGGTATTTACGAGAATAGCATCCTTTTTCATCATACTGAGACGTTCTGCATTGATCAGATGCTGTGTCGTCGGGAGTAGTGGTACGTGAATAGAAACTATATCAGAGACTTTGAGTACTTCATCAACCGTAGGATAAAAAGTAGCCCCTAGATCTTTTTCGAGTTGTTCGTTTCGCTTTACATCGTAGTAGGCAATATTCATTTCAAAGCCAAATTTGCCTCGATGTGCAACGTCAGCACCGATGCGTCCGCTGCCGATGATGCCGAGAGTCTTTCCTTTGAGCCCAACACCATGCATGAGCATAGCGTCCCAGCCTTTGTACCGGCCTTCACGTACATAGCGATCACCCTCGGCGATGTTGCACGACAGAGACAGGATGAGTGCCCAGGTGTGCTCGGAAACATGATCCGCACCACCTCCTGGAGTATTTGTGAGATGAATCCCTCTCTTTTTTGCTTCTTCTACATCAAAGTTGTTATACCCGATCGCATAGTTTGAAAAGACTTTTACGGTCGGGGCCTTGTCGAACACATCCTTGTTTATTATATCCGTTAAAAACGTGAGCACTGCATCATAGGGCTTTGAAGTGACCGTATCGAGACTGGCGATATCGACTTCGTATCCTTTGTCTTTGAGCATGGTGACTCCAACATCTGGAATCTCGTGGGTGATGAGTACTTTCATTATATTTTATTAAAGATTTTGAGTTTTTCTAAAACCACTGCCTGCATAGCATCGCGGGCAGGTTTTAGATATTTGTATGGAGAGATTTCGTCTGGCTTTTCAGCGAGTGATTTTTTTAGGCCTTCCTTATATGCGACACGGAGTTCGGTATTTACATGAACGATCGCTACTCCAGCATCGATTGCGGCTACAATGTCCTCCTTCGAATTCCCTGATGCACCGTGGAGGACGAGTGGTACTCCGGTAGCTGCTGATACCGCTGCAACAGTTTTGATACTGAGGGCTGGGTCTGCGCCACCCTTTAGCATGCCGTGGATGTTTCCAACGGCTGGAGCAAGCATGTTGACCCCTGTGAGCTCGAGGAACTTTTTTGCATCTTCTGGTTTGGTCAAAAACTCTTCAGAGATTTTTACCCCTTCTGGGATACCTTCGAGCACCTTTGATGATTTGCCGATAAAACCGAGTTCTGCCTCGAGGAGCATGCCCGGATTTTTTTCCTGCATATAGGCACGACACTTTTTGGTTTCCTCTACATTTTGATCAAATGGGAGCTCGGTGCCATCGAAAATAGCGGCATCATAGCCTGCATCCACCACCTCTTTTACCTTTTCAAATGAATAGGTGTGATCTGCGTTTAGAAAAACAGGCTGACCACTGTACTCTCGATATGTTTTGACGAGTACAGCGAGCTCTTTTACGCCGATGAATTCTCGTTCACCCTCGGATGCTCCGATGATGACTGGCACGTTGAGCTCTTTTGCAGCACCGACCACCGCCCAAAACCCTTCGATGTTTGAAATATTAAAATGTCCGACTGCAACTTTTCGATTTCTAGCGTCCTGTATATAATCCCATAATGTTTTCATGCTAGAATTATACCATGTCTCTATTTAGCTCACCCCTCGACTTTCTCGCCATCGGTGATATCACCACTGATGCATTTATAAAACTAAAAGAAGCAAAGGTCCACTGCGATATCAACCACGCAGATTGTGAGATCAGCATGAAGTTTGGAGAAAAACTACCCTACGAAGATGTATTTGTCGTGAAAGGTGTCGGAAATAGTCCAAATGCAGCGGTCTCTGCTGCGCGACTGGGGCTAAAGGCCGGCCTCATCACCAATATCGGCAATGATCAAAACGGTGCCGAGTGTCTCGCTGAGCTCAAGAAAAACAAAGTTAATACGAGCTATGTAACAAAACACAATGCTCCGACCAACTATCACTATGTCCTCTGGTACGAAGCCGAACGCACCATTCTCGTAAAACATCAGGAATACAAATACGCATTGCCAAAAATCACTCCACCAAAATGGATATACCTGAGCTCGCTCGCAAGCAACACCGAGAACTATCACCACGAGCTCGCGCTGTGGCTCAAGGCAAACCCTACCGTAAAGCTTGCATTTCAACCTGGAACATTTCAGATGAAGCTCGGCGATCGTCTCGCAGAGCTCTACAAACGGTGTGATGTGCTCGTCGTAAATGTAGAGGAGGCACAGCGTATCCTCGGTGTGACTGAATCAGATAAAAAAGTGTTGCTGAAAAAAATGGCAGAAAAAGGCCCGAAAATGGTCTGTATCACTGACGGTCCAAAGGGCTCATATATGTATGATGGCTACGATAGCTACTTTATGCCGAACTATCCCGATCCAAAAGAACCTCTCGAGCGTACTGGGTGTGGTGATGCATTTGCATCTACGTTTGTTTCAGCTCTCATTGCTGGAAAAACTCCTCTCGAGGCTCTCGAATGGGCTCCGATCAATCCTATGTCGGTAGTACAACATGTAGGTGCACAGGAAGGACTCCTACATCGTCACGAACTCGAACACTTTTTGGAAAAAAAGCCGGAGAACTACAGAGCGGTGAAATTATAAGGTACTTTACTCTACAGGTACAAAGTGCTATAATATGGGTACAAAGGTTCCACTCCGCTGACAAGAGCCCTCGGGCTCTTCCCGAAAGGGATAGGCGGAGTGGTCATTTTTTATACTGATAGTACTCTTTCTTTCCAGATTTAAATACGTCAAAGCAGCTCTTAACCTTACTCTTAATGAGACTCCAGGCACGCTCCTCTCCTCTTTCAAATTTAATATAAACGGCCCAACCGCAATAATCCGCCACCTGAGCATTTATATCTTTTTCTGTTGGGTAAAAATATATATAAAATTGATTCGGAAACTTATTCTTTAAAAATTTCTTTATGCTTTTCAAAATATATTCTCGCTTATTGTCTGTGAACAATCTACCTAACACAATTACAATAGGAATTTCAGGATCCAATTTACTATTTCGAGTAAAGATATACTTTAAAAGAATCTGTAGGATTTTATCGTAAAATTGTTCATCAGCCTTCATAAAACCTTTGATGGTACCGTCAGCACTTATTTTTACATCATTGTATAGGTGTTCCATTGTCTTATTTTTCTGGACAACAACTGAGTCAATCTCTATGTCATCTAGATCTTTAATCACAGAAAATACAAAATCTCTTGTCATCTGCAAATCTTCTGTTGCATGAAAATAATAATCTGAATGCCCAATACTCCATGAATTATATTTTTTCTCATAGAGTTTATTTATCAGACCGGACCGATTTACTAGGGGCTGAAATGTACTAACCGCTGTAAGTATAAAATATTTTGTTCCACTAGGAGAAAAATCAAAGTTTCCTGACTCATCTATAAAAATGTAAAGTGGACTTCTTCCTTCTGACATTGTTTTACAATTTATACTCCTTCAAAAACTCCGCCTTGAATTCCTCATATCGCTCCTCCTCTATCGCTTTCCGTATATCATCAACAAGTCCCACGATAAATCGCACATTGTGAAGTGATGCTAAAGTGAGCCCGAGCATTTCTTTTGCTCGAAAAAGATGTTGGACATAGGCGACTGGGTAGCCCTCGATCATCAGATCAAAATTGTCTCGATACTGCGCATTTAAAATATTCACCTTTCCTTTTTTTGTAAAAATATTTCCATGTCGTCCGATGCGTGTAGGGATGACACAGTCAAAGGTATCGATCCCCTGCTCTACTCCTAAAAATATATCGAGCGGTTCACCGATACCCAAAAGATGTCGAGGCTTTTCCTCGGGCAATACATCCGTTACCCATCCTACCGCAGTCCCTATATCCTCCTTATCAAAAGAGCCCCCGATACCAAACCCATCAAAATTCATCGAAGCCAAGGTCTGTGCACTTTCTTTTCTGAGATCTTCAAATCGCCCTCCCTGCACCACCGCAAAGAGCGCTTGATCTTTTTTATTGTTTGCTTTGTGATAGGTCACACAACGCTCCGCCCATCGATGTGTACGATCCATGGCAGCTCGCTGATACTCGTATGATGCTGATGGCGAGGTACACTCATCAAAGGCAAAGAAAATATCGGCACCGAGGGCGTGCTGGATCTCCATACTTTTTTCTGGAGTAAAACGATGGAGCGATCCGTCGAGGATGGATTTGAACGTCACCCCTTCTTCGTCGATCGTTGCTAGTGGTTTTTTATCAGATTTCTTTTCTACACCAGAAATCTTAGAGATTCCCTTTCCATACGCAACGCCCAGTGAAAAAACCTGAAACCCTCCCGAGTCGGTGAGCGTCGGTCCATTCCATCCCATGAATTTTCCAAATCCTCCCCCCTTTTCGACGAGCGCTGGCCCAGGCTGGAGATAGAGGTGATAGGTATTTGCGAGAACTGCCTGGGTACCGACTGATCGTAGCATCTCAGGAGTGATGCCTTTTACGGTCGCTTTGGTTCCCACTACGGTAAACGCAGGGGTATGGATATCCCCGTGTGGAGTGCTGATGACCCCTGTGCGCGCCTTTCCATGTCTCTTTTTGATACTAAACTTCATGGTGGTATACTACCATATATGAACGAACATGAAATAAAAAAAGATCAGATACAGAGTCTAGCAAATATTTTCCAAGAATTTAAAAATGGGTTTGATTTTCTCAAAAAATATCCAAAGACTGTCAGTATTTTCGGATCAGCACGTACTCCGGCAGACGACGTGCACAGCAAGCAGGCAGAAATGCTCGCGAGCCGTATCGTAAAAGAATTAAAATACGCAGTGCTCACTGGTGGTGGTCCAGGCATCATGCAAGCCGCAAACAAAGGCGCAAAAGATGCACAAGGACTCTCTATAGGAGTAACCATACAGCTCCCACGCGAACAAAACACAAATGCGTACGTGACCGAGGCACTCGAATGTCATTACTTCTTTACCCGAAAGACACTCCTCACCTTTTCTGCTGAGGCATACGTAGCATTTCCAGGTGGCTACGGGACTTTTGATGAGCTGTTCGCAGTCCTCACTCTCATCCAAAATAAAAAGATCCCTGCAGTACCTGTCATCCTCATCGGTGCGGATTTTTGGCAACCACTCTACGACTATATGCTCACACACATGCTCAATGTACATCAGGCTATCGATCCAACAGATCTCAATCTGTTTACCATCACTGACGACCTCGACACGGCTATGGAGATTATAAAGAAGGCACCGGTTGCGCGATGGTGGCGTCACATTGAGGCGTAGCACATCGAGTCATCCGATCTCCCTTATCGCATTCAGAGCAGACGAGAAAATGTCTGTTACATTTTACGTTTGAACAGTTTGTATACGTCTCGGTAGGAGCTTTGCAGAAGAAACATTTTCCAATGACTTCTCTGTTGTCTGAGAATGCGATTACTTTTCTTTTATCAAAGGTGTAGAGTGCTCCAGCAAACTCTTTGTTATCCTTGAATGTTTGGAGATATGTACCGATCCCTCCATCGAGCTGATAGACATTTTGAAAACCACTTTTTTTGAGGAAACCCGAAGCCTTCTCGCAGCGCACTCCAAATGTACAGACGGTGAGCACGGTCTTGTCTTTGAACTGCTCGAGCTCCCCCACTTTTTCCTTTAGATCCCGGAAATTTTTGAGTGATGGGAGGATAGATCCCTTGAAACGCCCGACATCGAACTCGTAGTCATTTCGCATATCGACAACAACGAACTCTTTTCCCTGTTCGTACCACTGTTTTAGTTCTTCTGGTTTTAGGTGTGTCCCTGTAGTCTCATTTGGATTGATATCATCATGCGCACCGAGACCGAGGGTGACGATCTCATTGCGTACTTTTATAGAGAGTTTTGGAAAATCATGCCCAGTACCTGGAGAACGTTTGATAAACACATCAGTAAAACGAGGATCGGTGCGGAGCTCGGCGATATACTTTTCTAGATTTTCTGTCGTACCCTCGTAGGTAGCGTTGATCCCCTCGTGAGCGATGATCGTGCGTCCACGGAGCCCCAGAGACTCACAAAGAACCCTTTGACTTTTCATGAGGGCTTTTGGATCGTCGATGTGTATGTATTTGTAGAAGATGATTACTTCACTAGTCATTATGACACTATATATACTACGAAAAGCACGATAAAGACAAGGGCTGCGATCATATTTGTGAGTGTGCCTGCGAGAGCACCGATGACACCGGCGAGCGCTGCTCTGAGCGCCTTGTCAGCATGATGGCGGTTTGCGTGATACTCCGAGATGAATATACCGAGGAAAAAACCAATGACGGTACCAATGACTGGTGTAATGATAGTACCCACAACGAGGCCAAACATGCCCCAGAGGAGCGATTTGAAACGTGCTCCCCCTATTTTTGCACCGACGACTCCTGAGAGGAAATCGATGAGCATGGCAATGATGACGACTGCCCCGAGAACGTAAAAGTTCTCGACAGTGACATGAGTAAATTTGTCCACGAATCCATAAATGACTGTAAGTATCAATAAAAATATAAGCATGTGCATATTTTACCACAAACAAAAAACCGCCCGAAGGCGGTTCTCTGTCGAATATTACATTCGCTTCTCACGAGGCTCCATAGGGCGAGCTTCGTTTACTGTAAGGTTTCGTCCTTCTAGTGGCTTACCATGGAACATATCGATCGCCTTTGCTGCATCTTCATCAGATGACATAGTGACGAATCCAAATCCTTTTGATCGGTTTGTCATTCGATCCATGATAATCATTGCTTCATCAACTGCTCCAGCCTGCTCAAAGTGAGCCTTGAGGCCTTCGTTTGTTGTTGAATAAGGGATACCACCTACATATAGCTTCTTTGCCATTTATATTACTTCTCGTCTTTAAATTAATACTGTAAGCGAACGAGATACTTACGTGAAATGCAGTATAGCTTGAGTCTTAGTTAGTGTCAACTGAACTTGATTCTGAAGATGATGGAGCAGATTCGGCTGGTTTTGATTCTTCCTGCTTTGGCTCTTCTTTCTTTTCCTCTACTTTTGGAGCTTCTGCCTTTGGTTCCTCAGCTTTTGGTTCTTCACTCTTTACTTCCTCCTTTGGAGCCTCTACCTTTGGAGCTTCGACTACTGGAGCAGGAGCTTCTACTTTAGGCTCTTCTACCTTAGGTTCCTCTGCCTTCGGAGCCTCTTCTACTGGCTTTGGATCTGGGATGCTTGGAGTCGAAGGTGATGAGGGTGTTGAAGGCGTCGAACTTGCTGTAGGCTTTGGTTCTTCTTTTACCTCAGGCGCTGATGGAGTGGTTGTAGCTGTGGTGGTTGATACCTCCTCAGTCTCTGTAGGCTTGTCGACGATCTCTGTAGGTTCTTCTATTTTTACCACGGTACACTTGCCTGCTGTAGACTTCATTTCTCCATTTACTACCTTGATACAGTATGGCTCACCAGTCTTTTCATCAAAGAGTGTGATACCACTTGGTTTTGTCGCAGACCCTACAGTGAGACTGTCGGTAAAGATATTCTTCATACCATCCATAAATGAAGCGAGCATATCAGATGGGATCGCAGGGGTTGATGATGCGACCTGAGCTTCGAGTGCACTGAGGCGGATTTCTAGCTCGCTGATCTTTTTCTGCTGAGCCTGTACTGCACCGAGGGTAAATGTAGAGAGTTTGTATATATCTACTCCTTTGCCACTTGCTGAGAGTACTTCTGCTGGAGCTTCTTCTGCGATGAGGCCGAGGCGAAGTGGATTTTCAGGATCCTCGAGCTTGTATCGGTATTGCGCGATCTTTATCGTACTCAATTTCTTTAGAACATCCATTTTTTCTTCGTCATCGAGGTAGGTGATGTCTTTCTTTGACTCACGTGTAGAAACATTCACAAACGCTGTCGCTGCGATGTCTCCTGCTACCTGGAGCTTGTAGTCTGGAGTAGTATCTCCGATACCGATATTTCCAGCTTCATCAAAGGTGATCACCTCTGCACCACTGCTTGAATTGATCTGAAGATACTTTTCTGTAGAAGTTGCTTGATTGATCTCGAACTTGAATCCATTTTCAAATGTGAGCGAGAGTGGTTTGTTCTTTTGCTCCTGGAGTGCTTTTTGAGTAGATGAAGCAAGTGACTGTACAAAGACATTGTTTGTATCTACCTTTGTATCGAGCTCCTGCACTGCTTTTACAGTCACTGACATGATCGCTGGGATATCGATAGATCGAGCGATACCATTTTTATCAAATGCATCTCCGAGGCGATTATCGACGGCCTGTAGATCTTGTGCGATGAATCCGATACGTGATCGTCCAGGAATATCGTTGTATGAGAACGTCACTGTCTTTATCGCACGGATTGCATCGAGACCTGAGACACTGAGATCTTGGATATTCTGCTTCTGATCTCGATCTGACACCACACAGCTCGTAGCGGCGTTTACGGTGACTTCTTTTGTAGTGGTGTTCATACAGATCGAACTCGGTGTACCTGCAGCTGTGGTGAGTCCGTTCATAGCCACAGATCCATTTGTAGAGAATGTTCTCCATGGAGATGTAGTACCGACTCCGACGAATCCGCTCTGGTGAACAACAAAGTCTGTTTTTGTACTAGAACCGATCACAAAAGTTGGTTCGCCAGACTCCTGATATATACCGTTTACTGAGAGTGATCCCCATGGTGTAGAGGTACCAGCAATACCGATGTTTGAAGACGCGTTCTTTAGATACATCGGTTCGATACCTGTGTTTGTTAAGGTCACCGCTGTTGAGGTAGAGAATACCATGGCATCTGTAGATGAGATGTGCGAAACTGCGTTCAATATAGTACCTTCTAGTGAGCTTGAGACTCCTGAACGAAATACGAAAGATGGGTTTGAGGTCTGGATCTTTAGTGCCATACCATAGTTACCTGTTCCTCCGTTTGCATTACTTCGATAGAATCTAAACACGTCGGCACCACTAGCACTACCGTCGATATTTATAACTGGAGAAGGTGAAGGGTGCGAAATCTCGATCTTTCCTCGGTTGCTTGTAGTAGTACCGATCGATATGTTTCCGCTTAATCCCTGGATCATGAAATCAGTCTTTGTACTTGATCCTATTGAAAATGAAGGTATAGACGTTGTAAGACCATTTGTATCGACTGAGAGTCGGGCAAATGGTGATGTAGATCCGATACCAATATCACCCACTGAGTCAATTCTCAATCGTTCTGTACCGCCTGTAGTGATTGCAAAGTTATCGAGAGCAGGAGCAAAGAGTCCAGTATTTGTATCATTACCGAAATATATACCCGCATCAGTCTGTGAGCCAAGCTCTAATATACTTAGTTCATTTCCGATTACAGCGGTGTCTCCTACTACCAGCTCTTCACTCTGTGATGTGGTACCTATAGACAAACTGGTCGCTACACTGATTCGAGTTGACTGGAGTAGAGGAAGTGTCGATGAGGCGGTGGTAGATGTTGCGGTAAATGTAGATGAGGTAGCATTTCCAGTGATCCACGCATTTCCATTTATTGAGAGGGCCTGGATCGGTGAAGATGTACCTACACCAAATCGTCCAGTCTCTCCATCAAATGTAAAGATGGTTGAAGTACCAGCACCGATGGTGAACTTTGGAAGATACCCATTAAAGAAGCGCGCAAAGTTCTTTTCGGCACCAAACGAAGTACCTGTCATCTTTTTTATAAATGCCTGAGCAAGTGCATAGTGTCCACGGTCACCTGGATGTACGAGATCTCCTGAATCCATCGTCGCTGGATCATACACCTGCTCTGCCTCTACCTGGATAACATTCAACCCGTCCGAAGCAAGTGTCTTTGTGACGTTTTCAACGACTTGGTTATAAAGTTTATTTGACTCCAGACTTCCGTTTACACCATTTGAGACATATGCCGCATCAGTCATTCTGAGTGCTCCACCTACATATACAGCTGGAATGCCGTCGATTCCGTTGCTTCCATTTCCTGCTGCCCAGTTGATTTCACAGTACCCTGTGTTATTTGATGTAACAGTAACGTTGTGCTGACCGTTTGAGAGGTTTCCTACACGCATCATAAACGGTGCATAGACACGAGAATCAGTGAATGATGAACCTACGCCAGCACAACTATATGTACCTTTGTCGACTCCGTCGACGGTGAGGGTAAATGTACCCGTATCTGTCGATGCCCCACGTGTACCTACGACATATATAGTGTTACCGTATAGGACTGTAGAAGCTGTCGCTCCCGCAGAACGTGTAAATCTACCCGAGGTCGTCGCATATGTGGTGGTTGCAGACCATGATCCGGTGGTTGAAAAGTTTGGAGCAAATACTTTTTGTCCGTCTGGGATAGCAAGGTACGCGAGTGCTGCTGGGAGTGCCTGCTTAAATGTGTCCAAACGAGATGCAGTAGTTCCGTAATATCGGTGGTTGTTATACCCAGTGAGGAGTGTTGCAACTGTTGACGTACTGACCGGCTGCGCATATATAGCATCGATCTGTCCATCTTCTTCGAGGACAGAACCGTTCACCCCCTGATTGTCGAGAGTGTAGCCAAATGTACGTGAGATGATAGCGGTATAGTGGTTTGCTGCAGTTGTTGGTGATGAGCCCTGGGTGATTGAGTCTCCGTATGCATAGTATGTTCTAACACCAGTGTTACCCATGTACTGTGTGCGAGTCGATGTTGCAGTGATTTTTCCTCTAGCTTCGATATCGCCCTCAACATACACATTACCAGTGAGGTATGCTCCTCCTGACACTGAGAGGACTGCTGGCAAAGACGTAGTGGTTGTCCCAATACCGATACTTCCACCGTTTGGGTTGAGCATGAGACTTGCAGCGGTTCCAGTGTTTGTGAGAGAAGACTGGATTGACCATGCATTTGATACTGAGTTTCGTTCAAAAGAGAGTGTGCGGTTACTACTTGCTGAAGTATCAAATAGGACACGGTTTCCAGTCGCACTACCTCCGATCTCAAATTTTACACTCGGAGTACTGGTACCGATACCGACGTTACCAGAAGCATCTATGACGAAAGGAGTAGTATCAGACGCAGAATCTTCGACGAGGAATGAAGGTCCCGTTCCAGTATTTTGTACTACGAATTTGCCCCATGGAGTAGAGCTGCCGACACTAAAGTTTCCATTTACGATGCTATTTCCGAGGAATGTGGTAGTTCCTGTAGTCGATCCGATACTAGCGAGACCTCCGAGGATGTTGAGGTTATTTAAGGTCGAGGTCGCGGCGAGGCGGGTATCAAAAGCGAGGCTGTCCGTAGTGGTGCCCCAGAGGCTGGTGAAGTACTGGCCGTTTATAGCAATAGCGTTTGTAGAAAGCAGTGGGAATGTAGAGGTGGCGGTGGTAGAGGTCGCAGTAACGTACTCGGCGACGGTCTGCCCTGCGACTGAGAGCTTTGCATATGGTGAGGTGGTACCGATACCTACGTTCACATTGTTTCCGAGGACAAATGAATTTGATGCGGTCACTCGAGAGTTGTAACCGATTGCTACTGAGTTGCTGATACTATCTGTGATATCTGCGAGAGATCCGATCAGGATATTTCTTGAGCCAGTGGTGAGCGTGTTACCAGCACTCGATCCGATCACGATATTGTCATCACCACTCGTAAATGATGGTAGTGCACTCGAACCGAGGACTACGTTGCTACTACCTGTGAGGAGCGTACTGAGTGTATTGTATCCAAAACCAATGTTGTATGAGCCTTCAGTGATAGCAGTGAGTGCTCCCTGTCCGAGTGCAGTGTTTGCTGCGCCAGTAGTGAGATCCTGGAGAGCATTCTGTCCAATACCAGTGTTGTATGAGCCTGAAGCAGTCGATATACCAGCATCTTGACCAGCAAAGAAGTTTCCGAGACTATTGTCTGCACGCAATATAGTAGTACTAGCGAGCTGGAGGATCGATGCAGAGTTTGTGGCATTTAACGTAGGAAGTACGAGGGTATTGTTCAAATCATCCCAGGCGACACTGTTTTCTGAAGTTAGTGTATTTGAACTACTCCAGATAGCAAGACGATTTTGCTGTCCTGTACCGCCGACTATACTAGTGACATAGTTACCGTTGAGACTGAGTGCATTTGTAGAGAGGAGTGGGAATGTAGAGGTAGCGGTGGTTGAGGTAGCGGTAAAGTACTCAGCCACAGTCTGTCCTGCGACTGAGAGTTTTGCGTATGGTGAAGTGGTTCCGATACCGACATTATTACCTGCAGGGTTTAGACTAAGAGGTCCATCAAAAGTCTGTATAGCTTTATAGAGGGTACTGCCGAAGGTTCCGATAGAAATACCCGCACTACTTTGACTTATTTGGCTCGGCGCAATCGTGAAAGCGTAATTATCGGGTGAACTATTTGATAAACCATTGCTATCTTTAATAATGGTTGCCTTTGCATTTGGCGCAGTTGAACCAATTCCGACATTTCCTGCAGCTGTGATGACCGAGGTGAGGGCGCCTGAGGTATTGTAGATATCGAGGATATTTGCTGTCTGTGAAGCAATCGGCCGAAGTGCGAATGTGGTTGAGGCCGTATCAGTTGAGCTTACTGAAAGCTTTGCATACGGTGAAGTGGTTCCAAGTCCCAAAGTTCCAAACGAATCAAGCCTCATCCGTTCAGTCGATGTTGCTGATTTTACATTTGTACGAAATACGATTGTGCCATCGGTAGCATTTCCAATATGTATTTCACTATTATATGCGAAAGCATATCCACTACTTCCATTTCCTCCAGCACGCAGATGCAGCCCCTGTCCGGCATCAAGATATCCATCGTTTGCTGTACGTCCATCGGTTCGCGAATCTGTGCCAGGAACTAACATACGGAGTGCGGGAGAACCAATTGATTGTGACAGGGACAACAGGGCATCACCTGATATTGTATAATTTTGTCCCACAATATCTATCGTCGAAGGACTAGCCTGAGTTCCAAGTCCCATCACAGTCAGTAGCGCAGTGTTCGTGGTAGAAGTTCCGATCGAAACATTTCCATTCCCTGCAACGTAGAATGCCGTCGAAGTCGCTGCGCCGCTGGTAGATGATGCGATTGAGAATAGAGGTGTTGAACCACCCTGAGTACTTAATACATCAAGATATGCCAGCGGTGTAGTGGTACCAATTCCCACTTTTACAGAATCAACTCCCGTCCCTCCGAGAACGAGAGAGTTCGATGCACCGACGCGAGCATTTTTTCCAATTGCAGTTATATTTGCAAGTTGGGTTGTTGATGACACTGATTCTGCTCGTGACGCAGTGTACCCCACAAAAGTTGCAAAGTTATCGAGGACAGAGTTTTGATTCAAATTGACTCCCTCCCCGCGACCCGCATTGTATCCGATAGCCGTATTTGCAATACCTGTTGTGTTGTAGTAGAGAGCTGCATATCCTTGTGCTACGTTATAATTACCAGTTGTATTTGAGTAAAGAGTGATAGGTCCATATCCAACATTACTCCCTCCGGTAGTATTTTGGTCGAGCGAACGATACCCCATTGCAGTGTTGTATGATCCTGTTGTATTAGAATACAGTGTTCGATACCCTACAGCAGTCAAATAATCCGAAGAAGTTGCAGTTCTGAGTGACTCACCACCAACTGCTGTATTGTATGTACCGTCTGACAAAAGACTTAACCCTGCATTTTGCCCGATTAACAGAGACGAATTTGTTGTACTCGATTGAAGAATCAGTCTATCGTCTATCTTGTACCCTCCGGTTGTACCACTTGTATTAAAAGTAGACGTTGCGGTGATCGCTTTCGCGATGATATCACCAACAACTGAAAGTTTCGCGTATGGTGAGGTGGTACCGATTCCTACATTTCCACTTCCAAGTATTCTCATTGCGAGAGAACCTACAGTTGTCGAGGCATTTTCAGCAGTAAAGAAATCTACGGTGGTCGCCGCCAAACATTCTACAAATCCTCCTCCAATAAAGACTGGACCTACTGTTCCTGTATCTTGCGCTCCTCCAAAACATCGAGGAGCGTAGGTGACATCGTCATAGTTACCCATGGTGATCAATCCTTGTTTTACTTGATTGACACTAAATGCATTACTGAGGTTAAAGAAACCAGATGGAGATTTAAGGTTCGTACGACCACCCTCAAACGCAACCGCTAGATTGTTTGCAGTTCCTGTCCTTCCTAGAAAGAGTGCATTGTCGCCACCGGTAACCTGTACAGTGATAGCTGCCTGCTGAGAAGTCGTAGCAACTGAAAGTCTTGTGGTGTATAGATTTGTACTCGAAGCTGTTGTTGCAAAGAAGTTTGTAGAGGTCGCATTTGTCGTGGTTGCTCGAGTTGAAATCAAGTCGGTGAGCCCCT
>CAZNYP010000004.1:0-37453 GCA_964577365.1 uncultured Candidatus Saccharibacteria bacterium
CGAGTGGTCTCCATGCAGTGATCGAGGGCGAATGCATGTTCCTGAGAAATCCTCTCCAGGGCATGCGTGTGGCCGCGGCAAATCTGCGGCAAATCATGGATGGACATGCGCCGACGCACCTGTCCCAGATCACACCCGAACCTTGGGATGGTCCTGCCTTTGACAGCTTTGCCGAGACCGGCGTGAAGGCAACCGAACTCCTCGGCCTGTGGCATGAGGCCACTGAGGATGTGGGACGACGAGTCGAGCGCTTCCGGGCAAAGAGAACCTGAACATCTCGATCTTCTCAAGGCGCCGCGTGCGAAACGCGGCGCTTTTTTCTATTTACAACAATGATAGCTTTTCCGCCCTACTCATCCTCTTTAGCTGCGCTTCCCTCGCCCGTGCTTTTGCATACGTATCTAAATTTTCTGAATACACTAAGGTCACCGGTCTCCTGATCTTTGTATAATGCGCGCCGTTTTTAGAATTGTTGTGTTGATGCACCCTCTTCTCTAGATCATTGGTAGAACCGACATAGAGTGTATCATCGGCGCATTTGAGGATGTATACAAAATACTTCATTTACACAAACAAACTCGCGAGAAGTGAGACGAGGAGGAGCGTCACGAGGACTGAAAGAGAGTCAGAGAAGAATTTTTTCCACGCGAGTTTTGGATCACAGTTGCCCCACAAGATAGAAGACCCTACTGTCGGCACTACGAAACAGAGCCAGTTGAGCGCAACGAAACCGAGTGCGAGACCGAGGGTGACGCCATTTCGCATACTCATGAGTATGATAAATACAGTCGCAAATGCGGTGAGAAATGAGAGGGCAATCTGTGCGAGATACGTCTTCCACATATGTGGCTTTGCTTCAGCTATCTTTTGATCCTGCTCCTCTTTTGAGAGTTTGTCAAAACCGAGATACTTCATATGTAACTTTCCCATCGGAGTCTGTGGCATATACCATACAGTCCCCACTACAGCTGCGATCACCGCACCGGCTAATGCAAGTAAAATTATTGTTATCATGGGTATATTTTAACATAAACAAAAAGACCGGTCACAGGACCAGTCCGCGCAGGGCAGTTTCGTAGGGAATACAATCCATCTTTCTCTCCCAGAGACTTTCAAAGTCGATTGTCGTTTCCCTCACACCTTTAGGCAGGTAAAGACGGCAATTTCCTTGGATAGTGTGGTGAGCGGTGTAATTCCCTTTCTGGGTATTTCTCCGCGTCCATTTGAAAACGAACTCAGTGTTGAGTGCACCGTCCCAGACCTCGCTCAAAATCAGGAACAGTCCAACGTCTTCCACGATACGGTGGCGTGGGACTATGCCCGTCTTGTCGGGGCGCCGATTATCACCTCCGCCGTTGCCGACGAGCCAAGAGCAGCGAAAATTTTGACATTCGTCTGGACGATTCGTATATATGGTACAACCGCGATGTTCCTGACAGAAAGAGCAGGGTGTGTGAGGAGGTTTTCCGATACTCTCTACACCATGCGTAGTACAACAGGCCGTGCAGCCCCCGCAAGAGTTTTTGGTTTGCATACTAGCTACACGCTAGCATTCTGAGTGGAATTGTAAAGATCGTGTAAAAGCTCTTCGATTTGCTTTGCTTTTTCCTCTCTATTCTCGGGAGTCAATTTTATTATGACAACATCTTTCCGTTTACGAATCAGATCGGTAAAATCATCCTGGTAAATTTCGGAAAGGATCGCAATGCATATGTTGTTTGAATCTAGATACGACACCACTAGTTTTTTAAATTGTTCTGAATACAACTCCATCTGACCTATTTCATCAAGATAAAGAGTATCGTTTATTGTAAAGGTAGAAATCTTTGGCAAAACGATGTCCAAGTTTTTAATGTCCACAAAATACCGTGAAACTTTGAATGGCGTATTGAAATTGACATGAGCAAGTATCGAACGTTCACCCGCACTAGTTTCTATTTCAAATCCTACGCGTTCTCCGTTCTCTCTTATTTCATTTGTAACCAGACCGACTTTCTGGCGGGTATTTTGTAAAATCTTATTTAAAAGCGTTGTTTTTCCACTGCGTGGAAGAGCGGTGATCAGAATATTCTTTTTCATTTTTCTAATTTAGTCTGGATATAGGCTGACAAGTACTTCCCATACTTTTTGAGCTCTGGGAGTAAATAATCTTGTCCTGTGATGATCTTTCTACAGAGTTCCGAACCACAGGCACATGTCATAGAATAATCGAGATTATCCATCATCGCATAGTCAATTGTCAGTTCATCTCCTGCTTTCACATCCTCAATCGTTACAAATACGATATCACCCCGCATCCCAACATTGGGATTACAACTATGATTTATATACAGCATTGATTCATCTTGTTCCTCTTGAGAGACCGGGCAGACAAATAGATCGTCCGCGATTTGGAGTTCAGGGTGATTATCAAATTCAAGTGCTTTGACTTGCTGAGTAGTAAGTATATGTCCCGCTTTCACGGCTATGATTTCATCTTTTGCAATATCAGCAATTGCAAAAAGACCAAATCCCTGGATCTTGCTTGGTAATTTTTTCTGTGTTTTCGGTGATATCCAGGTTTTCATATTAGTAAAATATGACCTTATTTCTTAAATGGTTGTAAAATTGAAGTCAAACTACTAGCAATCACATCGTGCTTAAATTTTGCTTTTCTTAAAATGATTTCCTCGTCGGCTGCCTCTTTAGTAGCACTCATGATACCATCAGCCATTTTAGGTGTGTAACGTGCTGAACCATTTCTTATAAGTTCTGTTTGCATCTTTCCAATATTAAATTTCTTTTCATGCTCTAGGTGTTTAATATCTATTTTATAGACTTTCCACTCGTAGCAAATCTTATTTATTACAAGTACGATGTAAATAATCACCGCAATTATAATAAACCACCATGCTTGAATTAAATTGATAATTTGATTGATCAAATTGATGGTACGCTAGCTCTTTATTATTAAAGGATTGAAATCTGTATCTCGATCATAGTGATCCTCATTTTCTGCTTTCTTGAGTTTATGGATCACATAGTATGTAACTGGAGTAAGTACTACCTCGACAGCGACCTTAAGAAACCAGCCTGAAAGGATTGAAGTGAGTAAAAGATTGTTTGGTAACACCGCATAAAGTGCGATTGTATAAAATAAAAACGTATTTACCCCCTCACCAACTATGGTTGAAGTGATTGTGCGGAGCCAGAGATGTCTTCCGTTTGACCAGACTTTCATCTTTGCCATGACATAGTCGTTGAGTATTCCTCCTGCCCACACCGCAATCCATCCACCGATGAGGATACGCGGCACAGACCCCAGCACTCGGGTATATGCATCATTTGCATCAAACCCAACTGCCGCTGGAAGCCACACGACGACCTGATACAAAACTCCCGCAATCACTGAAGCGAGAAGTGCTTGCCAAACCACACTGCGTGCCTTTGCGTATCCGTAAACCTCGGTCAAAATATCCGAGAAAATATAAGTAATCGGGAAATATAAAACTGTTGCCGATACTGTAAAGACACCGAGCTGTACTATTTTACCCGCCGTCACATCTGAAATAAGCTGAAATGCGATGTATAAGGTAGTAATGAGACCCAGGTATTTGTAATGTTTCATAATGCCCCTATTATACTCCTTTTAAATATTTTTCAATCTTCTCAATATCGATGATATCTTTTGGTCGATTGTATGCCCGTTTGAACTTGAGGAGATCCTCGAATCCGACAACGGGCACCCCATCAAAATACTCTGCGCGACTCAGGAGCTCCGTGAGTGTCGGAGGAAATACTTCACCACTATATTTATTAACGTCACAATCCCTCTTACAATCAAAAGTCCTGGGATAATAAATCCTACACCCACGATATTCATCGCCGCTAGATTTGGAAAATCTTGTCCATCTGAAAGACTTATGTTGAACAAAAACGCCAGTGCAAGCACCAAAGCAATACTCATCACATACTTTAACAATTTATTTTTATTCTTGAGGTATCTATACAGAAAGCCTGCCAATACAGCAACAAAAATTATATTCAAAAGACTAGAAACAATCATTTCACTTAGAAGCCATCCACCTTGTAATTCGTTAATCACTTCTACAACAATGATCGCGAAACCGATGAGAAAGAAAATGACTGATGACATAAGTGGTATATTTTTCATGTCTATAGTTTTACCCGGTCGCGAGCATCACCCACACAGCTGCAAAAACGAGAACCACAAGTATTCCTGCGACGATTCTGAGGCTACGATTTGCGACCTTACCAGTGACAAATGTATAGCTGAGTCCAAGAAGATTGAAAAATACCCAAGCGAACACAAAGTCGAACACACCCCAGTTCCACCCATCCACAAAAAGCTGTCCGAGGATAGGGACAATGAGGGCTATTGTAGACCATTTTATAACTTTCAGTATTTGTGTCTTTGTCATAGGATAAGTATAGCAAAATTGCTGCGGGTCAGGGACTCGAACCCCAATACCTTGCGCCAAAGGCAAGTGTCCTACCATTAGACGAACCCGCAATGTAACCCCTATACATTACTATATATGAGTGGTTTAGCCAAGATTTTACGCCTTGAACAAAAGTAGCTCGAGTGCCGAATTATCCCCTATCTGTTTGCTCAAAATGACTGTGTCGATCACATGGACGAGTGTCTGTGCAGTGATATTGTTTTTTTCTTCTGCTAGTTTTTTCAAAAATGAAATATCGTCATCTGATAGATCGAGAGCATAGTCTTTTATATTTCGGAGGAGAAGCACGTAGCGTACTCGTTCGAGGACGAGTGATATAAAGAGTTGAGGTGAGGTGATGTCTCCGAGGATCTTTAGGCCTTTTTCTATATTTTTTTCAGCAAGTGCAGAGATAAAACTATTTACACTTTCGATCTTTGGAGCACCGGTCACCCGTTCTACTTCGCTCATACTGATTTTCGAATCTTTTGAAAAGCTCACTATCTTTTGCAGGGTGCTCAGTGTATCTCGAAACGATCCATCGCCGAGGAGTGCGATGAGTTCTGCCGCTCCTTTTTCGAGTGTAAATCCCTCTTTTTTGGCGACACTGACTACGAGGTCCTTGAGCACGGCCTGACTAGGTTTTTTAAATTCAAACACCTGGCAACGAGAGATGACGGTCTCTGGGAGCTTTTCCATTTCGGTAGTCGCGAGGATAAAGATCACATGTGCAGGTGGTTCTTCGAGGGTTTTCAAGAGTGCATTGAATGCCTCTTTGGTGAGCATGTGTACCTCATCGACGATGTAGACTTTGTATTTTGATTCGAGTGGGAGTACCGCGACGCCATCGCGGATCTCGCGGATATCATCGATACCTCGGTTCGACGCTGCATCGATCTCATATATATCATTGTCCGACACATCGAGCTCGTGGGCAAAGATACGGGCGATACTTGTCTTCCCCGTCCCACGTCCCCCGGCAAAGAGATACGAATGCGAAATACGACCGAGCTCGATCGAGCCCTTGAGTACATCGACGATGTGATCTTGGCCTTTTACTTCAGAAAATTTGCTCGGTCGATGGGTGCGGTATAGTGCGGTGGTCATAGGTATAGTATACGTTTTATCTGTATAAAAAGGCAAACCGCGGAATCAATCCGCGGTGCGTGAGACCCAGACCATACAGTCAGGCGGGTTCGAGAACTGGTTCCAGCTCTTCCTCAAAGTAGGTAAAGAGGGAGCGAAGTTTGTCGATGGTCGCCGTCTCGGGATGCGGGGTTGTGCACATCGGCACATCAATGATGATGAAGATGGCGGGCGGTACTGATCCGTCGACCACACTCGCTTCCCCAATCTGGGACACGAGAGCTTTCGCCTGCAAGGTAAATGCTACCGTTGTACAATCAGTCATTGGCACCGTCTCAAAGACCTGGCCCATGTGATAGAGTTCGCGCAGGTCGTGAAGACCCATCGTGATGTCAGGGTTGGTGGTTTTCATAAAAAGAGAGCAATTTCTCCTCCATCCTACCCTATTCTCCTAGATATTCCAAAACCAGCTTTTCCACCTCTTCTGCAGAATTTGTCTCCATGAGTTTTATACGTAGATCTTTTGCATGATCGAACCCTTGCACATACGCCTTGTAGTGCTTTTTCATAATGGCAAAATTTTTCTTGTCTCCTAAAAGCTCAGCAAACAGTTTTGTATGCTCGACGAGGGCGAGAAGTTTTTCTTTTAGTGTCGGAGTATGTCCAGAAAAAAACCAGGGGTTTCCAAAGATCCCTCGCCCGACCATCGCTCCATCTGCTCCACTTTCTTTTATTTTTTGATATGCATCTTCACGGCTCATCACATCTCCGTTTCCAATTATCTTTGTGTGCGGAGAGATTTTATTTCTGAGTGCTACTGTCTCTACTACATGTTCCCAATGCGCAGGTACATCAGACATTTCTTTTCGAGTACGTGCGTGAATGGTGAGTGCGGCGAGATCCTGTTTCAAAAGCCCCTCGATCCATGACATATCTACTGTGTTGTATCCTACTCGAGTCTTGACCGATACAGGACCTTCGAACCCTCTTTTTGCAGCAGCGATGACAGCATAGGCTACTTCAGGATTTTTTATCATCCCCGCTCCTGCCCCTTGTTTTTCTATACTTTTATCCGGACAACCCATGTTGATGTCCACTCCATCAAAACCGAGTTCGCGTGCAAGTTTTGCTGCCTCATACATCTTTTCTGGATGTGAGGTAAAGAGCTGGGCGACGATGGGACGCTCGGCTTCGGTATACCCGAGGTCGATGAGAAGGTGCTCACGGCCAGGAGAACAGAGTCCGTCTGCAGAGACGAATTCGGTCCAGGTCACATCTGGCTTGCCATATTTAGCGAACATGCGACGAAAGGCCTGATCGGTTACATCAGCCATAGGTGCGAGGCATAGAAAGCCTTTTGGTAATCTGTCCCAGAAAGTCATAGGCCTACTTTACGATAAGAGAGTGGAGGAGCGCAAGGGTGTCCTTGTTTCGGTCAGCACTCTTGAGCACAATGATAGCAACCTTTTCAAAATCCTTTCCGAGCTCTGGATATGAGAAAAGCGAGACCGAGGTGCGGCGTGCTTCGTCGGTAAATCCATTTTTTCCACCGGCATACTCAGACATATTGAGAAATGGGATAGAATTCGTCCACGTATGGGTGCGGATGCTTTTTGTTTTCTCTCGCGTAATTTCAAAGATCTCCGGACGGTTTTTTTCGATCCAGGTGACGATCTTTACCATATCCTCGGTATTTGAAACATTGCCATATGAAAGGCCTGTAGGATCGGTAAATGCAGTATTGATAGCGCCAATAGACCATACAAATGCATTCATCTTTGCGATGAATTGTGCCTTGCCATAACTACGAGCGAGGGCGGTACCTGCATCGTTGCTCGATACCATGAGGAGTGGATAGAGGAGCTCTTTTCCTGTGTATGTCTCGCCATGTACGAGCTTGCCAGTATTTCCCTCTTCACGGATGTCGGCCGCGGTGATGGTGATCTTTTTATTTGAAATCGTGTCGAGTGCAACCACAGCGGTGACGAGTTTCGTGAGTGATGCGATAGGCAACACTTCTTTTGAATTTTCAGATGAGATGATGCGTCCAGTCGAGAGTGACGCTACGAGAAATGATTCGGCAGAAACCTGAGCCCTGATCTCGGGAGCGAGTTTTACTGGAGCGATCGTCGCTGGTTTTACCGAATTCCAAAAAGACCAGGAGAGTGTACGCTCCTTTTGTACTATTTCGACTACACCTGACGCAAAGAGTATTCCGATCGTGATGGCCAACGTACAGCCAAACAAAAATGAAGTGACACCATTATTTCTCATTATATTTGAAGAAAATACTACTACCGTGTCGTGCGTCGATGTACTCAAATTTTTTCCCTTTTTGAGCATCGAGAAACAGCATAATATTCCCTACTATTGTATCAAATTGCTCCCGCTTTACGAGGATATTTCCGACCGTAGATCCGATGCGGTACTCGCCGTTTGGCAGTATCGTCACACTCTCGATAGAAACGACCTTGTTGAGCCCTTCTACGACGTCCGAGAGCTCGCGAAACGATGTGCTCGCTGTATCACCAAAATATTTGAGACCTGTTGTGATGCTCGTAGTCGCAATACGCACACCGTCTTTGCTCATTGAGACACATTCGGTCTCACTCGGCGTAAAGTATTCTACTTCGCCGTTACACCAGGTGGCATACGGGACGAGTGTGACAGTCTCTGCAGGACGACTATATATATAGTATCCAGTTCCACCTAAAAGAATAATGATGAGACCGACGACATATTTCATTAGAGATATTTCTTGAGTACTTCTGGGATTTTTATGGTACCGTCAGCCTGCTGGAAATTTTCAATGAGTGAAACGAGGATGCGGGGTGTCGGGATCGCGGTACAGTTCAGTGAATGTGCGTAGCGGAGCTTGCCTTCGGCGTCTTTGTAGCGGATGTTGAAACGACGTGTTTGAAAATCGTGAAAATATGAGGCAGAAGAGATCTCGCGGTATTTGTTTTCTTTTGGAACCCAGAGCTCGATATCATACTTTTTCACCTGCCCGAGGCCGAGATCACCTCCACAGTTGATGACGGTATGATATGGGATACCGAGTGTTTCGATGAACTCTTCTGTATTTCTATTTATTTCTTCGTGCAGCTTTACTGAAGTCTCATGGCTCGCTTCGCACAATACGACTTGTTCTACTTTTTGAAATTCATGCACACGGATGAGTCCTTTTACATCTTTTCCATGACTCCCCACCTCTCGTCGATAACATGGAGAAAAACCGAGATATTTTATCGGAAAATCTTTGTGATCGATGACCTCATCACCATGCATCGCCATGAGTGGTACCTCGGCAGTACCCGAGAGCACATCTCCATCCTGAGTAGTATAAAAATCGTCTACGTCCCCCGGAAGGTGTCCGGTACCGTAGAGAAATGATTTACGAACGATCGCCGGAGCGAGTACTGGGACAAATCCTTTTTTACTAAAAAATTCTATAGCATAACTCCAAATAGCAAAGGCCAAGCGGACTCCATCACCCATCAAAAAATATCCACGAAAGCCGTGCACCTTTGCGCCGCGCTCAAAGTCCGCCATTTTGAGGTTCAGCATGAGCTCGATATGGTCCTTTGGTTCAAAATCAAAATTCGGTTTTTCCCCCCATACTTTTATCTCCTGGTTATCTGCATCACTATCACCCTCTGGCACTGATATATCGGGAATATTTGGTACCTGGAGCATCTTCATCTGCCACTCACCGATGAGGACCTTTAGATCCTCCTCTTCTTTTTGCATGCTGTCTTTGAGTGCTTTCATTTCAGCAATGAGGGCGGCGCGTTCGTCACCACTTGCTTTGGTGATCTTGTCATTGTATGAGTTTTGTTCTGCACGCTTTTGTTCGAGAGCAGTCATCGCATCGCGACGCTTGTCATCGAGCGCAATCAGTTCTCCAATATCAATAGAAACATGCTTTTTCTTTGCACCGAGTGCTACAATATCTTTGTTTTCACGTATAAATTTTATATCTAGCATGGATGCACCACAGTATATCAAAAATCCCATAGATTTCCACCCGTACCTAGGAGAAGTACCGCAACCACCGAGTGGTTTGTGGGTCTCTGGTGTGTTACCCGATCCGACCAAAAAGTTCGTCTGCATCGTCGGTTCTCGCAAATATACTCAGTACGGACTCGATGTAGTCGACCATATCATATCGAATCTACGCAAAGACATATATATAGTATCGGGTCTGGCAGTCGGTATCGATGCAGCAGCTCACACTGCAGCACTCAAATACGGCCTAAAAACCATCGCCTTTCCTGGATCAGGACTGGGTGCTGATGTTTTGTATCCAAAAGCAAATGCAAAACTCGCACAGGAGATCTCGTACGCCGGCTGCCTCGTTTCCGAATATGTACCCGATGCAGTGGCCCAGCCATGGATGTTTATAAAACGAAACCGCTTGATGGCAGGCATATGTCATCTCACTATCGTCGTCGAAGCTACCGAAAAGTCCGGCACGCTCACGACCGCACGTATGGCCCTCGACTACAACCGCGAGGTAGGTGCCGTACCTGGAAATATTTTTCATAAAAACAGCGCGGGTCCACTTCGCCTCGTATCAGACGGTGCACATGTGATCCGTAGTGCAAACGACATACACGCCATCCTCGGTTTTGATACACAGCCACAACTCTTTGATACAAAGCGCGCGTATACAGACGAGGAGCAAAAGATCATCGACGCACTCACCTTTCTCGGTACCGCGTCACAAGACAATGTACTACGACACAGCAAACTCAATCCATCAGCATTCAACAAAACGCTCTCAATGCTCGAGATAAAATCATATGTGCGGAAAAGCCATGAAGGTCTTTCGCTCGTCCGGTGAGAAACGCTCGATCGCATAGCGCAGTGTCGTGCGTCGGATTTTCTTTTTATGTGCATGTAAAAACTCTACGAGTCGTTCCTCGTCTACCTTTCCGATCTCACGTAGTGTCCATCCTACTGCTTTGTGTATGAGATCATGCTTGTCTTCGAGGAGGAGCTCGGCGATCTCGAGTGATGTATCGAGATCTTTTTGTTTTATAAAATAATGCGTCGCAATGATGGCGATACGTCGCTCCCACAGATTTTTTGATTTTGCCAGGAGTTTTAAAATATTTTTCTTTTTATCAAAGAGATACTTTCCGACGATAAGACTAGCGGAGACGTCGACAAGATCCCAGTTGTTTATATATTTCGTATTGTTGAGATAAAAATCATATATCTCTTTGGTGAGAGGCTGATACGTGAGGATAAGGAGTGCCGTAAAGCGATACTCGTGTATCGGACTCTCGAGGAGGCGCTGTATTTCAGTGAGTGGTGTAGCCGTATATCGTAGAGCCGCCCTGCGCATATCAGGTACCGTAATACCTATAAACACATCTCCCTCCCCGTATTCTCCTTTCCCAGTTTTAAAATACTTGGCAAGCACTTTCGCTTTTTTCTTGTCTGCCAAACTCTCCAATTCTTTTATGAGCATCGTATAAGTATAACAAAAACCGCCCGAAGGCGGTTTTGCAAGAGACTATCGGCGTCGCTTTGTAGTCTTCTTTTTCTTGGTTGCCTTTGACTTTCGCTTTGCAACCTTTCGTTTCTTTGCTGCCATATAGAGTGTGAAAAAATATTTTGATAAAAGCTTTCGACCACTACAGAATTATTGTAGCACCATTAACAAAAAAATAAATTGTAAAAAATAAAAACAGTGGATAACTTTTCAAAATAAAAATTAATATTTTCGAATCACCCCGCGCACAACTGCAGAAATTTTTAAATCGTACTCAGGATATATAGGTTTGTAATTTTTATTTGCAGGCTCGAGAAAAACTTTTCCATTTTTCTTTCGAAAATATTTCATAGTCCACGCTCCATCGACTTCGGCAATCACGATCTCACCTTCTTTTGGTTCTCGAGTGATGCGCTCTGCTAGAACCATATCGCCTTCCATGATGCCTTCCTCGATCATCGAGTCACCTTTTACTTCGAGGAGAAAAGTCTTTTGAGTATCGCGTACGAGATATTGATCGAGACTGAGTGTATCAAGTGTCATCGGATCGATCGTGGTAGGGATACCTGCCTCGACTAGACCGAGAACGGGTACTTCACTACTCAAACGCATGGGAGAGAGGCGTCCCTGCGCATCTTTTTCGAGTATACCTAGTTCGACGAGTTTGTTTACGAGTTTAAAAACAGCGTTCTTGGATTTGAATCCAACAAGGTCCATGATCTCGGTATAACTCGGCATACGGCGTTTGTCCGAGTAGAACGAAAGTATTTTTTGTTTGTATACATCAACACTCATATAGCAAAGTATGAGATAAAGTCGTTCAAACGTCCAGTCCATGTGAGGGACTGTAGCTGGCGCTTGAGGAATTTGTGTCGACGCGCCTCTGTGCGATACGGCATACCACGAATAATCCTCATATCAATCACTGCATTTAAATTGTTAATTTCTTTTTTTAATTCTCGTACTAATGTATTTGTGCTCATGCATATAGTATAGGTGAACGACTGTTCACCGTCAACTATTCCCTGTGGATAAATAGACGGACTAGCTGTATGTCTCTATATGATACCACGGGGCGGACTTTTTTCTTTTCTAAAATAGTCTTTGCGGGGGCGAGGCGCCAATCACCGTGCTCGTCGTGAGCCTCGACGAGTGCCTCCATTATTTTTTCAAATCGTCCTTTTTGCATTGTATCGCGTAGATACTCTATCTCCATAGCTACCAGTGGGTCGTTTTCGATGAGCGCTTCGATATGAGTCAAGACGGTTTCCTGTGTCATTCCTCTCTTTGCGGCGATGTCGGGGAGAGAGAGTCTGTTTTGGAGGAGTTCGTGTGTTTCCTCGTAGGTGCTACGTTTTGTTTTTTTCTTTACTTCTGGAGCGATTGATTTTAGATATGCTTTTTGGGCCGCAGGGACATCGATACGATCGAGGAGTTCGACTGCATTGTATGATGCACGTTTGAGCTCTTCGTCATATGAGAGCACGTCTGGATGTACCTCGAGTGCTACTTCATTGATACCGAGGATCGTGAGTCCGGTGAGTGTACGCACACGTGAGAGTGCCACATATCCCATACCTTTTTCAAATGATTTTGAGAGGTCTACCTCGACCGCATCGAGACTCATCCCCTGACTCTTGTGTACGGTGATCGCCCATGCGAGACGTAGCGGGATCTGACTGATCTCGGCGAGTACCCTTCCGTCCTCCTCTACACGCCACGACTCGGGACTTACTTTTATGACCTTGTCTTTTACTCTGACCTGTGGACCTTCGAGTGAGGTCACAACACCGAGTGTCCCGTTTACATATCCGACATCAGGATTGTTTTTTACAAACATCACTCGAGCACCCACCTTTAGATCGAGCTTTTCCGGAGCGAGGCAGCTTTTTTTAAGGACAGCAACCAGGAACTCATTTCCTCGATGGATCATCGTATAGGTCGCAGATTTGCCTTTTATTTTTTCGAGTTCTTTTTTATTTACTACATCCACATCAACATTGTGCGTAAACAGGCGAGTCGGCTCGGTCACAGATATCTCTTTTTTGTTTGCAACAAAACACGCCTCTATATATGTATGCGTCTCTTCGCTGATGCGGTTCGCCCGGATATCGTTGAGGAGCATGGTCGCACGATCGTCGGTCTGACGATATTGTTCTTCGAGATAGCAGACTTTGAAATCGGCTTCTTCCCATGCTTTTGACTCGTATACAAAAAAAGCTTCGGGCTCTCCTGCGCGCGAGACGGGTGGTAGCTGAAAAAAATCTCCACAGAGAATCACCTGGATCCCGCCGAACGGTTCGTCCTTGTGTTTGCCCATGCGCAGTATCCGATCTACCAAATCGAGACGAAAATGATGGAGCATCGATACCTCATCGATAATGAGGACTTTTACCTGGTCGATACGACGTTTGATGTGCGACTTTTTTAAAATATCTTTTATATCACCCGTATCGAGCTCGGATTTTACCCCGATCCCTGACCATGCGTGGATCGTCGTCCCGCCCATGTGTGTAGCAGCGATCCCGGTAGACGCAGTGATACCGATCGAAATGTCGTGCGATTTTAAATAGTCTATGTATAGATTGAGCACATGCGTCTTCCCCGATCCTGCAGGACCAGTGAGATAGACATTGTGTCCCATTTTCATAATATCGAGTGCTTGAGCTTGGGTCATAGGTATATAGTATATCCTATCGGGAATTTGCCAATACTTTATATATCGTGTAATACTGGTACATACATATGAAACTTGTCATCGTTGAGTCGCCTGCAAAGGCCAAAACAATTTCAAAATATTTGGGCGACGGATACACAGTCCGAGCGAGTGTTGGACATGTGCGCGATATTCCAAAAAGTCAGAAAAAGGCGATCGATATCGAAGCCGGCTTTGTTCCTCACTATGAAATCTCTCCTGGAAAAGAAAAAGTCATCTCTGAGATAAAATCTCTCGCGAAAAAAGCTGACGAGGTGCTGCTTGCAACTGACCCCGACCGCGAAGGTGAAGCGATCGCATGGCACATCGCCGAAGCTACGGGTCTCAAAAAGCCTCAACGAGTAGTTTTTCACGAAATCACCAAAGATGCGATAAAAGAAGCGATTCTCCACCCGCGTCTCATCGATCAAAATCTCCGCAAAGCACAAGAAGCACGGCGTGTGCTCGACCGACTGGTCGGATATGATCTCTCGGGACTCATTTGGAAAAAAGTCCGCTACGGACTTTCTGCGGGACGAGTACAATCCCCTGCACTCCGCATCATCATGGAACGCGAACGAGAGATTCGTGCCTTTATTCCTCATGCATATTGGACCATCACTGCAAAAACGAAAACCAAAAAGGGCGACGAGATCACTTTCACCTGCAGCGAAGAGCCTACTGAGAAAAAGAAGATGGAAGAGATAGTGAAAAAGGCAGAAAACGAAGACTGGGTCATTGCAAAGGTAGAAGAATCAGAAGTAAAACGCAGTCCTCGAGCTCCATTTACCACATCTACCCTCCAACAAGCCGCGAGTACCCGCCTCGGCTTTGCTCCATCTCGCACCATGATGATCGCTCAGCGTCTGTACGAGGCCGGTCTCATCACCTATATGCGTACCGACAGTACCAACCTCTCAAAACAAGCCCTCGACCAGGCCTCTGTCGTCATCAAAAAAGAATACGGGGACAAATTCTACCAGCACCGTACCTATGCGACCAAAAGCAAAAATGCCCAGGAAGCGCACGAAGCGATCCGCCCTACTGACCTCTCAAGACAAAGCGCTGGTGCAAACGACGAACAGAAAAAACTGTATCGTCTGATCTGGCAGCGCGCCCTTTCGTCACAGATGGCAGATGCAATCACTCTACGAACACGCGTCACTGCAAACGTAATCTCTCACTCTATCCCCGACTTTGCTGCAAATGGAAACCGTATTCTCTTTCCAGGATGGCTCACGGTCGACACTGAGGGTCAAGGCGAAGAAGTGACCCTTCCAAAAGTCGCTGAAAAGGATCCACTCGATCTCCTCTCTATCGAGCCACTTGAAAAATTCACCGAACCACCGAGCCGCTATACCGAAGCAGGGCTCGTCAAAGAACTCGAAAAACGAGGTATCGGACGACCATCTACCTACGCATCGATCATCCGCACCATCGAGGAGCGAGGCTATGTCACAAAAGAAAACAAGACACTCATGCCGACCGATACCGGCGATGTGGTTTCTTCTTTCCTTGAGGAGTATTTCAAGGACTATATCAGTGATACCTTTACCGCAGAGATGGAGGACAAGCTCGACGAGATCGCCGATGGAAAACGAGAATACCTGGAAACATTGGAAAAATTCTACAAACCGTTTTTGAAAGACGTAAAATCAAAAGAAAAAATCGACAAGCTCACGACCCTCGGTGACGCTGATCCAAAATACAAATGTCCAAAATGTGGAAAGAAAATGGATATAAAGCTCGGAAAAAATGGAAAATTCCTCTCTTGTTCGACGTATCCGGAGTGTGATGGCGCACTCACCATAGAGGGAGTGGAAATAAAAAAGGACGAACCGATCGGAACCGATCCAGATACCGGCCTCCCTATATACGTCCTCATTGGAAAATATGGTCCGTATGTGCAGCTCGGAGATCGTCCAGAAAAGAAAAAGAAAGGAGAGAAACCTCGCATGGCGAGTATTCCAAAAGGAGCAGACCTCGCAAAAGTAACTGTGGCTGATGCTCAAAAATATCTGAGTGTTCCTCGCAAGCTCGGCGAACATCCACAAACCGGCAAAACTATCACTGCCTCTATCGGTCGCTTTGGTCCATACATAGTGCACGATACAGATTTCCGATCACTCAAAACTGACGATGTGTACACGATCGAGCTCCCTCGTGCTCTCGAGATACTTGCTGAGCCAAAAAAGAAGCGCGGATTTGCGAAGAAAACAAAAAAGGAGTAGGGTATTTTGTGAATGACAACTATACAGTCCTTTCAACGAGGAGATCTCGTATCTCCCGCACACCCAGGTGACATCTTTCCCATCGACTGCGAATTCCCTGGCGCACGTCCTCCTGACGGAATGGTTATCGTGCGAGGAGCGCGTGACACAGAGGCTGGTCACCAGGTCCTCCTCACAGGTCAGGATGGCCAGCTCCGTTGGTTTCAAGCTGACCATTTTCGGAGAGTGCCCTCATCCTGAAAATTCCAAGGCCCGGCGCGCATGCGCGCCGGGCCTTTGTAGTCACACGATGACCTGTTCTCCCTTTCGACGGGAAACCTCATGGCGAACCGCACTGACCAGACAATTATCAACCCATCCTTTGTTGGGTAATCCTTGTAAAATCTCCTCCAACTGTGGAAGTGATAACTCACGTGGATCTCCGAGTAAATCGACGAGTTCTCTCGTCCTTTGGGGATCCATGGGTGCCTCAAGATACCTCTTCACTGTCAGGTTTTGTTTGAACTCTTCAGGTTTCATGCCAGTTTTCCCTTTCCGCCCCTATTCTACTCCTTTTATATAAAAAAGAAACAGCCGGTCCACCAAACCCGTGAAGGTATAGTGGCCCGGCTGCAATGGGGACCGTCATCAGCACATGGGACAGGCGACCACCTCGCGCAGCGCTCGCTGCAGGCGCCAGTGAGCTTCGATAGCTTCAGTTACAGCACGTCGCAAGCGTACCCACAGGCCATCTCGAGGAGCAGTTTGAAGCTCCTCATCGAGCTCGAGCAGCTTTGGCAATGGCAGCGCCAGGACCCGATCCTCTGGAGACGTTCCATTTTGAGACAAGATCTCTTCAATCATGTCAATCACCCCCTTCTGCGATCAGGCTAGCACAAAATTTTACATATGTCCACAATCGTTGTGCCGAGGACCAGGATCGAACTGGTGACCTATCCCTCTTCAGGGGAGCGCTCTACCAACTGAGCTACCTCGGCAATCTTTATATATTTAACAAATCCAGAATATCTGAAGTCCGCTGACTATCTCCTTGTGGAGACCGCATGAGTTTATCTACCCCTAGTGCCTCGAGATACGGCTGTACAAAATAGTACGCGCCCAATGTAAGTACAATGACGACTACCCAGTACCCGTATTTGATTACTCTGTCCCAACGCTGGGCACTGCGAAGCTTCCGGAGAATTTTATTGTTCTCCTCTACTAATTCATGCGTCTTGTACAAAAGATCACGTTCTTCTGGACTCATGGGGTGAGTATACCAGAAAAATGGCTTAAATCAATGTGCCCCCACCAGGAATTGAACCTGGAACTATCCCTTAGGACGGGACTGTTATATCCGTTTAACTACAGGGGCAGTAGACTAGAGTCTACTTTACACCCAAAAGCTCCGCAAGGCGCTCCTCCTCAAATCCAACCATGATCTCTCCATCGATATCAAGAACTGGTACTCCCATCTGGCCAGACTTTTCTACCATTTCTTTTCGCTTTTCGATATCAGTACCGACATTGTGCTCGGTGTATGCGATATTGTGATTTTTCATGAATTCCTTTGCAAGTCCACAAAAGTGACATGTTGCTGTCGAATATATTGTTACGTTTTTCATGGAAATATTATACCTTATTTAAAGTGAAAAAAGGCTAGCACACGATCGAAAAATGTTGTCTCGGCATCGAGGTGGATATCCTTGCGACGTTCCTCCCTCACGATCACCGCTACCTGCTCTCCTGGCTTTACTGCACGGAATTTTTGCCTGATTTCGGCATCGACCCCGTCATCTGTCTCGAGATAGCTGATGTCTTGTTTTAGGGTACTTTCACGTGCGGCGAGACGATTTGTCTCATTTAGCACTTTGTTGAAATTTGCTCGGGAGACTTGTTCCTGTTTATAGACTTTCCAGGTGGCACGGACGAGGAAGACAAAGATGACAATTAGGATAAAGATCATCGTACGCGAATACAGGAATTTTCTAAATTTTTTCTTGCTTTCGAATTCTCTCATTTGAGATTTTTTATACGTATAGTATACTACAGGGCATGCTATTCAATCCACGAACACAAAAGAATCTCCGCGTAGTGACATCAGTCGTAGCGGCGCTCATCATCATCAGTATGGTAGTGCTCTATATGCCTGGAGTGATGGGTTTCTAGTCTATCCAAATAGATTCGCTATTCCCCGACTCGCATCATCTTTACGTACACATCGTGCGTGATGTTTACGGTTCCTAGGTTTGCCATCTTCTTTTTACCTTCTTTCTGCTTTTCACGGAGCTTCATTTTTCGAGTGATATCTCCTCCATACATGTGCTGAGTCACATTTTTCTTCATACCTGAAAGTGTCTCTGAAGCGAGGATGCGCCCCATCGCTTTTGCTTGGATTTTGAGTGTAAACATCTGACGAGGAAGGATTTTTTGTAGTTTTTCTACAGCGAGTTTTGCCTCCTCCTCCACTCGGCGACGCGATACAACACGGGTAAATGGAATGACAGGATCATCCGCCACGATCATATCCATACGGACCACATCAGCAGGCAGAATATCACCCATTTCGTACGAGATAGATGCATAGCCCGAGGTGATGCTCTTGACTTTATCAAAAAAACCTCGCATGAGCTCGCGGAGTGGCATATCGGCGTGGATAGAAGTACGATTTCCAAACTGTGAAGTCTCACCAGCGACTGCTTCGTGTTCGTAGAGGAGTGTGCTCAATTTCCCCACATAGTCATGCGGAGTGATGATGGTGAGCTTTACCCACGGCTCGCTCACCTCCTGGACCATATGATCTTCGGGAAACAGGGATGGTGAATATATTGTCTCCTTTTTTCCATCACGCATCGTGACCATGTAGGTGATACTCGGGATGGTGACGACGAGCTCGAGGTTGAACTCGCGACGAAGACGTTCGGTGATGATTTCGAGGTGAAGCATTCCCAAAAATCCGCAACGAAACCCTCTTCCCAGTGTTCCTGATGATTCTTCTTCGTAGGTGTATGATGAATCAGATAGAGATAGTTTCCCCAGAGACTGTTTGAGAAGGTTTATATCATCCTGACTTTCCGGATATATAGAGGCCCAGACCATAGGGATAGGCTTCATGTATCCAGGCAATACCGCTACCGATGAACGTTCATGTGCGATCGTATCTCCTACAGAGGCGATACCCGGCTCCTTGATCCCCGTCACGATATACCCGATCTCTCCGGCACCGAGCTTTTCCACTGGCACTCCTTCGGGGCTGAAAATACCGACTTCGAGACCGAGAAAAGTTTTTTCTGCTACTTTAAATTCCAATTTTTCGTGTCTTTCTACCTCCCCACTCATCACACGTACATAGACGATCACTCCTTTGTGCGTAGAATATTGAAAATCAAATACAAGGGACTGAAAGCCGTTGTTTTCTGTCTTTGGGCACGGGATTCTTTTTATGATCTCACGGAGGAGGTCATGCACACCCTCCCCTGTCTTGCCTGATACACCGAGGATCGTGGTTGGATCGATGTTGAGGGTCGTTGCTATTTCGAGCTTTACCTCATCGATACGCGCAAGCGGTGAATCGATTTTTGAAACCACAGGGATGATAGTGAGCCCCGCTTCTTTTGCCATGCCGAGAGTGGTCAGTGTCTGTGCCTGTACACCCTGTGTCGCATCGACGAGGAGGATACAACCCTCCACAGCCTTGAGTGCTCTCGAGACCTCGTATGAAAAGTCGATGTGTCCTGGGGTGTCGATAAGGTTCATCACATGTCCCTCAAAATTCATGCGGACTGGCTGCATCTTGATAGTGATGCCTCGTTCGCGTTCGAGCTCCATGCTGTCGAGAACCTGGTCCTGCATTTTTCGTTTTTCGATAGTATGAGTGAGCTCGAGCATGCGGTCTGCTAGAGTCGATTTGCCGTGATCAATGTGGGCAATGATGCTGAAATTTCTGATTTTATGTATATCCATTTAGATGGTATGCTCGTGGTCCTCGACGTATATCTTTGTTGAAAAGATGCGTTTGTGTAGTGTCTCTACCACATCGTCTAGCTCCTTACTCTTGAGCAATTTAAGCACAATAAACCATACCACGAGGCCTATGAGTCCCGCAAGGAGTCCCTGGAGGAATATGCCGGGCAATGTATTTATATCAAAAATGTCATCGAGATACGAAAGTGAATGATACGCAAAGAATCCCATGATGACCGATGCTCCGAATGACTGGAAACTGACATGCTTGAGGACACGTGAAAATCCTGGAAAGTCTTTTTCAAACATGATCCAGAGAAGCCCAGCATTCACGATCGAAGCGAGTGAATATCCGATCGCAAGCGACACGACTGGTGTACCAGAGAGCCCTTGGATACGCAGGAGTGACTCCATAAAGTCGGTAAACAACGTGCTCACAGAGAAGAGATACAGTGAAAGATACGCAATGATCACGATGAGTACCGCTCCGATGAGGTTGATGATGAGTGGCTTACGTGTTTTCCCTGCGGCATAGTATCCACGGACAAAAAGCAGGATGATACTCTGGGCCACTGCAGAGACTACGAATACTGCAAGACATGCAGCGGTGAGACGAGTGTCACTCCAATTGAAGTTTCCAGAACCGAGGATGGTTCGGACGATCTGCGCACGTAGGACGATAAAGAGTACCGTGACGGGTAACGACCAAAATATGATATGTCGGATAGAGGTGACGATGCTACCGATAAACTGCTCGATATTTCCCTTTGTAAAAAAACGAGCGAGCGTCGGGAACGCAGCGAGCGAATAGCTCACTCCGATGATCGACAGCGGCACCGACTGCATGTTGAGCGATAGAGTAAAGACTGATATGGACCCTTCTGCCATCCTCGATGCGAGTGAAGTGAGAACGATCACCGACAGACTCGAGAATGCGAGCGTAAAGGTGCGTGGGAGTGAAAGGAGTAATACATTTTTGATAGATTGCCAGTCGATGGTGAGGACGATTCGTGGGAAAAGCTTTTTTTCTAAAATAAACGGTAACTGCAAACTGAGATGGAGCAAAGAACCAACAACCACTCCATACACGAGACCGTTGAGGCCAAAGGCTGGATATAGGAACATGACGCCGATCACGATACCGAGGTTGTAGACCACAGGACTCATCGCATATGAGATGAAACGCTGATGCGCCTGAGTGATACTGCCGAGGAAATTCGATATACCTAGAAATATCGGTTGCAAGAGCAATATGCGGGTGAGTGAAACTAGTTCACTAAAGGAATCAGTAAATGTCGGATACATCATACGGAGAATCTCTGGAGTATACATGTACGCGATCACACTCACGGCGATGATGACTGTAGAAAATACAGTAAAAATGCTGTTTATAAACAAACACTCCTCTTTGTAACTCTTTCCAAAACGCTCGACGAGAAATGGCACGAGCACCGAGATCGATACTGCCGAAGCAATACAGGCAAAGATGAGGTCAGGGAGCTTGAACGATGCATAGTATATGTCGAGCATATGATCTGCTCCAAACGTATGCGCGAGCAATCGATCACGTACGAGACCTAATAACTGCGAAAGGAATGAGAAAAACGCGAGCAAATACGCCGCCTCATGGAGACCGCGTATTTCCCTGTTTAATATCTCAAAGATTCGCTTGACCATTACTATCTTGTTGTTTTGACTTTTGTGGTGGTCTTTTTATCTGTATCTTTAACTGGTGGATTTTTTGCCTTTTCTGGACTCTTTACTACCTGGAATGGTGAGCGATTCGCTCGGAGTGCGGTGAGGATCTCTGCGACCTCGATATTTTCTGGATTGTATTTTCGGATCTCTTCAAACTGTGCCGCTGCATCTGGATATCGTCCGAGACGTGCGAGAGCCAGACCGAGGAAGTATCGAGCATTTGAGTATTGAGGATTGAGCTCGACCGCTTTGCTGAGTGCGAGGATGGTACTCTGGTTGTCGTTTGCGTTGTAGTACAGGAGGCCGAGCTGGAAGTATATGACAGGATTTTCAGGTGTGAGCTGTGCGAGATAAAGGAGTGTATCCACCGCAGCTTTTGTAGAATTCTCTGCTACTTGGATCTGTGCGAGGAGGAATACCGCATCGCTGTAATTACTCTTTGCTTGAAGTGCTTTTCCAATAAAGTTTTTTGCTTCGACGGGTTTTCGCATTGCTACTTCGAGCTGTGCCGCAGAGAGGAATATCGAAGGATTTGATGGGTTAAGTGATGAAGCGGATGCATATGACTTCATTGCATTGTCATAAGCACCAGGGACCTGAGTCGGGATGACTGATTCGTACACACGAGCCTGTGTGATGTAGTTTTTGTAGTCGAGTGGATCGAGCTTTATGGCCATTTGAGAACTTTCGATGCCTTGGTCGAGATATGTCTTTAGTGCCGGGGCGATGGTTGCATCACCAGATTTTGCAGTCGATAGTATTTTGTTCACCTGAGCGATACTCACTTCGGCGAGGGCTACATAGTTACTCGGCTGTCGACTTCTTTCAATAGCATTTTTGATATATTGTTCTGCCTTGCTGATATCCCCACCAGTATTTACCGCAACTACTGCCTTTTGAATATAGTTCACAGACACTGCGCGACGGAGCCCGTAGATAAAGATAAGGACAAGTGCAAGTGCAACGAGAACACTAACGATCTGAACGAGCAGTGCACGACGACTCGTCGTACCTTCAAATACAGCAAACTTTATGATGCCCGTATCTCGGAGCCCTACGAGGAAGAGTGCCACGGATGAAAGGACGAGTACGAGGATCGGATACGAAGGATTGTACAGCGCAGAGAGGACCACAAAGTAAAAGACAATGCCCGCGCCAGCCACAATGATGAATCGATCGATCGGCTCATCGACTCGAATGCGGTATGCCTTTACAAGGAGTGTCACAAACACAGCGAGTGCAAAGAGGATCACGATGATGCCGAACCCTCCGAGTGTCACTGCAAACGAGCTCACATACGATATACCTGCGTTAAAGTCGAGTGCCCAAAATATAGTCTGATTTATCTCTGCTGGCTTGTTCAAGAGGTACTGGTTGTTATACCGATTTGGTCCGACACCAAAAAGTGGTGCCCGGTTGAGCGCATTACCGATGAGACCAAGTGATAGATCCCATGATGGTCGTACATCAAGCTGATTGATATTTGCCTTTGTAGATATCTTTGCTGCGACAGAGGTACCAAAGACAGAGAGACAGAGCATGAGCACAGCAAATACGATGGTGAGCAGACTTATTTTGTGATGTCGATTCCATGAGTACAATGCAAAGAGAAGTGCGACGACGAGGAGCACATACCATACTGAGGTAAATCCTACTGCGGTCACCATGACGAGAGAAAGAACACCCAAAACGTATAGGAGTGCCTTTATCGGCTTTGTGAGGATCATGAATTCTACCCCTAGATATGAAAGGAGTAGTGTAAAACCAAAATACACACCGACATCATTCCACTGGCCGATCGTATTTGATGTAGCGGCGCCAAAGAGTCCGCCGAAAGATAGAAAATCTGTACCGAAAACGAGTCTAGCCACATGAAATAGCGCGAGGATGATCCCACTTATGACGAGAGCACCTAGTACGGTAAAGATACGCTCTTTTGTACGTGCAAGTACTACCAATGAATATATGAATAGGATCGCGAGGACAGCGAACCATAGGGTAGTCGTCTCTGCCCCATCACCAAATACCATGCGGTACACTCCTGCCTGTTCTATATTTGCAAATACAGAAAACAAAAATGAGAGTATGACTGCAATCGAAGTATAGAGTACCAGCCCCTTTGGATAGACTATCTTCTTTGTAGAAAAAGTATGCGCAGCTATACCGAGGAGCGCCAAGCTCGTACCGAGGACAAAGATGGAACTCTTTACATAATCAAGGGTGAGAATGGTTGGCGAAATAAAAGCGAGAGGTGTCAAAAAGACAACCGCGAGCATAAGATAGTAAGAAACTTTTTCTAGTTTAATCATTGGTAATATTTACTTGGTAATGGAATAAGTATATCAAAAAACACAGGGTATTTCACCTGTGTTTTTTGATTTTGCTATACCGATAAGCCGAATTCTGTACTCAGTGATAACTAAGCGACAACCATTTATCTGGGATGATTGTTACCAATCACCTCGAGCGGCACTCTCGCTTGCGCGAGCACGGCCTTGCACAGGGATAAGGATTTTGCCGTTTCACTCCCACTAAAGGGATTCGTCACTGTTCTCACCTCTAGGATTGCTCCCGGTGGGCGTTACCCACTACCTTGCTGCCCTTGCGGGCCTGTGTTCGGACTTTCCTCTATATATCTTGCGATACACAGCGGTTGTCTGGCATAACACATGTATTATACCACATATTCTACTTCTTTTCCACCTTCCCTGCGTGAGCATTTACCTCATAGCTGGTGTTTTGTGACTCGAAAAAGTTTACGAGTTCAAACACATCAGTGGCAGTACTCATCCATTTTGCTGGATTGCTAACATTGTAGTGCTTTGGAAAACCGAGCTCCTCGAGACGTCGATCGGTCACATACTGGACATACTGATTTACATAGTCAGCATTGAGACCGAGGATACCGTTTGGAAAGAGGTCTTTGTTGTACGCCACTTCTTTGTCTACTCCTTCGATGATGATATTTCGGATCTCATCAGCGAATTCTGGAGTAACGAGTTCCTGATTTTCTTCGAGGATATTGTGAATCAGGGTAATACCGAACTTTAGGTGAAGACTCTCGTCTCGGATGACCCAGTTGATCATCGAACCAAAGTTGCGGAGCTGATTTCGCTGGCGGAATGAAAGTGCCACCATAAATCCTGAGTAAAACCAGATCCCTTCCATCACGATGTTTGTCGCGACGAGGTTTCGAATAAAATCCTTTTTCCCTTCTACTGTTTCTATATCGAGTTTATCATCCACCATACGAGTCATATATTTATTGATATAGTCCTCTTTCGCCTTCATGGATGGTGTCTCGAGATGGATCTGATATACACTCTCCCGGTCAAATGGAAATGTCTCGAGTACATACTCGAATGATACGCAGTGATTCGCTTCTTCCCACATTTGTTTTGCGAGGTAGAGGTGACATTCTGGAGCACGTAAATACGGATATATACCGAGCGCAATAGAACGATTTACAATGAGTTCTCCTGGGTTAAAGAATGCCATGAGAAACTTTACTGCATGTCGTTCATCCTCTGTCATCTTTTCCCAGTCGTCGAGGTCTTCCTTCAAAGCAATTTCGTGCGGGAACCATGTATTTCTAACTGCCTGGTTATACAAATCATACGCCCACTGATATTTTATTGGGTGCAGACTAGTATCTTCAGGCCGAGCCTTTCCGATAAGCATAATATGTAATTGTTAACTGCGAGTAATTACTGACAAGAATCACACAAAGCCCGTTCTGCTGGATCTACTGGACACACATTTGCGTTTTGCTTCATTTTTGGTTGTTCAGCTATGCTTGGTTCATTGACTGAAACACTTGCAGTTGGAACCTTAACGAAGTTGTCCACTGCAACGGTAACGGGTGAAACTACTGGCTGCTGTATCGGTGTCGGTATCGCTTCTGTCTGGAGCACGATCTCCTCCGTCTTTCGTGTGAGCACCCCTGCTACTCTTGCAAATCCAATTTTACCAAGTTTTTCTGACTTGTTAACCTTGACAGTACTCTGTTCAGCGGTGTGTCGTGGCTTCATGTGCAGATAATAAGTCGACTTTAGACCCTTTCTCCATGCTATTTCGTAAATCTTCATGGTCTCATCGATATCACGAGTCTCGAGATACATATTTCGTGACATTGCCTGATCGATCCACTTTTGTGCACGTGCCGCGACCTCTATGTATGCGAGTGGTGATGTGGTGAAAGCTGTCTTATACAAATCCTTTGTATGCTGTGGGATATCTGCAATCTCTGATATATCTCCCTGTCGTTCGATGAGCTCGTCACGGACCTTTTCCCAAATACCCATGTTCTTGAGATCACGGACCATGTTGTTGTTTATGTCCATATACTTTCCAGAAATTTTATTTCGAGAAAATACCTGAGCAAATCGAGGATCGATGCCGGGAGTAGTACCTGCGACGAGCCCGATATTTGCATTTGGAGCGATTGCCATGAGTGTCGCATTTCGCATGCCCTGTTTTACTTTGTTTCGTAAAATCTCCCAATTAAGACCCTTGTGCTTGCTCTCTTTTGGAATATCGAGGGTAATACCTCGCTGCGCCTCGAGAGTCGCAATAGAGTCTATCGGCACCTTTCCTTTTGACCATTCAGAACCAGCAAAATGCATGTATGAACCGCGTTCTTTTGCGAGATCGGCACTGGCGTCGATCGCCATATAACTCACGAATTCAAAAATACGATCTGCAAAATTCCATGCATGCTCACTGTCGTATGCCATACCGAGCTGTTCGATGACATCAGCAAACCCCATCACACCGAGTCCCATAGCGCGATTTTCCTGATCTGATTTTGTAGCTTGAGGAATCGGGAGGACGTTGATATCCACGAGGTTGTCGAGGAAACGTACCGCTATGCGGACAGTTTCCTCTAGTTTTGCCCAGTTCACCTCCTTGTTGCTCACATGCGCTGCGAGGTTGATCGATGCGAGGTTACACACAGCTACATTTTCTCTGTCTTGTGGAAGGCAAATCTCTGTACAGAGATTCGACATATGGATAGTACCAGTGTTGTTGTTCAGCGCACGACCATTTATCGCATCCTTCCATACCATCCATGGGTGCGACGTGGTCTGTAGGGAGACAGTCATCTTTCGATACAACTCACGTGCAGGAATTTTTCTAAATGTTCGCAACCCTCCTGCTTCTGCTTTTTCTACATACTCACTGTATCGCTTGCTAAAAGCATTTCCATACAACTCTCCGAGATCTGGTGTCTCTGCAGGGTCAAACATGTACCAGTCCTGGTTAGTCTCTGCGCGCTTCATGAACTCGTCTGAGATGTACGCAGCAGTATTTGCGGTACGCATACGGAGGTAGTCATCACCGCTTGCTTGTTTCCAATCGATAAAATCCATAAAGTCGAGGTGCCATGTCTCCATGTAGAAACAGAGAGCCCCCTTTTTCTTCCCCCCTCGCTGGATAGCTCGGATAGCGGTATCCATAACCTTTGCAAACGGTCCAGGACCGGTAGAGGTACCGTTGTTTGACTTTAGAGGTGAACCAGACGCACGGAGCTTTGACATAGACACACCGAGACCTCCAGAGCCCTTTGAGAGCATCATTACGTCAGATACTGACTGTGAAATGTGGTCCATGCTGTCATGTACCTCCATGAGATAACAGTTTGAGAGTGCTGGGTGCGTAGTACCCGCCCCTACATTTGCTGATCCGCCAGCGAGATACTCCTGACGTGAGAGCTTGTGATAAAACTTTTTAGCGTACTCGGTAGGATTTTTTTCGTTGTACGACATACCCATAGCGATGCGCATAAAGAAATACTGCGGAGTTTCGCGTGGAGTCTGATCATCGTTCTTTAGACCATACCGATTCAAAAGCCCGTCGAGACCAGCGTACTTGAAGAGGTCATCACGCTCGACACTGAGGCAGTCTGCGAGGTCGTTGAGCTTGAACTTTGCCTCCATGTCTGGATGTAGCTTTTTATCAGCAATGCCCTTTTTTATATATGTGATAAATCCGTCGCGATGCTTCTTTTTTAGATCTGCAAGACTATTTTTGTCATAGTCACCGATCACTTTTCGGTAGACAGTCTTTAGCAAAAGTCGGGTAGCGACTTTGTCATAGTCAGGGTCCTCTTTTATATTTTGTATAGCGGCATTGATCGTCGCCTGGTCGAGCTCGAGCTCGCCTATACCATCATATAAAGTGAGTTGGGTCTCAGTAGCAATCTGCGTCACCATCGAAATCGGATCTGCGAGTCCGGCACATGCACGTTCGATCGAACGATTGATTCGATCTGCGTTAAACGGCACCTTTGTCCCATCAACTTGTGTGACTTGTATGTTCATGTATAGGCAACCTTAAGCTAATAATTTTCAATTCGTTCTATCCATTTTACACCCCAAAAAAATTCGGAGCGGCTGTGGATAAGTATTGGAAAATTATTTTCTTTCGAAGACAATAGTATCCCCTATTTTAATGTTATTTCTAGTCGTAAAACCAGCGTTCACTTCGATGACAAAGCCAGCACTCGTCCGAGGGATAAAGTTGTTTGGGTAAGAAGAGACGCTCGCATTGGGTACTAGATCGACAATTTTAAAGTTTTCATCGAGCCACATGATATCGAGTGGGAAATACATGTCTTTCATCCAGATAGGGTGACGTTCGATCGTATCAAATACAAAGATCATACCCTCATCATCTCGGAGCAATTCGCGTTTTGAGAGACCTTGGGCACGCTCTGCGGGTGTATCTGCAACAGATACATTGATGACAGTACCGTTAGAAAATGTCACGCGTGGAGTTTTGTTTTGATAAAAATAGTACCACCCCGCCCAGACTACGAAAGCGAGCAGGATGAGTGAAAAAATAGTTGAACTTCCTTTTATCATGGTTTTGGAGTAAATTATAGGTACGGTACATATATTATACCGCTTATCCACTAAGAAAACACTATGCTTTGCAATGTAAATATATGGGCATTACTCGTGTCTTCACTCACATCTCTCGCTATCGCAGGTTTTTGGTACTCTGATTATGCATTTGGCAAGCAGTGGCGAGCATTTAACAGCAATTTGTTCACTATGGGGTCAGACAACATGACCAGACTCTATATAGGACAGTTTATCCTCACCCTCATCACGAACTTTGTACTCGCTCGTGCGCTCTTTTATACAGGAGCAGCGACATGGATACAGGGTCTCGCAGTGGCGGTAGCAATCTGGATCGGATTTATCGCAGCACTCGGAGCGAGCTCTATCCTCTGGGAAAAGAAACCTTGGAAACTCGTAGCAATCAATACTGGTTCATACCTCGCAGCACTCGTTGTCTCAGGTATTATACTTACTCTCTGGAGTTAGCGTTTCTTGTAGGCAATAAGGGTAGCGATCACGACGATAAGGAGGGATGGTAAAAATGGGAGCTTTAGCACGGACGGAATGGTCCGTGTATAAAGCGTTACTGAATAGGCATTTCGGTAGCTGGTATCATGACCGAGGAGGTACAGGACGAGCCATACAATGAGTGCATAGACGAGACTACTGATATAGATCGCTACAGTAGTAAATAGCCACATTGAAAAGAACAGGATCGGTGGCACCAATGGAGCAAAGGCGCTTGCTTTTTCTACCCATGCGACGACCTTGGTTTTATCTACTGAAAAATCAGGCAGTTCCTTTAGCGGCATGATCTCTATCTTGCCTGTATCGCGCTTGCTGATGACAGCTGTCTTTGTGATAAGTGCATCGACCTTGTAGCTCTCGAGTGTCTCGATATCTGCAGTAGCGGTAGTATCGATAACTACAGCTTTCTCAAAGAGAAAGTATGGCGATGGCTGGTTTATACTGACCTGACCGCCTTTTAGAGTAAGTTCTAGCTCTGCAGGGTAAGCATTTATCGCCTCTGTACGGAGTGCTGGCAAGCTAGCAAAAAATCCCACCGAGAGAAATACAGTAATGACGAGCGCTACGAACCCCTGGAGAATAAATGTGTATAAAAACCCTATCGGCTTGTCCCCCTTTAAAATATCTAGATAAAAATGACGACTGCTGAGCGCACTCTTTACTGTTCTAAAAAATGTTTTCATAGTATGTTTATTATATCACCAACTTCCACTCGATCCGCCTCCGCCTGATGATCCTCCGCCGAATCCTCCAAATCCGCCCCCACCTGAACGACCCGAACCGCCGCCGCCACTCCAAAAATGTACTCCTTTTTTTGCCTCCTTTGAGAGAATAAAATCGAAAAGCAGTCCTAGTATAATCAGAATTACAGTGAGACCAAGTCCCACTACGATCACTCCATAGTAGAGTGTAATTGCGATTCCAGTTATTCCACCCAAAACCCCACCGAACCACCATGATTTTGTCGTTGCAAATATTCTCACCAACAATGGAAATCCGAAAAATAGAAAGACGGACCACCATGGTGGGTCATCACTATTTTGAGTAGAAGAAAGAGGACTCGTATATGAGCCGTCGGACAATGCAATGAGCGCATCGACACCTTTGTCGATACCGGTATAATAATGATTATTTTTGAACTCAGCAGTGATGATATCGATGACTTCGCGGGCTCTACTATCAGTGATATATGGTTCTAGACCATAGCCGACCTCGATACGGAGCTGTCTGTCTTGTATCGCGATCAGCAGTAGTACTCCATTATCCTTGTCGGCTTTGCCTGGTTTTAATTCTTCAAACTTTTTCACCGCATAGTGCTCGATATAGTCACCGTCGAGCGATGGTACAACGACCACAGCAATCTCGTTTGAAGTCGACTGCTCAAATGCGTAAAGCTTGTCGTTCAGTGCCTCTATATCACCAGGTGAGAGTACTCCGGCAGTGTCATAGACAAAAGATGTGGCAGCAAAAGCCATCACCGGTAAAAGTAGGATGATGGCTAATAGCTTTTTCATTTATGTATTTAGAATTTTACCTGAGGAGCAGTAGCTGCTGCTGCATCTGCCTCGAAATACGCACGTTCATCAAATCCAAAGAGTCCAGCAACGATTGAGCCTGGGAAACGCTTTACTTTGACATTGTATCCACGTACGGTTTCGTTGTAACGACCTCGTTCTACACTGACTCGATTCTCACTTCCTGCGAGCTCTGCCATGAGTCCCTGAACAACTGCTACAGACTGTAGCTGTGGATAGTTCTCCACTACGACGAGAAGTCGTGCGAGAGCTCCCTCTACCTGACTTGCTGCCGCAGCTTTCTCATTTGCATTTTGAGCTCCTGAGTATCGGGTACGTGCATCGGCGAGTGCTGTAAACACTGTCTTTTCCTGTGCCATCGCCCCTTTTACTGATTCGACCAAGTTTGGGATGAGATCAAAACGTCGTTGATAGACGGTCTCTACCTGAGCCCACTGGGTAGTCACTCCTTCGTTTTGTGTGACGAGAGAGTTGTATGTAGCACCTCCCCAAATGATAATAATCGCGAGTACACCGAGCACAATCCATATTGTTTTATTCATAGGTTAATTATACCTTAATTTGGCAAACTGTTTAGATACGCGCGTGTCTTTGGTCCTGCCCATCCTACAGCTGGTAATCCTTTTGCACTCTGGAATCTCACCAAAGCAGTTGAAGTCTTTGGACCAAAATACGTACCCTCGAGTCCTGGAGAACCAATACCTGTAGTAGCAATGACGAAGCCTTGTTTATTTAAAATCTGCTGAAGTAATTTTACGTCAGCACCAGTCATACCGACTCGAAGATCTCGAGTAAATGATGTACTGACAACTGGAGCGGTGACTACCGGTGTACTAGGGATAGTAGGTATCACTATTGTTGCGCCTGTACTCAGAGAAATCTGTGTTGCGAGGTCGAGGGTTCCTGTCTTGTTTGGGAGGCCTTTTGCAATCTGGTATCTCACGAGCGCAGCTCTTGTAGCTTGACCAAAAAATGTGGTCTCACTTCCACGTGAACCAGCTCCCGTTGTCGCGATGGTATAGCCGAGAGAGTTTAGTCGCTGCTGAAGTAGTCGTACATCTGCACCGCTAGAACCAACCGTGAGGACACGTGTAAATAGATTTGATGAAGCGACTGGAGTGCCGACTACTGGTGTCGTCGGGGTGGTTGTATTAGTTGGCCTTCTTGTACCCCCTCCACCACCACCTCCTCTACGAGTAACTCTTTTTACTGTTTCGACAACACTATCTACGACGGTGTGCTTTGGGATAGTGATACTGACCGTCGCGGGAGCTGTAGTGACTTTTCCATCACTTGCGGTATAAGTAAAACTATCTGTCATGTCGAAACTACGCGAACCTTGGTATGTATAGGTGACTACAGAGCTATTTACCGTAGCAGAACCGTTTTTGAGACCTGATGTATCTACATTAAATGAAAGGGTATCTCCATCGGCATCAGTACCGGCAAGTGTTATGTCTAATACGTATGAAGAATCAGTATTTACTGTCATATTCTGAATGACGGGAGGACGATTTGCTGGAGCGTCGCCCTCAACAATCTCATACACCGTCTGAGCATAGACGGTTGTCACAAAAAAACTAAGGGTGAGTAGAGTAGTGATGAGTATATTTTTCACGCTGCGTATATTATACTACATCTTTTACTGACGAGTTCCTTCGTATTCCCCAGGGTCGGTATTTGTGAACTGAATAGACCTGAGCGCGTCAATAAATATCTTGAAACGCGGATCTTTTTCTGTTTCATATGTCGGATCTGACCATCTGCTTTCTTCCCAACTATATCTGATCGGTATGATGAAGTTATTGCGTGTGACGTATCCATCATAACTAATGAGCGCTTCAAATCGTCCGGTCGGCACATAATATATAGTCGTATAAGGGGAGACTTCGCGCACAAATTGGCTTTCATTTGGGTTCATTCCCGAACCATCCATCACACTTGATTTTGCCATAGTCTGTAGGGGAGTCGAACCAGGCGGAATGAGGATAGGGGAGTCAACTTTTATTTTTGCGCCCACAGGGTACTGCAGGGTAATACCAAGTTCCTCATCTGTATATGTGACGAGCTGTACTGGTTCTGCTATTTTTTGCATGTTTGCATTGAGACGATACGCGACTCCTGCCACAGCAAATATAATGAGAAATCCTATGAAAAATTTATGCATATATACACAGTATATCCCCTATCTATCCACAGAGTTATCCACAGCCTTGTCTAGGCCATCATCCGCTATGGCTACTTCGGTGGTGAGGAGGATGGCAGCTGCACTAGCAGCGTTTTGGAGCCCTGTTCGGGTCACTTTTACAGGGTCCACTATACCCATAGCGATCATATCCCCTACCATTTCATCCTTAAAGGCATCATAGCCTGTATTCCCCTTTCCTAGCTTTACCTTTTCGACGACAGCTGATCCATCATCCTTGCCTGCATTTATCACGATCTGTTTGAGCGGTGCTTCGAGGGCCTTGAGTACGATCTTGTAGCCGATCTCCGCCTCTTTGTCGAGTTTTGAGAGTAATTTTTCTACGACTGCACCGGCTTTCACCAGCGCAACGCCTCCTCCTGGGACAATGCCTTCTTCGATCGCTGCCTTGGTCGCATTTACCGCATCTTCGATCTTTAGTTTCAAATATTTCATCTCAGTCTCAGTCGCCGCACCTACTCGGATGACAGCAACACCACCAGCGAGCTTTGCGATACGCGCATCGAGCTTTTCTTTGTCATATTTTGCAGTGGTTTCTTCGCGCTGCTTTTTTATCTGAGCCACACGAGCATCGATGTCTCCCTTTTTTCCCTTTCCACCCACGATGACCGTATTATCCTTTGTACTGATCACCTTTCGAGCTTTGCCGAGCACAGTGAGCTCTGCTTGCTCGAATTTTAGTCCCAAATCATCAGTGATGACGGTCGCCCCTATAGTCGCAGCTATATCTGCGAGTAATTCTTTTTTTGCGTCCCCATAGCCAGGAGCCTTTATAGCGAGGACTGAAAACGCTCCACGCATTTTATTGAGGAGAAATGTAGTGAGCGCATCACCATCGACATCTTCGGCGAGTATGACGAGCTCCTTTTTTCCACTTGCAGCTAGTTTTTCCAAAAGTGGAAGGATCTCTTTTATCGAACTTACCTTTTTATCGGTGACGAGGATAGCTGGATCGTTGTATTCTGCCTCCATTCGCTCTGCATTAGTCACCATATATGGAGAGATATAGCCCTTGTCGATCTCGATACCATTTACCACCTCTGAGTCTACGCCGATAGTCTGTGCTTCTTCGACTGTAACTACTCCGTCTTTTCCTACCTTTTTTATAGTCTCAGCAATGATCGCACCGAGCTCGGCACTCTCTGCAGAGATAGTCGCAACCTGCTTTACCTCCTCATCAGTCTTTATCGGTTTTGCAAGAGCCTTCAATGCTTCTACCACATCCGCCGCTGCGCGTTCGATCCCATTTCGTACTGCCATAGCAGATACACCCATCGTCGTATGCTTCATGCCCTCTGTGACGATCGCGTGCATGAGGACGGTAGCTGTTGTCGTACCATCTCCGGCGATGTCGTTGGTCTTTGTCGCTACTTCTTTTATGATCTCTGCACCCATATTTTCAAATTTGTCTCTGAGGGTGACCTCGCGAGCAATAGACACACCATCGTTTGTGATCACGGGTGTTCCGTAGCCTTTGTCATAGACTACATTTCTTCCGCGAGGACCGATCGTTACTTTTACCGCATCAGCCACAGCAGTGACACCCCTTACGAGGGCTTTTCGCGCTTCTTCGTTGTATATTATTTTTTTAGCCATGGATTTTAGTTGATTACGGCTATTAGTTCAGTTTCTTTTACTATATAGTACTCGACTCCTTTTACAGAAAACTTTTCTCCCCATGAAAAGAGCACTGTATCCCCTACTTTTACCCCCGCTTCTACTGATTTCCCTATTCCGACAACTTCTCCCATTTTTGTATTCTTGTCTTCTTGAGGTGCGAGGAGGAGAATTCCTGACTTAGTTTTAGTCTCATCAGTCTGTGCGATTTCTTTTATTAAAACTTTGTCCAAAAGTGGCTGTATGTCGGCTTTTTTTTCTACTTTTTTTGGTTGTTTCTTTGCCATAGTGCCCCTAGTATATCTCCTGGGGATAACTATGCAAGTCTCTTGTGTTTTCTAATTTTTCCGTATATCCATCCGATAAGGGCGCCGATGAGAAAATAAAATAGGACCCACCCGATCATAAATACATACCCGAGCCAATTTCCCTCTACACAAGTAGTATCTTTACAAAAACCGATAGAGAGAAGTGCGTTGTCAGGATCACCCACCAGAATGAAAGGCAGAAACAATAATGTAATGCCAAAATGATGGAAGCCCATACTGAGGGTAAGAAATGCAAGTACAAAGACAATAAAAGGAAATGCTGATCCAAACCAAAGCCAGTATTTTTTCATAATAGTATTTTAACATTAAAAAACGCCACCCGAGAAACTCAGGTGGCGGCGCGAACCAAGGATACGAATCCAAAGGTTCAAGGGTTACAAACTACTGCACGAGCACGGAGAGCCGGATCGGAGTACAACGGATGGCACCAGTCGACGTCCAGCCTGCGACCGTCGGTACTCCAGCTCACGCCCGGAATGTCGCCATCCGAGCAACGCGAGCCGCTGCAGAGTGTGACATTATGACGGTCCATGTGAGACATACTCTCAAACAAGTACCCGTTGCCTGCGACTAAGCGTTCGAGCAGAGTTATTCCACCGATCTTGCTCGTCTTGAGATCGTTCGCCGACTTGCCTTTCAGCTCTTCATCTGCTTCCTGATGGTCACGGATCCAAATACCGTACGACCCCACTTTTGGAGTGCGATCATTTAGTCTAACCGAGCCATCGAGGTCGTCCTTGTACAAATCCACCCCATGAATCGTCAGTGCAGCCTCGACACACTTGCGATGTGTGAGACCCTTGGGAATGATGACCAGCCGATCGAATCCAGGCACTTGCTTGGGAATGAGTAGCCCAGAGAAGTCGGAGTTGATGCGATAAAGCCTTTTGAAATGCTCGTACCACCACTCGACCCGATCATTCACATCCACATTCGGACTTTCAAGCGCGAACGGATGCCTGTGTTCATTGAGCGCCTGGATATGACCGGCATGGAGTGCTCCAGTTGCGAGTTGTCCAAAGGTCTCTTTCAAACAACTTGCGAGTTGGCGATCCGTCGATGACGTCTCGCCGATGTCCACCTTGTCGGTAGCCATATGTTTTTCCTTGTCGTGATTTTATTGTCAATTGTGGCTACTACCTTTCACCACTCTCGTTTTTATATCATTTATTATATGAATAGTCAATGGTTTACTCAAATTAGGCTCCATGCTATAGTACTTCCCAATGGACGCTATAAGAGCAATTCTACCGTATATTCAGATCGTATTGGCAGTACTCATGATTACTTCAATACTTCTCCAAAGAACAGGCGCGGCCCTCGGTGGCGCGTTTGGCGGTAGTGACAATATGAGCACAGCATTTCACACACGACGAGGTCTCGAAAAGACTCTCTTTACTGCTACTATTAGCATCGCTGTCCTCTTTGCCCTTTCGGCGCTCATCGCACTCATCGTTTCTTAATCTCTCAAAATGAAAGAATTCCGTGTACCCAAAAGCGAAAAGCTAATGGGTCTCATACAACAATTTAGTCCGACTGAAAAAGTCCTCTTTGGAATACTGACTATCGTATTCGTCTTTTGTGGTATTTCACTCTTTTGGAAGCTCAATACCTATTTTATGGTAGAAGTGCCGACCTATGGTGGTGAAGTAAAAGAAGGAGTCATTGGTATCGCCCGTTTTATAAACCCAGTTCTCGCTCAGACCGATGTGGACCGTGACCTCACCAGTCTCGTCTATGCCGGCCTTATGCGCAATGTAAATGGCGAACTCGTCCCCGATATAGCAGAAAAATACACCCTGTCAGATGATGGACTCGTGTATACATTTGATATAAAAGAGAGTGCAAAATTCCACGATGGAGTAAATGTCAGCGCAGATGACGTGGCCTATACTATAGAAAAAGCTCAGGATGCCATCATCAAGAGTCCAAAGCGTGCAGTCTGGAACGATGTCACTGTAGAAGTGGTAAACAGTCACCAGATAAAACTCATGCTAAAGAGTCCATTTACCCCTTTTATATACAACACTACTCTAGGGATACTCCCAAAACACCTTTGGAAAAATGTTGACTCTGACAGCTTTGTTTTTAGTACTCTCAACAGCGATCCGATCGGTGCTGGACCGTACAAAGTAGACTCGGTTGATCATGACGGGCAAGGTCTCCCTCTTTCGTATGAACTATCTTCATATCGACGCTACACTCTCGGACGACCATTTATCCCACGCATCACCTTTGTCTTTTTCCCAAATGAAAAAGATATGATCGAAGGCTACTATAGTGGCACCGTTACTAGTATTCACAGTATCAATGCGACTGATGCAGAACGTATCGCCCTCACCAACCGTTCACAGGTCCTCCACACATCACTTCCACGTACATTTGCGGTATTTTTCAATCAAAATCAGTCACCAGTCCTCGCGAACAAAGAAGTGCGCCAGGCACTCGACATAGCGATCGACCGTGGAGCGATCATCAATGACGTACTCCGAGGCTATGGAGTCAAAAACGACGGCCCTCTCCCTTTTCCACAAGCGACTGCAAACGCTACAAATACGATCGACCTCGCACGAGATATACTCATAAAGGCTGGCTGGACAATGAATGACCGAGGTGTTTTTGAAAAAAAGACAAAAACAACTACTATCCCTCTCACCTTTTCTTTAACCACAACTAATGCAAGTGAATTGAAGCAGGCAGCAGAATTGATCAAACAACAATGGGAAAAGATCGGAGCTTCAGTTATATTAAAAATATATGAAAATGGGGATCTCCAACAAAACATCATTCGCC
>CAZNYP010000004.1:37463-67077 GCA_964577365.1 uncultured Candidatus Saccharibacteria bacterium
CCTCGAAGTCGCGCTCACCACGACAAATGCAACCGAGCTAAAGCGTACTGCAGAGCTCATAAAACAAAACTGGGAAAAAGTCGGTGCGACAGTCAGTCTCAAGGTGTATGAAAATGGAGACCTACAGCAAAACATCATCCGTCCCCGCAAGTACGAGGCACTCCTCTTTGGAATGATCGTCGGACGCGATCTCGACCTCTATGCCTATTGGCACTCTTCCCAGAGAAATGATCCAGGCCTCAACATCGCCCTCTACGCAAATAGCAAAGTAGACAAACTCCTCGAAGAAGTCCGAACCCTCAAAGATTCAAAAGAAGCCGAAAACAAAGCAAACCAAGCCGAAGACCTCATCACCGACGACGTTCCCGCAGCATTCCTATATTCTCCAGACATGATCTACATTACCCCGAAGAAAACCAATGTTGGCTCGCTCGAGCACATCACTACTCCGTCAGATCGTTTCGGTAATGTCAGAAACTGGTACATAAATGTCGACCATGTTTGGAAAATATTCGTTAATAATAAATAAATGAACCCAACACCCACAACACAACCACAGCCGCAACCACATAAGAGAAAAGAAGCATACCGCCGACATAATGGTCCGCGACGTGCTCCTTCAGAGACACAGGTACACAAAAAGGTAGAAGACACCGTACCGGCCCTTACCGAAGGAAATGTACGCGTCATCCCGCTCGGAGGAGTAGAGGAAATCGGAAAAAATATGACTGCAATCGAATACGGCAATGATATTGTCGTGATCGACATCGGTCTCCAGTTCAAAGACGAAAATACTCCGGGCATCGACTATATTTTGCCAAACACAAAATATCTCGAAGAGAGAAAAGAAAAGGTAAAAGCCGTCATCATCACCCACGGACACCTCGATCACATCGGAGGTATCCCGTATGTTATGCCACGTATCGGCAACCCACCTCTCTACACCCGTCTCCTCACCTCTGTCATGGTCAAAAAGCGTCAGGAGGAATTCCCTCAGCTCCCTCCACTCGATCTCAAAGTCGTTGAAAAAGACGAAACGATCACAGTAGGAAAACTAAAGATAAAATTCTTTGCCGTGACCCACACGATTCCTGATGCCATGGGAGTCATCGTCGAGACACCGGTCGGATCGATCGTCCACACCGGAGACCTCAAGCTCGACCACGTAGACGGGGTGCCGACCGAAGCAGAAGAAGCTGAGTACGACAAGAAATTCAAAAATGAAAAGGTCCTCATGCTCATGGCCGACTCTACAAACGTAGAAAACCCAGGTTTTTCTACTCCTGAAAAGCTCGTACACCGAAATATCGAAAAGATCATCAAGGACGCCGAAGGCCGACTCATTATCGCTACATTTGCTTCACTCCTCGAACGTATGCTCAAAATCATCGATTACTCTGAGCAGTACGGTAAAAAAGTGATTGTCGAGGGTCGTTCAATGAAATCAAACATTGAGATCTGTAAACATTTGGGACTACTCAAGCCAAAAAAGGATACCCTCATCCCTGTCGAAGACATCGACAAGTACCCACCAGAACGCATCGTCGTCCTCGCTACCGGTGCACAGGGAGACGAATTCGCTGCCATGATGCGCGTATCGAACAAGACGCACAAGTATATAAAGATCAACAAACGAGACACCATTCTCCTCTCTTCATCAGTCGTGCCAGGAAATGAACGCTCAGTACAAAAGCTGAAGGACAACCTCTCACGCCAGGGTGCGCACATCATCCACTACAAGATCGCCGACGTGCACTCATCAGGACATGCGAACCGCGACGAAACCGCATGGATTCACAAGAAAATCCATCCAAAATTCTTTATGCCAGTTCACGGATATCACTATATGCTCCGCGTGCACGGTGAGATCGCAAAAGAGGCAAACAATCTCCCTGAGGAAAATATCATCATTCCAGACAACGGCTCAGTCATCGAGATCCAGGACAATGGTAACAAGATCGTAAAACTAAAAGAAAAAGCACCATCAGGTATCGTGATGGTGGATGGTTTCTCTGTGGGAGATATCCAGGAGGTCGTGATCCGCGATCGACAGATGCTCGCTCAGGATGGAATCTTTATCGTCTTTGGTATCGTAAATGCCGCAACTGGAAAACTAAAGAAATCACCAGACATCATCTCACGAGGATTTGTGTATCTTCGAGAATCTCAGGAACTCCTCCACGGTGCACGTATCGTCATCAAAAATGCGATCGAAGATAGCACAAAAGGTACACAGCCATTTAACATCGACTACGTAAAGGAAAATCTAACTGATGCAGTGGGAAAATACCTCTTCCAGAAAACAGCAAAGCACCCGATCGTCATTCCAGTTATCTTGAGCATATAGTACAATAGTGTGATGCGGCATCACCATGCGCTGAAGATTCATTCTTCACATCACTTATATACATTCTGTATCATTGGCTTTATCTTTACACTCCAAGCCTCTCTGCCGACCTATATCAACTCATCATTTCTGAGCACATTCATGTCAGAAGATGTGGTGAGTGCTTTGTACATCCTCGCTTCGGTGGGTACCATATTTGCCTTTTTGTTTTATCATCATGTGTTAAACATTTTTGGTAATTACAAATCGACCATCGCACTCACCATCATCCAGATCGTCCTCCTCGGCTGTCTCATATGGGCAAAAGATATATTCCTAGTAGGTCCAGCATTCGTTCTCTCACTCATCACAGTAAGTATGATGGGTCTCGGTATCGACATATTTCTAGAGGACAGCACATCTACCCGAGATACAGGTGGCACACGTGGTATATTTTTGACCGCGGTAAATGCTGCGTGGGTCATCGCACCACTCATCGTCGGTATGCTCATCGATGGTACCGAAAACTATCGCCAGATATACGCTGCCGCCCTCGTCCTCATCCTGCCGTTTATGTATATGCTGAGAAAGAATTTTAAAAACTTTGTCGATCCACACTATTCGCATGCGACAGTAAAGGCTACGGCGCACAAAGTCTTTCATAGCCGTGATCTAAAGAAAATATTTGCTGCAAACCTCATCCTCCAGTCATTTTATGCATGGATGGTGATCTATACCCCTATTTATCTAAACAAGTATGTTGGTTTTGACTGGGAACAGATCGGCCTTATTTTTACCATCATGCTCCTCCCCTTTGTCCTCGTCGACTATCCTCTGGGGAAACTGGCTGATAAAAAATATGGTGAGGCTGAGATCATGTCCATTGGTTTCCTCATTCTCGGTCTATCAACTATCGCACTTGCGTACATAGACGGTCCGCATGTCCTCATGTGGATTATTGTGCTTTTTATGAGTCGTATCGGAGCAGCTACGGTGGAGATGATGATTGAGACGTATTTCTTTAAAAAAGTACCCGAAAAGGACCTCAACGTCCTCGAATTTTTCCGTATCACCCGTCCGACTGCCTATATCGTCGCGCCGATCATTGCGACTGTTGCCCTTTCTACCCTCGGCCACCAGGCGATGTTTATCGTCATCGGTGTACTCTGTCTTTGTGGACTGTATTTCAGTTTGACCATACACGATACGAACTAATTGACATAGGTATCTAAATATGCTATAATATACAAGTACTTGTCAGAGAAAAACAATTCAATTCTCCCTTACAAATGAAAAAAGTTATCTACTCCCACATCCTCATCCTCTCTTGGGTGCTCCTGTGCTTTGTGCCTACGGCCAAGAGCTGGAATGGAGCAATCCTCGGCATATTCGGCATTGTCATGTGGACCGCCTTCACCCTTTGGGCGGCGAATTCCGCGCTTAAGACCAATGACCCCGACTGGACACTGCTCGTTTGCGCGGCGACCATCGGGGCATTCGCAGTATTTTTCTGTACTGCTGAACACAACGACAGTATTGGCCTCGGGTTGTTCTCCGTCTTTTGGTTCGTGATCATGAATGGAGGATACGCCTTCATCGGCAATACAACCACAATGAATACTGATGAAAACGATAACTTCCGCGACTCAGCCTTCGCAAAGTTCATTCGTTGGTTCTATGCCGGTATACACGGACTCGGGCTACTCTTCTTCACAGGAAGATTTGCGATCGACCTGGCGCGAGGTGAGCATGTTATCAGCTTCCTTCGATGAGTTTCCGACGGCTTCGACCCGCCCTGCAGAGAAATCTGCGCGGCGGGTTTCTTCTATATTATTTTCCCCTCTATCATCAAAAACATCGGTATCTCCTTTCGCGTCCGATCCTCTTCTGCTTTCTTTGGACCATCCTGACTGACCTTGTGAGAAATCCACTCTTCGAGCTTTGTGACCGCAAAGCCATTTTTATTGAGTGCCTTGAAATACACCTGTAGTGGTCTATGAAAAGAGACCGTGGTCACTTTTTCCTTTGCTCCTGGATGCATATCGATCTCGGTATGAGACTCTGACATATATCGATCGATGCGGCGGTACTGTGTATCTCCTTCAAAACCCCAGCTCGAACCCTGTGGAATACGAAATGCGGGATGGTTGAGCACGATCACGAATTTCCCTCCGGTTGCGATTTTTTTCTTTACCTCAGCGATCGTCTCATTTAGCTTTTCGATATTTTGGAGAGCGAGGATGCAGATCGCAGTGTCTACAGTTTTATTCTGGACCATATCGAGCTTGTGTGAAGGACTGACAAAAAAGTGTCCTTTTACATTTTTCTTTGCGATATTGATGAGCTCGCCACCTACATCTACCCCTACTACGTTCGCTATTTCGAGCGCCTTTGAGAAAAAGCCCTGTCCACAAGCGAGGTCGAGAATATTCATACCCTTGTGCGGAGCTACGAGGCGCAGTATGTTTGGCAAAATGACCTGAGACTGGTACGAATCAGCATCGTTTACCACATCGTCGTACCAGGTACTCACCTTGCCCCATGAAGTGTCTTTTGACATGTAGACAGAGTAACATATTTGCCTATATAATACAGTCCTATGAAAATCAAAAAAATTGTTGGACGAGAGATTTTGGATTCACGAGGAAACCCGACTGTCGAAGTTGATATCACCCTATCAGATGGTTCGTTTGGTCGCGCAGCAGTACCGAGTGGTGCGAGTACTGGTTCTCACGAGGCTGTAGAGCTCCGTGACAAGGACAAGCGATACGGAGGTAAAGGAGTGCAAAAGGCGGTAAAAAACGTCAACACGACCCTCTCAAAGGCTCTCGTGGGCAAGGATTTTGACCAGCGATCTCTCGATACCCGGATGATCGAGCTCGATGGTACTCCAAACAAAGGCAAACTAGGAGCAAATGCCATCCTCGGTATCTCTATGGCCTTTTCTCATGCAGCTGCAAAATCAAAAAAGACTCCACTCTGGAAGTATTTTAACTTTATCGCAAAGACCAAAAACAAAGTCAGTCTCCCGACTCCGATGATGAATATCCTAAACGGTGGAAAGCACGCAGAAAACTCTACCGACTTTCAGGAGTTTATGATCATGCCGATCGGTCCAAAAAAGTTCAGTGAAAAACTACGCATGGGTACCGAGATCTTTCATGCGCTAAAGAAAATCCTTCATGACAAAAAGCTCAGCACTTCAGTCGGAGACGAAGGAGGTTTTGCCCCATCGATCCCATCAAACGAAGCCGCTATCGAGCTCATCCTCGAGGCTATTGAGAAAGCGGGATACAAAGCAGGCAAGGATGTAGGACTCGCACTCGATGTCGCCGCTACCGAACTCTACAAGGATGGCAAGTACCATCTCGAACGAGAGGGTCGTACCCTCAGCTCAGAGGAGATGGTGGCCTTTTATGAAGAATGGTGCAAAAAATACCCGATCATCTCTATCGAGGATGGTCTCGCGGAGGACGACTGGGCAGGCTATGCACTCATGACGCAGAAGCTCGGCAAACGAGTCCAGATCGTGGGCGATGACCTATTTGTGACAAATATCAACCGCCTCCAGCGTGGGATCGACGAAGGTGTTGCAAATTCTATTTTGATCAAGCTCAACCAGATCGGGACGGTGTCAGAGACTATCGATGCGATCAATATGGCAAAAAAAGCAGGCTATACCTCGATCATCTCTCACCGCTCTGGAGAGACTGAGGATACCACTATCGCAGACTTTGTGGTCGGAACCGGTACAGGACAGATAAAGACAGGATCTCTATGCCGAAGTGACCGTGTGGCAAAATATAACCAGCTACTCCGCCTCGAAGAACAGGTAAAGAGCTAGCAAACAAAAAAGGCCCAGTTGTGGGCCTTTTTTGTCCTAACTATTTCTGTGGAGGAGTAACTGGCTTAGGTGCCTGTGGATTGTTGTCTGTCATTTGTTTTTAGGTATATGGGATCTTATGGGCCATATACGTATGCACTATTCTACCCCCAATTTCAGGGCCTTTAGAGCGTTATCACTTTGTTGACATTCCGTCAAAAAACATGAGCCAGTGTATGGCTTATTTCAGCCCTTCTGCTAAAATGAGGAAACTGTGATGTAGTTTTTGTAACATTTACTTATATATGTCAATCGTACTTATTATATTAGACGGCTGGGGTTATCGAGAAGACAAAACCGACAATGCCATCCTCGCTTCGAAAAAGCCTTACTTTGATTCATTGTGGGCAAAATATCCACATACCCTACTCGATGCTTCTGGACTCGCTGTGGGCCTCCCAGAGGGCCAGATGGGCAATAGTGAAATAGGTCACACCACGATCGGTGCCGGCAAAGTCATTGACACCGAGCTCGTGCGCATCCAAAAGGCGATCGACACCGGAGAGTTCGACAAAAACCCTGCATTCCAAGCACTCTTTAAACACGTAAAAGAAAATGATTCGGTACTCCACATCCAAGGTCTCCTCTCTGACGGTGGAGTGCACAGTCACGAGGATCATCTCTTTGCGTTTCTCCGTGCGGCAAAAAAAGCTGGGATAAAAAAGGTAGCCATACATGCATTTACCGATGGGCGCGACACACCCCCACAGAGCGCAGCCGAATCACTCAAACGTCTCGAAAAAGTCCTCGAGGAAGTCGGCAATGCTTTTATCGCTACCATATCTGGTCGCTATTACGCTATGGACCGTGACAACAACTGGGACCGACTAGCAAAGACCGAACAGGCGCTCTTTGAGTGCAAAGGCAATGTATGCACTATAAGGCCCTCAGAATTCGTCGAGAATCTCTACAAAGAAGAGAAAAAGGACGAATACCTAGAACCTATCGTGTGTATCGGTGAGACAGGTGAAGGGTGTGCGATAAAGCCACATGATGGAGTGATTTTCTTCAATTTTCGTGCAGATCGAGCACGCATGCTATCGAGCAAGCTCCTCGAAAAACAGGGTGCGGATGACATCTGCTTTGTCACCTTTACCGAATACAGCACCGAATTCAAGTGCCTCGTCGCCTTCCCTCCTGCAAATATCCGCACAACCCTCGCAAAAGAGATATCTGACGCTGGCATGAAACAGGCACACATCGCAGAAACAGAAAAATTCCCACACGCTACATACTTTCTAAACGGTGGTGTCGAAAAACCATACCCTGGCGAGGTCCATATCATGCTCGATAGCCGAAAGGACGTAAAGACTCATGATCAAGCTCCCAAAATGCGTGCTGAGGGTATCGCCGACAAAGCGATCGAAGAAATAGAAAAAGGGACTGATTTTATCTTTATAAACTTCGCAAACCCAGACATGGTCGGACACACCGCAAATGTCCCCGCCATCATCGAGGCCGTCGAAGAGGTAGACAGACAGCTCTCACGAGTGATTAGCACTCTCGAGAAAAAACACGGCATCGCCTTTATCACTGCAGACCATGGAAATGCCGAAGTGAATATGGACAACGGGATCCCACACACCTCTCATACGACGAACAAAGTCCCCGCTATCCTCACGAGCACAGACTACACCCTAGAGTCAGGAGGTCTCGCAGATATAGCCCCAACCATCCTCTCACTCCTTTGTATCGAGCAGCCTGCGGATATGACTGGCCACAACATAGCGCATCACTAGGACAGCCGTCGTTGAGACGATGAGGCCGAGTGCCGCTCCTGCCACAACATCGGTAAACCAGTGCACATTGAGATATATACGACTAAAGCCGACGAGGACCACCATCATGAAATTTGTAACCACAAAAAACTCTCGGTAGAGACTGTTTTTAATCTGTTTTGCAAAGAGATACGCCACAAAAAAGAAAAATATGGTTGCCGCTACCGTATGTCCGCTCGGGAAACTCTGATCCACGAGGTACATGACCGCATTATCAGGACGGACACGCCCTACTATCTCCTTTAGTGCTGAAGTCAAAAACAAACCTACTCCCGTAGTGACCGCGAGTATGGTGGCATGAAAAAACTTTCTCTTTATCGCAAGGTGGATGATGTACACACCTCCAACGATAGAGAGCACCGCTGGACTCAAAATATAGCTCACGAGTACGAAAAATGTATTCCAGCTATGACTGAGTTGTTCAATGAAGATACTGAGCCACACATCGAACTGGACGAGAAATGTATGAGCTGACAGTGCATCCTGCATCGTCCGAGTAAACACATATATCGCTACCACGTTGAGTGCCAAAATGTGCAACTCATAGTGAGTAAAAATGTGTCTACGACTATTTATGTACCGATATCCCCATATCAAGAGTCCAATGACGATAAATCCGATGAGCACGATCTTGCCCAATATCTCTGATACGAGCTCGTAGCTCGCTCCAAAGACATACCCTGCAGCAACAGATAGACTAGCCCAGATGAGACAGCCGAGTGCATTTATAGGTAAAAATCGTTTGAGACGTACACGACTCGCTCCCACTGCAAATGGGACGAGAGGGCGCGTGAGTGGATTGAACCTGCCGATGAGGAGCGACTTTCCAGTATGTCGATCTACGACGATCTGAGCCTTCTCGATATCGAGAGGGGTAATGAGAAAATATCTACCGTATTTTACGAGTAGATTGTACCCAAACCTCCTACCTAATGCATATGAGAAAATGTCCCCACAAAATGCTCCGACAACCGCAAAAGCAGTGACAATAAATGGGTTGATATAGCCCAGTTTTGCCACAAAGCCGGACAGCATCACCACTGTCTGTCCTGGTATGAGTGTCCCGAGGAGTGGGAGTGACTCGATAGCAGCAACAATAAAGACGATGGTATAGCCACCATGTATGATGATTTGCTGGAGTACGGCGAGGATCGATGCAGAGAATTCGTGAATTTGCACCCGACAATTATACCATGTAGCAAAAGGCTAAAATAACAAAAAAGTTATTCCAGCCGATGCTTTAAATTTGTCTTTTTTATAGGTATTTTTATAATTATCCTATGCGTATTTTAGTCATAGAAGACGACATCGACCTACGAGACTATATCCGTGCGCATTTGGAGCAGGAATCATTTGCGGTAGATGCTACCGCCGACGGTCAGCGTGGTATGTACATGGCTCAGACAAACGAGTACGACATCATCCTCCTCGATCTCACCCTCCCTCGCAAGGATGGCATGGACATCTGTGAAGAACTCCGTCTAGGCGGCAACAATACCCCTATCATCGTCATATCCGAGACCACAGAGCTCCCCGCAAAGGTTATCCTCCTCGACATGGGGGCAGATGATTATATTTCCAAACCGTTTGATATAAGCGAGCTCGTCGCCCGTGTCCGGGCACAGCTGCGTCGCCCACGCATTGCAGAACAATCAACTCTTTTTCTCGGAGATCTATACCTAAACGTAAACAAACAAGTAGTCATGCGTGGCGAGCGTGAGGTCTATCTCACTCGCAAAGAATTCTCACTCCTCGAATACCTCATGCGACACAAGGGTGTCGTCCTCTCACGAGGTATACTGCTCGAACATGTATGGAATGCAGAGAGTGATCCTTTTACAAACACAGTAGAAGCACACATCTTGAGATTGCGTAAGAAAATAGGAACTACTGATGAACGTGAACTCATCCACAATGTACCAGGTAGAGGCTATAAAATAGACCTTATGAGATGAGATAGAGATCCTGGTTGTATTCTCCGACTCCCACGTATTCCGCCTCACCAGCTATAATCTTCTCAAAAGGTTTACAGTGCATGCAGCCATTTTTAGGACAGATGAATTCTTTTTTATCACGGGCTATTTTTACCTGATGTGCTACCTCATAGACCCTATCGTACGCTTCTTTTAGGTCAGGAAGAGTCACTGTCTTTGGGGTATCATCGCGGTCGATGTACCAGTAGCTCGCCCCACTAACTTTTCTCTTTTGACAATTGTGTACGAGGAGGTGGTATATGGGAAGCTGGAGTGAATTGTCTTTTTCATCCGACTTTCCAGTCTTGAAATCGAGAATGTGTACACTGTCATCCCCAGGCACGTACTGCATCCAGTCTACCTTTCCACATAAAATAATATTCTCATCTTCTGAGAGGTAGTACCACGGGAGATCTTCTTTCATACGCAATGCCTTTTGGACGAGTGGCTCTGGGTGCGATAGGACACGGTGTATCATCGAGACACCACGCTCTTTTGATTCTTTTTCACTTTCTGGTGATACAAAACCACCCTTTTTCCCTGTTACTTTTGACCACTCTTTTTCAAATAGTTCGAGGAGTGGCTGTTTCATTCGGTCTTCGGCTTTTACCTGAGCGAGAGGTTCGAGGACTGCATGCACCGCAATACCGAGGGACATCGCAGGGCTCACCACATTTATCTTTCGGCCAGTCTTTGGATCCTTGTAGACATTGTGGAGATAGTAGGCGCGCGGGCACTTCAAAAAGTCTCCCATCGAAGAATGCGAGACCCAGACGGCGCTGAATTTGTTGCGTTCGGTCATTTACGTAAGTCTACCACCACCGGATATATACGCTCAACAATCTTTGCATATCCCACGTCATTTGGGTGAATCGAGTCAAACATATATCGCGAATCCCCTACGAGACCTGCGAGAATATTTGAGACGTACCCCGTTTTATAGGTCTTGCTCAGTTCTGCATACATATCATCAGCATTGTCGAGGAGTGCCTGATCGCGCACACCGAGAATGACCACGACACTTCCGCCAGCCTGGAGCTTTTGAATGATCGTAGCGAGATTTGCACGAGTCGCAGACCGATCTACACGTCGGAGAAAATCATTGCCACCGAGAGACAGGAGGACGATACCCGGCTTTTGTGCGAGTACCTCATCGACACGGACTACTCCATCACTACTCGTATTTCCATTTACCCCCATGTTTATGACGGGAGCATTGAGCTTTCGTGAGAGCTGTGAAGCCATGTCATTTCCCTTTGTTGAACCGTAGCCAAATGCCAAACTATCACCAAAGAGGACGACGGTGTCATTTTTAGGTGGGTAATTGGTAATGTCTTTTCGTACGAGGAAGAAAAAACCCACAAATACCGCTATGATAGCGATGATACTAGGCAGCCACTTTCTCATTGGATGGTGATTTTCTGGATAACTATGTCTTGTAATGGTTTATCGTCGATACTGGTCTCACTGGTAGCGATCGCATCAACAGTCTCGAGGCCCTTGGTCACACGACCGAAAATAGTGTAGCTGTGTGGAAGAGGTACGTCCTTGTGCATAATGAAAAACTGGCTTCCGTTTGTATTTGGGCCTGCATTTGCCATAGCGAGAGTCCCACGAACGTAGCCACGAGCATATGACTCAGTCTGAGGATTGAGCTCGTCAGCAAAGGTATACCCAGGACCTCCACGGCCAGTGCCGGTAGGGTCTCCTCCCTGGATCATAAAGTCCTTTATCACACGATGAAAAATAACTCCGTTATAAAATCCTTTCTGAGCGAGAGTGGCAAAGTTTTCTACAGTTTTTGGAGCGTCGGATGGAAAGAGCTCTACTTCGATGATGCCTTTGTTTGTTTCGATGGTTGCTTTTGACATGGTGGTGGTTATTGGGGTGGTGTTGATGATATTTGTAGTATTTTCGGTCTTTTTTTCCTTTGGGCTATAGCTAAAACCGAAAAATACCAGTCCGATAAATAAAATAATTGCTACATATTTCATATCTATTTAGTATACTGATTTATTACAGAAAGTACACGTTCCCGAGCCTCGGCTACACTACCCCTCATGAGGGCTCCAGCAGCTACCTTGTGTCCTCCACCACCGAGCTGTGGAATCATGACCGAGAGGTCGTACTTTTGGATATCCTGAGATCGGAAGCTGCATTTGACTTCATTTGGAGTATCTTCTACCCCACATCCGGCGAGGCTGACACCATGTACATTTCGTAGTATGCCAGATATGAGTGATGCCGAAGCAGCCTTTGGGTCGATATTCTCATTTTTCATATCTTCGAGGGAAATAAAAGATAGGATCACATCCCCCACCTTTTCTGCTTTTCGATAGGCCAGACTCTCGAAACGGAGTACATCAAAATCCATCCGATGGAGTGCACTGATGTCCTGAGCAAATTCTGGAGCTAGGTCGCGTAGTTCCATAGCGATGACAAACGCCTCTTTGTTCGTCGTGGCATGCACAAAATTCCCGGTATCAGTGTATATACCGAGCAAAAGATTGCGTGCGATCGCATTTGTGATTGGTATATTCCACTTTTTGAGGAGTCGATAGACCATAACAGCGGTAGCAGAGGCGTTTGGATCGATGAGGTCGATAGCAGATCCACCTTTGTTTGATGCGTGATGGTCGATATTGATGACTTTGAGATGTGGCTCGAAGCTGAATTTTCCTTTTGAAGTGATGCGATCGACCGTCGAGTCGAGGATGATAAATAAATCGAACTCTTTTTGATCTATTTCGAGGAAATTTTTGGCGACAATTTTATCTGCACCTGGTAAATGCGCCATATTTGGATCGAGATCACTATCACCTTTTATCACCGTGACTTTCTTCCCGATACCAGTAAGGGCATGATACATAGCGAGTGCGCTCCCCTGACTATCGCAATCAGGACTAGGGTGTAAATGGAGCAAAATGAACTGGGCACGCTGAATTTCTGCAAATATTTGGTCTTCGATCATGGGGACACTATATCATAAAAAAAGGGCGCCCCGGAAAGCCAGGGCGCCTTTCGACCATGTAGGTGGTCACTACCGTCTCCAACGCCGACGCACGAGGAACAGACCAATGCACCCGAGACCAGCGAGGGCAAAGTGCCCGGGCTCAGGGATACTGTTCAGTCGCGCAACATCGAGGACAAATACGCCGGGATCGAGTATCAGCTCGATGACCCCGACGAAGGAACTCGGGGCAACACCAATCTCGCCGGGGTAGATGGCATCACCATCCCAGGTGGCCTGGGAGCCATCAAAGATTCTTCCGACGAGAAGCCATTCGGTATCCGTCGGGAGCTCGAACCGAAAACTCGGCACGACCTCGATCGCACCGCCGTCGATGGTGATCTTGAGAGGCTCGGTGGTTTGAATGGAGGTGTTACCCCATGAGGCATTCCAGAGTCCGCCGAAGCTCCACACCCGGAGGGTGTTTTTTTCGGTGTAGCCACCGGGGTACGCCTGGTCGAACTCTGTATAGGACATGATGTCCACCGCGTGGACATGGTTGAGGTTGGGAGAGGTTACGAGCATGGCAAGCACGCTCACAGCACTGACGAAGAACGTTTTCATGTTCATGAAAACCTTATCAGACTATTTGCGAAACGTCAATACCTAGTAGAGGTCTACATCCTCACGATACACCTGCTCCCCGTCAAACAATATCTCTACCTTGTAGCTACCTGGCGCGTCAGCGTATTTTTTCCCTGTTTCAGCATATGGTGAATACGTCGAAGATATAGTCTCTCCAGGACCTATTTTCTTTGGATATGTGAGCTCTATCGGCGCACGATCCCCAAAGACAAGCTGGAACCTTACTCCATTCTCAAACGCCACCACCCCTTCGTTGTAAATAGTGATGGTGAGCTCGGTGCGGCGATTATTCACGAGTGCTGGTGCAGGCACGATGGTGATGTCTTTTACAATAAATACAGGTACTTCGATGAGTGGTGTCGAGGTCGCAATAGGCTCTGCATAGGTACTAAATTTCCACATTCCCTCTGCCTTTGCAAAAATCAAGTCTCGTGTCGTCGAAGAACCAAACTCGTCTGTAATGACCGCAGTGACGATCATCGTGTCGTCGAGGCGACTCGTCCGGATGAACTGTGCACTCGAAAACTCTGTATCAAAAGCCTTGCGGACTTCGGCAAAATCATCGACTACTGGTGTAGAGGTTGCGGGAGCTGGTTCGTCGATCACGATAGGAGGAAGTGCCTGTGGAGTGAGATCTGGAAAAGTAATGGGAGCGGGAGTACTAGGCGCAATCGCTGGGATTTTATCTCTAAAGAAAAACCAGACTATACCGAGCACCACACATATGAAGAAAAGAATGAGCAATGCAGAAAAACGCATTCCCTTTTTGCGTGGTGCTCGTTTTTTCTTTGACTCGACATATGCGAGAGCCTGATCGATGTCGGCATCGTTCCAATCACCTGTATGCAAATCGCTTCGAATCTTTTCAATGTGTGCTCCGATGGCCAGTTGCGATTCGATAAAAGTAGTGAGCTGTTTATCTGGTCGTTTCACCCCTACATTATACTATATATTTTTTGATATCAGCCTCAGTTCCCCCCACTTTTTTATGTGGATTAAATTTTCCATTCGGATCAAAGATCTTTTTTATTTGTTCAAACACTCCATAGAGCTCATCGCCATAAAATTCTTTCAAAAAAGGTGTGCGGATGATACCGTCACTGTGATCTGCGGAGAGATTCCCTCCGAGAGATTTTATGAGTGCGACCACTTCGCGGGTAAATGCGATGATTTTGTCGGCTACTGTAGGATCCTTGAAGTCAAAAATCGGAATGATGCGTAGTGCACCATCAGCGATATGTCCGTGAAAGGCATAGCGGAGGCCAAACTTTTCGACGATCGACACGAGTCCCGGGACAAATCGATCAAAATTCTCCACCGGTACGATACTGTCCTCGACACACGGCACGGCTCGCTCTCCCTCACGATGATGATCGCGGACAAGGCTGTATGATGAGCGGCGAATCTTCCAGGCAGCCTCTACAACTGCAGTATCCGTCACTTTTTCTCCTCCTATATCCACCTCAGTATCAAACTGGGCCAAAATGAGCGCAGTAGTCTCTGCAGTGAAAAATCGCTCGATCTTCTCGGCTTCTGGTTTCATAAAGTTGCGAGCACATTCAAAGGTATGCACATCAAATGTTTCTACACTCTCTGGATTGTGTGCGAGAATTTGCTTTAAAATGTTTGGTAAATCGTGGATGGAATTGATTGGGATAATGTAAAGAACTGTATTTTTTGGGATGGGAACGAGTTTCAATACTGCTTTAGTGACGATGCCGAGTGTTCCCTGAGTTCCCACAAAAAGTGGAGTGAGATCGATATTTTCTCCCTGCATGATACGGTCCAGACGGTATCCCGATGCTACTTTCTTTACCTGCCCCATAGCGTGGCGCAATTTGTCTGCATATTTGTGATGGAGATCGACGAGGGATTTTTCATACTCAGTCGTAGGAGCGTGTGGACCAGTACTCACGACCTCACCATGTGCGAGGACGACATCGAGGGCGAGGACATTGTCGATCGTCGCACCAAAGCGGAGACTCTTTTCACCCGAGGCATTGTTCCCGATCATTCCCCCGATACCAGCGATGAGATGTGATGATGGATATGGTGCAAACATGAGGCCATGCGCCTTTGCTGCTTCCTCTATATCACGAAAATACGCACCAGTCTCTACGGTAGCGGTCTGCGTGCTAGGATCTATCTCTATCTTGTTCATGTATTTGGTGAGATTCATGATGTAGCCTTCGGTGAGTGATCCTCCGGTCATACAGGTTCCTCCGGCACGCACCGATATACTCTCGCCTGGCCCCACCCCCTTTACGAGCTCGATAATATCAGAAACATTTTTTGGAAAATACACTCCCTTCGGTCTTACTTTGAAAATACTGGCATCGGTCGCATGTTCTATCAGGACTTTTTCGTCTTGAGAAAAATCACCAGAAAAATTTTGGATTTGCATATGGGTATTTTAGCATAAAGAAAAACAGGCCCCCGTCGTGGGGGCCTGTCCTGTGTATACGAGGTCACTTTCCCTCGAACTTGTCAGCGAGTGCAGTCCATGTCTGTGCAGCCTCGCGGGCTACCCGGAGAATGTTGAGGAGCTCGGGAGCCGCTTTACACTCTGCGAGATTGAGATTATCAAGATCCTCGAGGAGAGGTCTGAGTTCCCTCAAAGATGCCTCACCGCGTTCGGCCGCACGACTTGCACGACCCAGTAGAACCCTCGTTGGTCCCACCATCTTCGACAGAGGTGGTGCAGCGAGCGCAATATAGTTAGGTTGAGTTTTTGGTGTCTCCACAGGAACAACAGGTTGTGGTCTGAGCACCCTTACAGCAGGCCTCACCGCAGGAGACGGTGCTGGCGGTACCGCCGACACTTCCTCCTTACCCGAAACTTCGGGACGTGGGGGCGGAGTCGGTGGAGGTGGAACACCTCGCCCGAGCACGACATTAGGTGCATGACCAGGACTCCGCTGGACAGGGACATGTCGTTCTGTCTCGATGGCTCCTTCCGGTTCACAGACGAACTCGATCTCGGGATACCGATCCGAACTACCTACGAACTTCACTCTACCGAGGAGTTCTGCCCGGTTAACGGAAGCTTCGGATACTCGGCACGACAGGACGACTGGTCTCCCATCGGCAGAAGTACGAAGCTTGGCCGTTCCATCTGGTGCCACTTCGAGCTGAAGTGCTCCCGGCGGACTGACCTTTCCGAACACCCTCTGCTTGTTGTAGAGTCCGTTATTTATGTTTACAAATGGTAACGGATCGAGAAACGCTCGAGCGAGTTGCCCTGCAGCGACCGGATCTTGGCCCGGTCCCGTAACCGTAATGTTGAAAAGATTGAAGGTTCTCACACCTCCTTTCCCGTTTTTTTCTGACATACTGGCTTTCCTTTCAGTTTGGCATGGTTTACCGCAAAAAGCTCTGAAGGTATACTACGCCTTTAAATATAAAAATCAAATAGTATACTTATATGATGAAATACATAAAATACGCGCTCGCTGTCTTGGTTCTCTCTTTTATTGTATTCAAACTTGTTATGTCTCCTTCAAACGATCGCGACTGGAATACCGATCAGGCTATCCTTTCCTATGCGACGATTCACGGTGACATCGTGCGCATCTACAATATCCGCAATTTCACCTACACCTCACCAACCGAGTTCACTCCTGCATACTATGACCGGACGGTGAGTGTGAGAGACATCACCAAAGCCTGGTACATGGTAGAGCCATTTTCTGGTATCCCAGGCTCTGCACATACATTTGTGAGTTTCGAGTTAAAAGACGGCACCTATATCGCGATCTCAGTAGAAATCCGAAAAGAAAAAGGTGAAAAATACCATCCCGTACGCGGACTATTTGACCAGTACGAGCTCATGTACGTGATCGGTGATGAACGCGATCTCATAAAACTCCGTTCGAATTACCGCAAGGACCAAGTCTATCTATATCCAGTAAAGGCAGAGCCAGCAAAAGTCCAAGCCCTCTTTCTCGACATGATCCATCGAGCGAACCGACTAAAGGACCACCCTGAGTTTTACAATACCCTCACCAATACTTGTACGACAAATATCGTCTCACACATTCGACGCATTTCTGATATAAAGATTTCTCCTTTCAACCTAAAAGTTCTTTTCCCAGAGTATTCAGACGAACTCGCATACAAACATGGGCTCATCGATACCGATCTGTCGTTTGAAGAAGCACGCAAAAAATATCACATCAATGACCGTGCGATGAAATACGGTGACTCGGATATGTTTTCGAGGATGATACGGGATTAGCTTTCACCGCTTCCTTTTGATGAGGACGGTCATGACGGTGTTCATCACAATCATAACCACAGAATGAAGTGTGGTGGCGATATTGTATGTTTGTAGCGAAAAGAGCGTGAGAATATGACGCGACACATTCATCTCATAGAGACGTGGTCTCTCCGAATCAGAATGTGTCCACGTCTTTCGTAGTGTAGGAATAAACGCGACAATATCGATGAGTACCACGATCACTACTGAGACGGTTGGGTCCTTTGTCAGGATCCATGGAACGAGCCCGAGGAGTGCGACTACTAGAAAATAATGATCAATTTTTCTGATAGGCCCCGCTCTTCCTTTGAATAGATACTTGAGTGAGAAGAGAAATATGAGTATGGTAAACCCTTCTGCCACTCCAGTAGGCAACGCACCGATACCGGCACCTTTTACGAGACCACCAAAAAAAGTAGTCATCGATACGATAGACCAGATAAACCATGTATATGGATGCGGGTGTACACGCTCACGCACCACATCACGCAAATATGATATGTTTCCAATTACTGCGAGTAACGTGGCGCAGACGGCTAGGATTTCTTTTATGTACATTATGAAAATAATACCACAGGTACAATATCCCGCTTGCGATTTTATTTATGCGTCGCCAGTGCCACCTTGATACCGAGCGCAATGAGAACGGCTCCGGTTGCTCGCTCGACATAGTGTTGCACTTTTCCGACACGCTTTCGAATGAGTGTGTTTGAGAAAAATAGAGATACGAGGGCAAACCAAACAAATGTAATGGTCATCATTTCAATACCAAAGAGAAACTGTATTAGTTTTGGAGTAGCGGGATCGATCACTTGTGTAAATAGAGCGAGGAAAAAGAGAGTCGCTTTTGGATTCAATGCATTAGTCAAAAACCCTATTTTAAATGATGCCCACGCACTGATATCAGGGCGAGCTGCATCCTGTACTTCTGATTCGGGAGCTGCCTTTGCGCGGAGAGACTTGTACCCGATGTATATGAGGTACCCAGCTCCGATGAATTTTATAACATTAAATAAAACGATTGATTTGGAAATGACGAGACCTATTCCCAGGAGTGAGTATGCGACATGGACCATGATCCCCACCGCAATACCGATCGAAGTGTATATTCCCGTTTTTCTAGAATATATGATGCTGTTTCGGACAACCATAGCAAAGTCAGGCCCAGGACTCACTACAGCGAGTAGGTGGACAAAAGCGACGGTTGCGAATGTGGCGATAATTGGTGTGATCATAATTACACTATATCACGTATAGAAAAACCCGGCCTCTAGGGCCGGGTTTAAGCGATTTCATGACTAGGTGTACATGTAATCCCGAATCTGCGTGACCAATTCCCTCACGAGATATTGGTCCAAACGTGTGTCCTTCGGTAAAAATCGTGAAAAAGGATTGTCATTCCCTTCACGAAAGTCTCGTAAGGGCCTCGTATCACTTGCTTTACCGGGGAATCGATTTGCTGCCCAACGTGACAGACCAAATCCGTTATGTACCTGCTGTAACAACGCTCCATTTTGGCTCACCAAGTAGGTAAAACGGAAGCGCGCGGCTTGACCACTATGGCTGATGGGGTTGTATTCTATTCTGCGATCAACTGTGTGCTTGTTGATTGGCCACTCATCGAGGTGTAGGAGCAACAGATCCTGTTCAACACCCTCCCGAAGGTAACCGTTGCCAATACTGTGGCCTGTTGAGATGACCCACCCACCACCCTTAAAGCGAGTCCGCGCAGCGAATACCTTCTGGTAACGCATCGCTGCCACACGTGTTGAGTGATGGTCGGAATCATCACCGATGAATCCTCCGAACCATGCCCCCTCTATGGGGGTAGCATCTAATCTGAGAATGAGGCCTTTGGTGATGTGCTGAATAGCTTCTGTAGCCGAATATCCTTTTGTGGTGCGAGCTACTTTTCTTGATTGAATGGTCTTTGGCACAAATCCTTTCTTAAGATAGACTTGATTGTCATCTTTTCTAACGTGACTATACCATACGATTTTGCAAAAACAAATCTGATTTTACGAGCTGAATTTAGACCCTACACATCTTCCTCATCCAGTCTAGGAATATACCGTATGGTCTACCTGTAAATCCTGACACCAATGTTGCAACGACACATGCAGAAATTACTTTATGCATTGGAGTTCCAAGGATCGTGAGAACAAGAAAAACTAACGGCACTCGATAAAGTATAAAAACCAAAGAGTCACGTACAATCTGATGTAGTCGAGCTGATTTCCACATGCCAAGCTTACCACCTATCCAAAATCGTGTACGGCTATATGGTTCTACCGTAATTATGTTTGGAATGATCATAATAAGTCTACCTCTCCAAAACACTGACCATGGAATAGCCGAAAAGACAACTTCGACAAAGAAAGCTGTCATGATAATGAAGAGATTCAGAGCGACGGTATCAACCAGAAAACGTTTAACATTCATCCCAGCATTATACGCCAATCAATACGCATATACCAATTTACCTATCACAATTCACTACTTTTGTTGTAGATATAAAAGTAACAGGCTTTGTTATCTTTGGAATTTGGCCAATATAGAATGGTTCTGACAGGCTCGATGTGGTAGCACACATCTTTCCAGGCACGGTTGACTGAACAGTCACCGCCACCTTGTCTGCTTTTTCTTCTACTTTTACTATTTCAATTGAATAGCCACCAGAAGCGATGGTACCCGCAAAAGCTGCGATGATAGTACTTTTCGAAAAATCAACAGAGGGCAATTCTGGGACGCTTCTATATGTTGAATATACTTTGTTCCAAGTATCCTTCCACTGTTCTTGGTTGTTTACAACGATGTTTTCTTTTTTCTCATATCCAGAATTCCCACCTGCTTTGACAAGAGATACTTTTAAATCTTTAACAACACTGGCGTCCGGTGATGTAGAGACATCTTTTGTTGTGTCTCTAACGGTAGGAGTCTTTGATATTTGAATACTTGTCTCAGAAAGATTGAGATTTTTTACCTCTTGATACTGAGCACCAATGAAAAAGGTCAGTGTAGGCAAAATCCCTATAAAGAAAACAATAGCGGCTAACTTTGAGTACCACGTGACTTTGTTAAATTTGATCATTGGTTAATTGTACCACTATTCAGTTACTCCGCTGAATTTTTTTATCTTTTTAACCACTTCTCGCAGTACTCTGCTCGAAGCGATTTTTACACTTAAAAATCGGCTGCGGGACTTGGAATCGAACCAAAATTTTCGCTTTCAGAGAGCGACGTCCTACCTTTAGACGATCCCGCAATATATAAACAATCCATATAAAATACCCTAAAACACACACATATTCAAGTTTTGACAAAACTCATAATAGTAGTATTGTGTATTTGTGCTATGAAGAACACCATCGAAGTCCACCCGGCAACTAAGAAACGTTTGCTTGAGATGTACCTTCTCATTTACCTCTATTGCGACGAAGTCGCAGTCAAACACGCACGACTTGCGCGTGTGACCAAGACAACTCTCAAAGCTCAGACGAGGTGCTGGCCACCGCTCTGTAGCCTCCTGCTGTTCTGTCGAGAGAAAGTCATCAAAGAAGAACGGTTTGAGAGAATCCACATTCCCAATCTCGCAACATTGTCCTCTGACGAGATCCTCGTTGCGATCATCAGATCATGATCAGCCCGACTGCAGACCGGCCGCCAGTGTACTGGCGGCCGGTATTTTTTATTTCTTCCCTGCTGCTTTTATGAATTCTGTAAACAATGGGTGCGGTCGTAGTGGTCGCGCGAGGAATTCTGGATGAAACTGGGTCCCGAGGAAAAATGGGTGCACGGATCGTGGGAGTTCGGCGATCTCCATCAGCTTTCCACTCGGTGATCTACCTGAGAAAACGAGTCCGGCTGCCTCTATTTTTTCCATGTACTCAGGATTGACCTCGTATCGATGGCGGTGACGTTCGGTGATAGTATCTGTTTTGTATGCATCACGAGCAATGCTCCCCTTTTTTAGAACGGCATCATACTGGCCGAGACGCATACTCGCTCCGTACTGTCCCTCGGCGAGTTTTTTCTTTTGATCGGGCATGATGTCGATCACGACATCCTTTGCATTTGGATCGATCTCTGCAGTATTTGCATCCTTGAGACCGAGGATAGTGCGTGCATACTCGATCGTCATGAGCTGCATACCATAGCAGAGTCCAAAGTATGGGATCTTTTTTTCACGTGCATAGCGGATCACATTGAGCTTGCCCTCTATACCCGTTTCACCAAATCCGCCCGGCACGAGGATCCCATCATACTGGTCGAGTGCCTTGTAGTCTGGGTTTTTTATTTCAAAATCAACTGCGTTGACCACATGGATCACTGGTTTCAGCCCTTGTGCATATGCCGAGTATTTTATCGCTTCGAGAACTGATACATATGAGTCGGTCAGGATAAAGTCTCCGGTTGCAAAGTATTTACCAACAATGGCGATGTGCACCTCCTTTTTTGCAGACTTTACACTATCAGCAAACTTTTTCCAGGCACCGAGGCCTGTGCCCTGACGCTTTTTGAGCTTGAGCCGCTTTATCAAAATATCTCCGAGCTGATCTTTTTCAAAATTCACCGGTACATCATAGACCGAGTCGATGTCAGGTGCGGAGATCACATGATCGACGGGAATATTGCACGAGATAGCGATCTTTTCCTTTCTTTTTTTATCGAGCGGCACATCGGCGCGAGCGATGATGATATCGGTAGCGACGCCGTATGAGGCGAGCTGGTGAATCGCATTTTGTGTCGGTCGAGTTTTCATCTCTCCTATTTTATTTGGAATTGGGAGATATGACACCATCACAAACACCACATCATCTGGGTGTTTTATCTTGAGCACACGCGCTGCTTCGATAAACATGATATTTTGATAGTCACCCACCGTACCACCGATCTCGATGACTGAGATCTCTGACTTGTTGAGCGCTGCTGCGTGCTCATAACGTCGCACAATCTCGTCACGGATGTCCGGAATGGCCTCGACACATTTTCCACGGTAGCCGAGGGCGCGCTCTTTGTCGATCACATGTTTGTATACCATTCCTGACGTCATATAGTCCTCGTGAAGGAGATCCCGGTTTAGAAATCGCTCATAGTTTCCCATATCCTGGTCAGTCTCTAGTCCAGAATTCAAAACAAAAACCTCACCGTGCTCGGTGGGGTTCATGGTGCCTGCGTCGACGTTTAGATATGGATCGACTTTTGCGAGATTTACAGAGTAGCCTTTTGCATGGAGGAGTGTGCCCATGGACGACGTTGCGATACCTTTTCCTACTCCTGACATCACTCCACCAACTACGAAAATGTATTTATGTCGTTTTGCGGCCATGTTTGAAATTTAGTGTATAGCCTTATTGTAACAAAGTGGGAGACTGCGTCCACTAGACATTTAGATATCTTCGTACTGCCATATAGCTCGAGATAGCACCGAGGAATACTCCTGAGCTCAGGATGATGGCGAAAATCTGGCTAAAGTTCGTCACATAGTAGGCAAAGAGGATGTGACGTACGACTGATATATCTCCTGGGTATGCGTCGAGAAAGCGGATGTAGAGGGCGTCCATGTAGTACGCAAATAGACCGAGGATCACGAGTGCGATGATCGCTGAAAATATACCGTACATCACACCTGACACGACAAATGGTCCGCGTACATACATGTTACTTGCACCGACGAGCTTCATCACCGCGATCTCATCACGAGATGAAAAGATGATGACGCGGATAGTATTAAAGGTAATCGCAACAGCAATGAGTACGAGAATAACGATGAGCACCGAGACAGTTTTCTCGATGAGCGGAATGATGCGTGAGAGGCGGTCGATCACCACTTTGTTTTCAGCATAGTTTACATTGCCCACGATCTCTTTGTTAGCGAGGAATTTTGCAACAGACTCATATTGTGAAGGGTCTTTTGCCTTTACGGTAATGACTGCAGGAAGCGGATTCTCCCCGATCTCATCGAGTCCTTGGATGATGCGGGTATTGTCCTTGTGTTTCTCTCTGAACCACTTGAGAGACCCCTCGCGAGAGATATACTCGGTACTAGCGACTTCTGGGAGCTTTTGTAGATCTTTTTGGAGTTCGAGAATACCCACTTCATCTGCATCGAGTGAGAGATAGACATTTATATCTACCTTGTCTCGGATAGTGTCGAGGAATGTTTTGCTGAGCGTAGAAAAGAAAATGAGTCCTCCAAAAACGAGTAGTGAAAGTGAGAGGACGAGGATCGACGAAAGGGAGAGAAAACCATTTCTCCAAAAGTTTACAAATCCAGAACGAATGACGCGACGAGCTTTAGTAAAAATCATGCAATATATTTATATGAGTATATTATAACGCGTACTTGCCCTTTTTGTCGTCCCGCATCACCTTTCCTTTTTCCATAGTGATGACACGGCCTTTTACTTCGTCTACTACCCCACGATTATGTGTGGTGAGGAGGACCGTGGTACCGAGATCATTGATTTTCTTTAGGATCTTGATGATTTCAAAGGTATTGATCGGATCGAGATTTCCCGTCGGCTCGTCCGCAATCACAATGTCTGGCTGGTTGACGATCGCGCGGGCAATAGCGATGCGCTGTTTTTCTCCGCCCGAGAGCTCGTGTGGAAAGGCATAGATCTTGTGCTGGAGGTCGACGAGCTCGAGGACGTAGGGTACATCAGAAGCGATCTCTGCATCAGTGCGTCCCGCAGCCTCCATAGCAAAGGCGATGTTTTCGTATGCGGTCTTGTTGGGAATCAGACGAAAATCCTGAAATACCGTACCGATACGTCGGCGTAGCTTGCTCACTGCACTCCGACCCAGACGGTGAATGTTTGCAGACTCAAAAAATACACTTCCTTTTGATGGTCGATCCTCTGCGATGAGCATTTTCAAAAGAGTAGTTTTCCCGGCTCCAGAATGACCGACAATGGTGACGAATTCTTTAGGTTCTACAGTAAAGCTGACTGAATCGAGGGCAAGCGTGTCGTCTGGGTATACTTTCGATACTTTATCAAAATAAATCATTGGTACTAATTATAGCACTTTCTCCGCTTCGAGAAAAATCTCTATCTCTCCATCGATGACCTTGTCTACCTGTGACGTCTCTACATCGGTACGATGATCCTTTACCATCTTGTATGGATGGAGGACATATGAACGGATCTGATTTCCCCACTCGATATCGGTCGTTTTTGATACATACATTCCTTTTTCACGAGCGATCTGCTCTTCTTCCTGACGTTTATAGAGTTTCGCCTTGATGATATCGAGAGCTCGCTCTTTGTTCTGCGCCTGAGACCGCTCAGTCGTGACGTGGACAGATATGCCGGTCGGCACATGGACGATGCGCACTGCGGTCTCGCGTTTGTTCACATTTTGACCTCCTGGACCACCTGCCTTTGCAATACTGATCTCGAGATCTTTTTCGGGGATCTCTATCTCGGTATTTTTTTCAAATTTTGGAATGACTTCTACCATAGAAAAAGAAGTGTGACGCTGTTGTTTAGAACTAAAAGGAGAAATACGAACGAGGCGATGTACACCGGATTCGTGCTTTAGAGTTCCGTAGACATTTTTTCCAGAGATTTCGACGGTGATGTTGCGATATCCACCATGGTCATTTTCATTGCTGTGGATAACACTCATACCGAACCCTCTATTGTCACAGTACTTTTTGTACATGCGTAAAAGTATGGCAGAAAAATCCTCGGCATCATCACCTCCTGCTCCAGAGAAAATAGTCATGATGGCGTCACCAGCATCGTATTTGCTGCCACCTTCGGCCTGGATTTTGAGCTCACCGAGTTCACGGATCATGGCCTGGGCCTTGTCTACATCACTCCAAAAGTCCGCTTGTCCCATCGCGGTTTCGATCTCCTGTATTCGCTGTTTGATCTGTTCCTTCGTGAGCATGTGTTTGTTCTTCTTGTCTTATAAATTGTTTAAATCTGCGCAGATTTCGGATAATATGATGCCCTACCATGTAATGAGTGACTAGGATAACCACTCCCATGAGGATAATAGCTATCAGTATATACACTAAATAATCTTTTACAAACTGGGTGATGACAAAAGGTGCTTTTACATGTATTGATTCATCTCTCGTATTGCCCGCTTTATCCACCGCACGCACGATCACTTCGAGACTGCCATCCTTTGTGAGAGGTACCTGGAACGGACTCTCGGCTTGTACAAATACTGGCGAAGTGGTGATCGGCTGCATTTTGTCGACGATACCCACCTCATACCGATCTATACCTGACAGATTGTCAGTTGTAAAAAATGAAACTAGCGTACGCTCTACGAGTACGGTCGCCGCGACAAGATAATTTACTTGGGGTTTAAATGATGCGGGTGGTACGGTGTCGATCCGGACGAGGAAATGTCCGGTAGTACCCCATACCCCTTTCTTGCTTGCTTTAATATGGAAATACCAGAGTCCGTCTTTTAAGGCATCAAAAGACGTACTCGTCACTGTCCCCTCAGACACGTTGTCTGGTATGGTCGATGGATTATTGTCGACAATATAACTGAATCCATCAACGCCTGCATCCTTGTCCCATGAAAGGACTGGCGAATTATTTTTATACCACACACCCTGGTCAGGATGAGTCTCGGAATATATACGCACACCCTCAGGAGCTTTTGGGATGACGGTATACTCGGCACGACCCAGGTCTACCGTCGCCTCAGTTCCTAAACCATCGTTAAAAAGTACTTTTGTATTTGTATGTATACTGATTGTTCCCACTCCTGTTTTCAAAGCCTTAAAGGTCATCGTACCGACCAGTCCTGATCCAGTGATGATACCACCAGGGATCACACCGACATAGCTCGCGGTACCTTTTGTGTTGTCATATTTTGGCGGTTCTACCCACACACCGATGATCGACACACCACTCGATGGCCGAACGATAGAAAACTTGTCTTTATCAAACTGTACACGCACTTCGACACCATTCACCGACACTCCACGGGTGTCGATAATGATTGGTACATCAAACGTACTTCCCTCGACAAACGAACCGGTACGTGGAGACAAAGAAACTCCTACACGTCTCACGAGCGTCTGTGCATTGACGCTCGCCTGTGCGTGTACGGTCTCGACACACGTCATACCGCATATGAGTACCAAAAACCCTGTGATGATTATATTTCTCATAATGAACCGATATCTTTTACCTCTCGCTCTATGACCTTTTCCGCATCCTTTATGTCTTCTTTTAGATCTTTCATCGACCCACGTTTTACATCATCCTCAAGGACCTTGAATGTTTTTTTAACTGTTTCTCTCACTCCTTGTTTTCCTTTTTGCAGCGTGATCGTCTTTTTTATGAGCATCACCGCGAGGATAAAAAACACGACCAATGTACCGACAATAGGCCACATACCGATATCCGATACGATACTACCGATAGTGACTTCTAATTCATTTGATTTTGTAGAATTGTCGAGGCTCGGCGTGATCACTACCGCACTCACCTTGTAGACCCCATACTTGAGACTCTTTGGTACTACTGTATAGAATTCTCCTTTTTCATCTGTGGTGGTGGTGATAAATACCTTGTACCCATCTACATCTACAAATGTGATGAGCGCTTGTGCACGTGGGTATTGGGTGATACCCGCTATTGCTTGTTCACCAAATTTTCTGACTCGCATGATCTCAGGCGCATTTAGTGCAGGTGCTTTTTGAGTAGGCTCGGGAGTAGATGCAGGAATGTCTACCTCCTTTTTTATAGGCTCTGTTTTTACGGGTTCTGGCTTCTTTTCTGGGACGACCTCTGGTATTTCTGCTTTTTGTACTGTATACGTACCATTTTGAAGTGCTCCAGTAACATTTGTACCCTGTCCATCATTTGCTAAAATCTGTGCTGAATTTATAGATATTGATCCATTACCCTCGGCGACCGCACGAAGCCTCAAGGATACAACATCTCCCATACCTCCTGAGAAGCCTCCGAGCGAAACACCCTCGAACGAAACCGCTCCATTTTTATTAGAAAAACTAGGCTCGGTTACCCAAAAGTTTAAGACCGAACTATCTTTTGTTACTGATTCAATTGAAAATAAATTTGTCGGTACGGTGAGGCTCGCAGATACTGCATTTATAGGCGTCGTGCTATTTACACGAACTTTTACGGTGACCCTATCTCCGACAGAATAGGTCCCAGACGACGGACTCACTATGAGCGATGCTGCATGAGTAAAGAGTGGTAAACATAATACACATACAAAGACTAGCGCTTTGAGAAAGTTCTTTTCCATAGGTATGCCCCTAATAATACCACAATCACTATGATCGCTATGTGCATTAATGATGGATTTTCAGCGGACACAGTCTCCACGCGCTCATTTCCTCGCATGTCGATCGCTTTTACATATATTGTGCTATCTAGTCTTTGGTTTTTTAATTTATACGGACTCTGTGCTGTGGTATATGAGCCAAACAAACCCTCTTTTACTTTGTATTCCTTTATACCTGTTCCCTTGTCTTGGGTGTAAAAAGCGACAAAATGTTGTCCGTCAAACATGCTCGGATCTTTGCCCACGAGTGGCACGAATGATTCTGGTTTTTCGTTATCAACTGGTGGTAATTGCTGCTCGTCGCTCTTTGATTCTATCCGTATGACCTGTGGGACAACGCTGTTCTCGAGTACCGTACCAACACCATCATTTTGCAAGACCCTCACTCCACGCGCAGTGATAGTCCCTGACCCCTCCGAAGCAGGACGCATCGTGAGTGAAAGAATTTTTACTTGCTGCGAATTTATGCCGCCTGTGACAATACCTGAAAATGAGACCTGATTCCCCGCCACCTCAGGTGAGGTAACCCAAAATGTTACATTTGAATCCGCGCTTTTGATGTCGGTGATTGTAAATAGTGGATCGATAGATAGTGTACCTTCGACTGCATTTATACTCTGCCCAGCAGTGTCGAGAAAGGCTCGTACGACGATATCTTTGCCTTCAGCGTATGACCCCACCGTATGTTCAAAAAATAGTTTTGTTTTCATTATCCAGTCCAATTAAAGGCCATGATACTAAAATCAACAAGATCCATCTTTTGATCACCATTCAATGTATCACCCTCTGTCTGTACAATAGCTCCACTCAGAGATCGTCTGTACCAAAATGCACCGATTGAAAAGTCAATGAGATTTACCTTCCCATCTTTGTTGAGATCTCCCTTTAATGTACGCTGAATCGAAGCCCCCGCAAATACGTTTTTCGTACCGACGACGAATCCCGCTATATTTGAGAACGAGCTGATCTCATTGCCTAGAATCGATTTTGATTTTGCTGTGTGACCGCCGAGTTCTAGTACAGAGCTATCAAAGTTGAGTAGGTACGCTCCTTTGTCATCAGCTTTTTGTCTGATGAAAAATTCTGGCTCGGAATTTATATTGATGGTTATATCAGACTGTGGGACACTTTGTCCAAAGACGACGATTGTATCACCTTTTTTTACTTCTGTTTTATCGAGTGAAAGTGTCGGGGCGATGAAAATACCACTCACACTGGTGATCACACCTGAGGTGATAAAAATTGGGAAAGAAAATTGATTCGACCTCACACCCTGCTTGTCCTCACCGTACAGTGCAAACGTATAGTTTCCAGCCGATAGATCGGTGAGACGAGCGGTAAAGTTGCTGTCAGGCCCTGCGATCGTGGTGAGAACCAGCTGTCCGTCTTTCAAAATATTTACTCTACTCAATGGATATGCTCTTCCAGCAAACAGGATCCCTGTATTATTTTGTGACCCCGAGGTGCTTCCCCCGCCAACTCCCCCACCCCCCCCCTCCCCACCC
>CAZNYP010000005.1:0-49246 GCA_964577365.1 uncultured Candidatus Saccharibacteria bacterium
GTGCGAATTGATGCGGATGAATTACGGGAGCGAATACCCGGATATACAGGCGGTAATTCTTTTCTCTTTCAAACCGCGGTGTCACTCATCGTTGAAAGGGTCCATGACTTTGTTTTGGACAATAAACAGACATTTATTCTCGATGGAACGCTCTCAAAATACGACAAAGCCATTTTCAATATCAAACGCTCGCTCAGCAAGTCTCGCCAGGTGAGAATCTTTTACGTATATCAGAAACCTGATGTTGCCTGGGCATTTACTCAAGCACGTGAAAAAGTGGAAGGCAGACATATACCGAAAGATGTCTTTATCCAGCAATTTTTAGATTCACGAGAGACAATAGACAGAATCAGGAAAGAATTTGATGACACAGTCGTTATATCACTGGTAAAAAAGAACTTTGAAACACATGCGGTGGAAGACATTATCGACATTACGCAGAATGGTCCCCAAATTGATCATTATCTTGGAATACGCTATAGTAGAGAGGACTTAGAAAAATTACTATGATTGAAAAGATCAAGAATATGTTTAAAAGAAAAAACGCAGGAGACTCAAAGAAATATGAGGGTCTTTCTGACTTTTTCATGAATGCACCTGCAGATGAACAGAAAAAGGTGCTACTTGAAGCTGCGCGTAGATCAAATGAGGACCAGATGAAGGTGTTTCGTGAGGCACAGTTGAAGACAGAGAGTAATTAAAGAAAAAGGCCCTACAAGGACTAGCCTAATAGGAGCTTTTTCGTGGTGATTCCTAAATAGTAGCCTGAATTAAGGCTCACTGCAAGTCGATTCTAGAAAGCCTCTTGAAACAGGTACATGCTCGCCTTGATAGGTGAGGGTTGAGGTAAAAAAAGCCACTTCAAAACTTTCGTAGTGAAGTGGTGCTGAATTACTTTTATCCCTCCTATTTTCTTTCTGGGGGTTGTTGTGCGAGTTGAGTAAAAACAATGTTGTGTGCCAAGACCTCTACTACGCCGTCATTTGCAGTAGAGTAGATGACCCCATTTTCCCGATCGTAATACATTTCGCACGTTTCGCCGTCCATTTCCGACGGTAGAATCGTGTACCAGCTTTCCTCCGAATCTTGGAAAAATGGAAAAACCACGACTTGTGATGATCCAATAAAGAGTCGGGTCTCTTCTCCTGACCATTCTACAATGATTGGCTCGTCTATCTTCTGGCGAGTGACTGCCGTGTTCGAAGATTGCCAGATTCTCCAATACGAATCATGTTGCTTCACGGGTAACCCTTTCTATTTAAGAACGTCTTTATAACAATAAAACACTATGACCTATTTTGTCAACTGGACTGCAATGCTCGCGTTGATAGGTGAGGTTTGAGATATATAAAAAAGAGAAACCGCCGCGAACGGGAGGTTCCTGTTCGGGCGGCTGAGCACGGTGGCAGAGTTCAAGCTCTCATCGACCTTCTTCGTGACTTGTAGAGATACAACCCCCTCACCAAGAGGTGGGCCGCTAGGGCGGCTACGAGCGACCGCCATGTCCACCCTCCAAGAGTGAACAGAGTCAGCCAACTGATGACGATGAATGCAGGGCACCAGTTGTAGAACCAGGTTACGTGGTGCGCGATTTTTCTCCACGCAGGGTCGTCACTTTTCTGCAGGCCGTTTGCGGCCATTCGAAGTATGATGGCCATTGCTGTGATAGCTGCGGAGTTAACAATGAAGATGATAGCTGCGGGCTTGTTTTCCTGCCGCATGATCGGGAGGATTAGCAGGAGCAGGCCGGTGCACGCAAACAACATCGCCCACGTTGCTCCACGGATTACTTTCTGACTGTCGAGTTTCAAGTGGATTTGTTTAGGTGTTTATTTGAGTCACCAAGGCTTCCTTTCTAAAGCCAACTCATTTTGAAAAACTACTTTTCTCATATTGTCATATAAAATGAAATAAGTCAACTGGACTGCGATGCTCGCCTTGATAGGTGAGGTTTGACTTGTTAAGTCAGCTTCATACAAATCACCCCAGCTAATATGAGTAATATGCCAATGATTTGATATGCAGTGAGTACATCCTTAAATATAAAGTGCCCAACTAAAAAACTTAGAGTAGTTGTAATAGCGGTCGTAAGAAACCAAATGACTATAAAATTAGGTGCCTTTGTATAGTTAAACAAAAACAAATACTGATGCAGAAGGATAAAGGGGATAGCAAAAAGAAAAGATTTCAAAAATCCCACACGCAGTGCGTAGACAGTAGCGATTTGGATTGCTCCTGCTAAGAATGCAAAAAGAATATATACCCACATGTGTATATGGTAGCACATACTTTCGAGTTCGAAAAAACCTCTTAAAACAGATGGATGCTCGCCTTGATAGGTGAGGTTTGAGGTAAAAGAAAACCACCCTCGAACTCGAGTGTGGTTTTTGAAATTGATGCAAGTGCACAGTGTATCAGGCTGCCAGTTTGCGATTGAACTCGGCTTGCCAGGCACTTTCCTGCCATGCATACCTATCGCAAGGCAGGAATTCTGTGATTTCTACCATGTCCATGTCGCCGATTTCTTCCGCAGGAATTGTTGCAAGATTCGGGAATTGCTTCTGAAGTACGGGAATGAGGTAGTTCTGCCTAACTCTGGCAAAATTGTAACTGGAATAATGTTCCATGCCAGGGAATATCTGTGCAATAAGTTTTGCAGAATGTCTTTTTTTCTGCTCATCCTCCGTCAGACAACGGTGGTAAGTCCCCTTAATATGGGACCAAATGAGTGCTTTCTTAAATTGCATGACTGTTACTCCTTTGAATTTTGGTTGACTGTTTTGAGCTCCTTAAATTGAATCTATCATGAAATATACCATCTGTCAACTGGACTGCGATGCTCCCCCGGTAGGGATCGAACCTACGACCAATCGCTTACGTTTTATCCATCATTACTGATGGTACGGACTATATCATCACCATATCTATAAATAGATTTAGGTGTGAGGTGCTTCGCCAAAAGAGATTACTCTTTGACTACTCCCCGAAGGGATAGTCTCTGAACCTTCCGAGGATGTGACTGATTTCAATTACTTAAAACCACTCACATCCTCGGCTCGGCTGCTGATTGCCCCAACTTATTAAAATAGGGGTTTCCAGCAATTCTCCTCATTTTCGACCAGACTTTCGTACTGGAAGCTGCGTAATGCCATCGTGAATTTCCATGTGACAGTTTGCACATATAAGAGCGCATTTATCAATCTCTTTTCTGATTGACTCCCACGATCTTGTTAAACCTTTATCTGACAATCCAAATGATTTATTTTTTGGATTGATGTGATGAAAGGAAAGTGCTCGCTGACACTTGTCATATCCACAAATTTCACACTTACCACCTTTATACTCTCGAGCCATCAGGCGAAGTTTGATTCTTCGTTTCTTGACGGCTTGGACCATATAGGCGGCACGGTCGGCATAGGTTCTTTTGGTTGGCATATCACCAATGAGTATACCATCCTCAAACCTTTTGACACAGGCGACTGCTCTACCGCTGAGCTACAGGGGAATATTGTTCTTTTAAGGAACTGTCGTATCATAGCAAATATGTACCTAAAAGTGAAGGTAATTACAAAAGCAAAAAAGGAAGAGATCAAGAGATTGTCCGATGATGCACTAGAGATACGCCTTCGCGAACCTGCAGAGAGAAATATGGCGAACAAACGAGTACTCGCAATCATACAGGAGATGTATTCCGACTGTGCGGTGCGTATGATAAGCGGGCATCACCATCCTACAAAGATCCTTTCGATCGATTAGTCCACTCGTTATTTTGTCCTCGCATGAGTATCGTACTCACTTCCTCTGGATTTGCTACATGATGAATGACGAACTCGGTATCTTCTCCAGCTGACTGGATCTTTAGTGTGCCGTAGCGCAGCAGGGTAGCGATCACACCTGAGCTATCAACTGTCACATCCTGGATCTGAGCGAGACGCATCGCAGCGATATTTCGATAAAAGAGACCTTTTTGATCGACGTCGAGAACACGGAGGTTGGTGATGCGGATGACATCGAGGTAGTAGTCAGTGATCACTCGAAACATGAGTACCCACATGAGGAGTATCCAGAGGAGTGCGATGAGGATGATATAGGTCATATCAGGGACGAACGGTGTCAGGAAAAATAGTCCGATAACAGGAGCGATCGTCGCAAAGACAACCGTCACGAGCTGCATAGTCAAAATAAACCAATGCTTTTGGGCATCGAGGACAACGTGTTCTTCTTGGGTGAGGGGGATAGTCGAAGTGTAACTCATTGTTGTGGGAGGGCCTGGTACGTCGCCATGATGAGGATAATGAGGAGGATACTCCCGATCATAAATACAACAGAGCCAAATTTTATAATAGGCAAATCATGGCCGTAGCGTCTCCAGTGATAGGCGAGCGCAATACTCGAAATACCAAATACAATAAAGATGATAAGGATCACTAATCCCCAGAGATTTTTATTCCACAGGATGTCTGAAAGTGGCATGACAATAGTATAGCAAACATTGTATACTGTAGTTATGAACATCCAAACAAAAACCACAGGCTTTCCACATAGCGAAGCAGTGTCGGAGTACATAAGTAAGAAAGTACAGACGTTGGAGAAATTTCTAGAACCGGACAGCATCGTTCATGTCGAAGTCGCAAAAACTACGAATCATCATCAGCACGGTGACATCTTTCGTGCAGAGTTGCGTGTCTTTACGCACGGCAAAGACATATATGTGACTGAAGAGACTGCGGATATGTACGCATCGATCGACAAGGTAAAAGACGAGGCACATCGCAGACTTTCTCAAAACAAAGAAAAGGCCACTACGTTTGTACGTCGCAGTGGGGCAAAGGTCAAAGCGGTATTAAAAGGAATATTTAACAAATAAAATGCACATTCATCAAAGCAAGTTTTTAAATCAGCATGTAAACTCGGCTCTCGGCCTCGCTCTCGTGGGCCTCATGGCGGTCTGGACCACCATTCATTATTTCAATGAGAAAATCACTCTGGCTACGGCTGGGTATGAGGAGATGTCGACGGTGTATAGTGTGGAGTAAAATCCATTTCTCCTTTTCCTTCGGGAATAATACGATCGAGCACAAGAGTCCCATTTGAAAAATGGGCTTTTGTTATTTTTATACGCTTGCCTTGTGCAAAGTAAAACGCACTCGGCCATGGGGTGTAGGCCTGGATCTTTCGGAAATTTAAATATGCATCATCAGCAAAGTCGATGAGTCCATCCTCCTTTTTCATCTTTTTTGTATATGTAGCGTTGCTATGATCCTGCTCGACGGGAGTGGTGCCTAGATTTTGTAAAAGAAGCTCGACACCTTTTTCAGCCATAATTTCTTTTACTTCGTAGGTTGTAGGCCACTCAGTAAAGTCCACAGGTGCAGCGGCGATGATCGGTCCGTGATCCATTTGTTCGTCCATTTTCATGATCGTCACTCCGGTGTGTTTGTCATCAGCGAGGATCGCAGAGGGGATGGGCGATGGTCCGCGGTATTTTGGTAGAAGTGAAGGGTGCAGATTGAGCACTCCGTTTTTTGGGAGATCGAGAATGTGTTGTGGGATTATTTTTCCATATGACACGACGAGGAATAGATCGTATCCGTGAAGCTCGGGAATATCACTCTTTAGATTTTCAGGAGCGATGCAGGGAATATTGTTTTCCTTTGCCCATTCTGCAACGATGGTATGAAAACCAGTACTCACTATGAGGGCAGGAGAAACTCCGCGTTTTTTTAATGCATTGAGGCTGCAGATGGAAATGTATGAACTACCAAAAAATACGAATGGAGACATTACTTTCTTACGTTATTATATATGGCCATGATACCACTGCCGGTAAGTAGTAGTCCAATAAAAACAATAAGGAAGAAGGGAAGTAGAGCCCAAAATTTAAAATCCTCAAGCATTGTTGTTGCTCCCATATATAAACAAATTAAACCCGCAGGGATAAAATAGAATAGTCCAAGCAGAATAATGATTATACGGACGAAGAGTGGCCGATTCGGATTTCGGTCTGTCATGGCTCGATACACATTTCCCTGTTTCTCAATTAGGTTTGTTGGTGTGTCGTATTTGTATTGAGGAATCGGGTCCATGTTATTTCTGTTCTTCCGGTAGTATCTCCTCTATGTCCTTTGCTTTGTCGATAAAGAGGATGCCATCGAGGTGATCGTTTTCATGCTGGATGATCTGCGCGAGGAGATCGACTGCACCACGTTCAAAGAGTTTGCCATGTTCGTCATATGCACGGATCGTGATCTTTTTACTGCGACGTACTTTTCCATAGAGATAGCGGATCGAGAGACAACCTTCGTCGAGGATCTGAGTCTGGCGAGATTTTTTTACGATCTCCGGATTAATAAAATACATATCATCTTTTTCTTTTCCAAACTTTTTTGAGTCAGCTCTCTTGAGGACTGCGCCAGACACATAGAAAACACGCACTGGGACTCCCACCTGTGGTGCGGCTATAGCCACTCCGTCTGACTGTGAATGCACGGCTTCTTTCATATCAGCGAGGAGTGGGTGGGGAATGTTGTTGAGATCGATCGGAGTACAGACGGTGCGTAGTACTGGATCACCCATTTGGACTATTGGTACCATGAAAAAATTATATTATAAAAGTGAGTCCGGGTCAATTTTTATGTGTATATGCGGAGGGAGACTGGCGAGGAGCTTTGAAAAGTCAGGATCGAGACGAGGTACACGAATAAGGCCGTGGAGTACACTCTGTCCGCGTACGGTATGGGTAAATGCGGGGAAGACATCGATCTCATGCGGGGTGAGCATGTTCTGGAGGCCCTGCATCTCGCGTACGATCTCATCTTTTTTGCCGGTGAGGGTGAGCTTTATGAGTGTACAAAATGGGGGATAGTTGAACCGCTTGCGATCATCGATGTGCTCGCGATAAAAGTCGATGAGATTCCCACGCAAGGCATGCGCAAAGACTTTTTCCTCTGGCCGGCGAGTCTGCAATATAATAGACACCGTTGCCTGACTACGCATGCGGGTGATGGTGTAGAGGATCTTTTCACTAATTCGGAAATCGGGGAGCGAGAGGAGTGAATCCATTGAGGCGATGAGGATGTGGTGCACTGGCTCATGCATATATGAGAGGGCCATCTCGGTACCGACGAGGATACTCCCTGGAGTATCGTAGAATTTTTTGATGATACTGCGTGCGGCTTTGTCGGTTTTTGCAGTATCAGAATCCAGGATGAATAGTTTTATGTCGGGGAATTTGTCTTTTATTTTTTCTGCAACGAGGTTGATCCCGATACCGACAGTGCCGAGCTTCCAGCTGCTGCACACCTTGCAGTATTCTTCCGAGCTCCTGCGCTCGCCACAATGATGACAGAGGAAAAAGTTTTTATCAGAGTCTTTTGAAGAATGAAGGACGACCGGTGCACTACAGTACGTGCAGGTCACGACATTTTGACAGTCTCCACAGACGACTGATGGTGAGAGGCCGCGACGTGTCGCAAAGACAAACATGTGTTGACTCTGTTCTTTTGTTTCTTTTATGACGTGCTCTGCCTGCTCGCTCAGTATGCGAAAGCCACCTGAGGAAGTCTTGTATGCTTTCATGTCGACGAGGGTCTCACTTGCAGTCGAGAGTGAGCGGAATTTAAATGGCGCACTCTCTATATATTCGGTGAGGCCATGCTTTGCGAGGGTTTCGATACGGAGAAATATGTCAGAGAGAATGAGGCGAGTGTTGGTCGCTTCAGCAAAATACTCGGCGACAATACGCAGGTCGAGATATGGACGTGAGAGGGTGCGGTATCCCTTTCCATTTTCTTTTTCGACGATGAGGGTAGAGGTATCGTCGCGGACGATCGAGAGATAGGGAACAGTACATATAAGCAGTATGGGATGTTTATGTTCGCGCATCTCTTTGATCTGCTTTTTTGATGCACTATGGAAAAGGTATATGTAGTCCTCGATCCCTTTTTCGAGTTGTTCCTTTATATATTCTCCATCTTCATGAGTCGGTACGACGATCACCACCGATTTTTTGCGAGCAAATTCCTGACGGATGAGGCTCTTGTGATGCGACATGCGCTCCTCATCATTGCCCTGGATCACGAGCTTTTCCTGTCGAGTATCATGCTTCACCCGTGTCATGTATTCGCTACCCAATAAATCTTTTGGAATGAGTGTGGAGAGGATGGCTCCTTTTGTCGTTGCAAAATGATGCGCAGTCTTTTGGACCATGGTCATGAATTCTGCTGAGAGGAATTCGACGCTCTCGATCTGCTCTACTTTTTTTATTCCGAATTCTGATTTCTTTAATTCGGCCTTCATCTCGATCGCGGACTGTGCAGAGACGACGAGGCCCTTTATCTTTTTGCTACGCAGTGGGATGGTGACGAGGGAACCGGGTTTTATATCTGTCTGGGAAAAGTATGAGAGCGTTTCTTTTCCAAACGTCTTGGCGATCGGTAGTACTTCGATGATATGCATGTATAGAGTATAGCAAATGTGAGGGGATTGACTAAACCACACTTTAGTGATAATGTACAGGACGAACACAAATTGATCATCTCATGAAAGAAAACACACTGTTAGATCGTTGGACTGGCTCGGGTGGGCTCGTCACAGAAGCTATCGAGAAACACGCCATGTGGGAGAAGCGTTCCTCCAGGCGGTGGACCGGCGTCTTTCTCACGCTCACATTGCTCGCAGTCATTTTGTTGCAGGCGATCGTGAGGGAAATGCCAGCTGCGCTGTTTTTGGTTTGTGCGATGGCCATCGCACTCGTCTTCTACTACATTCTCGACGCCTTGTACAAACCCCTTCGGCGCGAAGAGCCGGACATGGAACATCCGGAGAAGTACTACGCAGCACGCGATCGTCTAGCGACACTGCTCGGCAAGACACCAGAGGAGATCGAAATGATGGACTACAACAGACTACGTAACGGCATCGTTCTCCCAACGCTCGATGGACTCTTCGCGAAATTGCGTGCCCAAGCGGCGAGCTGTTTCGAAGAAGATGCCAGGGCGACCTATGACGAGCTCGCTGAGTTGCACGGCGCATGTCCACCGTTCCGGTTTTTGGATGGAACTGAGGGACGTTATACCCTCGAGCCATTCGAATCCTACAACCAATTGCTCGTCGTCGCCTGAAACGCGAGGGCAGCATACACCAACCAGCCTGAGTACACGAGAGAATCGTGGACTCAGGCGGTTTTTTTTATTTATATTTGACAAGTTCCTATATTTTATGCATTATGAAGGCGTATTCGTGTCGGTACAAACCTATGCTTAAAACCGTAACCACTGGCGTGGCGAAAGTTGGACTGGCGTCCTAAAGTGAGGGCAAAATGGCACATGTTTGGAAATTGTTATGTTCCTTAAAAATGGTCGGTATTTCAAACCCGAGTGGGCTTTCTTTGGAGAGCTCATTAAACTCAAAGCGAGCTCATCTGAGGTCGAGGAAGTTCGGCTGAGCAGGAAATTCTCCCAGATTTTATTTGTTGGATTTCTCGCCATTGGCTTGATTTTCTTCTTGCCTGTCTCGATATCGACTTCGACCACTATTTTTTCGTCGATATGCCTGGTTATCTGTGGGGTAGTTTGTATCTGGTCCTGTATGCATGCAAACCGCCTTTGGAAACCTATTGCTGAGGATCTTCGAGACCTAGAGCATTACTATCCAGAACTTTTGCTATCAGGAAAGTTCTCGCATGAAAAAATCCAGGAGACTGATGCTGCGAAACAGTACATCTGCGAAGACCTCGCACGCCGTACTCGGCAGGTGAAGGCAAAGCAGGGTTTTGGACTCGTGCACGAGGCTCACCTCGAGAAAAATGAACTCAGACAACGGGTCGAGCTAGCGCTAGGGTTCAATCTGACACGTGAGACACTCGAGGATCGATTCCGAGGTCAGTAATGATTTTGTTCTGTTCACCCCGACCACCTTTGCGGTGGTCGGTTTTTTTATATACAATGCCCATATGTCTGACTCATTTATTGTAAAAGGAAACGGGGGTAAAAAAACTCTCGAGGGCACGGTCACGATCGGTGGTGCAAAAAACGCAGTCCTCAAAATGATGGCGGCTAGTGTGCTTTTTGACGGACCACTCACACTACAAAATGTACCCCTAAATGAAGATGTAAAACGTATGAACGAACTCCTCGTGCATCTCGGAGCAGAGATAGACAATATGACCATTGATACCTCAAAGATTGGCTCAACTGTTCTACATACTGCCCAGGCAACCGCCATGCGTTCATCCGTCGTCCTCACCGGACCACTCCTTGCTCGCTACAAGACCGCAACATTTCCAGCGCCAGGTGGATGTACCATAGGGAATCGTCCGATCGACCTTTTTATAAAAGCCTATGAAAAAATGGGAGCGGCAGTGGAGTACAAAGATGAAGCCTATGTCATGACCGCACCAAATGGCCTCATGGGCGCTGAGATATTTTTTGATTTACAAACGGTGACGGGTACTGAGACAATTATGTTTGCAGCAACACTCGCCAAAGGAAAAACTGTTCTCAAAAACTGTGCGATGGAACCAGAGATAAAACACATGGCGGACTTCCTCGTCTCATGCGGTGCACGGATCAGTGGACAGGGAACTTCTACTATTACTATAGAAGGGGGATCACTACTGAAAGCAAACGGTCCATACGTCACACTACCCGATCGTATCGAGACGGGTAGCTTTATCATTCTCGGCGCACTCCTCGCAAAAAAACTACGTATAGAAAAATGTGATCCGATTCTCTGCGAAAGTCTGCTATCACTCCTCACGACATCGGGTGTACAAATGAAAATAGAAAAAGATGCGATAGAGATATATGAGAGTACCAATCTAAAAAGCTTCAATGTACGCACGCATGAGTATCCAGGATTCCCCACAGATCTTCAGTCTCCGATAGTTACTTACTTAACCCAAGCAGAAGGAGAGAGTACTATATTTGAAACTATATTCGAAGGACGATTTAAATTCGTCGAAAATCTCAAAAATATGGGTGCACATGTAAATGTTTTAAATAATCGAGAGATCACTATAAAAGGCCCAGCACCACTAAAAGCGAGTACCCTCGAGTCGTACGACTTGCGCGGAGGATTTTCTGCGGTAGTATCAGGATTACTCGCAGAGGGCACATCGACCATAAACAATGTATACTTTACCGACCGTGGCTATGAGGCCCTCGAAAAACGTCTCCAGGCCCTCGGCGCAAATATACAGCGAATCACATCATGAGTATTTTTTCAAAAAAACTAGGCATCGATCTCGGAACAGCCAACACGCTGGTTTTTTTGCCGGGAAAGGGGATCGTGCTCAACGAACCATCAGTGGTTGCGGTTTCTGAACAGGACAACAAAATCCTCGCTGTCGGAAATGATGCAAAAGAAATGGTGGGACGTACCCCCGAGAGTATCATTGCTTATCGACCCATGCGTGATGGAGTGATTGCCGACTATCGTGTGACCGAGGCTATGCTCCGCTATTTTATCGACAAAGCACTTGGCAAGTGGAATTTTTGGAAACCAGATGTGATGGTGTCGGTGCCTGCAGGTATCACCTCGACCGAACGACGTGCAGTTATCGAGGCGACACTTCGTGCCGGTGCGCGAAACGCGTATGTGGTAAAGGAGCCCATCCTCGCCGCGATCGGCGCCGGAGTACCTATCCATGAGAGCCGCGGACATATGATCGTGGACATCGGAGGAGGGACGACCGACGTAGCGGTGATCTCGCTCGGAGGGATCGTGGCATCTACCTCGGTAAAGGTAGCAGGAAATAAAATAGACGCAGCCATTGCTGACTATATAAAGAAAACATTTAACCTCGCGATCGGAGACAAAACTGCCGAAGATATAAAAATGAAAATAGGATCGGCCATCCCACTCGAAGATGAGCTCGCGATGCTCGTAAAAGGCCGCGACTTTATCTCTGGTCTCCCACGCTCGACCGAAATAAAAACAAATGAAATCGTCAAAGCGATTTCAAAAGAACTCCGCGACATGATAAAGGCGATAAAGGATGTGCTCCAGGAGACTCCACCCGAGCTCGCCGCTGACATCATCGACAACGGTATCATCATGACTGGAGGATCATCGATGCTTAGGAATCTCCCTGAGCTCGTTTTCCGACGTACTGGAGTAAAGGCAAAACTGGCTGATGATGCGCTGTTTTGTGTAGTAAAGGGTACAGGAGTCGCGCTCGATCACCTCGATACGTACAAGAAAACAATCATTTCAAAGAAGTAGTTGACTTTCAGGGAGTGGGGTATATAATTTTAGGGTAACTACGAAAAGGACCCTTGCGATGTATCGTCTTCGCCGGGGGCCTTTTCATTTTCTGCTAGCATGTGCAGAGAATCTTCGAGAAAAGTAATATGATTTGCAACTCTTTTTAGAAAGATAGAACAGCGACTTGATCTCGGCGCTATAACACGGGCCAGAACCTTTTTCTCATTCAGAAAGCGAACTAGACAAGCAAAATCTCCGTCGCCAGTAAGTATAATTGCTTCTGTAAATTTATTTTCAAAGTAGTCTCTTGTAACTTGTAAGACTAATTCGCAGTCGCAATTTCCTTTAAAATCCGTAACATCTTTATAAACAACTTTAAATCCAGCTTCTACCATTTTTGAATACACGAAGTCATTCTTTTGGGTATATCCAACAAATATAAAAGCCTTACTCACTTTATATTTCTCCTTGAGAAATATAGCCAACTTCTTATAGCTAATCTTGGTATTGATTAGCTTGAAGGAAAGAAACAAGTTTGACTCATCTATATACACAAATATCGACATTCACATAGCGTAGCAAATAGGGGATAACATTCTGATAACAAAAAACTAACAGAATTGTTATAAAATCGGGGGTATTTTAGGGTACTTGACAAAAAACTAGGGTGTGCTATTCTGGTAAACGAATCACTGTTCTCTGAAAAGAAATGATCCCGGTATCATATAGCTTCCTATTTGGGAGCGTACCGCGCCCGTCGTTTCGTTTAGGAGGGCAGTAAAGCAAAACCGGCCTCACCATGAGTTCACCACCCCTTGGCACCCATCTGTATACTTTTTCCTTCATTTTGAGCGCTTCTTCCTTCACCACCCCGGCCGCCGCCCTCGGCCGCCAGGCGAAGTCCAATCATTTCCGTGGACTCGCCGGCGCCGGCAGCATCGCCAGCTAGCTACCCTCACCGGGCGGCTGACCGCCAGTTTCGTTTCCCTCCTTAGGGTAAGCGAAGCTGGCGGTTTCTTCTTTTATACATTTTTCCCCAGTCTCATATTTTTCATATTGACGTGCAAATTCTACGGGTGTACATTTAAGGGGCTGAGCCGAGGAGATCCAAAGGATCCTCTGAGGACGACCTCGGTAAGCACACTGCTGCTATGAATAAAAACACCCATGCCGCACCGCTTCCGATTCGGGAAGAGAAGGTGCTGTTGGACACGAGCAATGGCCGCGCCTTGGCCAATGCTGTCGGATGCGCGTTTGGAGCTCGCAACTTCGCCACCCAAGGAGGTCTCCCGACCTGATTACCTCCTCTGTCTGCAGGGTTCACTCCATGATAATCCTCCCCGCCTGCGGGGGAGGGTTTATTTTTTTGTTATAATACCCCCATGGACCTCTCCCACCACGCATACATCTTCACCGGCAATACAGAGAAAGCTCTAGAATTTTTTGATAGCAATGTCGATATACAAAAACAGGGGAATCCAGACTACATTTTTTTACAAATCCCCGCGCTCTCTATAGATGAATCGAGAAATCTAAAACTCATTCATTCAAAAAAACCATTTGGAGAGCGTCGTATATTTTTGATCCAAACAGAGACTATCCCCGTGGAGTCTCAAAATGCACTCCTCAAGCTATTTGAAGAACCAGAACCAGGTAACCATTTTTTTATCATCATCGAAAACCCCCAGCTCTTGCCGACCCTCAGGTCTCGTGTGCAGGTCATTGATTTTGGAAAAGAAAAAAGTATAGGAAAGAAATTTCTCGCGATGAGCAAAAAAGAGCGTTTTGACTATGTGGGCAAGCTCGAAAAAAACGAAGGGTATGCTCTGGCCGATGAGATAGGTAGTATTCAAAAAAATAAAAAGACACTCGAGGCAGTCGTGCGGGTAAAAAAGTATATATACGACAGGGGGTCGTCTACAAAGCAGTTGCTCGAGTATTTGGCAGTTAGTGTGTAAATAGAGTATACTGTGGGCAATATGGCATACGATTTTAAGAAATTCAAAGACAAAGCAAAAGAGACCGAGGAGTGGCTCAAAAAGGAGTTCGCAAATGTTCGTACTGGACGTGCGAGCGCGGCTATTCTCGATGGAGTAAAGATCGAGTCATACGGCTCTATGGTACCGGTAAATCAGGTGGGCAACATTGCCACAGAGGATGCTCGTAGTATCCGTATCGTACCGTGGGATATGTCACAGGCAAAAGCGATCGAAAAAGCGATCACGGTCGCAAATCTCGGTGTCGGGGTCATGGTAGATGACAAAGGACTCCGCGTGACTTTTCCCGAGCTCACTGGTGAGCGACGTGTGCAGATCACAAAGATCGCAAAAGACAAAGCAGAAGAGGCTCGCAAGACACTCCGCATGCATCGCGATGATGTAAACAAAGACATTCAGTCAAAAGACTTTCCAAAGGATGATGCATTTAGATTCAAAAATGATATCCAGAAGATCGTTGACGAGACAAACAAAACAATCGACGCTCTGTATGAAAAGAAGGAACAAGAAATATTAAATTAAATGACTATAGTTGTATTTTTCATTGTACTCGCTGTCCTCGTGCTCGTTCATGAATTTGGACACTTCCTGTTTGCGAAACGATTTGGTATTCGTGTCGACGAATTCGGCCTCGGTTTTCCTCCAAAGATCTGGGGAAAAAAGGTAGGGGAGACAGAATATACACTGAACTGGATCCCATTTGGTGGGTTCGTTCGTATATTTGGTGAAAATCCAGATGATGAATCACTCAATGGTCCAGATCGCGCTCGTGCCATGGTGCACAAACCTCGATGGAAGCAGGCAATCGTCCTTTTTGGTGGTATTTTCTTTAACTTTCTCTTTGCGTGGCTACTCGTCAGTATGGCATACGCACTAGGGACAGCGGCATCACGCGAGTCGTATGCTCGATATTCAGAGTACATCACGGGTTCACATACAATGATCGTTTCGGTGAGTAAAGATTCTCCGGCTAAGGATGTCGGTATACAACCAGGCAGTATTATCACCGGTATCACCTCAAAAGACATCGATTTATCAGAAGAAGAGCTAACAATCCCTGTCATAAAAGACGCGATCTCTCGAGGAAATCTAGTGTCACTCAAGTATAAAATCGGAAAGACAGAGCATGTGGTCGACATCCAGCCAGAAAAAGGAATTATAAACGATGCATACGCGATCGGTATCGCAATGCAAGAAAACACAGGCACAATGAAACTGCCTTTACACAACGCAATCTGGGAAGGAGGTAGATACACCCTGTATATGATAGGAGGAGTATTTTTCGGTCTTTACGAGCTAGTTTCTGGTTTTATACACGGTAGTCCGGATCTCTCAGCGGTATCAGGTCCACTCGGTATTGCAAATATGGTGGGAGACAGTGTGCAGCTCGGTTTTGCTCAGCTCCTCATGTTCACCGCCCTCATATCGATCAACCTTGGCGTGATCAACCTCGTACCATTCCCAGCCCTCGATGGAGGCAGACTCTTTGTACTCCTCATTGAGAGCATCAAACGCTCACCACTAAAGGTCCAAGCGATCAATACCATGAACACTGTAGGTTTTGTCATCCTCCTTATGATAATGTTACTAGTGACACTCAAAGACGTCCTAAACTATTTCTAATATGCGCCAAACACATCTCTTTACCAAAACCCGCAAAGACGCTCCAAAAGACGAGGTATCAAAAAATGCCGAGCTTTTGATCCGTGCAGGATATATATACAAAGAAATGTCGGGTGTGTATTCATTGCTCCCACTCGGTCTCCGCGTCATAAAGAAAATTGAAAATATAGTGAGAGAAGAAATGGACGAACTCGGTGCGCAGGAGGTGCATCTAACCGCCCTTCAGGAAAAAGAAAAATGGGAGAAAACCGGGCGTTGGTCAGATGCAGTCGTCGACAACTGGTTCAAAACAGAGCTCAAAAATGAAACCGAACTCGGCCTCGCTTTTACACACGAAGAAGCACTCACATCACTCGTCGCAAACTACATCACTTCATATCGCGATCTTCCAAAATCTATATATCAGTTCCAGACCAAATTCAGAAACGAGCTACGTGCAAAATCAGGTATTATGCGCGGGCGAGAGTTTTTGATGAAGGACCTCTACTCATTTTCTCGGACCGATGCAGATCACGGAGTATTTTATTCAGAAGCAAAAGATACCTACGCACACATCTTTGATCGTCTCGGTATCGGAGAGAAAACCTATGTGACATTTGCAAGCGGGGGAAGTTTTGCTCCATTTTCTCATGAATTCCAGATGGTTACTGATGCTGGTGAGGACATCATATATGTCGATCTAAAGAAAAAGATCGCCGTCAACAAAGAAATATACACCGATGACATCCTCGGTACCCTCGGTCTAAAAAAAGAAGAGCTCGTAGAGAAAAAATCAGTCGAAGTGGGAAATATTTTCAGTCTCGGATCAAAGTTCTCAGAGCCACTCGGACTCCTTTTTACCGACGAAGATGGGACAAAGAAACCAGTGATCATGGGTTCATACGGTATAGGCATCGGACGCATCATGGGGGCCGTGGTTGAGGCACTTTCTGACGAACACGGTATCGTCTGGCCAGCTGCTATCGCGCCGTTCCGGGTACATTTAGTTGCATTGTTTGATAAAGAGGGTAAAGTTGAGAAGTATGCGACCGAAATGTACGATAGATTGGTAGCCCAAGGAGTCGAAGTACTCTATGATGATCGAGATGCACGCCCAGGCGAAAAATTTGCAGACTCAGATCTCATCGGTATCCCACTACGCATCATTGTGAGTGAAAAGCTCATCGCAACCAACGAAGTAGAAATAAAAGTAAGAAAAACAGGGGAAACTCACATCATACCGCATGACAACATTTCAGAAAAAATTAAACAACTGGCTGTCTAATGAAATCGGGATCGATCTCGGTACAGCAAATACCCTAGTCTATGTGCGCGGAAAAGGCATCATCATCAACGAACCATCGGTAGTAGCGGTAAATCAAAAAACAGGACGCGTCGTAGCTGTCGGAACTGCAGCAAAAGAGATGATCGGACGTACACCCGCACACATCGTGGCAGTACGACCACTCGTCGACGGAGTCATCTCTGACTTTGAGGTGACCGAGGAAATGCTCGCGTATTTTATAAAAAAAGCAGAGCAGTACTCGCGAAAGATCCTGGGTCCAAAGGTAGTCGTCGGAGTACCGTGCAATGTGACCAACGTCGAGATCCGTGCGGTCCGTGATGCTACGAAGAACGCTGGCGCCCGCGAAGTCTACATCATCGAACAGCCTATGGCAGGTGCGATCGGTATTCGTCTTCCTATCCACGAACCACTCGGTAGTATGATCGTCGACATTGGTGGAGGGACTACGGACATTGCCATCATCTCACTCGGAGGCGTCGTGCGCTCAAAGAGTCTAAAAGTAGCGGGGGACAAGCTGAATTCCGACATCATTTCATATATCCGCAACGAATTCAAAATCCTCATTGGTGAAAAAACAGCCGAAGAGATAAAGATAAAAGTGGGCCAAGTCTACCCAGGCGAACCACTCGAATCGACGATCCGTGGTCGTGATCTCATCACTGGACTACCACGTGAGGTGGTCGTCACTGACTCTGATATCCGCGAGGCGATGGCATCATCCATCGACGTCCTCACCGAAGCGATCAAACAAATCCTCGAGACGACTCCTCCCGAGATCCTCTCTGATGTCATGCACCGCGGAGTACACCTTGTTGGTGGGGGTGCGCTTATCAAAGGATTTGATACACTACTCAGTGAGACGCTCAAAATCCCTGTACATCGTGCCGAGGATCCACTCACCGCTATCGCGCGTGGTACCGGTATCATCCTCGAAGATATTGAAAAATTCAAAGACGTCCTCATAAACAAAGAAGATGACCTTCCACCTAAAAAGTGATCGATATGATCGAAAACGATTTCCGCTCCTCAAAGGGGTAACTGGTCTGTTTGTCGTCTTGTTTTTAGTTCAACTATTTGTACCAAAGTTTTTCCCGAACATATTTTTGCGAGCAGTAGCACCTCTCTGGAGTCTGCCACAGAGTGATGATCGAGATCAAAAGATCGCAGAGCTCCAGGCGCAGGTGAACGCTCAGGCACTCCTCAGACAAGAGCACGAGGCACTCCTTCGCGACCTCGGTCAGCGAGTACCGAGTGATTATATCCTCGGTCGTGTGCTCAAGATCCCGCCCACCACGCTTTTTGATACACTCATCATAAATGTGGGTGAGGAAGATGCTGTTTTGGTCGGAAAACGAGTGTTTGTAGGCGACATGATATCGATCGGCGTTGTATCTGAGATATATAGAGACACTGCAAAAGTCGCTCTGTATTCTACCCCTGGGAATAGTTTTGATGTACTCATCGGACTCGCAAGCACTTCAGTGCGTGCGACAGCATATGGTCGTGGAGCCGGACAGTTCGAGGTAGTCGTACCACGCGAGGCAAATATATCTGTCGGAGACCCGGTCACCATACCGAGCATCACCTCAGCACTCTTCGGTACGATCGGCACGGTCATCGCTGATCCAGCAAAAGCATTTGCATCAGCTATATTTTTAGGTCCTGTCCCACTCCAGACCATCACCCGTGTCTATGTTGAAAAATAACTATGTACGTATTTGTATAACGTTGATACTCGCCATCCTCATTGTGGTGTACCCATTTTCTATTGTCCTTGTCGTACTTCCTATCATTTTTTATTCGAGCTACGCAGAAGGGCTATTTTTAGGGCTTTTAGCAGACTCTTTGTACCGATTCGAATACCCGTATTTGTACCTTTCGCTAATATTTGTCATGATTATAGTCGCTGAATACATCAAGCGAAAAATCAGGGTATGAAACGAACACATAAAGAAATCGATCCAGACGAGATATTTCTCGATTCTTCGAACTTGCCACAGTTTGATACGCATCAGTTCGAGGGACGCATCGACGCGCCAATCTCAAAATTGACCGGCTACCTTCTCGCGGGTTTTTTTGTCGCTGTTCTGTCTTTTTATATTGGACGTGTGTGGATACTGCAGGTACAAAACGGTGATGAATATACCGAGCTCAGTGAAAAAAACTATCTCCGCCACACACCACTTTTTGCTGCCCGCGGTATCCTCTATGATCGAAATCAGGTTGAACTCGCATGGAACGATCCAAATCAAACCGATCCCGATCTCACCAAACGTGTATACAAAAACATTCCTGGCCTCGCGCATGTGATCGGATATGTACAGTATCCCTCAAAGGACAAGTACGGTTTTTACTATCGAGAAGACTTTGTCGGTATGGATGGGGTGGAAAAGTTTTTAAACGCTCGTCTACAGGGAGAAAATGGGCTCCGCATCATCGAGGTCAATGCACTCGGCAAAATGAATCGTGAAAATATCGTACGTACTCCGACACACGGAGAGAGCATCACACTCTCGATCGACAGTCGCGTGCAGAGCAAGATGCACCAGGTGATAAAAGACATTGCGGGACGCGTAGGATTTGCCGGAGGAGCAGGGATCATCATGAATGTAGAGACAGGAGAGATCATCGCCCTCACCAGTTTTCCCGAGTACGATCCAGAAATCATGTCGAATGCAAAGGACGTAGCGACGATTCGTGGATATTTTAATGATAAAAACACTCCATTTCTCGATCGTGCAGTCGATGGCCTTTACACACCCGGATCTATCATAAAACCATTTATCGCACTCGCGGCGCTTGCTGAAAAGATCATTGACCCAAACAAAATCATCGTGAGTACCGGCTCTATTTCTATTCAAAACGAATATGATCCAAAACTGCAGACTATATTTCGAGACTGGAAGGCTCATGGAGGGACCGATATGAGAAAAGCGATAGCAGTGTCTTCGGATGTGTATTTTTATTCGGTAGGAGGTGGGTACAAAGATCAAAAAGGTCTCGGTATACGTCTCATCGACAAATATGTTGAGCTGTTTGGGTTTGGTAAAAAAGTAGAGACTCCGTTTTTCCCAAGCAACCCAGCGGGAGTGATCCCCACACCCGAGTGGAAGATAAAAACATTTGATGGAGATACATGGAGACTCGGAAATACGTATCACACCTCGATCGGGCAATACGGATTTCAGGTCACTCCTCTCCAGGTCGTTCGTGCGACAGCAGCGCTCGCTACAAACGGTCGTCTCATTCAGCCGACCCTCATAAAAGAAGCTCCACCGATTATAGATAGTGTCGTAGAGCTCCCACAGTCATACTACGATATCGTCCAAGAGGGTATGCGGCAGGCTGTCCTCATCGGTACCGCAGCATCGCTCAATGTACCCTATGTAGAAATAGCGGCAAAGTCTGGTACTGCCGAGCTCGGAGTGAGCAAGGACAAGGTAAACTCGTGGATGACCGGATACTTTCCATACAAAAATCCAAAGTACGCGTTTGCTGTCGTCATGGAAAAAGGAGAGGTGCACAACCTCATCGGTGCTGGTGCTGCATTTCGCGAACTCATCGAATGGATGAACATATACACACCTGAATATTTCAAGTAGATTGCACGTGATATAATTTCACTATGAAATTGAAAACGTTACTTTTGGCTTTGGCCTTTGTGCTATTACCCGTCGTGTCTGTGCATGCAGAGGATGGACTGACTCAGTGTTTTGATTATTACAAATTTGGCAGTGTGCAGGTGGATGTAGCACCAGTCAACCGTGATGCACTCGCTGGTACCGATCTCACATTTAGTGGAAGTGTACACAACCAGAACAATTATCCCATCGTGGACGGTGCTGTGTATGTAAAGATCTTCCGCCGTGATCCAAAAGGGAACACCCAAGCAAACGGATGGGAACTCGTCGATCAGTTTTTTGCTAAAAAAGGTCTCAACATCGATGGAAAAAAATCTCTCCCCGTTTCTTTTGACTGGAAAGCTCCTGCATACCTCGTAGGAGGTGACTACAAGGTGGCGACATTCTTTGTGACCCAAGATCGTTTCAATCTCTCTGGACTTTCATTTACCGACGATATCATCGGTACCTCTATTCCGTTTAGGATCACGAGTGAACAGACAAAATCCGTCTCTTTTGATCGAAATGCAGTAAAAGTGGGAGAAAAAAAGCATCTCTTTGCCTCATTTACCGCAAAGATGGGTAAAAGTGAACCGGTAAAGATCACGTTTGATCTCGCGAACACATTTGCAACCCAAAAAGTCTCACAGCTCACCTACACACTCTATTCATGGGACGGACTCCGTGCTGATCAGATCATTGATACGAAAAAAGAAACCGTCATCATCCCTGCAAACGGGAGAAAGACACTCTCATACACCGTCACTGATGCAAAGTCGCCAGTATACCTCCTCGTCGTCGAGTCAAAATCAGATGATGCAAAATCTATCATCGACGTACGATTTGCTCGTCAGGGTATAGAAAAGGCTCGGCTCAATTTTCCTGCACTTGCGACCTATCCGCTCGTAAAGGGAGCAGAGGCTACCATGTTTTCATGTTTTCATAATGCAGGACTCGGTGAGGTTGTTCCAAATGGAAAGGTAGTCATGACCCTCAAAGACTCATCTGGTTTTGTGATCGACAAATACACCTATACCGGTGAGATCACCGGGGCTGTTATGGGTATAAAAAAGAGTTTTGTCCCAAAAAAGAATTTCAACAACGTCACCCTCACGACCGAGCTCTTTGTCGATGACAAGCTCGTTGAGACATCACACACAAAGTACAAGTGTGAAGAGTTGAACCAAGCACTCTGTGCTGCTGAGGCCATGGAAAAGGTGGGTACCACCTCACGCACGATGATGTATATCGTGATCGGTGTGGCAGTACTCGTACTCCTCGTCGCGATCCTAGCATATCACGGTCATCTAAAGAGAAAGGATGTGGGTGTTGCCTCATTTATTTTCCTCGGTACGATCAGTATCGGTATGTACCAGCTCCAGGCAAAATTGGTGGATGCTGCGATTCTATCTCAAGCATACCAACCTTTAATCCTAGAGGAGCCGAGTAATGTGGTGACGGGACAGTATTATTATTCTAGAACCATACAGGGTGACTTGTTCAATATGGCAGTAAAGGATCTGTCTTATAGTACGATAGCGATTTACAATTACAATCGAAATGGTGGCCCCTTGGTGCCTACACTTGATATAACGAGGAGTCAGGCGGTAATCAGAATACGTGATTTCATGCTGTACTACAACTATGGAGCTCAAATGAAAAATGCTCTCACTGATACTGAGATACCAGAGGGATCTACAATACCAATCGGCACAAGAATTAAATTTGTTCCAGCGCCTTTTACTAACAATCATATCGGTTGGCATTTGACAGGCTCAACACTCGACACTCCTTTCGCCTATTGGAATGACGGTGTGGTCCCAAAGTGTCAGCCAGCTGATCAGTTCGCAGCCGAGCTTTTTACTGATAATGTGGAGGGTATTGGAGACGAGTACGCTAGTATCAATGCTTATCTACCTATAATTATCAATAGGCCCGCGGTGAGTATCAATACTACAGGCGGCTCAGCAGGTCTGGTCAATAATGGTGATGGGACGTATACAGTTACTTCGCCGGGCACAATACGTGGTGAGGTAGTGTTTGCTCCGACTTTGGCACGAGCAATCATGCAATACGATGTTATTCCTCCTAGAGGCTGGGCAAGTAGACCGGGTCCATGTAGTACTTTCAACACGTTCGAATTCTACACCGATGAAAAAGAAATTGTGTTCAACGCTAATGCTGGTGATACTGTAGGAAATAGACTACCACCTCCACCAAATTTTACTACTTCTGGTCAATGTCAAAATGTGCCACTCAATGTAAATGTAAGTCCTGTCACAGATCCAGATGGAGATCCTGTTAGTTATCAGTATGCGTACAGTACTCCGAATTCTGGCGGTGTATTTACTGGATGGCAAACCATTCCAAATGGAAACATCGGCTTCGGTCTTACTCCAACAAATACAGGCCAGTATGTGATCCGCGTAAGAGCCACGGATAATAAAGGGGAATTTTCAGCATATACAAGTAAAACGGTGACGGTGACAAATTGTAGTACGATCTCCATGTACTGCCTCGAGCCGACTTTTGTCGGAGATGCGCCTCAGTGGCAGGTGAGTGCGTATAGTAGTAATCAGTCAATTACTTATACCTACAACTGGAGTTGGACTTCAAGATCGTATACAACACCACAACCAAACACCCTTCTCTCAAGCGCAAACCTTGCTCCAGGGGGGAGAATGAGTGGTCCGAGCGTAACGGTAACTCCGTCTGTCGGAGCTTCTCAGAGATTGAATTGCCCTGAGGCTAACCGTGAACCCGGTGGAGGGGGAAGTAGTAATCCTCTCTCTGCTACATGTGAGCTAGACGCGTATAGTGGTGGTATTCCGACCTGGAAGGTCTTCCCAGTAGGCGGTCGCAGTCCATACACGTATACATGGGGTCAGCCATCACTCGGTACAGCAAATGGAGATCGATTTACCTTCGGTAGAGCAGTTACATCAAGTGATACTATTGATAATATTACGGTAAATGTTAGAGATGCGAGAGGTGCAGATACAGGAGAAATTGCATGTGAGGGGATAGACTCATCTCCGAGTGTCGAGCTGCTCTTGTCAGACATCTCTGGACGGAAGAGGGATGAGGTCGTTGTAAAGCAAAATCAGACTGCGTTTGCGTATACAGCAACAAACAAAATCATTCCATCACAGTGTATCGCCACAAAAGCAAAAACAACCGGGGTAACTAGTAACGCTTCATGGGGTCTAACAAATGTGAATTTTTCGGATTATGATGCACCATTAAATCTCGGTCTAGCTAGTTTAAATGGATATCCTCTAGACACAACTGTTGTCGGAGAGTTCCAGTTGGACGTTACTTGCCCTGAACTGGGTAACGCAAGTAACACAGAAACATCTAGCGCCATTCTCCGTGTCGTCGTCGATCCAGATCTGAAAGAATTCTAAGTATAAAAAACAGAGGCCCCTGCGCATCGCAGGGGCCTTTTGTGCTGTCATGATTATTCCGTCAGCCGGAACAACCCAACAGTGTTTGTACTCGGATCATAGGGGATCCTGATAGTGGTGTTAGTGAACACCACGGTCCGCAAGTCTTCCCACCGATCGGTGAGTTGCTGGACGGTCACACGTTGACCAATCGTTCCGGTGAGGTGAAGTTTGATTTCTCCAGAAGCATCGGAGATGAGAGTCAGTTTGGCAGGTACCGGGGCAATCCCTACAGTCCTTCCATTCTCGTCCCAGGTGTCGGTTTTGCCGTCCGTGTAACGAACGGTCAACCGGAGGTCGTAGTCGGGGTTACCCCAGACAAAATCCTCATGGATCATTACCGAACCTCGAGAGTTCACCTTGACCAAGCGTTCGGGAAACCCGCTCGCTGTAGCGGTGTCCTGCTCGTCCACACGTCCGGTAACCCGGTTGGTGTAGGAGAGTTTGGCACTCACCACCTTCTTGCGAAGGGGTAGTACTTGCCATCGGTCATACTCGAGCGCAACGCTTTCCAGAAAGCCGTCAGGGAATTCCCAATGACCATCTACCGCGATCATATCGCCGACATAAATGAAATCATTGACCCCGTAGTGCGGGGGAGAACTGGCTGGCCAGACCGCTGTCGCGATGTAGAGACCAAGAGGAATGTTGGGGTTAAACCCAGATCCCTCAATGAGGAAGTCTTCGGCAAAGTTCAGTTCTTGCTGAATATAAGCCAAGAAGTCCACATGAGAGTTGAACTTCGTGCTTTTTTGATCGGCATAGAAGTCCACGATGTCGCCAGACTCAGGATCCGACTGAAATACCGAAACGAGTGTGGTATACCCGTTGGTCGCCACGTGGTTCTTCCACGCGACCTCCCCGAAAGGGAGGTCTGCACCAACTCCAATCAAGGAGAAGGCGAGGATGGCCAGAATGGCCACGAGTTTTTTGAGAGTATTCACTGCGTCTCCTTTGTTGGAGGTTTTGGAATGCACGTCTGGTTCGAGAGAACCTAAGTCAACGTACTTTCTGCATATATTATAGCACTTTGACATGGTAAAGTCAATGTGTCGAAATATGGCTCAATATAGGGTGTAAAAGTGACATTGGCTCACTTTTCTGATATACTCATCGTGTAATAAAAAGTTATGCAAGAAACACAATATCTCACCAAAGAAAAGTACGCAGATTTAACCAGTGAATTGGAACAATTGCGAAATGTGCGCAGAAAGGAAGTAGCAGAGAGTCTCGAATATGCAAAAAAGCTCGGTGATCTATCTGAGAATGCGGAATACCACGAAGCTCGTGAAGAACAGGCAAAAGTAGAGGACCGTATTGGACATCTCGAGCAGGTTTTAAAGACCGCTAGTATTATCGATGAAAAACATTCATCAGTCGTGTCTATCGGCTCTACGGTAGGTCTACAAAAAGATGGAGAAAAAGGAGAAAAGACATTTAAAGTTGTCGGCTCTGAAGAAGTTGATACCGATGCAGGAAAAATATCAAACCACTCACCGATCGGCAGTGCACTCATGGGCAAAGGAAAAGGTGATACAATTACTGTAACCACTCCAAAAGGAAAGGTAAACTACAAGATCGTCAGCATTTCATAATATATGGCATCATTTGAAGAGCTCCGCAATACGCGTATTGCAAAGCTCAAAAAGCTACAAGAAGCGGGGATCGACCCATATCCGGCAAAAATTCCGCGTGATTGTTCTCTTGCCGAAGTAAAAAACGACTTTCAGGAAGGGAAGACCTTCTCACTCGCAGGACGTATCATGGCTATTCGTGGTCAGGGTGCGATTTTGTTCGTAGTGCTCTATGACGGAACCGAGCGATTCCAGCTTGTTTTCAAAAAAGATGTCCTCGACATGAATCTGTTCAACGAAACTGTCGATATCGGAGACTTTATTTCTGGAACAGGCGAACTCTTTACGACCGAGCGTGGTGAAAAGAGTCTCCTTGTAAAGAGTTGGGTGATGGGTACAAAGTCTATCGCTCCTCTTCCTGACAAATGGCACGGTATCCAGGATACTGATGAACGCTATCGCAAGCGTTACCTCGACATCCTCATGAATACCGAGATCCGCGATCTCCTCATAAAGAAATCAAAATTCTGGGATGTAACTCGTGCGTTTCTAAAATCAAACGGCTTTCTCGAAGTAGAGACTCCAACACTCGAAGTGACGACTGGTGGCGCAGAAGCGACCCCGTTTAAGACGCATCACAATGACTATGATCTCGATGTGTATCTTCGCATTTCTGTCGGAGAACTCTGGCAAAAGAGACTCATGGCTGCGGGACTCCCAAAGACATTTGAGATCGGCCGTGCATATCGCAACGAAGGGTCTAGTCCCGACCATCTCCAAGAGTTTACCAATATGGAATTCTACTGGGCATATGCAAACTACGAAGATGGGATGAACCTAGTTCGTGATCTCTATATCACCATTGCAAAAGAGGTATTTGGTACTACAAAATTTTCAACCAGAGGACACAGCTTTGATCTCGCTGACGAATGGGTAAAAATCGACTATGTAGAAGAGGTAAAACGACAGACTGGTATCGATGTATACAGTGCGAGCGAAAAAGAAATGAAGGCAAAGCTCGATGAGCTCAAAGTAAAGTATGAAGGGGATAATAAGGAGCGCCTCATCGATACACTATGGAAGTATTGCCGAAAAAACATCTCAGGCCCAGCTTTTCTCGTAAATCACCCAACGATCGTAGGACCGCTTGCAAAAAATGTACCAGGGAAATCAGTCACTCAGATGTTCCAGCCAATTCTCGCTGGTAGTGAACTCGGAAAAGGATATTCTGAGCTCAATGATCCGATAGATCAGGCAGAGCGTTTCAATGTACAGCAAAAGCTCATCGAAGGAGGGGACAGTGAAGCGATGATGGCAGATCATGAATTCGTCGAGATGCTCGAACACGGTATGCCACCTACCTGCGGCTTTGGTTTCGGTGAACGCCTCTTTGCTTTCCTTGCGGACAAACCTCTTCGAGAACTGCAGACATTCCCACTCATGCGACCAAAAGAAGATAATAAATAAGACTATAGAGCCCCGAAAGGGGCTTTTTTAGTTTTCCACACATTGAAAAATAGGAGAGTGGGAAGGAGTGGTATATAATGTTACCTAAGTGGGAAGAAGTGGTATAGATTTAAAAAATGCTCATAGGCGAATACACTCACACAATAGATGACAAAAATAGATTGTCTCTCCCATCAAAATTCCGCAAGGAAATGGGCAAAAAAGTGGTGCTTACGCCAGGGCTCGATAAATGTATATTCGTTTTCTCACAGACTGAGTGGAAGAAGATCAGCGAAAAGCTGAGCCAGTCTTCTATGCTCAGTGCCGATAGCCGAAGTTTCAATCGTTTTCTCCTCGGAGGGGCGGTCGAAACAGAGGTCGATTCGATCGGACGTATTTTGATTCCAGACTTTCTAAAGTCTCGGGCTACACTATCATCAAAAGTCGCAGTCGTGGGTGTTCAGACCCGCGTCGAGCTCTGGAGTGAGGGTGCATGGTCTGAGTATAAAAAAGTCGTTGAAAAAGAAGCAGATACGCTCGCAGAAAAACTCGGCCAGGTGGGAATGCTCTGATGAGTGAGTACGTCCACAAAACCGTTCTTTTACATGAATCCATAAACGGTCTCAACCTCCATGACGGGAGTGTGTACCTCGACGGTACACTCGGCTCGGGAGGACATGCGCTCATGGCCCAGGAAAAAGGGGCACGAGTGATAGGACTGGATCGAGACGAAGGAGCACTCGCACGCAGTCGCGAGAGACTCAATACCGATGCCATTTTAATACACGAAAGCTACCGAAACCTAGACAAAGTCCTCGCTGACCTCAATATCCCGCACGTAGACGCCATCATGCTCGATCTAGGGCTCTCTTCTGATCAGTTTGAAACATCAGGACGCGGGTTTACTTTCCAAAAAGACGAGCCACTCCTCATGACTTTTGACGAAAAGGCAGAACTCACCGCACGAGAGATCGTAAATACCTGGGACGAGGAAAACATCGCCGACATCATTTACGGCTACGGAGAAGAGCGCTATGCCCGCAGGATTGCCAAAAACATCGTCGCATCCCGCCCGATCGACACCACATTTCAACTCGTCGATGTCGTCAAACGGTCTGTCCCATTCCACTTTGGTCGTCTCAATCCCGCTACAAAGACATTTCAGGCGCTCCGCATCACGGTAAACGACGAGATCAATACACTCAAAGACGGGTTGAAAAAGGGATTTGAGGCACTTTCAAAAAACGGTCGTATGGCAGTCATTTCATTTCACAGCCTCGAAGATCGTGTCGTAAAAAACTACTTTAGAGACCGAGCAAAAGAAGAAACTGGATTCATTCACACAAAAAAGCCGATTGTTGCATCCGATGAGGAACGTGTACGCAATCCTCGATCACGCAGTGCAAAGCTCCGCATTATAGAAAAAATAGTATGACCAAAACCATTTCACATCACATATTGTACCGAGAACGACTCTTTTATATTTTAGTCGTGGGAATCATTGGTCTAGGCATTGCGTATGCAGGACTCGTGCACTCAACCGTTCAAAATGTCATCAGCCGAGAAGCATTGCTCAAACAAAACCGCAATCAAAGCGGGGAGATCGGACTACTCGAGGCTCACTATTTCTCTCTGAAAAATTCTATCACCCTCGCTGTGGCCAAGGACCTCGGTTATACCGAACTACAGCCGACCTATATCCTCGAGAAGAACCAAGGAGTTGCTCGTTCAACTTCGAATGAAATATAACCACGTCATAAGAATCCGAATCATTTTGTTTCTGGCTATTGCCGGTGCACTCGTCCTCGTCCTCAAACTCTACCAGGTCCAGATCCACGAAGGGGAGACATATGCAAACCGTGCGACCCGTCAGTACGAACATCGAAGTACCCCGATTTTTGATCGAGGGACTATTTTCTTTACCTCAAAAGATGGCAACAAACAAAGCGCAGCGACGATTCACGAAGGAGTAGGTCTTGCGATCAATCCAAAAGAAATCATCGACCCCATCGCTGTATACGATGTCCTGAAGGCGCATGTAGCGGTGGACAAGGACGAATTCCTCGAAAAAGCGAGCAAAAAAGACGACCCCTACGAAGAGATCGCTCGGCGCCTCGAGTCTGAGACGGGAGACACCATCCGAGCCCTAAAGATCCCCGGAGTCATCATATATCGTGATACATGGCGTCTATATCCTGCAGAGCGTGTCGCATCACATGCGATCGGCCTCATGGGATACAAAGGCGATGAACTGCGTGGTCGATACGGTCTCGAGAGTTTTTATGACGAAGTTCTTACTCAGAAAAAGCGAGGCCAATTTCTCGGTTTCTTTTCTGAACGCAGTCCACTCGGAGATGTGATCACCTCACTCGAACCATCAGTACAAAACTATGTCGAGACGATCCTCACCTCGACCAAAGAAAAATGGAGTCCCGATGAAATAGGGGCAATCGTCATGGATCCGATGACGGGGAGCATCGTCGCTATGTCGGCGCTCCCAAATTTCAATCCAAATGACGTTTCAAAAGAGAAAAATCCTCGTGTCTTTTCAAATCCGCTCGTCGAAAATGCATACGAAATGGGATCGATCATAAAGCCGCTCACCATGGCGATCGCCCTCGACACCGGTGCCGTCACTCCACAGACGACCTACAACGACAAGGGGACGATCACGGTGAACAACAAGAAAATTTCAAACTATGACGGCAAGGCGCGTGGTGTCGTACCGATGCAGGAGATTCTCAGCCAGTCGCTCAACGTCGGTGTTGCCTTTATTGTACAAAAAATGGGATTTGCCCAGATCCCGACATACTACAAAAAGTTTGGTTTTGGCGATATCACCGGTGTCGATCAGCCAAATGAAACAAAAGGCATCGCAACCAACCTCAACAGTCCTCGCGATGTCGAGCATATCACTATGGGATATGGACAAGGGATATCGATGAGTCCGATATCGACCGTACGGGCGCTCTCGGTGCTTGCAAACGGTGGGGTGCTCGTGCGTCCACACCTCGCCCAGTCAGTAGAGCGTGATGATGGGAGCATCGAACCTATTGCAAATATTCAGCCGGTCCAGGTTTTGAAAAAGGAAACCACCGAGATCGTGACCAAGATGCTCGTCGAGGTGGTCGACAAGGCACTTCGTCAGGGAGAGGTGAAAATGCCACGCTATAGCATCGCCGCAAAGACTGGTACGGCTCAGATTGCAGATCCGGTCCAGGGAGGGTATTATACCGACAGGTATCTGCACTCATTTTTCGGCTATTTCCCGGCGTACAATCCAAAATTCATCGTTTTCCTCTACCAAGTCCACCCGAAAAATGCAGCCTATGCCTCTGAGACTCTGACGTACCCATTTATCGATATTGCAAAATTTTTGATAAATTATTACGATATACCACCTGACCGATGAAATCCATTTTAAAGAAAATAATAGTAGAAATACTCATATTCGAAGCACGCCTCGTACTCAAAAAGTACAAGCCTTTTATCATTGCCGTCACGGGGAGTGTGGGGAAGACGTCGACCAAAGACGCTATATATACCGTCTTGTCTTCAAAATTCAAAGTCCGAAAGAGTGAAAAGAGTTTCAATAGCGAATTCGGTGTACCACTCACTATCCTCGGTCGTCCGAGTGGCTGGCATTCGCCACGGATCTGGCTCGGCAATATTTTTCACGGTCTCGATCTCATCCTTTTTGGCTATGATTATCCAAAATACCTCGTCCTCGAGGTGGGAGCTGATCATCCAGGTGATATACGCAATATCACAAAGTGGGTTCATCCCGACATCTCGATCATCACAAAGGTGAGCAAGGTGCCGGTGCATGTAGAATTTTTCAAAAGTCCGGTAGAAGTAGCTGTAGAAAAAGCATACCTCGCAAAAGGACTCACTCCAGGCGGTACTCTCATTTTGTCCAAAGAGCTCGATATCACCGCGCCTCAAGCAGGAAAGACACTGTATTTTGATAGTGAAAATATAAAAAGTGTCGAAGTAGCATACGACGGTCGACCGATCGGTATGAATATTGTTTTGAATATTGATGGTGAAGAGAAAACGATCACTACAAAAGGTGTCATCGGTGATCACCATGTCTATCCGCTCGTCATCGCGATCATGACCGGCAAGGCCGTAGGGATGACCCTGGATGAGGCTATAGTGGCCCTAGGACGACACAAAGCTCCGACTGGCCGTATGAATGTGCTCATGGGCAAAAACGATATGACGCTCATCGATGATACGTACAACTCTTCGCCCGACGCCCTCCACAGTGCTCTCACCACGCTCAAAGGTGTCACTGGTCCTCGACGTGTAGCAATCCTTGGAGACATGTTAGAGCTTGGAAAATATGCAGTAGAGGAGCATGCAAAAGCAGGGCAGTACGCACGTACCTGCGCGGATCTCGTGATCTCAGTAGGACTCCGAGCTCGAGGGATGCATGCGCACCACCATTTCAACACCTCGATAGAAGGTGCAGAAAAAATCCCAGCGCTTTTGAAGGCAGGGGATGTCGTTCTCATAAAGGGGTCTCAAGGGATACGAATGGAGCGGATCGCAAAGGCGCTTCTTGACCCAAGCCTTAATTCTGCTAATGTATTAGTACGCCAGGAAAAGGAATGGCAAAATAAGTAGTTCTCACGGCCCTATCGTCTATCGGCTAGGACAAGGCCTTCTCAAGGCTTAAAGCAGGGTTCGATTCCCTGTAGGGTCACAAATATCAGAAATAATATATGCTACAATTATTTCAATTACCATTAATTAATATTTATGAGTTCATCATTTAAAGGCATTTTAAGCGTTATCATTTCTGCATTATTCTTTTTTCCTTGGGTCTGGTTAGCTATTTTTCATGTTAAATTGTCTGCTTCTGTAGCCCTAATAGTTGGACTGATCGCAGCAATAATAGCTGTCGTACTTGGATTTCAGGCGAGAAAAGGAGGTTCTCGGGCATGGGGGACAGCTGGTATGACGTTGGGAATAATTTCTATTATTTTGAGTGTAGTGAATCTTATTGCTATCAGTCTTGCATAAAAAAATTAAAGTTGTAGTAATAGTTAGTTTCATTTTCATTAGTACACTTTTATTATTTTTCTCTTCTGACTTACTTGTTGAGGCACTTGGTGGTAATAAAAACCTATGGTTTTGGACATTAACAATTCTAGGGTTAGTGACTACATCAGTCTTAGGGTATTTTGATGCAAGACATCCATCAGAATACACTGAGGCCAATAAAATAGCTCATACTCCACATAACGTATATGGACTATATGCTCTCATATATTTCGTAATGTTTTTTATACTTTTCTACTTATACCTTTATTTAACAAAATAAAATCAGCCGGTCAGGATGGTCCTCGTGGTATAATTTAATACACAATGAAAAAAATAATAATCCCAATAATCCTACTCGCACTCATCATAAGTGGGTATGTAGTCTATAGGATGGATCAGAATAAAATCTGTCCCGCGTACTTTGATCCTGTAATTGCAAAAAATATATTTACTGGAGAGACAAAGACATTCTCTAATTCTTGTGAAGTTTCTCTTTGGTGGAAAGTAAAATAATTTTCGATATCATATGAACCGTATCCTTCAAATGATGAGTCTCAACGGCCTTGGGCTGGGCCTCGTCAGTGTCTTTATCCCTATATACCTCCTCGAGCTGGGCTATCCATTTTATATGGTGATGCTCTGGCTCATCATCCACCACGGCACACTCCTCATCGGTGCGTTTGTCACCGTGTATATCTCAAATCGTATCGGCCTCATCCGCTGTCTGTATATCCGTTTTGTTCTCCTCATTGCATCACTCCTCCTTCTCTTTGTATTGCCGAGTTATCCGATCCTCTTTTATATCATTCCGATCATCTCAGGATTTGAGTCAGCACTGTACTGGATCCCGCTCAATATCCTATTCGTCCGAAAGACCGAAACAAAAACGATGGGGAGCTCGATGAGTAAATTCTTCAACTATCCAAAAATCATCGGTCTCTTTGCGCCACTCATCGGTGCATTTATCATTACAAAATTCAGCTACCCAGTATTGTTCTTTATAGCGATGTGTCTCGTCTTTGTATCCATGATCCCGCTCCTGCCGCTGCGATCAGAAAAAACACATTTTAGATTTACCTGGGCTGCGGTGAAAGAAATATGGCAGAAAAACAAAGTCTATTTCATCCCTGAGATCGTCGACAATTTCGCCGAGGATGCGGGAGTGATCCTCACCCTCTTTATATATCTGAATCTCCTCAATGTTCTCGACATTGGCTGGATCGGTACGGTGACCTCGCTCGTCGTTGTACTCTTTACCTATTTCGTAGGGGATATGACCGATACAAAAAACAAGCACAAGCTCATCCGAGTAGGTGCGGTACTCCTCTCACTCTCGTGGTGTATAAACTTTGTGATAGGGGAATTCATCCCATATATCTGGCTTTTCTATATTGCGACCATCATTACTACACTCTCGCTCAAGACGTTTCTCGTCCCGTATCAGAGCCTCATGTTCAACTCTGCGCGAGCCTCTCACGATGCACAGTTTCTCGTCTTACGTGAAGTACCGACGATCATCGGACGATTTATCGTCTACGGTCTCGCACTCGCTCTGCACAATCATTTGCCTGTAGTCTTTCTCATTATCGCACTCGTCTTTGTATACTTTTGGTTTTTTGATACGCGAAAACTGGCTTCATAAAAAAGCCAAGCCCCGCTACGCGCGGGGTGGTGTAGGTGGAACGTGACACTTAGTCAGTTCCTGATGGGGTTGAAGTCGGTGCTCTCCGAGTCAAAGAGTACGACATGACCGGTATGGATCACGGGCAGGTTTGCATCGGTACCCCACAGGATGTTCATGATGGCCTGCGGAAGTGCGGGGATGTGGTTGGGATCAGCGATCACGATGAGCACATCCTCTTCGCCACGATCAACTTGTCGCTTGATGTATCCTGCTGTGGACTGCATCGAGCCACCGCTGTCGTCAGGGAGGAAAAAGTCGTGGTGTTCGACCATGTGATCTTGCAGTGGGATATGCTCACGCAGGGCAGCAACTGTGGCCATTGCAGGACCAGATGTGGATGCAAGGAGCAGGACATCCTGGTCCTGTGTACGCCGGAGGACGTATGGAATAATACGCTCGATTTGTCTAGTTCCATCGCGGACGAGCCGTATCGGTGGATTTGCGGTTGTGGCGCAAGTAGTTATGAGGAGGATCTTCATGCCGCTCCAAATATTACCCGACGTAGCAATTTTTGCAACTCTTTTTGTATTATAATAGCAACATGAAATCACCCACCATCAAAACACCAAACTACACCTTACGACCCTTTAAAACAGAGGATGCCACTTTGTGGCAGGTCTGGGATATTGACCCAGAGGTGCAGGCGCACATGCCAGAGCCTAAAAATACTCCCCAGGATATAAGTGAACAATACACATACATCGAGGAATGTGAACAGGATCCTGAAGGGTACTATTTTTCTATTGAGACGAATTCTGGTGTGACCATCGGCACTGTTTCTCTATTTGAAATAAATTTACATCACAAAACAGCCGAGCTTGGTATAGTGATCGGTGATAAGACATATTGGGGCAAAGGAGTAGCTACAGAGGTGGTAAAAGCACTCGTCAACTATGCGTCTCAAAATCTGAGTATTCAGTATATAAGCGCAGAAATCGAATCAGGAAATAGCGGCATGCAAAAAGTCCTAGAAAATTCAGGATTTGTATCAGACGGAGTATTTAAAGGTGCACGAGTGAAGGACGGCAAAAGAACCGACGTGGTCCACTTTTCTAGAGCGTCTTCACCTTCAACTTTGTAAGTCTCTTTTTGTCGAGCTTTGGAAGCTTTAAAATGAGGAGCCCATGCTTTTCTACAGCTTCAGCCTCTTCTACATCCACCTCCTCAGGAAGGGTGACAGTACGAGCAAATGAACCCCAGTAGAGCTCACGGATAAAGTAGTTGTCCTCCTGGATCGCACGCTCCTCCTCACGCTTGCCACGGATAGTCACCATATCACGAGTGATAGTGATATCGAGGTCCTCAGGGCGCACTCCTGCAGCCATAGTTTTGATGACGATATGATCAGCGGTCTGATAGACATCGACGGTGAGCTGTCCTACTTTTTCTTCTTGTTCAAATGGAGATTTTTCCTCTTCGTCTGGCTCTATTTCTTTTGCCTTGGTTTTTGGGAGAGGTGCCACGTCATCGAAATCACTCTCGTCGAGTTTTACGGTACCGGTCAAGCGTTCAAAGAATGATTTTTTAGACATGGTTTGGTGTAATAGTTTTTACTTTTTCAAATAGGAACAATAATATAACGACTGCTATCCAGACGGCAGAGAATATTCTCAAGGTCTCATCTGTTGATGTCTTTATTATAAAGAGATTAAAGGCAGTATGCAATGCGGTGGCGAGGATAAGTCCAGAAATGAGAGCGATTCTGCGGGTTTCTCGACTGTGGTAAAAGGCCATAGCGATACAAAGTCCCACAGAGGCAGAAGAAACGACGTGGAGGAGCGTAGCGCCGATAAAACGGAGGTTTGTAGTGACGATCGAGCGGATGAGGTCACCTTCAAAGATAGGTTTGAGCACAAAAAGGGTGTTTTCGATGGCGGCAAAGCCCAGTGCAACCGTGATCATGTATATGACTGCATCGATCGGCTCGTCCATGACGTCGGTCGATATGGCGACGATCCATGCAGCGAGGAATTTAAAAAACTCTTCGGTAAATGCCCAGATCAGATACTTGCTACTCTCATGATCGATCGTGCTACTAAAAAACATTTGCACAGGGAGGACAAAAAGGACGACACAAATACCAGCAATAAATGTTTTCATCACGCGTTCACGTGGCTCGGGATGGAGATTGTCCTCACGAAGCCAAAACCACAACCACAATAGTGCTGGAAGGAGGCCGGATAGTATCGCGTAGAAGATCTGGGTGATCATCCTTGTATTATACCACCCACGGTTCGACAATCAGTGGGGATTTCTCGTTGGTAGACCAGATCTCTTCGGTGATAAAAGGCATAAAAGGGTGTAGAGCGATCAGGATCTTTTTATGGATTTGCAAAAGGAGACTCTGGCGTGAAGGTTCAGAGATAAGTGGCTTGCTCTCTTCGATGATCTTGTCTGCGAACTCATGCCAGACATAGTGATAGAGTTTTTCACCAACAAGATAAAACTTGTACTCATCCATTTCTTTTGTGATTTCTTTGAGGAGTGCGTCGAAATCATCCATGATCTTTTGATCACGTTCGTTGAGGGCATCTGTGGCGGTGCAATTTGTATAGATAAATCGAGTGATGTTCCAGAGCTTGTTTGAAAAATTTCTATAGCCTCGTATCTTGTCTTCAGAAAGAGCGGTGTCACTTCCTGGTGGGTTTCCGATGACGAGTGCAATACGCAATGAATCAGTACCGTATTTTGCAGTCAGTTCAAGTGGGTTCATTACATTACCCTTACTCTTGCTCATCTTTTTTCCCTTTGCATCATTTACGAGACCGTGGAGGTATACATCTTTAAAAGGTACCGTGTTTTTCAGATACTGACCAAATATCACCATGCGTGGGATCCACTTGAAGATGAGGTCATAGCCGGTCTCCATAACATTTGTAGGGAAGTAACTCGGTGGGGTGACCAGCACCGGCCATTGTCCCGAAGAAAACCAAGTATCAAATGTATCGGTATCTTTTTTCCAGCCTTCACCAGGCGAATCGATGCTTGCTTTCACCTCGCCGTCTTTGAACCATGCAGGGATCGGTATCCCCCAGACGATTTGTCGTGAGATATTCCAATCGAGTGTATTTTCCATGAAATAGCAGAAAATCTTCTGATAGTTTTCTGGAATAAAATTGAGCGAGCCATCTTTTGCGGCTTTGAGTGCGAGCTCGGCGAGCGGTTTCATCTTTACGAACCATTGCTCTTTTGCCTGAGGCTCGATCGGCTGTTCACATTTGTAGCATTTCTTCACTACGTTTTTATAGTCGGTATCTGTTTTTACCAAAAGTCCCTTTTGTGCAAGTTTCTCCACGATTTTTAATCGAGCTTCGGATATTTTCATTCCAGCAAATTCACCCGCAATAGGGAGGAGTTTACTGCGTTCGTCGATGATCTGTTCCATATCGAGCTTGTGTCTGTCCGCGATCTCAAAGTCTATCTGAGAATGCCACGGAGTGATCGTCATTGCTCCAGTCCCGAACTCCATGTCGATTGCGGTATCTTTTATGAGTGTTGCTTTGATCGGTCCGTTGATCCACTCGAGATCAAATGTATCGCCATGTTTGTACTGCGCGTATCTCTTGTCATCAGGATGAACTACGACATATTTGTCGCCAAACTTTGTTTCGGGTCGCACAGTACCTATTTCGAACGGACCATACTTGAAAGTATAAAAAGGAGTATTTTCTTCGACAGATATAGTTTCTACATCTGACAGGGAGGTCTGATGTTTTGGGCACCAGTTTACTGTCCTCTTTCCACGGTAAACCAAGTTATCGTCATACATTTTGACGAATGTCTTCTGAACCTCTTTTACAATATCTGGATCAAGGGTAAATCGTTCTCGAGACCAGTCACATGATGCACCCATTTTGCGGACCTGGTTTTCCATCTTTGCTTTGTTCTCGATAGTGAATGCGTAGATCTCTTTATACAGATCCTGCGGATCCATCTTGAAACGAGAGCGACCTTCTTTTTCCAATTTCTTTTCGTATACAATCTGTGTTTCAAAACCAGCATGATCAGCTCCAGGAATCCATAGGGCTTTAAATCCGCGCATACGTTTGTAGCGAGTCATAATGTCTTCAAGGGTAATGAAAAGGGAGTGGCCTACATGCAGGTCACCGTTTGCATTTGGGGGAGGCATAACAATAGTAAAAGGTTCCTTGTGTCGGGCAGGGAGGTTGTCAGGATTGAAATAACCACTTTTTTCCCACTGTTCATATATACGATCCTCAGTGGCGATGGGATCATAGGGTTTGAGGAATTTCTCATTCATGGCTTTAAATATAGCAAAAAAAAGATGTCTCGTCATCTGCAACACAGCAGGACGAGACATTTTCCCAGGCTGCCTAACACACGGTTTCTAGGAAGCCTGATGGAAATAGTATAGCATAGGTACTTGACTTTGTCCAGTCTTTATGATAGGATAATCGGTAGGTCCGAAGGGTATATATGTAGCGTGTGCTATGTGTGTTTAATACCTCGACGGCAAAAATCACTGATCTCTGTCAATTGTTTCCTATGAAAAACATCCTCAGTCTCGTGGTGGCCCTCGCGGCCATCGTCTCCTTGAGTGCGGCGCCCACGTCGGTCTCCAACAAGGACTCCGCCTACGGAACCAACAAGCCGGTCACGCGGTCGTCCATTGGACGCATGAGCGAACCGGTGGATCCCGTCGGGGTCCAGAGTGGACCTGTCGGGTACCCGACACTTCATGCCACCAACGTGTGGCTCGAGCTGCCCTACGCGGACGACCCGGCCTTTCCGGCCCTCGCCCGCGCGGCGATCAACGAAGTGCTGGCTGGTCGCCTTCCGGCGAACAACATCCAGGTTCTCGAGCCTCGTCACCTGACCAAGAGTCTCGGCCTCGCGCCGTACAACCTCTGGGTCGTGAGGTGCTTCGAAGGGTTCGACACTTCACTCGCTGAGATCCAGGTTTACAACACCTGTGAGCAGGATGCCGGTCTCAATGAGACCCGCACCTTCCTCCCGCCTCGGGGCTACAGCAGCACTGCTGTCGGCTTCCGTAACGGTGAACTCCTCGAATCCGGCGCATCGGACATCCGGGTCACGGTCGTGGCACTTCTCGTGCCCACCAAGACTTACACAGACACCCTCGAGGTGGTCACGAAGTGGATCGAGGTCGACAACAACAACCGGTTTGGCACCAAGCAACGTCTGCTGATTCCCGAAAAGGGCAGCACGTTCAGCACGTTGTCCACCGTTGGCTACAACGCCCTCATTCCGAGCGGACTGGTGGTCACTCCGATTCCTGCCGGCCAGGTCACTCTGGATGACGGCACAGTCCTCGATGTTCCCAGCGGCGCCTTTGTCGGCGTCAACGGGTACAACGGCCGGAGCTACACGCTCTGGGTCGGCAACAGCGACAAGCCCTACGAGCCAAACCTGCTCATCGGGAACGTCTCAGGCACGGAACAGGTTTTTGTTCCCGGTGAAGCGCGATTTTTCCGCTTCACCACGGTCGACTGACCAAAACGGGCTCCAGATAGCCTTACAGCGCCATTTCCTTCGGGAGGTGGCGCTGATTCTTTTTATATAGGGCGAGGGCTTGACTTTTTTCTATACTATGATATACTAATCATGTAAAGGTAATTGCATACCTTTTTTATTTTACTAAAAAAATATATGAAAAACATTATCAAAATCGTTAGTTCAGCACTCATTGCGACTCTTGCGCTCACGACTGTAGCATTCGCTGCTCCATCAAGTCAGTCAAATCCTGATTCAGCTGGAACACGAGGTGATGCTCCTACTGGGCAGTCAAATTCTGACTCTGCAGGTACTCGCGGAACAGCTCCTGGAAGTCAGTCAAATCCTGACTCTGCGGGAACAGTTTCAAACGGAGGTAATCCAGACAATGGATCATCAAACGGAGGTTCATCAAATCGACGACGTTCAGGTGGAGGTACTCGCGTCACTGCAAGCCTCACCAACGTCAACGTGAATGTAGTCGGAAGCAAAGCTACTGTTACTTGGGATACCAATCCTAATGCACAGGGTATGCTCGTTTACGGACCACTTTCACTCACCGTACCAACAAATGCTACTCAGTTTTATGGGTATGCAGCAGGTACAGCGGTCTCTGGTGCGACTACAAAACACTCACACACATTTACTATGGCTCCTGGTGTAACATACTTTGTTCGCCCAGTTGCTATCGTAGGTTCACGAGTCATCTATGGTTCTGAAATCAAGGTAAATGCTACTACTGGTACAACTATCACAAAGACAGGTGTTCCAGCAGTCGGTACTATCTTTGACAAGCCAACTACTACTATCCCAAAGGACGTAGAAGTAACAAAGGCTACAACCACAGCAACCTCAACTGGTAACGCAGCAAACGTTTCAAGTGCAGGTTCAAAGATTGGTTCATTCTTTAAATGGATCTGGAACGCAATTACCGCTCCATTCTGTAATTAATAGCAGAAACAAAAACACCCGCTTCGGCGGGTGTTTTTGTTTTATAGAGAGAGATTGCCGTGGGTCTTTATCTCTGTTTTCACTGTACCAAACGCTCCGGCAAGGGCGATCATCACGGCATTGTCACCGGCGATGTGTTTTGTCGGTGCATAAAAGGGAATTGGAGAAACCTTTTTGAAATTTTCTATGAGATAGTCGTTTGCAGAGACGCCGCCTCCAATGATGAGCGTCTGTGGGCCGTATTCATCTATAGCTGACTTTAATTTTGAAACAAGTACGTCTTTTACTGCTTCTTCGAATTCTCTCTCGATACCTAGTATCTCGGCATGTTCCTTGAGTGCATAGAGTACTGCAGTCTTTAGTCCTGCAAAAGAAAAATCGAGATCTTTTGAATGGAGCATTGGACGAGGGAGGGTGATGGGGCAGGTGATGTTTTTTTCACGTTGCTCACGTGCACGGCGAGCGATCTCTGGTCCGCCTGGGTATGGTAGACCGAGCATGCGTGCGACTTTGTCGTAGGCCTCGCCCACTGCATCGTCACGGGTTTTGCCGAGGATTTTATATTGTCCTATTCCCTCCATCAAAACGAGCTCTGTATGACCGCCACTTAAAAGAAAGGCGAGGGCAGGGAAATTGACCGGGTATAGCTTTTTATTTTTCTCATCAATGAGACTACCGAGGATATGTCCCTCCATATGGTTTACAGGCACCACAGGCAGTCCCAGGGTCTGCGCAAAGGTCACTCCGGTCCAGAGGGCAGGTTCCAGTCCTGGACCATAGGTCACGGCGATGCGGTCTATTTTCACCGGATTCTTTTCAATGATTTCTTTGTACAAAATCGGGAGATTCTTTTCATGTTCTCGCTTTGCCATCATAGGGAAAACACCACCGTATTCGCGGTGTACATCTACCTGAGAGTGAATGAGGCTGTCGATGACGGTGTAGTGTTCTCCATTCACCTCGAGGAGCGCTAGTGCTGTTTCGTCACAGCTTGTTTCGATACCGAGGATGATCATGTGCGCGATAGAGGATTCGAACCTCTGACCCTCTCAACGTCAATGAGATGCTCTACCAACTGAGCTAACCGCGCTTATTTGTGGGCCTACCAAGACAGCTAACTGCGTTTATTTAACTGCCAAAATACTCTACCAAAAAATCAACCACCCGTCTATCTACTGCATTCATCGGCAGCTTCTTCATCTCTGCGAGCGTGCACCACCGCATCGCTCCACCTTCGGAGAGATGTAGGGGAGAGCCGTCGTATGTCTCGGTAAAGACGTACTCAGTTCCCATTTCTTTGCACTCAGGGATCGTATAGTCCTGCTGCCAGATGAGCTGGGGGTCCTTGAGGGAGTATGAGAGCTCTTCGCGAATCTCACGCCACAGGGTCTGTATCGGTGTCTCGCCGTCTTTCATTCCTCCTCCAAAGAATCCCCATTCGAGAGCAAAACGGGTAGCTTGATCATCGCGGTGTTGTAACAGGATACGCTTGTTTTTGTCTATGAGTACGATGACCGATACATCTCGTTTGTGCATCGGTATATTGTAACACGTTGCCAATTCTTCAAAAAATGTTATATTGTTGCGTACATGGCCCTATCGTCTATCGGCTAGGACACGGCCTTTTCAAGGCTGGAAGCAGGGTTCGACTCCCTGTAGGGTCACCAAATATAGTGCATGTTATCATATCTATACCATGCCCTTGATGTCGTACGAAGAATATTCAAAGATAAGACATAAAACTCCTTATACTTTTTCAATTAAATCAGGATCAAATTTTTTATACTATTTTGGAGAAAGACACTCGTTTAATCCTGCTGATACTGAGTGGGTTGAACAGAGGAAGTTCTGGAATGACTTTCTTTGGAAAACCAAAGATACAAAACGAATCGTATTTGTTGAGGGTGGAATACCACCTATAGAGGTGAGTGAAGAACAATCAATCATCAAGCACGGTGGAATGGGTCTCGCCACCTATTTAGCTAGACAAGAAGGTATAGAAACGTACTCACCCGAGCCACAAGGAAAATATGAGCGAGAGGAGTTGGAGAAGGAGTTTTCAAAAGATGAAATCCAGTACTACTATTACGCTCGTGCAGTACACCAGTGGGGCCGCATGCAGAACTCAGAACTAAGTTTTGAGAAGTATATAAATAGGTACCTAGATCGTGATAAAGAGGAGAGCGGCTGGGCAGGCTTTGATTTTTCTCTTGAGTCGATGAAGAAAATTCACACCAGTTTGTTTCAAGCGGTATTTGATGAAAACGATACAGATTTTTTCTACAACATTGTGAATCCAGTGGAACAAAAAACAGTTATCAACAAAGTAGCGGCAAAGTCGAGTGGTATCCGGGACACATACATTGTTGGAGAGATCAAGAAATATATTTTAAATGGATATTCGATCTTCGCTCAGTACGGGTGTAGTCACGTGGTGATGCAGGAGCCCTTATTGAGAGAGGTTATCTGAGTTCAAAAAGATCGCCGGCTCCTCACGAGGAGCCGGCGGTTTTTGATCAGAGTTTTCGTACAACACGCGCGGTGAAGTCGACGAGGAGAACATCTCCGTGTGCAACCTCGATCGGTGCAGGACGCGAGACGCAGTAAAAGGTGCGGTACCACTCACGGTAAGCGAGTTTTACGTGCGGCGCATGCGTCATGAAGATGTACAGTCCGACACCTTTTTCGGTGGGCAGTAGGAGCTCGATCGCGCGAGGGTTTAGCCCGCGACCTGCCTTTAAGAGCAGACTGACTTGTACCGTCACGCCAAAACTATCGGCGATACGTCGTGCCACCTGTTCCACTTCGGGAACAGGTGAGGAGAAAACAAAGACTGGTTTGATGCTGCGGTATCGTGCGATCGCCGCATTCATCTTTTCCTCCTGCTCTGCGGTCCGCGGAGCGCGGATGACGAGGACGGTTTTGTCCGGTGTGTTGACTGGGGTGGGTGGTCGGCAGTTCGGGCAATACTTTCGATTGCGCCAATGCCAACCCATGCAGTGGTAACAGCTCATTCTGTCTATATATGAGCACAAATAGCGTTATATATCAATGATTATACCTGCGACTGTTTGTCCCAGAACTCGCGGAAGCGTGCGTCTTTTGCATGGAGCTCGTCAAAGGTACCTTGCTCGATGATAGTACCATTTTCAATCACGATGATACGATCCATTTCTTTTATAGTTGAAAGTCGGTGCGCGATGACGATAGCGGTGATCCCTTTGAAGAATTGATGCAGTGAATCCTGGATCTTTCCCTCGGATTCGACGTCGAGATGAGAGGTCGCTTCGTCGAGTAGTAGGATCTGTGGGTCTTTAAATATCGCACGCGCAATGCCCACACGCTGACGCTCACCACCTGAGAGTTTGACCCCTTTTTCTCCGATCAGTGTGTCGACGCCCTGAGGGAGCTTGTGGAGGAAGTCCTGCACGTGAGAGGTCTCAATAGCGCGTGCGAACAATTCTGTATCATGTTCTGCAGATAGATTTGAAATGATGATATTTTTCTTGAGAGACATGTTGAATACTTCGGTTTCCTGCAGCACTGCAGTAGTGTGTTTGAGGTAGTCAGACTTTTTTATAGATTTCACAGGAGTCTCATCGATGTATACATCACCAATAGTTGCTTCATATTCTTTTAAGAGTATTTTGAACAGAGTACTTTTTCCTGATCCAGAGAGTCCGACGATGCCCACTTTTTCTCCTTTCTTGATAGAGAAATCTATATTTGATAGCGCATTACTTCCGCCATACGAGAATGAGACATCTTTTACATGGAGCGACTTCCAGTCAGCAGGGAATGATACTTTGTGTTTTTCGTCGTCAATGGTGATCGGCGTCTTGAAAAATTCGAGCAGACGATTTGCATCGTTGCGAGCGATCGCCAGATCCTGCGAAACATTTGTAAGCTCAGTGATAGAGCTAGTGATATTTCCCATATAGTTTACAAACAATACAAAGAAACCGAGCTCGTAGTGTCCGTTGAAGATGCCATATACCACAAAAATATATAGTGAAATACGACCCATGTTCTCGGCACTTGCTCTAACAAGAATTTGAAAGTGATACCAGGTGATGCTCGTATGAACTTTTTCAAGAAGTATTTTTGTTAGGCCGTATGTCTCTCCCAAAAGACCCCCGCGCATGTCGAGCACCTTTATACTTCGTATGTTTGCAACAAATTCATGAATAATACCCCCGTACTGTTCTTCAGCAATATTTTTTGCTTGGTTTGCTGTGACGTACTTCTTTTTGAAATAGGTAGATGCGATGAAATATATAGATAGGTATATCACCACGAAGAGAGATAGAATCTTGTCAAAACGGGATATGATAAAAATGACTCCAAAAAAACCGACAAATATTTCGATGAGATGAATGATCCACGCGCGATTCGCAGTTCGGATAGCGCTTGCGCCACGTGTGATTCTTTTCGTCTTGTTTCCTGTGTTTTCACGTTCATGCCACGAGATGTCGATTTTTGAAATGTATTCTACCGCCTGGTTCTCGACATCAAGACCGATTTTTTCATTGACGTCGAAGAAAATCATCTTTGCCCAGTAAATCAAGAGGTAGCGTGTCTGAGAAATGACACCCCATATGATGAGTACCATCAGGATATCCTGCAGTGTTCCTGGTTCGTGTATCTTTATCAAAAGAACGACGATCTGTGAAATCGCATATGCGCTGTATAAAAGAAGGACAGCACCTACTGCACGTATTATTGACGCAAAAAACAATCTGAAACCGAATCCCTTGTAAAATCTCTTATAAAAATTGAACAATTCAAAAAATGAATATTCCATACCATCATAGTAGGGTATATATCATTTTGACACAAGACTAGTAATAATTTGTCAAATTTGCTATAATATCAGTATAAAGGTTAGGCCTTGAGATATAGATAAATATCCTCGAGCGCCTTTACCGCATCTCCCGCAGCGATATTGTTTTGATGATAGAGTCCATCAGTACAGTCTCCAGCAGCCCACACACCCTCGAGACTTGCACGTTGTGTACGCGGATCGACGATGATGTTTCCATTCGCATTTGTCTGTACCAAATCTTTTGCAAAATAGGTGGTAGGAACAGAGCCGATCTCGACGAAAATAGCAGCAACAGGGAGGAGAGTGTCGTTGTATCGTATACCAGTTACAAATTTGTCTCCTACGACTTCCTGAATGTTTGCGTTTTTTATTATTTTAAAATGAGGATTTTGAGACACCTTTTCGATAGTCACAGGATCAGCACGAAAACCGTCACTACGATTTAAAAGAGTGACCGATTTACAATACGCGAGGAGCTGCGCAGCACTCTCAAACCCAGCGTTTCCACCACCCACAACGACTACATCAGCCCCAGAAAAAAGAGGACCATCACACGAAGCACAGTAGGTGAGACCCTTGTGTTCAAAGACGTCAGCTCCTTTTACTTCGAGCTTTTTGCGCATGCTACCGGTCGTGATGAGGACTGTTTTGGCCTCGTATTCGGATTTGTTTGTTTTTATTTTAAATCCAGCCGAAATCTTTTCACATATCTCCCCAACTTTTATGTCGACTGCATCTCTCGCATAGGCACGGAGATGTTCCTCGAGGCTTTTTGAAAAATCTTTTCCAGCGATCTTTACTGTACCGATCCAGTTCTCGATGCCTTCGGATACTACACTCTGACTCTCCCAGTCCTTGGTGATGAATAGTGTCTTTAGTCCTTTGCGTGCAGCATAGACGCCAGCGGCTACGCCAGCTGGACCGCCACCTACTATCGCGAGGTCATATATCATGTATCTATTTTAGCTTACTTCTGCGCAAAAAGGCAGGGACTGCACCCCAGTCATCGTCATCCTCTACTTCTTTCTTTGGAGCCGGGCGGTCTTCTTCGAGTTTTGCGACTGGTGCTGGGGCTGGTGATGAGAGTGGTGAGTGAAATATTTTCTTCTTTTCAGGCATGATAGGCGTCTCGACTGTTTGGAACATTGATTTTGCTTGTGGAGCAGCCTGTTGGTTTTCTGGGAAGCCTGCGGCGATGACGGTGATCTTGATCTCGTTTTTCTTTAGCTTGTCATCACGAATAGTACCGAATATGACTTTTGCCTGTGGATCGATAGACTCGGTGATGACCTTTGCTGCATCCTGGATCTCGAACATAGTGAGGTCCTCGCCACCTGCAATAGAAAATAGTACGCCCTTTGCACCATGGATAGAGAGGTCGAGAAGAGGGGAATTGATCGCTTGTTTTGCGGCTTCGATCGCGCGGTTTTCGCCTGATGCAGAACCGATACCCATAAGCGCTGAACCAGCATTTTCCATGACAGCACGAATGTCGGCAAAGTCGATGTTGATGATACCTGGAGTGGTGATGAGGTCAGAGATACCCTCGACTGCCTGGCGGAGGATCTCGTCACACATCGCAAATGCATTTTTCATCGTGGTGCTCTTGTCGATGATCGAGAGGAGGCGATCGTTCGGGATGACGATGATCGCATCCACTTCTTTGCGGAGTTCGTCGAGTGCAGCATCAGCGATCTTTGAACGCTGGAGACCTTCGAATGCAAATGGCTTTGTAACGACGGCAACAGTGAGAGCTCCTAACTCTTTTGCAATACGTGCGACGAGTGGACTCACGCCACTACCTGTTCCACCTCCGACTCCACAGGTGACAAAGACCATGTCGGCGCCCTTTATCGCTTCCTGGATCTCTTCACGAGTTTCTTCGGCTGCACGACGACCGATCTCTGGATTCATGCCAGTACCAAGACCGCGGGTGAGATTTTTCCCGATGTGAATTTTCTTTTTTGCGAGCGAACGATGCAAGTCCTGTGCATCAGTGTTGATCGTGATGAAATCAACCCCCTTTACTTTTGAGTTGACCATGTGGTTCGTAGCGTTCTTTCCAGAACCTCCGACTCCGATCACTTTTATTCGCGCGAATGCTTCTATATCTGGGGTAATGTTGGGCATGTGTTTCAGTAGTTAATACCCCCATCATAACAGATAGGGTATATTAAGGCAAAAACTGTTTGAATAGAGCGATTATGGCGTTTCTGGTTCGTTTTAGAGCCACCATTCCGTTGTGGAGATTTGGTCCTTCATCAGCATTTATACCGAGAATACAGAGGCCATAGGCGACTGCCCAGGTCGAATCTTTAAAGGCGTCTTTTTCGTTTGCTTGTGAGTGTATAGTTCCGATGCGTGCAGGGAGGCGTAGGGCTGCTTTTGCAAAATCGTCTACTGTACCGAGGCCAGATCCACCACCAGTGATGATGATGCCGGCGGGGAGGAGTCCGCTGCGACCGATTTTTTTCAAATGAGCCTCAATGAGTTCAAATATATCGGTGAGTCGGGCATATATGATATCCTCTAGTTTTTTACGAGGAATAGCAGTACCAGTGATTGCTCCTATTTTTATTTGTTCCGCTTCTTCGAGTGGGACTTTGAGGCCAAGTGCGATGTCGTTTGTGATATCAGTAGAACCGATCGGAAATACTTCGAGTGAGATCGGCATATTGTTCTCAAATACAGCGATCGAGACGGTCTCGGCACCGATATTTGCAAGGACACAGCCAGCGATCTTTTGGGTTTTTGAAAGGGTAACGAGTGATGCAGCGATAGGGCTCGCCATGACGTCCTGGACCTCGATACCGGCGCTCTCGATCGAGTGGAGGATGTCGTTTACATGATGCTCGAGACAGGTCACGTAGAGCATTTTGACCTCGAGACGATTTGCCTTCATCCCTTCTGGTTTTCCGAGTACTGGTTTTCCATCGACTTTGTAGTGGAGTGGGACCTGATGAATAATCTTTTTATTTAAAATAGCATTTGCTGGGATGTCTTTTTCGCACTGTGCGTGGAGCTTTTGGATATCAAGCGGTGTGATCTCGAGATCGGCACGAGTGATGATGGTCGCACAGGTAGAGGTGATGGTACCGAGGCCGATACCACCGACTGAAACGAATGCTCTTTTTATACGGACCTTTGCGGCGCGCTCAGCATTTTTGACTGCGACGTGGACACTGCGAGCGACGTCCTCGGGATGGATCACATAGCCGTGGCGGATCCCTCGTGTCTCTGAAGTACCTGTACCCAAGACGCGCGGAAAACCTTTCTCATTTAGTTCATGAGTAGAAGCGATCACAACCTTTACTTGGTATGTGCCGATATCAATACCTGTGACAATGGAACGTGGTGACATGAAGTCTAGATACGGAAGTATTCACAATACTTCTTTTCTATGTTCTCCATTGTACTACCATGATCGTATCCCGCCAAATGAACCAAACCGTGGATAAAGAGGAATGCGAAGAAATTTTCGTAACTTCTATCAAAGTCCGGAGCCATTTTTTCGGTTTCTTCTGGGTTTATAAAAATCTCACCCTCAGTTTTTGAAAGTGGGAAGCTCAGGATATCGGTGGGAGCGTCGATGTTTCTATACTGCTTGTTGAGTGCTTGGATTTTCTCGCGAGAAACGATAACAACGGACAAATCGTACTCTTTTCCGAGTACTTTTTCTTTCATTGCCTTAAAATCGTGAGAGGGGATGACCGAGGGGGTCTCATTAACGACCATATCGAGAAGTCTTTTCTGTCATCTTGCCGAGCTTTATGAGTTCTGCTACTTCGGCGCGTCGAGCGAGGGTCTTTAGGGTCTTCTTTTTGACCTTGTATGAAGAGAGTACTCGTGAAGCGTATCGGATACTGCGTACTCGAGGAAGGACTCCAGAGCCCTGGACCTTCTTAGTAAAACGTCGAAGAACACCGAGGGTGTTCTCGTTTGCATTTCGGGTTACTTCTACATTTGTTGCCATATGGGTGCTATCTTAACACATGAATGTCAGAGAAGCAACCGTAAAAGAAAACACCGCCTCAAGGCGATGCTCCTTGAAGGCGGCGCTG
>CAZNYP010000005.1:49256-59419 GCA_964577365.1 uncultured Candidatus Saccharibacteria bacterium
CCGAGGACGTGGCCACGATGCAACAGGAATACCGGCGCGCCAAGGCGGCGCTGGTAGCGGCCGTAAATGAGTGGGATGAGAATGCTGAGGAACGAACACAGCATGTAGCCGTTGTATATGCCATTCGCCCAGGTCAGGTCCTTGATAGCGAAGATGTTTGCGATCGCTGCAAAGAGTCCACATGACCATCCGGGAATGTTCTCGCTGAATGGATTCCGGACGATTTTGGCAACAGTGGGGATGACGGCAAGTGCGTCTGCAACAACGATGATGATTATGGCCGCGAGGGCGCCGACAAACCACCATCCGACAAGAGCCAGTAGTCCCAGCCCCAGGCAGTACTTATCGACCGGGTACCACACCTTTTCACCCCACTTAAAGGATAGAAGAAAGATGGTTCCTGATGTGAAGATGCCGATGAAGGGAAGCCACAGCGTCTCCTTTTCACCCGATGCCTTGTAGGCAAAGTAGTTGATGATGCTCAGTCCGCACCAGATGAAGTATGAGACGCGGTTCGGCGTCGTCCTCTCCTCAGGTGTTTTCGGCCAGACAATGCTGCCGACGTATGGAAACATTCCGATGATCATGAATCCCAGAGAGGTCAATCCTGCTATTTCGTGGAAGGTCAAGCGAATCCTTTGGTTGAGTTCTGGTATGACAATATCATACTTTTATATATGTGTAAAGTACTAGCTATTTTTCTAGTTTCTTCATGTACGCACCCAACTCAGAAATGAGGATGGTTTCCTGCGAACGAGTCTCATTGTGACGGACGATGACACTCTTTTCGACTGCCTCCTTTTTACCCATGATCATCGTATAGGGAATATGCATACGTTCTGCCATGCTGACCTGAGCGCCGAGCTTGTCCTTTGGGAGAGACTGAAATACAGGGATTTTGGCCTTGCGGAGGATCTCGATCACGGGGAGGGAGAGGAGTTTTGCTTCGAACCCGAGTTGCACAAAGTATACCCATGGACGCTTTGTTTTCTTTAGTTCTTTCTTGAGCTCGGGACTACGTTTTACGAGGATGGATACACCAACCCCTGCGAGCTCTTTTTTGAAGCCGAGCTTTTTTGAGAGACTATCGTAGCGCACGCCGACGGCCAAAGTCTTTTTATTTTGTTTTATTTCAAAAATGGTTTCAGAACAGTACTTTTTGTTCCCAATCAGGTTGTTGTTTATGTTATATGGAATATCGAGTGTCTCGAGGAATTCGAGCACTTCCTGGAAATGCACGCGGCTCGCTTCGGTGAGGTGGTGGATCGAACGAGGGGCATTTCCATTTATCTCCATACATTTCTCATTTGTACACGCGAGGAGCTCGAGGGGATCTGATTTAAAGGCCTGACGGCACTCTGCATGCATATCACCAATGTGTTTTCGGTAGTAGTTGCCCAGTTCGCGGGTAAAACGGGCGATAGAGTCCTTGTCGCCGATACTGTTTATATCTACCGTGATGTCCTCGAACCCTTCTTCACGGAGCATAGTGCAGGTGGTCTGGATAAGGGTTGCCTCAGCGATGCTTTTGTCATTGCCGAGGATTTCGAGATCGGCATAGCGAGGGAACGTCGAAGACTTTTTATTTGGATTTTTGTACGAATCACGGATGTAGAGCATGATCGGGTGTGTCTTGTCGATCATTTTTTCCTCCTCATATGTACGGAGGAGCGCTACTTTTTCTTCGACATGGAGGGGGAGGCGACTGTTGTCATCCTCAGCGATATAGTCACCATCGAGCATGTCTTTGGCACGGTCGAGATCACTCTTTTTTATCTCAATAGTCTTGTGAGCAGAAAACCCATAGTACACCGGTATCTCGCCTATCTTGTCGAGAAAGGTATGGTTGATGTAGGCCGGGTCGGAAGTCTTTTTTGTTTTCATTTACGGATGTATGGTTACTTTTCCAGGGAATAGATCGATCTGGGATATCGGTAACAGTCTCAAAAATGCACGTCCCACGACGAGATCTCGTGGAAGCGGTCCCCATGATCGTGAGTCAGCACTCTCTGCGCGGTTGTCACCCATCACAAAGTACTCGTCATCGAGGAGGGTGGTCTTTGAATTGTCGCTGATTTTGTTTTTTGCATCTACAAAATCATCGTTGAGCTCAAAAGTGGTGCCGTCTTTCTGAGTGATAGACACTTTTCCATCTTTTATGGTGACTGTTTCACCAGGGAGACCGATGACTCGTTTTATAAAATACGTTTTTGGTCCTTTTGGATACTTCATGACGATGACCTCGCCACGTTTTGGATCGGTAAAGTAGTACGAGAGCTCGTCGATGATGAGATAGTGTCCTGTGGCGAACGCTGGATCCATCGACGGGCCCTTTACGATAAATGGCTGTGCAACAAACGTACGAATAGGAATAACGATGATAGCTACCGTGAGGATAAATTTCAGCGTTTCTTTCATATGCATACCATTTTAGACGATATGCTATACTCTGTCCATGGCATACATCATTGTTGGACTTGGAAATCCAGGCGAAGAGTATGAAAATACTCGTCACAATACCGGACGCATGGTCACCGACGCATACGCAGAAGTTGCTCACAAGAAAGCAAAGGTGATCACTCCTGATTCATTTATGAATGTGACTGGAAAAGCGATTGCGACACAGATAAAGAATCCTGAAAAGCTCATCGTGGTCTATGATGACTTCAATCTCCCGCTCGGATCTATCCGTATTTCCTACAATCGCAGCGCTGGAGGACACAATGGTCTCGCATCTATTATAAAAGCACTGAAAACTGAGGCATTTGTGCGTGTACGCATAGGTGTCGCCCCGACTACTCCTACTGGAAAGATAAAAGTACCGCATGGTGACGGGGCAATAGAGAAATTCATCCTCGGTGAATTCAAAGAAGCAGAGATGAAGGTCATAAAAAAGATGATAAAGACAGCGATCGAGGCGATCGACACTATAATTGAGGAGGGGAGAGAGATCGCGATGGGTAGATTTAATGGAAAGTAGTTCTGTTAGAAAGATTTCATTATTTTGTTATCAAAATGTTATCTCTCTTTTGCTAAAGTGAGTGGATGGAGGAGGATTTAGAAACACTTAAAGGAGAAACCAAGAAATTGTATGAAAGTATAGGTCAACAGTACTGTCCCTATTTTTCTGCTCGCATCACTTTTAACTATTTGGGGTGGGATCATTTAAATTTCAAAAATCAAACTCGTGTAAGAAATGTTGATGATCAGATGACTCGCCTAAGACTTTTTAAATACGCTCCTGAAATTATTAAAAAATCCGGCACACTACAGGGAATAAGGGTTATTGATGAATGGGAACGAGTCAAAAGTCATGGAAAGTGGGTGCAAAAGCTACAGAAAGTTAATTACTATGAATTCATAGCGGTTCAGCACACGTATCGGATAAAAGTGATCATCAAAGAGGTGGATGGTAGAGAAAGGATCTTCTGGAGTATTATCCCAGCATGGAGTCTTAATAAAAATACAATGCAACGAATACTCACTGATCGTCTATAAAAACAGAAAACCGCACGAGGGCGGTTTTCTGGGCTTGTTTACAGTTTCTAAACCGTGCGGAGGGCTGAGCCCTCACAAGCGTAATTACATGTTACCAAACCTATGCTAGAATCGCAATATGTCACAAGGCCAAGCGTGGGAGAAGGAATACAGAAAGCCACAACTGGTGTCTCTAAACAGTGAACCGCAACAAGTGGTAAAGGACTTTCGACGTTTTTTAAAAGATATGGAAGGGAAGAAACTTTTGGATCTAGGATGTGGAAACGGTAGAAATCTAAAATACTTTAAAGAATATGGAGCTGATGTAGTCGGAATCGATATTTCACCGACCGCTATTTCGTATACTCACGGGTTGGGAAGAGTTGGAGATATTGGTAAAGAACTGCCATTTAAAGATAATGAATTCGATGTCATCCTCGATGTCACTTCTTCAAATGCCCTCAATGATGCAGAGCGAGCTGTATATATAAAAGAAATATATAGAGTACTCAAGCCAGGTGGATACGTATTTGTACGTGCACTATGCAAAGACGGAGATGATAATGCTAAAAACCTGATAAAGATGTCTCCAGGCAAAGAAAAAGACACATACTATATGAAAGAGCTCGACCTCTATGAGCGAGTGTTTAGTAGGGAGGATTTTCTTGAGACTTATAAGGATTTTAAAATTATAGAACTGGAGAAACAAACTCACTACGCTCGGATGAACAATCGGAGTTATAAAAGAAACTATTGGGTAGCGTATCTTCAAAGAAATTGACATATCATGTTAAATATGTTTGTATAAGAATAAACGCACACAAATAACGACAAAACCGAAGGACGGACTATGTATTGCATGATTGAAATACCAATGGTTGGCGGAACGCAAATTTTGGTTCGGGCTTCTTCTCCCAAAGTTGCCGAGCGATGGTTACAGAGATCGGGGTTTAGAGGGAGTCACGGTAAGGGGTGGTGGTTTCAGCCAGAAACAGAAGACTCTCGACTGGACTTGTGTTACGGTCCCAACGGTAGGGGTTCACGTCAGTTGATTGATACGATTCGTATAGTGAGTGTTCGTGAAGCGACTGATACGAACCTGACTACCCGAAGGACAAGTGTGACACGGGCGGGCCGACCTCATTGAGGATTGACCCCTTTGAAAAAGGAGGTCCTGCTTTATGCGGGATCTCCTTTTTGTAACTAGACAAAACGCCTATTTTGCGCTAGAATCCGGAGGTTCTTAGAAGTGAGACAAAATTACATACAAACAAGGAACCCCGCACCATTTTGGTACCATTATTAATAAAAAGCGGGTCTTGTGGGTCAAACAATGCTTAAAAAACTAAAAGAAAAAATTCTTTCAAAGAAGGAAGAGGGGACAGAAGAAACAGTAGCAGAGGCAAAGGCAGAAAAAGTAGCAAAAGTAGTAGAAAAAAAGGAGCCGACAACGCTCATGGGCAAACTCGCTGAAACGATTCCCAACCCACCAGCTATCGGAGATGTGATCGAAGGTCCAGTTATCAATATCGAAAAAGCGGCAGTCTACGTAGACCTCGCTCCATACGGTACTGGTATCATTTACGGAAAGGAATTTATCACTGCTCGAGATATCATCAAAAAGATCAATGTCGGCGACAGTATCGCAGCAAAGATCATCGATACCGAACACAAAGAAGGATACATCGAACTCTCTCTCAAGGAAGCTCGACAGGCACTCATCTGGTCTGAGGCAGAGGAAGCGATCAAAAACAAGACCTCTCTCGACCTCCCCGTCATGGAAGCAAACAAGGGTGGGCTCATCATCGCATGGCAGGGTATCACAGGATTCCTCCCAGCGTCACAGCTCAAGGCTGAACACTATCCACGCGTAATGGATGGAGACAAGGACAAGATCCTCGAAGAGCTCAAAAAGCTCGTCGGACAGCGCATTGCGGTCACCATCATCTCTGCAAATCCAAAGGAGGGCAAGCTCATTTTCTCTGAAAAGAGCCCAGAATCAAAGGACAAGGAGCGTATCATCGGCAAGCTCAATGTAAATGACGAGGTCACAGGTACCGTCACTGGTATCGTCGACTTTGGTGTATTCGTAAAGATCGAAGACGGACTCGAAGGACTCGTCCACATCTCTGAGATCGATTGGTCACTCGTCGAGGATCCACGCCTCTTCTACAAGATCGGCGATCGTGTAAAGGTAAAGATCATCGAAATCAAGGACGGAAAAGTTTCACTCTCTATAAAGGCACTCAAGGAAAATCCATGGGTAAATGCTGCTAAAAAGTACAAGAAAGACAAGGTAGTAGACGGAGTGGTGATCAAGTTCAACAAACATGGCGCACTCGCGAGTATCGAAGAGGGTATCGCTGGACTCGTCCACGTATCAGAATTCGGCTCAGAGGACAAGCTCCGTGCTGCACTCGAACTCGGTAAAAACTATCAGTTCAAAATCACTCTTTTTGATCCAAAGGAGCAGAAAATGGCCCTTTCTTTCGTTGATAAAACAACCAAAAAGTAGTATACTGTAAGCATGGTTATCACATATCTCGGAAACGATGTGTATCGAATGCAATTCGGTGAGACTACGCTCACCTTTGCTGATGTCTTAAAAGTTAAAAATAGTACCAATAGCTTTACTATCTCAGGTCCTGGAGAGTACGAAGTGGGTGGGGTATTTATAAAGGGTCTTTTGTCAGAAGGCAAGGACAAGATAAATACTATATATACAGCGTCACTTGAAAACATGAATATCACGTTTTTGGGTGGGCTTGCCAATACCACTCTCGGTGCCGATGTGATGGAGGAGCTAGAGGCCGTGGACATACTCTTTGTACCACTCGACACCCTCGATGCAAGCAAAGCACACAAATTCGCAGTCTCACTCGAGCCACATATCGTGATCCCTATGCGATTTACTGATGCGACTCTAAAGGGATTTCTGAAAGAATCTGGAGCACAGAACAAAACAGAAGCAAAACTCACGCTCAAGCGAAAGGATCTTGAAGGCAAAAAAGTCGAAGTGATCGTGCTCGAATCAAACAAAGAATAACATGCGCACCTATCTCGACCATCTTCGTACAAAGCCAGACCATGTAAAGTCAAACATCGCCATGCTCGCGTCGAGTGTGATCACCTTGTTCATCTTTATGTTTTGGCTCTCTGGTCAGAACCTCTTCCTCAACGAAAAGCAGATTGCTCAAAAAGAAAAAACTCCGATCGAAACGATCTCTGCACTCTCAGCAAACGTTATTGACTCGTTCCGCACTGGATTTGGAGTACGTGAAGTATACGTAGCCCCAGATCTCGAAGTACTACCAGGCAAAAAGAAATAATATGGAAAAAGAAAAACAGGAAAATCAAAAGGGAATCGTATCACGGAGCATCACCACAGAGATGCGCGAGTCGTTCCTCGACTATGCGATGTCAGTCATCACCGACCGTGCGCTCCCTGATATCCGTGATGGTCTAAAACCTGTACACCGCCGTATCCTCTATGCAATGCATGAAAAGGGGCTTGTCTTTGGTGCAAAATTCCGTAAATCAGCCGTAGTTGTGGGAGACGTGCTCGGTAACTATCACCCACACGGTGACGTCGCATTGTATGACTCGATGGTAAAGATGGCACAGCCGTTTTCACTCCGCTATCCACTCGTCATCGGTCAGGGAAACTTTGGTAGTATCGACGGTGACCCAGCTGCGGCAATGCGATATACCGAGGCGAAAATGTCTCGACTCTCAGCCGAACTCCTCCGCGACATCGACAAAGAGACAGTAAACTTTCGCCCAAACTATGACGGTACTCGCAAAGAGCCTACCGTCCTGCCTACAGCCGTACCAAACCTCTTGCTCAACGGTACCCTCGGTATTGCGGTGGGTATGGCGACCAACATCGCTCCCCACAACCTCTCTGAGGTCGTCGATGCGACGGTTCACCTCGTCGACAACAAAGACGCTACCACTGAGGAGCTCATGGAGTTCATAAAGGGTCCAGACTTTCCAACAGGAGCGATCATGTATGGTCAAAAAGACATTCTCCAGGCCTATACGACCGGCCGTGGAGGTATCGTCGTGCGTGGAGAGGCCGAGATCACCGAGGATAAAAAGGGAACCGCTCAGATCATCATCACCTCTATCCCATATCGTGTAAACAAAGCCGAGCTCATCATAAAGATCGCTGACCTCGTCCGAGAAAAAACTCTCGAAGGTATCAAGGGTATCCGAGATGAATCAGACAAGGATATGCGCATCGCGATCGATCTCAAACAGGGAGCGCATCCAGAAAAGGTTCTCAATTTTCTATACAAACACACCCAGCTCGAAGAATCATTTCACGTAAACATGGTGGCACTTGTAAACGGTGTCCCACAGACCCTCGCGCTCAAGTCATTCCTCGAAGAATTCATCATACACCGCATCGATGTCATCCGACGTCGCACACAGTTCGACCTCACCAAGGCAGAGGATCGTGAACACATCCTCCTTGGTCTCAAAAAAGCTCTTGACCATATCGACGAAATCATCACCCTCATTCGTGAATCAAAAGACGCTGTAGAGGCACATGCAAACTTGATGAAGCGATTCAAGTTCTCAGAAAAGCAGGCTACAGCGATCCTCGAAATGCGTCTCCAAAAGCTCGCAGGTCTCGAGCGAAAGAAAGTCCTCGACGAACTCAAATCTATCCAGGAACTCATCGTCGAACTCAAAGAGATTTTGGGCAGCGAGAAAAAAGTTCGCTCAATCATCAAAAACGAATTGGGTGAAATAAAAGCAAAATACGGTGATGAGCGACGTACTCGTTTGGTAAAAGGAGGAGTAAAAGATATGTCAGACGAAGACCTCATCCCAGATACTGAAACCGTCATCGTCCTCACAAAGGGTGGCTACATCAAACGCACCAATCCAGACGAATACCGCAAGCAAAAGCGTGGCGGTGTCGGCGTTGTTGACCTCGATACAAAGGAAGAGGACTTTATCACCCACCTCATCACGACCAATACGCACAGCGAACTCCTATTCTTCTCAGACATGGGTAAAGCATACAAGCTAAAAACCTTTGAAATCCCAGAAGGAAAGCGTGCTACTCGTGGAAAGTCGATCATGAACTTTATCTCTCTCACCGAGAGTGAAAAGATCACCTCGATCCTCCCTATGCCAAAAGAAGCAAAGGGTGCTCCAGAGCTTTCTCTCATGATGATCACACGAAATGGAACCGGTAAAAAAGTAGCCGCGAAAAGCTTTCACGAAGTACGAAAATCAGGACTCATCGCGATCACACTCGACAAGGGTGACGAGCTCATGTCTACATTCTTTGTCTCAAAGGGAGATGATGCGATGGTCGTGACTGCAGATGGTCAGTCTATCCGATTCAAAGAAAGTGATATCCGTGAAATGGGACGAAATGCAGCGGGCGTTCGAGCGATCAAACTAGGCAAAGACGATATCGTAATCTCAGCAGATGCGGTAAAGAAAGATGCAAAAGATGCGATGATATTCGTCATGAGTGCAAACGGCTACGGAAAGAAAACACCCCTCAAAGAATACAAAGTCCAAGGACGAGGCGGAAGTGGAATCCTCACCGCAAAAGTAACCGACAAAACAGGAGCCCTTATGGGAGGAAAAGTAGTGACTGAAGAGCATGAGGAGGTGGTAGCGATGTCTAAAAAGTCACAGGTGATCCGAGTAGATATAAAAGAAATCCCAAGCCTCGGCCGACAGACACAAGGAGTGCGGGTGATGAAACTACGGGAGGGAGATTCGATTGCTTCGCTCATTACGTTATAGTCGTAAGTAAAAATCTGAATCAACATGCGAAAAATAAAATCTAAAAATGATGTTGAGAGTTTAACAAAAAGAATAGTAGATTTTCGCAATGCTCGAGATTGGAAGCAGTTTCATAATCCAAAAGACCTCTCACTTTCTCTAGTACTTGAAGCGACTGAGGTGATGGAACATTTTCAGTGGAAAAGTAAGGAAGAGACGGAGAAATATGTAAAAGAAAGTAAGTCAGCTATCGGTGAAGAATTAGCTGATGTTTTGTATTGGGTTTTGTTGATGAGCCATGATCTAGATATTGATGTACTCGAAGCCCTCGAGAAGAAGATAAAGATAAACGAGGATAAATATCCTGTAGAAAAAGCAAAAGGGAAACATACTAAATATAATAAGCTGTGATTGTCTATCAATCTACAAAATTAGGTTTTTTAAATGATGCATCAAACGGAATTGAGGATGTTGTAAGAGCTAGGGTCAAAGAGAAACTTAATATCGATATCCAAGTTGGAAGCAGTGAGTATAATTCTTGGAAAAATTCTCTCGGAGACGCAATGTATAAAGTCATGCAGACTGATAAAATACCTGATGATTCCGGGGTAGCTATTGAGTATTCGATACCTCGTACAAAAAACAGAATTGATTTTATTATTACCGGTGAAGATGATCAAGGTAAGGAAAAAGTAGTTATTATTGAGCTTAAGCAGTGGACTGATATACAAAAGACAGACAAAGACGCCACGGTGTTAACTCGCTTTAAAGATGGTGTGAAAGAACAAATCCATCCTTCATATCAAGCGTGGTCTTACTCGACACTTCTTTACGGTTTTAATGCAACTGTGTATGAAGAAAAAATTGGTCTTGAACCTTGTGCATATTTACATAATTACAAAGATGATGGAATAATTAGTAATCTATTT
>CAZNYP010000006.1:0-15856 GCA_964577365.1 uncultured Candidatus Saccharibacteria bacterium
TGCGTTTCCTGTGAGTGTGCAGTCAGTTCGTCTGGTTCGAATCGATCTGATCCTGGACGCAAATGCTGACAGAGCACCAGCTACAAAGACTTTTACTACGCAGGTATCCATTCGTAATCTCAAAGACAATCTATGAAAAAAGGAATGATACTTGTAAATGCGTTGGTGTTTGGAGCAATCGCTATCGTGATTGTGACTAGCTTGGTTATGTGGGGCAGTACCGTACTTAGAGCCTCACGTCACATCGTAGACAGAGAGCAAGCATTTCATATTGCCGAAGCGGGGGTAGACTATTATCGATGGCATTTGGCACACGCAGCAACTGACTATTATGATGGCAATGCATCGACTACATCTCCCGGTCCATACACGCATGCATTTTATGACAAAGACAGCAATCAGATCGGAGAATATAGACTCACGATCACCCCACCACCAGTTGGCTCGACTGTGGTCCGCATAAAATCAGAAGGAATATATTTTGATCCTGCAGGAAATATCAGCCGATCGATCCAGGTATCACTCGCGATCCCATCGCTTGCAAAATACGCAGTGGCGGCAAATAGTATCATTCGTTTTGGAGTGGGAACAGAAGTGTTTGGACCGATACACTCAAACGACGGAATGAGATTTGATGGTATTGCTCACAATCTCATCACGAGTGCAAAGAGCACATATACCGACAGCGACTCTGATGCGTGTACGACAAATTCGTGGGCAGTACATACATGTGTAAACCCAGATGACCCAGCACCTCCGACTGCTGTACCTGATCGTCCCGATGTATTTGGGGCTGGGAGATCATTTCCAGTACCGACTATCGATTTTGCCGGTATGACCACTGACTTGTCACAGATAAAGAGCAGTGCACAGTCTGCGGGGAGATATTTTGCCCCATCAGGTTCCCAGGGATATAGAATATTGCTCAAGACAAATGATACGTTTGAGATATATCGTGTGACAGGACTGACAAATCCTAGTAATGCATGTTCAAACTCTGCGTCACAGGCAGCAGAGCAGGATGGGTGGGGAACATGGAGTGTGCGGACTCAGACATACGTCGGTACCTATGCAATACCAGCAAACGGTCTCATCTTTGTCGAGGACCATGTGTGGGTAGAGGGAACCGTAAATACTGCTCGCGTGACTATAGCCTCTGCTCGTTTCCCTGATAGCACGAGTACCCGCACGAGCATTACCGTGAACAATCCTCTCCGCTATACGAACACTGATGGGACCGACTCTATAGCCCTCATCGCTCAAAACAATATGAATGTAGGCCTCGTGAGCTCGAGTACGATGCAGATCGACGCAGCCATCATCGCGCAAAACGGCCGAGTAGGGCGGTACTACTACAATAGTAGCTGTACAAACTATCTCCGTACCACCCTCACTCTCTATGGCATGATCGCTACGAACAAGCGATATGGCTTTGCCTACGGTAGCTCACCAGTGGTCTCAGGCTATGCCACTCGAAACATCGTCTATGATGGAAATCTCCTCTATTCACCCCCACCGAGTTTCCCCCTCACGTCAAATCAGTATCAGGTGGTGTCGTGGGATGAAGTAAGGTGATTGTGGATAACTCGTCTTGCAGACTTTCTCACCGCTGATATACTGTACTCAACTACCCAGAGGCCCACGCAGAAATGCGAGGCCTCTGTTCGTTTTATTAAAAATTAAAATATTATTATGGCAATCAATTGGAATCGTGAGATAACAGGAAAAGATGTGAAGAAGTTTTTCAATCAGGAAATAAAGCTCGGTGAGATCAACTATAGTAAATGCATGCAGGTCAGTCTGCTTATTTTTGCGTTAGGGATCGTACCAGCATTTACATATGGAATGGTGCTCGGTGTACTCGATGAACAGCGAGTCGCTCTCATGGGGGAAGTGAGTGCTCTCAAGGCACAGGTGATCAGTTCGACTTCTACTCTTCCTCGAGCTGCAACGCTTTACAATGCGACTACAGACAAAACTGTGTATACACTAGGAAGTACCACTTTGGTAAATTTCTACAATTCATACCCAGCGTCAACTACAAACATCGTCAGTATCGACCTTTACTCAAGCAGCACTCTCGTTCAGAGAATCGCTAGTATGAGTCCACGTACAGGTCTCAACCAGGTATCTTTCAAAGTTGCGTCTTCTTCTTTGGAAAAGACAAATATGTTCCATGTTCGAGTGACTGCAACAAAGTACAATCAGTTTGCTGAGACGAATCGATTCGTGGTAAATAAACCACTTGCAACTACCTCAGTCGCTTTGGTGTATACAAACACTCAAATACTCAACAATGAGTTGAATCCAAACAGTTCAGCCGAATTCACTATTTCATTTAGTGTAACAAGTCCAGTGGACACTTATATGCGACGCAATGTGCTCGTGGGTACTACAACCAATTCTGTTCCAGGTCTGAAGACTTTCACACGAGAAATTTCTTCACGCACCACAAATGCAAAGGATAATAGTGATTCTTATTTCCTTCGTGCAGGGGAGACCAGAACATTTATCTTTGAAACAGTTGCAAGTCCACTTACAACTGGACCAGTAGGAATCACTCTTAAAGGAATTCTTTTTGGAGCAGGCGCATATGGGAATGCATCAGATCGAGTTATCAATCTTGATACGAACATCTTTAGAACTCAGATAGTGGTTTTGCAGGCAGCACAGCAGCCAGCACCAAAAGTGTCTTTCATAAAAACAACTCAGGAATACGTTTCAAATATCTCTGACTCATCATCAGACGATCAGGGAAGATTTGGTATCCAGGTTGCAGTCACTGCTGTAGTTGATACCTACATCAAAGCAGATCCAAAAAATGTTCTATGGAGAGCTGATGTTCTACGGGGTGATAGTCGCGTCTCTACCACAAGCACATTTACTTCAGTAGGAACTACTTCACCGAAGGATGTTGCTGGCTTGTACTTTGTGCGAGCAGGAACTACTCGAGAATTCAAACTTGATGCATTTGTAAATCCACTTGCAACATCTTTGATCCAGGCAGAGCTCACCGGTGTTGTCTGGGGAACTACTCCAACCGAAACAAATGTTCTGAAGTTTACTAATCCGTTTGAAACAGCAGCACTCTGGGTCTTGAACTAATAATGCCCATCACCAAGCGATACAAAAAAATAATCATCGGTAACTGGAAAGAAAATCCAAATACTCATGAAGCAGCAAAACATATCGTACAGGGTGTGAAGCGAGCTGTCGTAAAGCTCACAAAAACAGTAGTGGTATTGTGCCCCCCACTCATCTACTTGTCTGACTTGGGGAAGGGTGAGCAACCTTTCTCTCGAGGTGCACAGGACGTATCGATCTTCGACTCGGGATCGCATACGGGTGAGGTGAGCGCTCAAATGCTCCGAGATGGTGGGGTCGAGTTCTGCATTGTTGGTCACTCCGAACGTAGAAAGATGGGAGAGACTGACGAAATGGTGTCGAAGAAAGTAGGGACACTGCATCAAGCAGGAGTTACGGCAGTAGTCTGTGTCGGGGAAGAAGTACGTGACCCAGCCGGTGCGTATCTCGACACGCTAAAGAACCAAATAAAAAACTCTCTTGCAGGTGTAGAGAAAAAGAATACGTCGCTCCTTGTGATCGCATATGAGCCCGTGTGGGCGATCGGAGCCACTGTCGCTATGTCGCCGACAGATGTCCATGAAACAGGTCTTTTTGTGAAGAAAACATTGGCTGATTTTTTTGGCCATGAGTACGTCGCAAAAGTACCCGTTCTGTATGGAGGTTCAGTGACGTTTCGAAATGCAGGCGAAATAGTTCGCGATGGACATGTCGACGGACTATTGGTGGGGCGTGAGAGTGTAAATCCGCAAGGATTCAACGAGATATTGCGCGTTGTAGACTCTATATGAAAACATTACGAGACATACAGGTAATAAAAGGAATGAAAGCGATTATTCGTTTTGATTTCAATGTTCCTGTCGTAAATGGAAAGGTTGTCGAGGACTTCCGGATACGGAAGTCTTTGCCGACTCTGTCATACTTTACTGAACGCAAAGCAAAAGTGATTATGATTAGTCACATCGAATCAGTAAAGACGCTCGAACCAGTACATCGTCATCTACTATCACTTGGTGTGCAGCATGCGTTTGTGAAAAATTATCGCACTGCACTAAAGGCGATAGAGGAGCACGATGTGATCCTCTTGGAAAATCTCCGGACCAATGAGGGAGAAAAAGCAAATGATCCTGAGTTTGCAAAAGAACTCGCATCACTTGCTGATGTGTATGTAAACGACGCCTTCTCTGTTTCCCACAGAGAACACGCATCTGTTTGCGCAATCACCGAATACCTGCCGAGCTACGCCGGATTGCAGCTCGAAGAGGAGGTGAAACAATTGAGTGCAGCATTTAAGCCCGAGAGACCATTTCTTTTTGTCCTTGGAGGCGCAAAATTTGATACAAAGTTGCCACTCATTGAAAAATTTATGCAAACCGCTGACCATGTGTTCATCGGCGGTGCTCTTGCTCACAATTTCTTTGTCGAGCAAGGATACGAAATAGGTAAATCAGTTGTGTCTCCAGACAAGTTTGATCTCAAACGATACTTTGGGGATGCCAAATTGCTTTTACCTATCGATATGATTGTGAAAAGAGGGGATAAATCGATGGTTGTCGACCTCGGTGAAGTAGAAAAAAATGATATAATTGTCGACGCAGGTCCACGTACCCTCGAGCTTTTGCACAGAGCTGTGCAGCGTTCCGCACAGATCCTCTGGAACGGTCCACTAGGTGCGTACGAGCAAGGGTTCACCGAATATACTCTCGAGCTCGCAAAGATGATCGCAGAGAGCAAAGCAAAGACAATTGTGGGGGGAGGAGATACTCTCGCGGCGATTGCGACCTTGGGCATAGAGGATAAAATCAGTTTCGTTTCGACAGGTGGAGGGGCGATGCTCGACTATCTCGCGCACGAGACATTACCAGCAATAAAAGCACTTGACAGTGCACAAAATAGATAGTAATATAAAAGCATGAATAAAATAAACAACACACCATGGCTCAAGAAGTCACTCGAAGGAGGAGCTCTCCTTGTGGCTCTCCTCGGCCTCTTTTATCTAGGACAGGCAGTAGCAGAGATTCGATATATTTCTAATGTAGTTGTCGATGTGCCACAAGACAAAACAGCAGCATTGCTCAATGCTACAAGTGGTTACGAATACATTTTGATCGACCGCTCACAGGGTATAAATATCAGACGCTAAGTTTTTCTTTTAGCGCAGCTGCATTGGCGACGAGGTCATTCTTGTCGCCTTTTGCTTTTTCAGGGTCAGGGTACACCCAGATGTGTGCATGAGGGATCTCTTCGCCAATGATTTTTGAAAACACTGCCTCGCCGTGTATTTTTTGTAGGGCCTGCGCTACTTTCTTTGCGACGCCAAAATATTCGAGCTCGGGTACATCCCATACAAATCGGTAGTGAGTCTTTGGAATGATGAGGGTGTGTCCTGGTGAGAGGGGGCGAACATCGAGAAAAGCGAGGAACTTTTCATCCTCATATACGACATGAGCGGGGATTTCTTTTTTTACAATTTTACAAAAGATACATGGATTCATGGGTGTAGTATACTACGTCTATGAAAAAATATTCAGTCCGGAAATGGCACGGTGACACACTCGCAGATCACCTCCTTTTTCACCGTGGATATACCACTGAAAAAGAGAAAAAAGACTTTCTCTCACCTGACTATGAAAAGCACCAACACAGCGCATCACTTCTCAAAGACATGGATAAAGCAGTCGATCGGATTATGAATGCAATAGATAAAAACGAAAAGATAGTCATATACAGCGACTATGATACTGATGGTATTCCGGGAGCAGTTTTGTTCCATGATTTTTTTAAGAAAATAAATTTTGAAAACTTTTTCAATTATATCCCTCATCGACATGACGAAGGATTTGGTTTGCATGTCGAGGCTATCGACGAATTTAAAAAACAAAACGTGAGTCTCATCGTCACTATCGATTGTGGTATTGCTGATGTTGCGTCAGTTGCTCATGCACAAAAAAAGGGCATCGATGTCATCATCACGGATCATCATATGCCAGGCAATGTAGTGCCACCAGCGTATGCGATCATCAATCCAAAACAAAAAGAATGCGTGTATCCAGAAAAGATGCTGTGCGGATCGGGCGTCGCTTTTAAACTGATACAAGGGCTCATTGCGACAGGAAAATTTTCTATCCCAGTCGGGTGGGAAAAATGGCTGCTCGACATGGTGGGTATCGCAACACTCTCTGATATGGTACCGCTCACTGGCGAAAACAGAGTCTTTGCAAAATACGGCCTGACCGTACTACGAAAGTCACCACGCCTCGGACTCAAACTCCTTTTGAAAAAAGCAAAAACAGATCAGCGATATCTGACTGAGGATGATATCGGTTTCACTATCGGTCCACGTATCAACGCCGCATCGCGCATGGGCGTACCTATGGACGCATTTAAAATGTTGTCCGCAACTGATCTCGACGACGCACATGCTGTCGTGGAACATTTGGACAAAATAAATAACGAACGAAAAGGACTCGTTGCGACCATGGTGAAAGAAGCAAAAAAGATTATTTCTGGACGTTACACAGAGATGGTACCCAGAGTGATCGTCCTCGGAAATCCAGAATGGAAACCAGGACTCCTCGGGCTCGTTGCAAACACCTTGTCGGAAGAATTTGTGAAACCGGTTTTTGTTTGGGGGCGCGACGGTGATGGCATGATAAAGGGCTCATGTCGATCAGACGGAGTGACCGATCTCGTCGAACTCATGAAAAAAGCACCCGACACTACTTTCCTGCAGTTCGGGGGGCATGCGTTTTCTGGTGGTTTTTCAGTAGATACAAAAAAAATTCACCGGTTAGAAGAAGTGTTAAACACTGCTCATGAACATGCATCTGCTGTCGAAAAAGAATATTTTGTAGATGCAGAATGGCAACTCGATCGAGTTAACTTTCGTACGTATGATGAGATAGAAAAAATTTCTCCATTTGGAACAGGTAATGAAAAACCATTATTCATGTTTCGCAATGTCGTACCAAATGATATTAAAATGTTTGGCAAAGAAAAAAACCATATGGAGCTCGTGCTGCCTCATCACGTATCAGCGATTAGTTTTTTTAGTGCCCCATCAGACTGGGGTCTCGAGAAAAATACTACATGCGACATTGTTGCTCACATTGAGAAATCGATGTTTCGCAATCGTCCAGAGATCCGACTGCGAATCGTTGATATAATACCTGCATGACTACCATAATATATACGGACGGATCATCACGGGGGAATCCCGGACCAGGGGGGTGGGGAACAATCATAAAAGAAAATGGAAGGGTTGTAGAGCTCGGTGGAGGATATCGTGAAACAACAAACAACCGCATGGAGCTCACTGCGGCGATCGAGGGTCTGCGAAATGCAAAGGGATCCGATGTCACCGTACTTTCTGATTCTGAGTATGTTATAAAAGGCATCACGGTATGGATCCATGGTTGGCTCGAACGAGGTTGGAAGAATTCTCAAAAGAAAGATGTGTTAAATAAAGATCTTTGGGAGGCTCTGTATGCGCATACAAAAGGTAAAAATATAACGTGGAAATATGTGGCAGGCCATACCGGGAATCCGGGCAACGAACGCTGTGATGAGATAGCTACTTCGTTTGCAGATGGTTTATCCCCAGTATTGTACGACAATGTGGATAAGTCATACAAAATTTCGCTAAAAGTTTAGAAAGTTGTTATCTCTCATTTGTTAGAGTAGGGGCATGACAGTACGAATAGTGCGCATGTCCCTATTCTTTTTGCTTGTCGTTATCCTCGGTATACGTGCTGTGGTCGAATACAGACAGCCTACTCCTGAGCCGATAAAGGAAAAGGATTTCGAATGCGTCGGTACTGTCGTCGAAGAACCAGAATACAAAGACACTACCCTGAGGCTCATCCTCGCCTGCGGTGAATTTCGCATGCAAGCGACAGCCGATCGGTATGTGCAGGTGGCGTACGGCGACACCGTGCGGGTGAGAGGTGTCATCTCGCCAGTGAAATATAGGGGGTATAACGATTACTATATTAACTATGCAAAAGTTGAGGTGATCGGTACTACCACCTCGCTACAAAAAGCATTGTTTGGTCTAAAGTATTCTTTTCTGCGAAATATCAAAAATGTTTTGGGAGAACCGCACGCATCGCTTGCGGGAGGTTTGGTAGTAGGAGAAAAGTCGGCCCTCGGAAAAGAACTCCTCGATGATTTTCGACATGCCGGCCTCATACATATAGTAGTGCTGTCAGGGTTCAATATCACTGTCATCGCTGATGCACTGATGCGAGTGTTGGTATTCTTGCCACTGTTAGGACGAATCCTCATTGGTGGAACGGGGATGGTATTGTTTGCGATCCTTGTAGGTGGTGGGGCGACCGTCATCCGCTCGACCATCATGGCGCTCATCATGTTGTTTGCAAAAGCGGGTGGGCGAAAGTATGTAGCCCTACAAGGTCTCATCATTGCAGGAATCATCATGGGCATATGGAACCCAAAGACATTGCTCTACGATGCGTCATTTCATCTTTCGTTTCTCGCGACACTTGCCATGATCATCCTCGCACCATGGATAGAGAAAAAGCTCTACTTTCTACCAGAGCGTTTTGAATTTCGAGGGATCATATCTTCGACGATAGCCACACAGATTTTTGTTTCACCGTATCTCATATATCTCGTGGGTTCGATTTCACTATGGGGGTTGGTGACCAATATATTTGTACTGCCAGTGATACCACCGACGATGCTCTTTGTGTTTCTTGCGGGAGCGAGTGGGTGGATATGGTCAGGACTATCTTTTGCTCTCGCTATACCTGCGTATGTGCTACTGTCTTATGAATTGCTCGTGGTGAGGTTGTTCTCGATATAGCTCCAGTCGAGGTTTGCGAAGAAGTCCTCTATATACTGCTTTTTACCAGATGGGGCGTAGTCAGCTACGTATGAGTGCTCCCACATATCGAGGGCGAGGATGAGTGCGCAGTCCTGCAGTTGTCCGATGTGCTGTTCGTCTATCCAGGCAGTCAGGATTTGTTTACTCTTTCTATCGTAGAACACCATAGCCCAGCCTACTCCGCGAGTGAGTGCGAGTGTCTTGAAATCCTCGATAAATTTGTCGGTAAAGGTAGTTTTTAGGTTTTCAGACATCGGCGTCGCTTTTTCGAGACTTTTGAAATACACTTCATGGTTACGCATACCGTTGTACTCAAAACCAAAACGCTTGTCGATAGGACCTTCGAGGAGTGTGTTCGCATTTTTCACATAGCCAGCATATAGCTTGAGGTGTTCCTCAATAGTTTTTTTAGAAATGCCTTTTAAATCGGGGATGTTAAACTTTTGTTCGATAAATGAAGTCATACAAGCATTATATACTAATATTTTTGTTATTTCTCAATGCGTGCGTTTGGTACGTGGTGTATTTTTCGTTGGACAAAGACCTGAGTATCTATTTTCTCAATGTGGGGCAGGGTGATGCCATATTTATCCAGGCTCCGAACAAGGTGCAGGTACTCGTCGATGGCGGTCCCGATGGAGCGGTCCTTCGTGAGCTCACTGCGATCATGCCGTTTTATGATAGGCATATAGATATGGTGATACTCACTCACCCTGATGCGGATCATGTAGGAGGGCTCAATGATGTGATTGATCGGTACAGGGTAGACAAAATCCTCGAGCCCGGAGTCCAGGCCTCGACTACGGCCTATACGAACTTTAAAAGACATGCGAGCACGACGATCGCACGACGGGGCATGCGGTATGTCCTCGACGAGGATGTATTTCTCGATATTTTGTTTCCTGATCGAGATACTGTAGGGTGGGAGACAAATACAGCCTCGATCATCGCCAAATTGTCATACGGTAGTTCCAGTGTACTCCTCACAGGGGATGCTCCCATGAAGATAGAAAAGTACATCACCAAGTATGATGATGTAAATGTAGATATATTAAAATTGTCTCATCATGGATCAAACTCTTCTTCTCCTGAGGAGTTCCTGGCTGAAGCGACTCCTGAATACGCCATCGTCTCTGCTGGGAAAAACAATCGTTACAAACATCCACATCCTCTGGTAATAGAGCGGGTGAAAAAGTATACAAAAAATATCCTCAGTACCGCAGAAGTGGGGAGGATTAAGTTTCGTCTATCGAGGGATAGGGTCGAATATATTAGATAATTCCTGCTTTTTTGAGAGTGACGAATGCGCCGTGCTTTTGGATGGTCTTTAGAGCTCGGGTAGAGATGGTGAGGGTGATTGATTTCTTTAGCTCTGGTACGTAGATCTTCTTTTTCTGGAGGTTTGGATGTCGGCGAACGTTTCCACAAGGGTTAAACTGGGTAGCACGAGTACGGTTAGAGTATCGTCCTCCAATGATTGATCCTTTTTTAGTTATTGCGCAGACTTTTGCCATGTGTCACGACATGTTATCATAGATTTTGAATTATGCAAATAGAAACCATATTCTCTATACTTATATTGATCATGTCGGTAGTGGTCCACGAGGTGGCGCACGGGTATTCGGCCCTTCTCCTAGGGGATCCTACGGCAAAGCTACAGGGGAGACTCACCCTCAATCCACTCAAGCATCTCGAGTGGTTCGGTTCATTTATCGTGCCCCTCATCACATCTCTCGCTGGAGTAGGCTTTGGCTGGGCCAAGCCAGTCATGATTAATCCATATAACTTTAAAAATCGCCGCGCAGGAGAGCTCATCGTGGCGCTCGCTGGACCCGCATCAAACGTGGTTCTTGCTATTATCTTTGCTATCGTCGCTCGTTTTTATTTCAATGAGGCTATCGCGCTCATTATCATCATCAATATCTCGCTCGCAGTATTCAACATGATCCCGATCCCACCCCTCGATGGTTCAAAGATTTTATTTTTCTTTATTTCAGAAGAGAGTAGGGAGGTGTTTGAGCGGTATAGTCTATTTCTATTCCTGATCCTTATCCTGGTGGGATGGCAATACATTTCCCCAATTATCGTATTTTTGTACAAATTGTTGCTCGCGTAGGTGCTATAATTTATCGATGCACAAACACAAAAAGAGTTCAAATAGATTTTTAATAATAGGTGTTATTATCATTGCAATTCTTACTGTCATCCTCATACAACAACAAAACCAACCTGTTGATGATGTTCTCGTCGAGGTGACTCCAGTACAAACTACTCCAAAACCTACTCCTCCAGCTCCAGCGCTCACCACTCTGTATGTAAACAACCGTCTGGACTATACTGTCATCATCCCAGGAGGAGCACGTCTCACTGTTACAGAAAATGGCGTAGAAAAGACCGTGACTACACTACCTGCAGATGCTCGTGAAGTGCGTATATATAGTGGGGATACCTATCTCTCTATATCAGACAAGACATATACTCTCCCAGCAGGTGCACGTACAATGGGCACTACAGATATAGGTGGACGATCATATCGCTCTACGAGTACTTCTGGTCAGACTACTATATATGTCCGAGAAGGACTCACTGTGTACTATGGACCGACTGTGCCTAGCATGATGCTCGCATCACTCAGGATAAAATAGCTTTACTTTTTCCTATATATACAGTATATTACTCCTACGTTTCTTTAAACGTATTTATAAGAAGGTAAAGGTGAGTAACCCCTATATCGTACTAAACGGTATATAGGTGAAGAATTCAGCTTTATCATAAAACAGAATAATCAATTAATGCCAACCATCAATCAATTGGTGAAGCGAAATCGTAGTATCACAAAGCGAAAGTCAAAATCTGTCGCTCTGACTCGTTCGTTTAACACCATTAAAAACCGACCAAGTTTCCTCTACTCTCCATTCAAACGTGGAGTATGTATCAAGGTGACTACCAAAACCCCAAAAAAGCCTAACTCAGCGATCCGAAAGATTGCCCGTGTTCGACTTTCAAACGGTATGGAAGTGACTGCGTACATCCCAGGTGAAGGACACACACTACAGGAGCACTCTGTGGTTCTCCTCCGAGGAGGTCGTGTAAAAGACGTAGGACTACGATATACCATCGTTCGAGGAGTTCTCGACTGTACAGGTGTAGAAAAGCGCCGAAAGGGTCGAAGTCAGTACGGTAATAAAAAGCCAAAGGCACAAAAATAATACACTCCCATGCGAAGACCAATAAAAAATAAACACGTAGTAGGACCAGATCCTATATACAATTCAGAAAAAGTTTCAAAGATGGTAAACTATGTCATGGAGCGTGGAAAGAAAAACACTGCTCGTGAAGCAATGTACAACTGTCTAAACGAGATCAAAACACTCGCAAAGGTAGAAGATCCTATGGAAATCTTTGAGGCAGCGCTCAAAAACACTGCTCCTTTGATGGAAGTACGATCACGCCGAGTGGGAGGTGCGAACTATCAGGTGCCACGAGAGGTCCGTCCTGAACGACGCCAGGCTCTCTCTATGAAATGGATCATTGAGGCTGCACGAGGAAAGAAGGGCAAGCCAATCCACATAAAACTCGCTGAAGAAATCATCGCAGCTAGTAAAAACGAAGGAGAAGCGGTCAAAAAACGTGAGAATGTCCACAAGATGGCAGAGGCAAACAAGGCTTTTGCACACTTTGCGTGGTAATACCAAACAAAAAGGACCTCTTCGGAGGTCTTTTTTGTTTTTGTTTGCATATCTAGATATATAGGCATAGAATTGATATATGAAAACAATATACGGCGTAGTAGCAATGGTAATCCTGGTTGTCGTTATAGTTTGGGCTTCTGGTATATCCAAAGAAGATGATCGGGTGGTAAAGATCGGTTATCTACAGATCCTCTCTTCGTATCCGCTTTATGTTGCTGATACAAATGGAGAGTTTGCTAAAGAGGGTATAAAGACAGAAAATATACTCTTCCAATCATCAAACCAGCTCGTAGATGCCCTTGTCCGAGGAGATGTAGACTTGTCGCCGAGTCTGTCTCTTGTACCTATACTAAATGCCGAAGCTGTAGACTCAGGGAAACTGCAAGTGTTTTATGCGAGCGATCTCACAGCTACCAAACCATTCGACAGTCTGATCGTAAAGAGGGATTCTAAAATTCAAACAATAAAAGACTTGGTAGGTAAGAAAGTAGGAATATTCCCAGGTACCACTCAGCGTAGTATTGTTAAAGAATTTTTGAGAAAAAATGACGTAGATGCTGAGAAAGTACTCTTTGTAGAGCTTCCGCCACAAAACCAGTTGGTAGCCCTATCTCAAGGTTCTATCGACGCGCTACAGGCAATCGAACCAAACAAGACGATTGCTATAGAAACCGGACTAGCACGAGCGATCAACAAGTCTACGTATGCAGAGACATATGACCACACTCCATTTGCAGTAGGTGTCATCACTACAGATTTTGTTCAAAAGCACTCATCTTTGGCAAAACGAGTCCTCACGGTGCTGGATTCGACAAACAAGCACGTCCTCACAAATGAGGTCGAAACTCGATCGATTATTGCCAAAGTTATGAATTTGGACAAGAATATAGCTGATAAGGTGGTAATCAATGAGTACGTTGCTCTCGATCCAGAAAACATACGCAGATTCGTGGATTTCCTGGTAAGTATTGGTGAATTGAAAGCCAGCCCAGATTTAACAAAAATGTTTTACAAATAAATGAAAAAATTAATCTTACTTGTTGCGTTGGTGGTTGTTGTTGTGACGATTGTATTTGCTACCAAGGGAGAAAAACATGATGAATATGTGGTGAGAATCGGATACGCGCCAAATATCGGTTTTTTGCCAGTACACATTGCTAACCAAAAAGGATTTTTTGATAAAGAAGGGGTAAAGGTAGAATTAAAAGAACTACAAAGTGCCCAACAGCTGTACGAAGCTTTGGTTCGAAAAGAACTAGATTATGTGCCATTTCTCAGTACGGTAGTGGTTATGAGTGGGGAAGCTGTCAGTCCGGGGAATGTGCAGCTAGTGACCACAAGTGATATTTCACTGGAGAGCCGCTTCGATGCTCTGATGGTAAAGAAAGACTCAAAGATCAGTACACTTGCTCAATTGAAAGGTAAGAAAATTGGGGTATTCCCTGGGACAACGGGGATGAATTTCTTGAAAGCTTACCTAACTAAGAAGGGGATCGATTATACAGGTACGGAATTTGTACAATTACCTCCACCAAATCAGCTCCAGACGCTCGAATCAGGAGCAATTGATGCTCTCTTTTCCTACGAACCAAATTATACTCTCGGCGTAGAGAAATTCGGTTTTAAAAACATTGTTCCTGAATCAATTTTTGCAGCACAAATAAACCACGCAGCGTTCGGTGGCTATTACTTCAATCCGTCATTCACTGCTCAGTATCCAGATTTGGCAGAGAAAGTTGTCCGTGCGATGGATGCTGGAAACGCAATAATTACGGCCGATCCTGCAGCCGCACGGGCGGTAGCGAAAGAGGTGTATAAGCTCGATGATGTGGTTGCGGCAAAAGTAAATCTGGTGAAAATGATTCCGAGTACAGATTTCAAACCCGAGATGTATAGTCAATTCATAGATTTTCTAGTCGCAATAGGTGAGTTGAAATCAAAGCCAGATCTATCTAACATATTCTACAAATAAATGAGGAAAATCGTAGGAGTTCTAATTGTCTTTATAGTAATCGCAATCATTTTTGTGAGAAATAATGACACAGAGGGTGACTATGTCGTGCGTGTCGGACATCTACAGATTATGGCGAGCAAGCTACCATTTCAGGTGGCCGTAGAAAGAGGGTTTTTTGAAGAAGAAGGGATCAAAATCAAAGCTACCGAACTCCAGACATCGAACCTATTACTCGATGCACTCGTTCGTGGAGATATCGACATCACTCCAGAGATAGCTCTATTCCCATTCATGAGTGCTGAACTAGCTGATCCAGGAAAATTGAAAATATTTTCTGTGACGGACCTAGAGAAAGAGAATCCATTTGATGTCATTCTTGTGAAAGAGGAATCAAAAATTAAATTGCTCACCGATTTAGCGGGGAAGAAAATAGGAGTGTCACCAGGTACCACCGCTACAAATATGCTCAGGTTATTCCTCAATAAAAAAGGAATAGATACAAGTGCTATTCAATTTATCCAGCTTGCTCCAGCTGTACAGCTACAGGGACTCTCCTCTGGTTCAGTAGATGCATTGTTTGCGTATGATCCACTGATTGCCATTGCAAAGACTCAAAATATGCGTCAGGTATTTGGATCAGTATTCAGTGACCTTGTAGATCATAGTCCACTCGGAGGGGGACTCATAAGCAATGCATTTATAAAACAGCATCCCGTTGAGGCAGCAAAAGCTGTGCGTGCTATCAATAAAGCCTACGATTTTATGAAAGTAAATCCAGCTGAGACTAGAAAAATTATGGCGAAGACATTCAATATCACAGATCCAATCGTAATCGAGGCTGTGTCGCTGACACCGTTCGTATATCTTGATAAAATTGATATGAATGTGTTTGAAAAATTCGTTCAGAGTACCATTGAAGCAGGGGAACTGAAAGCTAAGCCCGATTTGACCAACGTATTTTATAAATAATGATTTCACTTAGCGCTATAGAGAAAGAGTTTAGAAAAAATACGGGCACGGTAAAGGTGCTCGATGGTATCAATCTCACAATTCAAAAAGGTGAGTTTGTGACGGTATTTGGTCCAAATGGATCTGGAAAGACCACATTACTCAATATCGTAGCAGGAATCGACACTCCTGATGTCGGGGGTGTGACTATCAATGGAAAAAGTCCTGAGGATGCACGGGTAGGTTTTGTGTTTCAAAATTACAATGAGAGCCTATTTCCTTGGAGAACCGTGATCGAAAATATAGTATTTCCTTCAGAAAAAGGGCATG
>CAZNYP010000006.1:15866-17543 GCA_964577365.1 uncultured Candidatus Saccharibacteria bacterium
AAGTTGGGCTACATGCATTTAAAGATAGATGTGTTTACGAATTGTCAGGTGGGCAGAGGCAGCTCGTCTCTATATGTCGATCAATCGCTTTTCGTCCAGACATTCTCATCATGGACGAACCTTTTTCTGCACTCGACTACTCTACAACTCGCAAGATGGAACTCGAGCTCCTCGATATCTGGCAGGAAAAGAAAATCACCACTCTTTTTGTTAGTCATGATATAGATGAGGCAATCTTTTTGGCCGATAAAGTGGTCGTCCTTTCACCTAGACCTTCAAATATCAAGAAAGTATTCGAGGTAAATCTACCTCGTCCTCGTACTCTCGATATGCTCGCTGGCCCAGAGTTCGTAACATTACGAAATGAAATACTAAGCACATTTGAGTATGAAAAATAAGTATTTCCTTTACATTGTGGTCCCAATACTCCTCCTATGTCTATGGCAGGGGATTTCATATTTTAAATTGGTAAGCCCACTTTTCCTCGCTTCGCCGTACGCTGTTGCTGTAGAATTCGCAGATCCCACACTCCTAAAAGATCTACTACGTACTCTGTATCGAGTGATCGTCGGATTTGGTCTCGCCACCATCATCGGTGTACCTCTCGGCCTCGTGATGGGCTATTCGTCGAAGGTGTACAATGCCCTTGAATTTACTGTCGAATTTTTCAGAGGTATTCCGACTACCGCATTGTTCCCACTCTTTCTATTGGTGTTTGGTATAGGAGATGAAGCAAAATTTGCAGTGACTGCCTGGGGAGCGGGACTCATCATCCTCATCAATTCTATGTATGGAGTGCATTTAGGGAAAGAACTGCGCGTTCGTGTGGCAAAGACGATGAAAGTAAAAGGATTTGACATGTTCCGTAAAGTCATCTTTCCAGAAGCACTGCCTCAGATTTTCACTGGATTGCGTGTGGCGACTTCGTTCGCACTCATCGTGGTGATCGTGACTGAGATGTTTATCGGTACAGATGTTGGTCTAGGGAAGCGCATCATGGATGCACAGCTCGTATATCAGACGGCAGATATGTATGCAGCGATTCTCGCTACTGGTTTCCTCGGCTTCTTTTTAAACAAGCTCATGATGCTCGTAGAAAACAAGGTAGTGCACTGGAAGGGGAAATAAGCTTTACTTTTGCCCAAAAACATACTATTATCACCTTCTATATAAACATTTAATTTATGCAACGCGACTATCCACTAGAGAGAGTTAGAAATTTTGGAATCATTGCCCACATCGACGCGGGAAAGACCACTACATCAGAACGTATTCTTTATTATACCGGTATGATCCACAAGATCGGAGAGGTTCACGAAGGTGAAACTACTACCGACTGGATGGAACAGGAACGAGAGCGAGGTATCACTATTACTGCCGCTGCAATCACTTGTTTCTGGAATCCTACCTACATGCCAAAGACTGATACCTCAAAAAAGGTACGTTTCAACGTGATCGACACCCCAGGACACATCGACTTTACCGTAGAGGTAAAGCGATCTCTTCGTGTGCTTGACGGTGCGGTAGTGGTATTCGACGGAGTAGCCGGAGTAGAGCCTCAGTCAGAGACAAACTGGCGATATGCTGAAGAAATTTTCTAATTTTATTAGCGTAAACACTCTGTGATTTCATAGTTAGCATCGGCTTTCGCTGTAATTTGTAAATAGAAAACAATAT
>CAZNYP010000006.1:17553-58901 GCA_964577365.1 uncultured Candidatus Saccharibacteria bacterium
GTAGCCGGAGTAGAGCCTCAGTCAGAAACAAACTGGCGATATGCCGACGAGGGAAATGTGCCGCGACTCTGTTTTATCAACAAAATGGATCGAATGGGAGCGTCTTTTGAACGATCATTCCAGTCTATTCTCGACCGTTTGAATAAAAATGCAGTACGATTCCAGCTTCCTATCGGACTCGAAGGGGATCACAATGGTGTTGTCGACCTTTTGAGAATGAAGGCGTATACATTTACTGGTGAAAAAGGAATCGATGTAGTGGAAGGAGAAATCCCGGCAAATATGCTCGAAGACGCAAAGAAATATCGAGCTGAAATGATCGAAAAGATTGTTGAGACCGATGATGCGGCTATGACAAAATTCCTCGAAGGAAAAGAATTTTCTATCGATGAGCTCAAGGTGATCATCCGAAAGGCGGTCATCGCAAACAAGATCTTCCCAGTGTTTACTGGCTCTGCGCTCAAAAACGTCGGTGTACAGCTCGTACTCGATGCAGTGGTAGATTATCTACCATCACCACTCGACCTCCCTCCAGTGAAGGCTACAGACCAGAATACAGGTGAAATCATCGAACGACATGCATCTGATGAAGAACCATTTACCGCACTTGCATTCAAACTCCAAAACGACCCATTCGTAGGACAGCTCACATTCTTCCGAGTATATTCAGGAAGTATCGAGTCAGGTACCTATATTTACAATGCAACTACAGGCAAAAAGGAACGACTTGGCCGTATCGTACGACTCCAGGCTGACAAGCGAGAAGAGGTAAAGAAAGTGTTTGCTGGAGAGATCGCAGCAGCAGTAGGTCTAAAGGATGCCCTTACCTCACACACATTCTGTGATGAAAAACACCCAGTGCTCCTCGAGGTGATCAAATTCGTCGATCCAGTGGTATCTCTCCGTATCGAGCCAAAGACAAAGGGCGATCAGGAAAAGATGGGTATGGCCCTCCGAAAACTCGCTAACGAAGATCCTACATTTAAGATCTCTTCAAACCCAGAAACAGGTGAGACACTCATCGCAGGTATGGGAGAACTACACCTCGAAATCATGGTGGATCGTATGAAGCGAGAGTTCAACGTAGAAGCAAACGTGGGAAAACCTCAGGTAGCATATCGAGAAACTATCCTCGGTGCTGCAGAAGCTGAACACAAGTACATCAAGCAGACTGGAGGTAAGGGTCAGTACGGTCACGTAGTCCTCAACCTAAAGCCTATGGAAAAGCTCCCAGCAGGTGAAAAAGTACCAAAAAACATCTCTGTATACGATGACTTTATCTTTATCAACAACATCAAAGGAGGTGTCATCCCTAACGAATTCATCCCAGCAGTAGAAAAGGGAGTATACGAAGCGATGGACCGAGGTATCGTAGCAGGATTCAAGATGGTAAACGTGACTTGTGAGCTTACTTTCGGTTCATACCACGATGTGGACTCATCAGAAATCGCTTACAAGATCGCAGGTTCACAGGCATTCCAGGATGCTGCAAAGCGTGCAAAACCAGTAATCCTCGAACCAATCATGAAAGTAGAAGTACTCTTCCCAGACAAGTATATGGGAGACGTGACTGGATCTATCTCATCACGCCGAGGACAGGTAGAAGAAATGACTGAACGAGGACAGGCAAAGGTAATGAAAGCAAAGGTACCATTGTCAGAAATGTTCGGCTACACCACTCAGCTCCGATCGATGACTTCAGGACAGGGTTCAGCAACTATGGAATTCGATCACTACGAAGTGGTTCCACCAAACGTAGAAAAAACTATTATCGAGTCAAGAAAATAAGGTTTTCCACCGAAGATCCCCCAAAAGGGGATTTTTCGTGTATGCTTAGGATATGAAAAAATATATTATCGGTAGCCTTGCGGCACTCACCCTATTCGTAGGTGTAGCCCAGGCACAGACAGTAGACAACACTGAACTTATCAATCGTTTACTAAAACAGTTAGCAGAATTGACTGCTATGGTGCAGCGATTGCAAGCACAGCAAACAATAACAGAATCTACACCTTCAAAAGTGTATATCATAGATGTTAATGGGAACTATCTTCAAACGGGTCAGACATATAGGGTTGGTTGGAAGGTAGGTAATGAAGTTGATATTCATCAAAATGTAGGGGTAGGCTTGCAGACCGTAGATGGAACAGGTCTCAATGTAAAGAATATAATGAAAAACTATACCCCGTTCTTCTATCATTTGGGGTCATATACAGGAGAAGGGGCTGACAAAATCAGTATTACTATTCCTAGTAATATACCAGCAGGTACTTATACGATCGGTCTATACAAAGCAGATTCAAAAGCTTTTAATTTTGGAATGAGTAAGGACACCTTGATAAAAGGAAGTGAGACACGGATCACTGTTGGAAGCACTAATACCAATAATGGTGCCTTCAGTGCCAGTGCGCGATTTGTAGAAAATAGTCAGGACAAGGTTGGTATTTGGGATGTGTTCAAAGCAGGAAAAGGGAATGCAAGCAGTATTACTGCAGACTGGGCATGGGATGTAACTTTCTACAACAATACTGACAAGCTACGCCATATAAAGAAAATCTCTGTGCTACACGAGCCTACAGGAGAAGGATGGTCAACTGACTATGAACGAATGTACAACCGTGCAAATGGATACCCACTCCTAGTGGTTTCTCCTGAGGGAAAGACACTCGAGACAAAGTACGTCGGTGATATCGATATAGAAATCGATGCAAAGAGTCAAAAGACTTTTAGACTCTATGGACAGCCAGAAGGACGTACCTACAAAGAGGCGACAGTGTGGATATATTTTGCTGATGGATCTGCTACCTCTGTCCGAGCTGGAAGAAGTGGTATGGTCGAGTCTCCGATCATTGTGATCTCAGATGGTCTAGTTCTACGCATAGAAACCGCACGACGAGTAAATGATCGGAGTGTCACTGTGCTCCCAAACGGCGAAGAGTCACTATTTGCTGTCGGGGTAGATACAAACAAATCAGTCTATGCAAATACTCTCGAGGTTCGTTTCAAAAAGGTGAGTGGTTCTGGAAACTTTGAAGATTATATGGACAAAGTAAGTCTCGTGGATCGATTTAATCGACCAATCAGTCATGAAGGAGGGGTCACATACGACGGCGATACTACGATCTACAAGTTTACAAAGCTTGTGCATCGAGTGACTGATCGAGAGGACTTCTATGTAAAGATAAAGGCTAAAAAGGATATGGACAAGGCTGGAAAATTTACCATGATGGTGCCAAAGGATGGTCTGCAAATAGGGGACGGCTCATATGTGTCTGGCGTGATCACAAACACCATCACGTTTGACCCTACCTACACCCTAAAGAAAAATGAAACTACCGTAGAGCAGTCATATGTGAGACTCACTCTTCCAAACAATGGAGGTACCTTTAATAACGAAGAGACTATAGAGATCCGATATACCACTAACCTCGACTACACAAATAGTGAAGGAGTAACCCTACAGCTCTATAGGACAACAAAGGACCGTGCGGCTATCTGGCAGCCAGTACTCACTATCGCTACAAAGCTAAAGAATGGCAAATACCTGTGGCAGATTCCAAAAGATCTCCCAGAAGGCGAATACAACATATTTGCAGTCGGACAGGGGGTCTATGCACAAGGGTCTAGTATCGCCGATTTCACTGACAAGCCGATCACGATAAAAAAGCCAGCAGGAATGGGGATATAGTAGAGCGTGAAAAAAGCCCCTCCGGGGGCTTTTTTCTTGACTTTTAAACACCCTGTGCTAGTATAGCGATTACGCATTAGCGTTGGCGTTTTACTACTTACTAGTATTTATTTAATTTTTATCTTTGCCTCGGCAAAGCAATAAATCATATGACAGGAGAATTTAATCGTACAAAACCACACGTAAACGTAGGTACTATTGGTCACGTTGACCACGGAAAGACTACTCTTACTACCGCTATCCTCGCAGTTCAGGCTCGAGACGGTTTGGCTATGGACAAATCATACGCAGATATCGCAAAAGGAGGTACAGTTCGTGACGCTTCAAAGATCGTTACTATTTCTCTCGCACACGTAGAATACGAGTCAGCAGCACGACACTACGCTCACATCGACGCTCCAGGACACGCAGACTACATCAAGAACATGATCACCGGTGCCGCACAGATGGACGGTGCTATTCTCGTAGTATCAGCTCTAGACGGAGTTATGCCACAGACACGAGAGCATATTCTACTTGCAAAGCAGGTTGGAGTGCCTCAGATCGTGGTTTTCCTCAACAAGTGTGACGCTGTAGCCGAAGCAGATCTTCTCGACCTCGTAGAGGAAGAAGTACGAGACCTCCTTACAAAGAACGGATTCGATGGAAAGGGAGCACCAGTTATTCGAGGTTCAGCTCTAAAGGCTCTCGAAGGCGATGCTACATGGTCAGCAAAGATCAAGGATCTTATGACTGCTCTCGACACCTATATCCCTACACCAGTTCGTGAGACTGACAAGCCATTCCTCATGCCAATCGAGGACATCTTCTCTATCGAAGGACGAGGAACAGTGGTCACAGGACGAGTAGAACGAGGAACGCTAAACCTCAACGACGAAGTCGAAATCATCGGTTTCACTGATACAAAGAAAACAGTGGTAACAGGTATCGAAATGTTCAACAAATCTCTAAAGCAAGCTCTTGCTGGAGACAACGCTGGACTCCTCCTCCGAGGAACAGGAAAGGATGACGTGACTCGAGGTATGGTTCTCGCAAAAACTGGCTCAGTAAAGCCACACACAGCATTTGACGCAGAGGTATACATCCTAAAGAAGGAAGAAGGAGGACGACACACCCCATTCTTTACAGGATACAAGCCACAGTTCTACATCCGAACTACTGACGTAACAGGTGAAGTGTCTCTAGCTGAAGGAGTAGAAATGGTTATGCCAGGAGATACAGCAAAATTCAAAGTTAAACTCGTTGCTCCAGTAGCACTCGAGGACAACCTACGATTTGCGATCCGAGAAGGAGGAAAGACTGTAGGTGCAGGAGTTATCACTAAGATCACTGCGTAATACACTCCCATGGCAACTGCAACAAAGACAAAAAAGGTAGCAAAAACAGCCGACACACCTTCAAAATTGAGAATCCGAGTTCGTGCATACGAAAGCAAGATTCTCGACGCGTCTTTGAAGCAGATCATGGACACTGCTATTCGATACGATGTAGAGTTTTTTGGTCCAATACCACTACCTACAGAGATCAAAAAGTACACCGTAAACCGCTCAGCGTTCGTCTTTAAAAACGCACGTGAACAGTTTGAGATGCGTGTACACAAGAGACTTATCGATATCCTAAACCCGAATCCAAAGATCATTGAGGCTCTCACGAACCTCAGCCTCCCATCAGGAGTGACGATCGATGTGAAGATGATGTAGTCATAAACATATACTGCAATGAAATTTATTCTTGGACGAAAATTAAACATGACTCAGGTCTTCGACAAAGACGGCGTAGTTTGGCCTGCAACTGTCGTAGAAGCTACTCCAGTCGTGGTCACACAGGTAAAGACTCCAAAGTCTGATGGATACTCTGCTGTCCAGATCGGTTCTGGTGAAAAGAAAATCGAAAAGCTCAACAAAGCGCTCCAGGGACACCTCAAAAACACTGGTGGATTCTCTATTCTCCGCGAATTCCGCACTGACGCAGCGATGAATGTAGGAGATAAGATCGACCTCTCTGTGTTTGCAGAAGGGGATGTAATCGAGGTAAGCTCTATTTCAAAAGGAAAAGGGTTCCAGGGTGTGGTAAAGCGACATGGTTTCGGTGGAGGTCCACGAACCCACGGTCAAAAGCACTCAGAACGAGAGCCGGGAAGTATCGGAGGAGGACTCCGAAACAAGGTTCCAAAGAAGATGCGCATGGCAGGACGCATGGGTAGTGACACTGTCACTGTTAAAAACCTCAAGGTATTGCACATCGATCTCGAGAACAATCGAGTATTCGTAAAGGGTGCGATCCCAGGTCGACGAGGTACACCAGTAGAAATACGAGGATAAATATATGGAAACAAAAGTATACACACAATCAGGAAAGGAAGCAGGAAAAGTAACCCTCAACGAAGGAGTCTTTGGGCTGACTTGGAATGCTGACCTCGTCCACAAAGTAGTCACTGCTATGCAGGCAAATATGCGCGATGCTATCGCTCATACAAAGACTCGTGGCGAAGTATCTGGTACTGGTAAAAAGCCTTGGCAGCAAAAGGGAACTGGTCGCGCTCGACACGGTTCACGACGATCTCCGATCTGGGTGGGTGGAGGTGTGGCTCATGGTCCACGAAATGATCGAGACTATTCTCAAAAGATCAACAAAAAGGCAAAGACAAAGGCTCTCCACACTATCCTTTCTCGAAAATTCAAAGATGGAGAAATCCTCATCCTCGAAGACATCGCGTTTACTGCTCCAAAAACAGCAGAAGCGAAAAAGGTAGTGACCGCACTCTCTGGTATCAAGGGATTTGAAAAACTCTCTACAAAGCCTCGAAATGTAGCTCTCATCGCTACTATGGGCAAGTCAGATGCAGTAGTAAAGAGTTTCCGAAACTTTGGCAACATTGCAGTCGAGGAATTCCGAAATATCAACCCACTTTCAGTGATGAATCACAAATACCTCATCATCTCAAAGGAGGCCCTAAAATAAACCCATGACTGAAAAGAAACCACAAAACATCATAGCTTTGAAACCAAGAATCACTGAAAAAGCAGGGGTTCTCGGAGAAGCACAGCACATCTATACATTTGAAGTACCTCGAACTGCTACAAAGACACAGGTAGCATTTGCGGTAAAGAAAAACTACAAGGTTACTCCTACAAAGATAAATGTAGTAAATCTCAAGACTGTAAAGAAGGCTATGGTGTTCCTCAAGAAAGGGGATAAGATAGAATTTGCATAATTTTATGATAAAACGATACCGACCACTAACAAAATCACGACGTCACATGACGACACTCCCATTCCGGGAACTTTTGACGACCCAGGATCCTCACAAGGCACTCACTCATGGGTTCAAGCGTGATGTAGGACGAAATGCATTTGGCCGTATGACCATGCGACACAAGGGAGGAGGGCACAAGCGCCTCTACCGAGAGATCGACTGGAACTATGACAAAAAGGAAATCGAGGCAACTGTCTCGACTATCGAATACGATCCAAACCGAACAGGATTCATCGGACTTGTCGTATATGCTGATGGTGCAAAACGATACATCCTTCTTCCACAGGGAGTAAAAGCAGGGGACAAAGTCATGTCTGGCGTAAAAGCTACCATCACTCCAGGTAACCGCCTCCCACTCAAAAACATCCCAGTAGGTACATTTGTATACAACATAGAGCTAAAGCCTGGTAATGGGGCAAAATTGGTCCGATCAGCAGGTTCTTTTGCTCAGATCATCGCTCAGGATGCAGGTTATACTCATATCAAGCTTCCATCTACTGAGGTACGAAAGGTGATCGACACTGCATGGGGAAGTATCGGTTCTGTTTCAAACCCAGAATCTCACCTCGTCACTCTCGGAAAGGCAGGTCGTAGCCGATGGCTCGGTATCCGACCAACAGTTCGAGGTACCGCCATGAACCCTGTGGATCACCCACACGGAGGAGGTGAAGGACGCCAGGGTCGAGGACGCCGACGTGCGATCAACGTGTACGGTCGACCAGTCGGAAAAGGACAGAAGACTCGTACTCCAAAGAAGTACTCAAATGCCTTCATTGTGTCTCGCCGCCGAGTAGGAAAGGTGAAAAATATTGACTAAACCCCATAATCTAAGCTATTATTCAAACCCATGACCCGATCACTTAAAAAAGGTCCATTTATCGAAGAGCGATTGCTACAAAAGATCGCCGGCAAGAAACCAGAACAAGCTGGGGTTATTAAGACCTGGTACCGACGAAGTTCTATTTCTCCTGAGATGGTTGGATTTACTTTTGGTGTACATAACGGCCGTGAACACATAGCCGTTTTTGTTACCGAGGATATGGTCGGACACAAGCTCGGCGAATTTTCTCCTACTCGAAAGTTTACTCGACACGGAGGTAAGATGCAGAAGGAGCTCGATATGAAGAAAAAGGAGGCTGAGATCGCAGCCGCAAAATCAGCTAAAGCCGATACTACTGCGCCAGCTAAATAACTATTATGATTACCGCTTCACTAAAAAACTATCGTCAGTCACCTCGAAAGGTTCGCCTCGTCGCAAACCTCATCAAAGGTAAAAAGGTAACTGATGCCATCAATATGCTCGAGGTGGTAACAAAGCGTTCAGCTGGACCTTTGAGTGTACTCATCAACTCTGCAGTAGCAAATGCAAAGAACAATTTTAATATTGAAAAAGACAATCTATTCGTCAAAGAGATGCGAGTCGACGGAGGGGTAGTCATGAAGCGTTCTATGCCACGCGCACGTGGATCTGCATTCCCAATTAAAAAGCGAACTAGTCACGTACTAGTGGTACTAGATAACAAGAAATAATATGTCACACTCTGTCCATCCATTTTCACATAGACTTGGTGTCATCCGCGACTGGAAGGGTCGTTGGTTTGCAAACAAGAAACAATACCGAGACAATTTCCGCTCAGATGTCCTCATCCGTGAGTTCCTCGTAAAAGAACTACGTTCATTCTACGTAGGTGGTATCGATATCGAACGAAATCAAAAGGCACTCCGCATCATCATCAAGACATCACGTCCTGGTATGCTCATCGGACGCGCAGGGGATGGTATCACCAAGCTCCGTGAAAAGATCACAAAACTCCTCGCTCGAAACGATGTACAGCTCGCTGGTCAGGAGCTCAAGCTCGAAATCGAAGAAGTTCGAAATCCAGAGTCAAATGCAGCAATCGTAGCGATGATGGTAGCAGAAGCTCTCGAGAAGCGACTTCCATTCCGACGTGTTTTGAAGCAAACTATCGAAAAGGTAGCTGCAGCTCGAGAAGTACAGGGAGTAAAGATAAAGCTCGGAGGTCGACTCGGAGGTGCTGAAATGGCACGAAACGAAGACCTCAAACGAGGACGTATTCCTCTACAGACACTCCGTGCAGATATCGATTTTGCCCGTGAAAAGGCACATATGACCTATGGTGATATCGGTATAAAGGTCTGGATCTACCGAGGAGATATCTTCGCTAAGGACGTAAATAAGAAATAAATATATGTTATTCCCGAAAAAAGTAAAACATCGAAAGTGGTTCACCGGACGAGAACATCCCGACAAGGTTGGGCATGAGACTCGTGGTATAAAGCTATCTTTCGGTTCACACGGCCTAAAGGCAGTTACCGCTGGACGAATCACCTCAAATCAGATAGAATCTGCACGAAAGGTAGTATCACGCTATGCGGCAAAGACTGGAAAGGTCTGGATCCGAGTGTTCCCTGATCGACCTTATACCCAAAAGCCTGCCGAAGTAAAGATGGGAAAGGGTAAGGGAGATCCTCAGGGATTCGTAGCAGTTATCCGCCCAGGTCGCATTCTCTTTGAGATCGACGGGGTAAGTAACGAAGATGCGATCAAAGCACTCAAGGGTGCTGGGGTAAAGATATCAGTAAAGACCAAGGTCATAAGCCGAGTAAACTAATGGAAACTATTAAACGAAAAACTCTACAAGGAACCGTAGTATCTGACAAAATGAAAGATACGGTTGTTGTGCTTGTCGAACGATTCGTAAAGATCCCAAAATACCACAAGTTCCAGACTGTAAAAAAGCGCTACAAGGTACACAACCCAGGCAACACTAAAAAGGTTGGAGAAAAGGTGACTATCGAGTCATGTCGACCAATTTCAAAACACAAATCTTTTGTGGTACTAGAAAAATAATTTTATGATACAACCACGCTCAATAGTACGAATAACCGACAACTCAGGCGCAAAGATTGGCCGAATTTTCAAAGTGCTCGGTAGTTCAAAGAAGCGATACGCTCATATCGGCGAGCTCGTCGTACTTTCAGTACAAAAAGCAGAGCCACGAAAGCAGATCAAGAAAAAAGACGTCCTCTACGGAGTCGTCGTCCGTTCGACAAAGCCTTTCCGCCGAAAGGATGGTTCATACATCCGTTTTGATGAAAATGCAGTAGTCGTGCTCGACAAGGGAAAGAAAGAGCCTATGGCTGGACGTATTTTCGGCCCGATCCCTCGCGAGATTCAGGAAGCAGGCTTTCAGACTATTGCGTCACGCGCACCAGAAATCGTATAAACCCATGACTACACTACATATCAAAAAAGACGATGTTGTCATCGTTCTCACAGGAAAGGACAAAGGAAAGAAAGGTAAGGTTGTAAAATCTTTCCCAAAACTTGGAAAAGTCCTCGTCGAAGGAGTAAATGTGAAAAAGGCTCATCAGAAAAAGACTCGAAAGACAAAAGGTCAAAAGATCGAAAAGACTTTGCCTATCGATGCTTCAAATGTAAAGCTCGCAAAATAAACCCATGAAAACCGTAAAAGAACTACAGAAAGCATCATATGAGAATCTAAAAAAGGAGTATGGCTATACAAATGTCATGCAGGCTCCACGACTACAAAAGGTAGTCGTGAGTAGTGGTATCGGATCTCTCAAGGATAAAAAGAAGATCGAGCTCATCGCCGATCGTCTCGCAAAGATCACTGGTCAAAAACCAGCAGTTCGAGCAGCTAAAAAGTCTATCGCTACATTTAAGGTTCGCCAGGGTGACCCAGTAGGATACCAGATCACACTCAGGGGTAGCTACATGTACTCATTCCTCGACAAGCTTTTGAACATCGCATTCCCACGTACAAAGGACTTCCGTGGTATCTCACGAAAGGGTGCAGACAACATGGGTAACTATACTCTCGGTATCAAGGAGCACACTATTTTCCCAGAGACAGCTGATGAAGAGCTCAAGGACGTGTTTGGCCTCGCGATCACTCTCGTGACTACTTCAAAGGATCCAAAACAAACTATCTCATTCCTCACCGCTCTCGGTTTTCCATTCAAGAAGGCAGAATAACAAACAAACCGCTTCGGCGGTTTTTTGTTGTATAATGTTTGTATGGATACATTATTGAATATTGTCTTGCCTTTATTTCCAGTCGGAGTACTTGGAATAATTTTATTAACTATCGTTTCTTTGTGGAAAGTGTTTCAAAAAGCGGGGAAGCCAGGATGGGCATCGATCATCCCTATTTACAATATTGTCGTATTGCTCGAGATGACTGGAAAACCTATATGGTGGGTCATCCTCATGTTTATCCCGATCGTAAACATCGCTGTCGGTATCGTGCTGTGGTACAGTGTCTCGCAGTCTTTTGGTAGAGATGCATGGTATACCGTCGGTCTCTTTTTATTCCCATACGTATTTCTCCCGATGCTCGCATTTGGTGATGCGGTCTATACTGCACCAGCAGGCGCAGCGACTAGCACAAAAGGGTGGGTGGTCGCTGTGGTTGTCGCGTTTGGAGTGGGACTCTTTGGAATTGTCTTTCTCGGTATACTGTCTTCGATCGTCCTTGCTTCACTCAATTCTGCACGAGGAAAGGAAGGGGACGCGGCGATACGATCGAACATTTCGTCTCTTCGATTGAATGCTGAAATGTATTGGAGTGCCAGGGGCGATTATCAGGGATATTGTGATTCATCAGATGTTCAGGCGAGATTTGATGATCGCATGATCACAAATGCAGTATGTAATGATTCTCCTACAGCGTGGGCGATCTCTGTACCGCTATCAAGTGGAGGGTACTTCTGTGTAGATAGTATGGGTAAAGCAGAAAATACTACTGTGGCGCTCGGTTCGGATACGAGTTGCTCTAACTAAAAACAAAAGACCGCGAAAGCGGTTTTTTGTTGTGTAATGCTGAAAAAACGCAAAAGCATCGGCCGGAATAAATTTTATTTTAGACTTTCGGGGATAAATGCCCCAGATTGATTTTTTGCTAGTGTAAAATACCATGCATGGAAATGAGCGAAGAAATAAAATTACTTCAATGTGATTGCGATAGGGAAACAAAGTATAGAGATGACATTTCAGCTCTGTATTTTGTTAAGGCTTTGAGATTTAATACTGACCCGTCATTTGAAGAAGCTGTAACGAAGCATAGGCCTGATTTGGCAAAAAAGTACTTTTGTCCTCACTTTAAAGTAAAAGATAAGGAACAAGCGCAAGAATTCATTAGAAAAAGCTTTGACTTATACTGGAAATCAAAAGGGTCTACTAGGGAAGTTCTCTAGCTGGCATATAAAGAAGACTCACATTGACGAGTATAAGGCTCGCCCCTTTTTCCATGAGCGAGAAATTTGGTTTAGTTCGTTAGGTAAAAATGTTGGCTATGAGCAAGATGGAAAAGGTGAAGATTTTATAAGGCCAGTAGTAATTGTGAAGAAATTTAATAATCAAGTATTCTGGGCGATCCCATTAACAACAAGACCAAAAGAAGGGAAATATTATTTCTCATTTAACATTGTTGGTCGAGGGTTAAATGTTGCAATTCTTTCTCAGATTAGACTTGTAGATGCCAAGAGACTTCAGTACAAAATCGGCACACTAGAACACCAGGACTTTGTTGCCATAAAACAAAAACTCAAGGATATAATCTCTTGAGCTTTGTTTATTTTAATTAACCCCCGAAGGGGAGGGCCGAAGCCGTTTAGATTTATATTATACACGAACAGGTTTAGGGGTCAATAAAAGAAAAATCCGCGCTACGGCGGATTTTTTGTTGGGTGGCGGATTGCACTGTAGGTCAGTATCCTTTTGGTGGAGGGATGACAGGGTCACCGACCTCGATGATGCCGTCTTCGATGATCTCGGCGACGATACCTCCTCGGTCAAAGAAGGCTGTCTTGAAGCTCTTTCTTTTTCGAGAGAGCTTTTTCGGCCGCTCGCACGGATCGCAGTATTTTACTCCACGAAAGCGGGCCTCTCCGATGGTGAACTCCTTGCCGATGAGGTCCATGAGCTCGACTCCTTCGGTAAAGATATTCCGCCTGCTGTCGGCGAACCCGTAGCCACTTCCTTTGAAAAAGATGGCATTCATGAGGGTGACTTGGCGCTTGCCTTGCCTGCCTCTATTAAAGCTGCCGTTGCCGGTAGCATAGCGATCGCCTTCGAGTCCTCGGCCAGCAATCGCTCGTACTTTTTTCACTCGGATCATGGGCTTTCCAGCCTCAGGTCCGATACAGATCCCTTTCACAGTCGCATTCATGTTCTGGGTAGATATTACCCTAATAAAGTACAAAATGATAGAATGGCGAAATGGAACAAAGACCCGATGTCTCACTAGAAAATTTGGAGAAATTTGCTCGACTTTTGCATGATGTCCAAAAGGTAAAACGAGTGGCCCGACGTCCTGATGAGAAAGAGATGACAAGTACAGCTGAGCATACATTTAATCTTGCTATGACATGCTGGTATATTGCGACGGTAAATAGACTGGATCTCAATCTAGAGAAAGTACTCAAGTACGCATTGGCTCATGACGTGATCGAGGCATATTCGGGGGATACTCCAATACACGACGCAGAAGCGCAGAAAACAAAGGTAGCGAGAGAAATGGCGGCAATGCAGAGAATAGAAAAAGAGTTTCCAGAATTTTCTGATTTCATTTTGATGCTTCATGAATACGAATCGCGCACTACACCAGAAGCAAGATTTGTATACGCTACAGATAAACTGGTAGATCCGTTGGACGCTAGTATGGAAAAAACCCAGTCGATTTGGAAAGATTTTGATGTATCGTGGGATACGTTTATAACTAATAAAAAAACTAAAATTGCTTTCTCAGATATCATTGTCTTGTATTGGGATAAACTCATTAAAAAACTGGAGGCGAAGAAGGAATTCTTTTTTGATAAATGAAAAACCGCGTACTGTTTGAAGAGTATCGCGGTGATTGAATGCATCGGTGCATTCAGAGAAACGGCTGACATAATCTAATCCTGCATCCATTTACTACAACTGAAACCAAAGCATATATACTAACAACTAACTAAACGAACTCACATGTTACTGAGAAGCTTGAGAATTTGCTCTTCAGTAGCGTCTATGAAATCGATCGTCATACTGCATCCACAGATATTACCCTCCAAGTCCCAGAAATATTCTCCATCGTGATCCCAGGATCTGGATTCTTGCTGTTGAATCTCTGCTCCCTTAATTTGAGCAAGGAGATCTTCTCTTTTGTTTTTAATAAACTCAAGGTACTCCTCGAGCCAGCTCTTCCTCTCTTGTCTCGTCTTGAACGGTCCCTTGCGGAAGTCGTTACGGGTGTAGAGGAAGGAGAATTGGTCTGTAGTCTTCATGTTGTTGAGTCTGGTGAGAGGCTATAACCGCTCAACGTTGTATCGAGCTGTATTTACAGCCTCATTTCCAGACTCTGCAGGATATCAAGGAGCTTTACATATATTATGATACCATAATATAACCTATATGTCAATACCACTCAAAACCTAGAAAATAGGGTCTATTTACATTGACTTTGCCTAGCTCGTCTGGTAGTATAACCACATTCTTTACCAAGAGAATACAAGTCTAAAAAGAAGTTGGAAGCAGGCTCGGATTCGTCCAGAGAAGCTAACCAACGGTATTTTTATTACTTAAATTAATAGAAAACTTATCATAAATGGCAAAAACATCAGTTATTGCACGTTCGCAAAAGCCACCAAAGTTCAAGAGTCGCGTCGTTCGACGTTGCTTTCGATGTGGGCGTAAGCAGGGCTATATGCGAGATTTCGGCATTTGCCGAATCTGTTTCCGTGAGTTTGCAAACGAGGGTGTCATTACAGGTATAAAGAAATCATCATGGTAACCGACCCTATTGCTGATCTCATTGTGCGTATTCAAAATGCGAGTGCTCGACGTAGTGCTACGGTGACCATCCCGTATTCACAGCTCAAGGAAAACATCGCGCATTTCCACATGAAATGGGGCTATGTTAGTGATGTTGAGGTAAAGGGCAAGAAAATCGCAAAGACGATCGATATCGGTCTCATTTACCTCGGTGATGAGCCACGGGTACACGGTGCAGATCGTATTTCAAAGTCTTCACGCCGAATATATCAAAAGGCAAAGGACATTCGTCCATACAAAGGAGGCTACGGTAGCTATATTCTCTCTACTCCAAAAGGAGTATTGAGTGATGTGGATGCAAAGAAACTAAAGGTCGGAGGCGAAGTATTATTCAGAATTTGGTAAAAAACATGTCACGAATCGGAAAAAAAATCATAGACATTCCAGAAAAGACAGAAGTAACTGTCGTGTCTGGAACTGTTACAGTAAAAGGTCCTCTTGGTACACTCTCAAAGGTAGTTAGACCTTCTGTCGTTGTGTCTGTTGCCGAAAACAAAGTTACTTTGACTCCGGAAAATCACGAGCTCAACAATCTAGCACTCTGGGGAACCTACTCATCTCATGTCCAAAACATGATCGCAGGAGTAAACAAGCCATTTGAGAAAAAGCTCGTTGTCGAAGGAATCGGTTTCAAATCAGAAGTAAAGGGAACTGACCTCCACCTCGCGCTCGGCTTTTCACACCCAGTAAAGGTGGCGATCCCAGCAGGACTCAAAGTCACTGCAGAAAAGAACGTCATCACTGTTTCTGGTATCGACAGTGAAATAGTTGGACAGTTTGCTGCGAGTGTTCGCGCCCTCAAAAAGCCTGAACCATACAAGGGGAAGGGTATTCGGTATCAGGACGAGGTTATCCGCCGAAAGCAGGGTAAGAAATCGGTATAATCAAAAAACATGAAAACTATACTAACAAACATTGAACGACGACATCGACGAATCCGAGCAAAAATCTCGGGTACTGCAGAGGCGCCTCGTCTATCAGTCTTCAAATCAAACCGATACGTCTACGCCCAGCTCATCGACGATACAAAGGGTACTACCCTCGCTGCTGCGTCTGGAAATGATGCAAAAAAGGTGGGTGCTGAGATCGCAAAGAAAGGTCTTGCAGCAAAGATCGAAAAGGTCGTCTTTGATCGAGGGGGCTATCTCTATGCCGGGAAAATCCAGGCTATCGCAGATGGTGCTCGCGAAGGAGGACTAAAGTTCTAAATAAAATATATGGAACCAACAACTAACAAACCAATAACCACTCCAGCTCCAGCCGCTACTCCCGCAGCAGCTCCAGCACGAAACGAGCGACCACGAGGTGGACGCCGAGGAGGACCACGCGATCAAAAAGAGCGTGTAAAGCCAGAATTTGATACAAAAATCATCAGTATTCGACGCGTGACTCGAGTGGCATCTGGAGGACGACGATTCTCATTCTCTGTAGCACTCGTAGCCGGTGATCGAAAAGGACGTGTCGGAGTAGGTCTCGGAAAAGCAGGGGATACATCTCTTGCGATCGACAAGGCGACTCGTGACGCAAAGAAAAATATGATCCGTGTTGCACACACTTCATCTATGTCTATCCCACACCCAGTAGAGGCAAAATACAGCTCTGCTCGTATCGAGATCATGCCTGCAAAGGGTCGCGGTATCGTCGCGGGAAGTGCGGTGCGCAACGTCGTCGAGCTCGCAGGGCTCAAAGATATCGTCGCAAAGATCCGCTCTGGTAGCAAGAACAAGCTCAATATTGCTCGAGGAGCGATCCAGGCGCTTTCAAGTATCACTAAGCATCAAAAATCACATGCAACTAAATAATCTACAACCTCGTACCAAGAACAAGAAAGTGATGGTCGTTGGCCGTGGTGGCAAACGAGGTAAAACTTCTGGAAAGGGTACAAAGGGTCAAAACTCACGTGCAGGACGCAAGAAGCGCCCAGAGCTCCGAGACTTTATCAAACGTCTCCCAAAGCTCCGTGGACGTGGTGTAAACCAGTTCAAGTCATTCGCTAAAGGAGCAGTGGCAGTAAACCTCGGTGATATCGAGCTCGTCTTTAAGGCGGGTGAGACAGTCACTCCAGCTACTCTTGTGGAAAAGTTTGTCGTAGAAACAATGAACGGCATCATTCCACCAGTAAAAATTCTCTCTATGGGAGATATCACCAAAAAGGTAACTATTTCTGGTTGCCTCGTGTCAGCGGGTGCAAAAGCAAAGGTTGAAAAAGCCGGCGGTCTGGTACAATAGTCCTATGAATACAATTATTTCGAAAATAAAGACGGTCCTGTCAGATCCAGGACTACGAAAGCGAATACTCTTTACCATCGGTGCGCTCATCGTAGTGCGGCTCCTCTCGGCGATACCGATCCCTGGTATCGATGCACTTCGTCTCGAACGACTCCTCGACTCTAACCAGTTTATCGGACTCCTCGACGTATTTTCAGGAGGAGGTATTTCACGTCTTTCTATCGTCATGCTCGGTGTAGGTCCATACATCACTGGATCGATCATCATGCAGCTCCTCACCATGATGTTCCCAAGTATCAAGGCCATGTATCGCGAAGAGGGTGAGGCAGGACGTCTCAAGATGTCACAATACTCACGTATGCTCGCGGTACCTCTTGCGCTTGGACAGTCATTTGCTTTCCTCGCACTCCTACAAAATCAAAACATCTTGCCGACATTTGGTACATTCGAACTCATTGTAAACATCCTCATCGTCTCTGCTGGATCACTCCTCCTCATGTGGATCGGAGAGCTCATATCAGAGTTCGGTATTGGAAACGGAGTATCGCTCATCATCTTTGCTGGTATCGTTACTGTACTTCCTACACAGCTCGTACAGTTCATCGTAGGGTTTGAGGCAGCACTCATCCCACAGTATGTGATCTTTGCAGTGATCGCCCTCGTCGCTATCGTAGCGGTAGTGGCAGTAACCGAAGCAGAACGACCTATCCCGGTGACTTATGCGCGACAGGTGCACGGCTCAAAGGTCATGGGTGGAACCAGTACGTATCTCCCGATCCGTATCAACCAGGCAGGTGTGATGCCAATCATCTTTGCATTGTCTATCCTCCTGTTCCCACAGATGATCGTAAACTTCCTCTCACGAGCAAGCAATGCGACCGTAGCTGATCTCGCAAGCACCGTATCACTGTGGCTCGCAAATCCGTGGGTAAACGGCATACTATATTTCGGACTCGTATTTATCTTTACCTACTTCTATACAGCGATCACCTTTGAACCAAAGCAGGTTTCAGAAAATCTCCAAAAAGGTGGTGCATTTATCCCAGGTATTCGACCAGGTGATCATACGACTGACTACCTCGCAAATATCGTGACTCGTATCACCCTCGTCGGAGCAGTATTTCTCGGTGTGATCGCAGTGCTTCCCGTAGTCCTCCAGGGCTTTACCGGAAACCAGGCGCTCAATATCGGTGGTACAGGACTCCTCATCGTCGTGTCAGTGGTACTCGACCTCATCAAACGTATCGAGGCCCAGGCATCAATGCGAGAATACTAAGTGGTATAATATGCCCATGCAAAAAGTATTTATACTCATGGGTATGTCAGGGTGCGGAAAAGGGACGCAGGGAAAACTCATCGAAAAACACCTCGGTGGAGAGACTTTGTATGTGCAGACCGGTGCTGAGATTCGTGAATTTATAAAAGGGGATTCATATACACAGCGCATGACCGCACTCGCCTATGACGAGGGCGGTCTCATGCCTGAGTTCGTGACGATCGCGATGTGGTCAAACCTCCTCGCACGTGAGTACAAAGGCAGTCAGCATATCATTATCGACGGTACACCTCGAAAGATGCATGAGGCGGGCACACTCCACTCTGCGGTCGAGTTTTACAAACTCCCAAAGCCATGGGTCATTCATTTCAAAATGAGTAAGGGTGAGGCACTCAAGCGACTCATGCTCCGCAAACGTATGGATGATAACGAAGAGGATATACAGGCACGTCTCGACTGGTACGATACGCACGTGCTCCCGACGGTAGAGTTTTATCGATATAACCCGCACTACAACTTTATTGAGATAAATGCCGAGCAGTCAGTAGAAAAAGTGTTTGCAGATATACTAGAGCAGATAAATGGGAATACGAATTAAAACAAAAGAAGACATCGCAACCCTTCGCGAAGGTGGAAAACGCCACGCGGCTATTTTGCGTGCAGTTGCCGAGGCCGTGCGTCCTGGTATCACGACAAAGGAGCTCGATACGATCGCCCATGACCTCGTCCTCAAAAACGGTGATGTGCCCAGTTTTTTAAATTATCAACCTCGCGATGCGAGCTTTCCTTTTCCTGCATCTATCTGTACATCGGTAAATGATGAGATCGTGCACGGGATACCGAATGACCGCGTCCTCGAAGAAGGGGACATCATAAAGCTCGACCTCGGCCTCACTCACGGTGGACTCATCACGGACGCTGCGATCACGGTCGCGGTAGGTACACCTCGTCCAAAAGACGAAGCCCTCATGCGTCATACCGAAGCAGCACTCGAGGCGGGGATACGTGCCGCAAAGGGCGGAGCGACTATATATGATGTAGGAGTGGCGATCGAGCGATACCTCACTGGGGCAAATCTACACATCGTCGAAGAACTCTGTGGACACGGGGTGGGATACGACGTACACGAAGATCCTTTTGTACCGAACTATGCGTGGGATGAAGGAAAGAAAATACAGCTTGTACCGGGTATGGTTCTGGCCGTAGAGCCGATCACTACCTGGGGCAAAGGGAAGATGGAACTAGCGGGGGATGGATTTGCATACAAGACAAAAGATGGGGCAAATGCGTGCCAATTTGAGCATACAATACTCATAACAAAGGGAGATCCAGAGGTATTGACAATCTAGTCAATAAGTGCTATACTATAGAAGTAAAAGTGATTGAGGAGTCACTAATCTACTCTAAAATCACTTTGTCAATTCTTTGACAAAGGAATAGCGAAAAAGGACATATACCGTAAGGGTAATGTTGTTCCTCTTCGCCTAACTGAGAGATAGCGTAAAACACTCGAATCTCGGTTCGGTAAGAGGGATCGCATAAAGGAGAGCACAACGCTCTGCTTTAAGTGGTTCCAGAAAGTGCACAATGAACAAAGTTATTGCTAAGAATAGTTTCAACAGTGGCCTTGTGATCATCACCCCGACAAAGATGATGGATCTGTTTCCCACCGTGGCGGATGGTATCACGCGCACGGTGCGGATGACACGCCGGCACGGGGTGGGTACCGCCCAGTACAACGAGGACGCGCAAGTGCGGGTTCTTGATAACCGAGAGGTGGAATTTCGGCATCGCGCTGATGTTCCGTGGAAGTCCCGCGGCTTCTTGCCGATTGGGACCTATGTGACTGGAGCTGGAAGGCTCCGGTAGTACAAAAAGAGGCGATGCCTCTGTTTTAGCCGAAAGGCATGTGAGTTCGCCCAACCGCAAGTTGGGCTCTCTATCAAAACCATCACTCTGTGGTGGGTTTGTAGAGAATTGAAAGCAGTATCTCGAGTATCTCACCCACGTGTGTGGAATGAGGTGCTTGGGAAAATTGCTTTGCACAAGTTAGAAAAAAGCGAAGCGAGTCTGTCACCTAGACTTAGGGAATTAAATCCTAGTGGTGAACTAGTCCGTGAGACTTTCTGTTATGATCAAGAGAATTCTCAGTCTCTGGCCGTACTTCCTCACCATGGCAATCGTCTTGATTGCCAGATTCGGATTCGAACTCAAGGGCAAAGCGATGCTCGCGGTGATCTTCTTCACCGGTCTCACCGTGGTGGTGCTCGCTCACTATATCGAGCATTGTAAACGGAGGATCAAATTCGGCTTCAAGCCTCCCCCTCCGTTTCAGGGGTACTGAGTACAAGTTGGACGGAGCTTGAACAATCCGTCCCTGTCTCACGACAGAACTCGTGAAGAAGCCGGGCGCAGGAAATTTTCCTCGCCCTCTTTACTAGACTCCTGACTTTGTCGGGGGTCGAGTGAGAGTCGAAAGCCTCTGCGAGGCTATAGATATTCAATATGCGTATTTCCTCAATATGTATATGGTATACCTGTAGCCTCGTGGAGGTTTAGCTTTTACGAGAAGGGAGGTGATTCATATGAAAAGAAATTCATGGGCAGTAGTAACTGCTCTCGGTGGTCTGCTGGTGATGGGTGTGGTTCTTCTTGACGTCGATCCACCTCGTGGGCGATCGGTTTCAAAGGCGACGACCGGAGCCACAGTCTCCACCCAACCGACGGCATTCGTCGGCAAGGTGACGGCCATCCAGCATCCCGACGGTGTGCCTGTGGTGACGGTTGTCGGCATCGAAGGAAGTTTCGTCGGTCGCAAGGAAACCGCGATCGCAGTCACCAACCTCGCTGTCGGTGACACGGTCCGGCTCATCGGTGTGCTCGCGCCTGGGGGCAAGAGCTTCCCGGCCGCGCGTCCCATAGCGTGGACAAACAGTTGGCCTTGATGGGCTATTGCAGAGAACGCCCGGACTCGGTTCGGGCGTTTTTCTTTTTTATAATTTGACCCAATTCCGTCACTGATGTAAATTACAAGAATCTGCGAATAAACGCAGGTAAAACAAAAGGCCTCGCGTGCTCCTCTTAATGACTGCTTACCTCATCTGTGGAATAGGCTGTATTTTCGAAAACAAGGAATACGGGTACGATGCCATCCTTGACCTTGTCGATCGCCTCACGAAAAAAAGTGACTCGGCCTGGGCCTTCCTGTCACTCGTCATCCTAGCGGTACTGCTCTGGCCGATCACCGAGGTCCTCGAGGACAGAGAGCGGCTCAGTTGACGATGTCGTACTTTGATGATATGATTTCCACATGCTTAGCGTAATTGGGTGGATCTGTGCTGTGATAGCCGAGAAGGTGTTCGGCTACAGGGACGGCCGCCGGTACAACGGCAAGGTGGTCAAGTGACCACGTGGTAGCACACATAGCCTCAAGTGTGCAGAACGCCCGGACATGGTTCCGGGCTTTTTTCTTTTTCTATACGTTGTGTGCTACGATAAAACTATGACCGAACGAACACTTGTAATTATCAAACCAGATGGAGTAGAACGCAGACTGACAGGGGAGATCATCAAACGTTTTGAGCAGATCGGCCTCGTGCTACATGCAATGAAGATGCTACGTCCAGACGAGGAGCTCATCGAGCGTCACTATACGATCGATCCAGAGTGGATCCGTATTGCTGGGGAAAAGTCTATTAAAAATGCAAAAGAAAAAGGGCACCCGGTTCTTTCTGATGTCCCTGAGGATGTGGGGAGAATGATTTTAGGAAGTTTGAAGGAGTATCTGACCAACGGACCCGTCATCGCTATGGTCTGGTCAGGACCGCATGCAGTCGAGATCGTGCGCAAGCTCGTGGGAGGTACCGAACCGCTTTCGTCGGATGTAGGAACCATACGAGGAGACTTTGTCCTCGATTCGTACCAGCTCTCAAACAAAGAAGGACGAGCAATACGCAACCTCGTGCATGCCTCGAGCTCGGCAAAGGAGGCGGAGAGCGAGATAAAACACTGGTTTGACGCAAAAGATTTAGTGGTATAATGGTAACAAGGTTATAGTAGTATTAAACCTATACCTTTTTAACGGGAGTCCAGATAAAGTTCGATCATACCTTGGTATCGTCGACAGGACACCCACCTAGCTTTTGCTAGGTCGATACTCCTATGACCTTACGAGAACACCTGCCCTGAGCAGGCGTTTTTGTTTCTAGATTTGTTTGATATACTGGTTCCATGAAAAGATATTTCTTTGCCCTCGCCGTGACGGCACTGGTGCTGTACTTGCACATGCTGGGCATGGAATATTTCCTCTATTGGCGTTTTTGGTGGTACGATCTGGTCCTCCATCTCTTGGGCGGAGTGGCACTCGCTCTACTTTTTTCTTTTTTTACAAAAAACTGGAAGTATATCCTCCTCGGTGTAGTCCTCGCTGCGACGGCATGGGAGATCTTTGAGTATGTTCTGCATATTTTTGGTGAAAACAAAGAAGGATATGCACTCGATACGCTCATAGACTATGTGATGGCGTGTCTAGGTACACTACTTGTTGTATGGCGTTCATAACTTTTGAAACAGGAATAGGGTCGGTGACCGGTGCAAATCTATTGCTTGAAATAGGCTCTGAACGCGTGCTCATCGACTGTGGGATGGTACAGGGTGATCATGAGACCGAGAAAGCCAACAGGCTGCCGTTTGCCTATGATCCAAAGACTATCGACAAGCTATTTGTGACCCATGCACATCTCGATCATGTGGGACGTATCGGAAAGCTCGTAAAAGATGGATTTGTGGGCACGATATATTCGACCCCTGAGACATTTGCACTCGCGCAGCTCGTCATGGGTGATGCGGTAAAGATCCTCGCTCTCGAGGCAAAAAAAGAAGGGATTTTGCCTATATACGAGCATGCAGATGTTGAGAAAGCATGGACCCTATGGAAGACCATCCCGTACCATACACAGACGGATTTTTCTGGATACTCGGTATATCTAAAAGATGCAGGGCATATCCTGGGCTCGTCCATCATCGAGTTTACCGAAGGGGACAAAAAAATTGCCTTTACCGGAGACTTGGGCAATACACCGACACCACTCCTGCGCGATACCGAGTCGATCGAGGGTGTACAGTACCTCATCATGGAGAGTGTGTACGGTGATCGCAACCATGAACCAAAAGACGAGCGTGATGCAAAGTTTGAAAAAATAGTGACTGATACCATCGCTCGAGGAGGGACGCTCGTCATTCCATCTTTTTCTCTTGAACGAACCCAGGTCATTTTATATGAACTGAACAACCTTGCTGAGAAAGGGAAACTAAACGTACCCGTCTACGTAGATTCGCCACTCGCCACAAAAGTGACGGATATATATCGAGAAAGTACTGACCTATTTAACGATCGGATAAAAGAGCAGATAAAAGGAGGGGACGATGTCTTTGATTTTAAACGATTGAAATTCACTATAGACCATCAGGAATCTGGAGCCCTCGACCGTATCCCTGGTCCAAAGGTGATCCTCGCAGGCTCTGGAATGTCCATGGGAGGCCGTGTACGCCACCACGAGGCCACATACCTACCTGACCCTCAAAATACCATTCTCCTCGTCGGATATCAGCCATTGGGCACTCTGGGACGTACTCTACAAAATCGCGAGGGTACGGTCACGATCGACAAGCAAAAGATAAAAGTAAAAGCCCGGATCGAGTCTATCTTTGGTTACTCTTCGCACAAAGATTCGGATCATCTCGTCGAGTTCGTCGCTACAGGCAAAACTACACTCAAAAAAGTGTTTCCGATCATGGGTGAACCAAAGGCGAGTATATTTTTGGCACAAAGAATCAAAGATGAGCTAGATCTCAACGCTGAATACCCAGAGAAAGGTAAGAGGTATGAGCTGTAGGTGTCCGAGATAACATTTTTGTTAGGAATTTTTTAAAAAGATGTTATCTCTGTTTTGGTAGAGTGGTGGGATGGAGATAGGGAAATTTATATCATTACGAAAGAATCATCATGTCTTGCAAAGGGGTGATGTTTGGTACGCGTATATTGGTATTAATATTGGAGTAGAAATAAACGGAAAAGGAGATGATCTGGTCAGGCCAGTATATGTGTACAAAGTCGTAAACAAAGACTCGTTTATCTGCATACCACTTGTATCACAAATTAACATCGAAAGTCACAGATTGTGTATTGATGGTAGGACCGGCTATCTTTCTTACATGCAAATCCGGGCACTGAGTACCAAGCGATGTATTCGTTTTTTAACACAATTGAAGGAAGAAGAGTGTCAAAACATCGAGGCTTTATTTCACAAAATGTTCTGTAAATACGAAAGCCCCTCATAAGGGGCTTTCGGACTTAAACTCGGTATACCGAGCACAACCTCATTGAGGTCGGGACTTAGAATTAAATTCTAGCACTAAACAAAACTTACGCAACCTGCTTTACTACCTTTGCGAAACTGTCTGGGTGGAACTCTGCGAGGTGAGCGAGCGCCTTTCGATCGAGGACAACGTTCTTCTTTTTGAGAGCGCCGATGAACTTTGAGTATGACATACCGAGAGGGCGGAGTGCAGCGTTGAGCTTTACATTCCACTCACGTCGGATGACACCTTTTTTATCTCGTCGGTGTGCAAACGCGTATGCACCAGCATGAGCGATCGCTTCGTATGCCTGTCGCTCTTTTGAACTACGTCCAAATCGATATCCCTTTACTCGTTTGAGGATATTTCGTCGTGTCTTTAGGGCATTTACTCCTTTTTTTACTCGTACCATGGTTTTTGTATTATAGGTTTACTAGGAAACGACTCTTTTCTTTTGCACTCATGTGGAAGTCGTTTAGGTTATTCTTTTTCTTTAGCTGACTGCGGCGGCTTTCTTTTGCATTGAAATGGTTCTGGCCCGTTGAACGACCCAAGATCTTGCCGTTCTTGGTTACTTTTAGTCTTTTTGAAAATGATTTGTTTGTCTTGATCATGCTTTTTCTATTACTGCAGTTACACCTTTTGGACCCTTTTTGGGAGCATCAGCGACTTTGTATTCGACGGTGATGAGGCGGAGGATACGATCCATACGCTCCTTGAGGAAGTTGAACTCCATATACTTTGAACGTCCAGAAAGGTAGAGGTCGATTTTGACTCGATGACCCTCAGCCAGCCACTCTGAAGCTTTTTTGGCTTTGAGTTCGAGATCGTGGTCTCCAGTACCTATTTTTACCTGAACATTCTTTAGTTCGGTAGTCTGGGTACGGGCTTTTGAGAGCTTTTGCTTCTTCTTTTCGTCGTACTGAAATTTACCATAATCCATGATTTTTGCAACCGGTGGGACTGCATTTGGTGAAATTTCAATGAGATCGAGAGCCTGTTCCTTTGCAATGCGTAATGCTTCTGTCACAGATATGACACCATAATTTGCTCCATCATTACCGATCACCCGTAGTTCGGGCGCTTTTATGGCGTTATTTATGCGTACTTTGGTATTACTCAATGTCTAGGTATTTAAGCATATTTTGTGTTTATAGTAAAGGGCGAATCGGCAAAATGAGCCATTCGAGGGCTTTTTTGAGTAAAGGGCGCTTTTTCCACTCCTCCATCGTGAGGAGTGTGCTCTTTGTTTTGTCCTCAGAAAACTGCTTTTTGAGCTCTTGTACAAACTCAAAATCAGTACTCACAAGGTTTGCTTCAAAGTTGTAGCGGAGGCTCACATTGTCAAAATTGAGGGTTCCCATGGTTGCCCAATTGTCGACGATAATAGATTTTGAATGAATCATCCCTGGATCGTAGAGGTATATATGTACACCCGCCCTCAAGAGTTGATCAAAGAAAGACTGACCACCGATATCGACAAACCGATGGTCTCCGACACGAGGCATAAGGAGGGTGACGACTACACCGCGACGACAGGCGCGCTTTATGAGCGTGAGGAGGCGTCGGTCGGGAGCAAAATATGGAGTGGTGATAGATATTTCTTTTTTGGCATCGGCGAGGGCATCGTGTACGACTTTGTAGAGGTATCGCATCTTGCGGACGGGACTGTTGGTCACATATGCAAAGTCACCGTAGACCTCAGGAGCCTTTCGTCTCCAGCGGTAGACACGTTTTTTCGAACGGTTCCACATGGCCTCAAATGCTTGCTCGATCGCATCCACTACCGGCCCCTCGATGCGCATATGAGTCTCTACCCAGTCATGTGTTTCTTCCCAGATGGACGCACTGCCGGTATAGGCGATGCGACTGTCGATCACGAGGGAGCGGCGGTGATTGCGGAAAAACCAGAGTCGGTGGTTCCAGAACGAGCGGGGAATGAGGGTTTTGAAAAAGTGGAGCTCGATGCCGTCCTGTTTGAGCTCATCGGCAAGGGCTGAACCTCGAAAGTGAAAACTTCCCGCAGCATCCCACAGGAGGCGGACACGCACACCTTGTTTTGCTTTTTCTCTAAATACATCGAGGAATTGTTTGCCGATGTCATCGGGCACAAAGATGAATTGCTCGAGGTCGATACTGTGTTCTGCGCGTCTGCACGCTTCGAGCATGTCTTTCCAGGCGGCTACTGTGTCTCGGTGGATGGTCCAGTTCATACGGTGATTATACAGGATATCCACAGAAAAGTGGGGATAGGGGGATAAAATAGGGAAATTTTTGATGAAAAATTTAGAAAGATTTTATTAGTGGTTTGTTAGGGTGTAGGGATGGAATTACTTACACTAGAAAAGATATTACTGCTCGCTTTCTTAGACAAAGGGATTGTCTTGTATAGACCAAATATCAAATACTATGTTTGTTCGATCTCTTTTCTCGGCGAAAAACGAATTGTCTTGATTTCTAAAAGAAGCATGAAGCATATTCTGGAAAAGAATAATGGTATTCACTTCGGTTTCAATCTCCGTAGGTATCTCAGTACTTATCGCAAGGTTCTCTATATCTCTGAACGCAATCGATTCGTTTTTATTTCTGATGATAAAGAAATAGATAGGGTCGTCGGGGTCGTTCTCGAACAAAAGGAAAACAAGGCATGGATCGTTACGTGTATGATCGCTGATGAGAAATTTCTCACCAAGAAGTATCCTTGTGTTTGGGAAAAATAACCGAGGTAGGGAGGTCGGCACTCCTCCATCTGCATATACCCTAGGGTACGCTGGCAGCCAAGCCGGATTCCTGCTCTTCTGCCCCGGTTACTATTCCCAAACTGATGTCAGTATAACAATTAAATCAACTGAGTCAACCAATCCTTATGTGTGTCATTTTTTCCCAATCTAATATCCTGGTATACCTTTGAAAGTTCTAATGCCACCGTGTTTTGTGGAATTTTTGTATCACCAATCTTATCAATAGAAACAATATTTGCAGAGCTGCCAGAGATAAATACTTCGTCAGCGGTATAGAGGTCCTCCTTCGTCACTTTCTTTTCGGTTACTTTTTTGAGTTTCATGACGGTGTCTCTCGTGATCCCGATCAAGATATCGCTCTGTGCATCGGGGGTAAAAATCTCACCATTTTTTACATAAAAAATATTTGCAACGGTGGCCTCGGAGATGTGGCCAGCAGTATTGAGGGCGATCGCTTCGTCGAATCCTCTTTGTAGTGCTTCGTTTTTCATGAGGCATTGATTCGCATAGCTCCCATTTACCTTTGCGCGTGGAGGGATCATGTTGTCAGCGACGCGGATGTATGAAGAGATGCAGGCAGTGATCGAGTCTTTTCCATAAAACTGTTTTATCGGGAGGATGTATGCTGAAATCGCTGTGTCCAATCCTTTGATTTTTGTACCAGCAGCGTTTGCGTCGATAAAATAGGCGACACGAACGAGGACTGGATCGGTGACCGCATTCTTTTTTACGAGTTCGCGCATCGTCTCAACGAAGGTCTCGTAGGACATCATGTCAGCAAATGGTTTCATCCCCATGATGGTGGCAGACGTACAGAGACGATCGTAGTGATCACGGAGGCGGAACGCCTGGCCATTTGTGACGGTGAATACTGTGTATACACTCATGCCGTACAGCACTGAAGAAGACGCAATGCTCAGGTTTGCATCAGAAAACGGGATGAACTGTCCACGGAGATAGGAGATAGATGATTCGAGAGACATGAGGGTATTATATAGTAAAGAAAAAGGAGCGCCACCAGCATGGCGCTCCTTGGCTCAACGGCACCCCACACAACTCAATAGGAAGTCGAACTGCGTTAGGTGCATAGCCTCCTCTAACTCGCACATTCACTGCGTAGCAGTCCCTTTGCTGGAGAGAGTACGAGCTACCACTAGTCTACGCCACTATATAGAAATAGAAAAGGGGGACGCCACCAGCACATGGCGTCCCCCATCAACGTGTACACCTCTGCATCACGGACCCAACCCAGACATGGTGCACAATCGCCTCCTCTGACCTCGTATTGTCGCGTAACGACCTCTGTGCTGGTAGAGTACGAAGCTGATATAATTGTAGAACGGAATAGAAGAAAAGGATAGAGGGTACACAAGGGAGTATTGGAATATGTAAAAAGAAAAGCCCCACAAGAGAGGTCCAGGTGGAGCTCTTCTGTGGGGTAGGGCGAAAACTGGCGGTCAGTGTTTGGCGGCACTAGATTGAACTGCGAGTAGGAAAAGGACCGTTTTGAGTGCGAACTTCACTTCGTATGGGACATTTCCCTCCAGATCGGTGGGGACGGCGTCCTGGGGGATGGAGTCGTGTTTCTGCTTCCATCCCGTCCTGCCTCCGCCACCGGTGATGATGAGGGCCTTTCCTCGTGAGGTGACGATACCGTGGCCCGTCTCAGTGGTGAAGCAGTCTCCTGTTTTGAAGGTGATCTTTGCCATAATTTTCTTGTGTCGGGGTTCAGTGTTGCTACTAGCTAAAAATACACTACTTTAATTCAGCAGGTTTGTCAATGGTGGTGGAGATGCCGGGAATCGAACCCGGGTGCAAGAGGTGTATTCAAATGATTTTACGATGCTATCGAGCTTTGAAGTTTAACGCAGTGACTAAAAAAGTTCGCAAAAAATCACAGCGCGATCTCTAGGCTTCGGAGGGCAGGTGAGAAGCCTGCACACCTACATCCAGATGGTGTCGTCTAGCCGAGAGTCAGGATCCCCCTCGGTAGCCGCGCTTTATTAAGCTAAAGCGAATGCTAAATCCTTTTGTCCAAAATATGGAGAAACGGTGTTTTTTGCATTTGTGTTTCCACCAGATTTACGAGTTAGTGGAGCTCGCATCGAACATATGAATACGGCCAATTGTCGAGGCCAATCATCCCCATTATGAATTTTTCAACGTTCTACGAATATCTCGGTCTGTTTCGCGCTTTTTTATCGTCTCACGTTTATCATACTTTTTCTTTCCACGTACGATGGCGATCTCTACCTTGATATTCTTGCCTTTACTATACATCGAAATAGGCACTATTGTCAACTTCTTGTCGATCTCGGAGAGACGCTTGATTTCCTGCTTGTTGAGGAGGAGTCGGCGGATACGCTCGGGATCGTAGGCAGGGGTATTTTTTTCCTGAAAGGGAGGGACGAAGGCTTTTGCCAAATACGCCTCGCCACCACGGACGAGGACGTAGGCTCCCTGGAGATTGCCTTGTTTTGCCTTTATTGATTTTACTTCGTAGCCAAAAAGCTCGATCCCAGCCTCTACCGTCTCGAGTACTTCGTAGTCAAAAAATGCTTTTCGGTTGTCTATATATGTAGGCACATGAATATACTAGCATTGTTGACTAATATAAAATAGAGTGGTAGTTTGAAATTGAACAAAGCTCCAACCAATGCAACTTATTGAACGGCTGTGGCCTGGCCTTCTCATGGCCGGCATCTTCACACTCTTCCTTTGGATCGTTATCCGGTCGCGAAGACATCGCTGTCCGCTCTGCGAACGTCGCATGCAACATGCGGTGCAGGAATACGTTCCAACATCGCGAACTGACACCACTTCATCACTCCGTGTTCTGGTGTTTTCGGTGTACGAATGCGTGAGGCCAAGGTGTGGTGGATTCACGCTCACGATTCATTCAAAGCAGCGTCGGAAGTATCGACGCAGGCATAACTTGGCCGACGTTAGGGAAGTCTCTGATTGGTGTCGGCGAGCTGGGATACCAAATCCGATCGTGCCACCACGCTGATCGATCACCGCCGGGAGCCCATGGGGCTCCCGGCGGAATTTATTTTGGATTCTTTTATATTCTCCAAATATCTGTATAATCACTTATATATGAAAAAGACTCACCCAGAAGCACCAAAGAGCTCACATACGAGCGTCGTGAACCTCATCACGGGTGCACTTATCATTTTCTTTATCATCTCGAGTTTCTACTCGCTCTTTGCCGACTCAACCGCAAAAGCATTGCCGATCACTATATCCGAGCTGGCGACTGATGTATCAGCGGGGAAAATAATATCACTCACCATAAAAGGGGATGAGGTCATCGCAGAGTATCCAGAAAAAGTCATGAAGACCACAAAGAAGGAAAGCGATGCATCACTCACTGAGACCCTCTCGCGCTACGGAGTGACTGCAAAGGAACTCGCTGCGGTAAAAACTGATGTGCAGGGTCCGGGTGGAGTATTGTTTTGGTTTGTACAGCTCGCTCCGTTTTTTGCTCCGATCCTCATCATCCTTTTCATCATGTGGATGCTCTCACGACAGGTAAAGGGAGCAGGCATGCAAGCATTTTCTTTTGGACAGTCAAAGGCGCGTGTCATCATGCCCGAAGACAAAAAACAACGCGTCACATTTAAAGACGTAGCAGGTGCAAAAGAAGCAAAACAAGAACTCTCTGAAATCGTCGACTTTTTGAAATATCCAAAACGCTTTCTCGAGATCGGTGCCGTCATCCCAAAGGGAGTACTCCTCATGGGTGCACCAGGTACTGGAAAGACACTCCTCGCTCGAGCTGTCGCAGGTGAGGCGGGGGTAGCCTTTTTCTCGATCTCTGGATCAGAGTTCGTTGAGATGTTTGTAGGAGTGGGAGCTTCACGCGTGCGCGACCTTTTCAAAATGGCAAAAGAAGCGTCCCCCGCGATCATATTTGTCGATGAGATCGATGCGGTAGGACGCGTGCGTGGAACAGGGACAGGTGGGGGAAACGATGAGCGTGAACAGACGCTAAACCAGATCCTCGTCGAGATGGATGGATTTGAGCCGACCGAAAAGGTGATCGTGATGGCGGCGACCAACCGTCCTGATGTCCTCGATCCAGCGCTCCTTCGCCCAGGACGATTCGACAGACGTGTCACCATCGACCTTCCAGATCGCAATGATCGCGAAGAGATTTTGAAAATACATTCACAGAAAAAGCCACTCGCAGAAGATGTAAATATCCGAGTCATCGCCGAACGCACACCTGGATTTTCTGGAGCTGACCTGTACTCGCTCATGAACGAGGGTGCAATCCTCGCTGCACGCGAAAACCGCACAAAGATCTCACAGTACGACCTCATCCGCGCGATCGAAAAAGTGATGCTTGGCCCTGAACGAAAGAGTCATCTCCTCAGTAAAAAAGAAAAAGAAATCACCGCATATCACGAAGCAGGGCATGCGCTCGTCTCATCGGTGCTTCCATTTGCTGATCCAGTGCACAAGATCTCGATCATCAGCCGTGGTCGTGCTGCAGGATACACACTCCACCTCCCACTCGATGACAAAAAGATGCAGAGTAAAAAAGAATTCCTCGACGATATCGCAGTGTCACTCGGTGGGTACGTGGTGGAAAAAATGATGTTTGACGATGTGACGACTGGTCCATCAAACGATCTCCAGGTCTCTACCGCTCTCGCACGTGATATGGTGACCAAATACGGCATGTCAGAAAAGCTGGGCGTGATGGCCTTTGAAGGGAATGGCCGATCGATGTTTGGAAAAGGCCTCGATGAAAAAGAATACTCCGAAAAAGTGGGTGCCGATATCGATGCTGAAGTGTCACGGATCATGTCGGAAGCATTTGCAAAGGCTGAGAAGATAGTAAAAGACTATCGTCCAGCACTCGATGCGATCGCAAAACGCCTCGTGGAGGTGGAGAATATAGAGCGTGAAGAATACGAGCAGATCATCATCGCGCACGGCATCCAGCCAAAGAAGAAGCTTGATATTGAACATCAGGCGTAATATGATGATTCGTATTAGCCGTGTTCACATGCGCGCGTAGCTCAGCTGGTAGTAGCAAGCGTCTTATACACGCTAGGTCCCTGGTTCGAATCCAGGCGCGCGCACAGATTGTTTTCCACACCTTGTCCTCAGGTTTAGATGATTTTTGCATAAAATGTTAGAAAGATTTTATCTCCATTTTGATAGAGTGGAGAGATGGGACAGAAGAAAGAAAATAACTATGCGTTTATAGATACCGAGAACATCGTGCGGGGAGCTGAGTTTTTAGGTTGGTCGGTTGACTGGCAACGATTTCGATTGTACCTCCAAGACAAGTATCATGTGACGAAAGCTTTTCTCTTTCTTGGGTATATTCGGAGTAATGAGAAAGTATATCAGGAATTACGAGGTTTTGGCTTCGAACTCATTTTCAAGGAAGTCTATGTATTTAATGGGAAAATAAAGGCTAATGTTGATGTTGAACTCACTATGCAAGTATTTATAGATTTCCAGAATTTCGATAAAGCCATTCTCGTAAGTGGTGATGGAGATTTCCACTCACTAATCAAGCTTTTAAGAGAAAGAGAGAAATTCAAGATATCCATCGCAGTGCTACCTGAAAAGACCTCAGTCTTAATAAAGAAGATAACCACGGGTGATATTGTCTTTATTAAAGAACTAAAAAAGAAAATATCGTTTCAATAAATGAAAAAGGCCCCAAGAGGACGCGCCTGTATGGAACCTTTTCCGAGGTATACATATATTAGCAAATCAGTGAGTGGTGTCAATTATTCAAAGTGTATCTTGTCACCACTTCGTTTCTTCAGTTCTTCCTGGATTAACGGGTGTTTTTCGAGCTCTGGGAGCATAGCATGTGCCTCGATGCGTGCTGCCTCAACCATTTTAATATTTTTGAGTGCTTCCATCGCGACATCAGAGACACCCCACTGTTTTCCACTGTAGAGGTTGCCAGCACCACGTAGCTGGAGGTCGTTTTCGGCGAGCTCGAATCCGTTTTTAGCTGTCGAGAGAGCATGAAGTCGCTCGATCGTCTTTTCACTACTGCTATCGGTAAAGACATAGCAGTACGGCTGGTGTGTACCACGGATCACACGTCCACGGAGCTGGTGGAGCTGGGCGAGACCAAAACGCTCACCACCCTCGATGAGGATGACGCTCGCATTGGGCACATTTACTCCCACTTCGACGACCGAGGTGGCGCAGAGGATATGTGTCTTGCCACTTTTGAAATCGAGCATGGCTTTGTCTTTTGCCTTTGGTGTCATTTTGCCGTGGAGTATCCCAATTTCAAACTCTTTGAACACTTCTTTTTTGAGGCGTGCTGCTTCGGCGACGACTGACTTTTCATTGTCATCGATGTAGGGACATATGACATACATTTGTCGACCTGCATGGAGCTCGGTGCGGATGGCCTCGTATATCTGTTCGCGATGGGTGGGCTTTACGATCGTAGTGATGACCTGTTTGCGACCCGCAGGCATCATGTCGAGGAGGGTGAGATCGAGGTCTCCAAATATAGTGAGTGCGAGCGTGCGTGGGATAGGAGTAGCGGTCATCGAGAGGAGATGGGGAGCGATGTGGTCTTTGCGGACGAGCTTTGCGCGTTGGTTCGTACCAAAACGGTGCTGTTCGTCGATGATGACGTACGCCAGGTTTTTAAACTTTACACTTTTCTGAATGAGTGAATGTGTACCAATCAAAATAGGGATCTCTCCATTTTCTACCCATTTGAGGAGCTGGGTACGAGAGATATCGGTCCAGCCTTTTGGATTTAGTTTTGAAGGGAATTTTCGACAGCCACTACTCGTCATGAGGCCGACCGATACACCGAGCATGTATGAAAAATACTGGATGAATGACTCAAAATGCTGAGTAGCGAGGATCTCGGTAGGGCACATATATGCCACCTGGAGTCGGCCGTAGTCCTGGTTTTTCGGACGGGTGGTGATGGCAGCATAGGTGGTCGCTGCTGCTACGGCTGTTTTTCCAGAACCCACATCACCCTCGAGGAGGCGAGACATCGGTGCGCCTTTTTTGAAGTCCTCGATGATGGTATCGATCGCGCGGCGCTGGGCACTTGTCGCTTCGAATGGGAAACGTTTTATAAACTCAGTGATATCACGCTCGGCAGGTTCGATCACAAATGACTCATGTCGGGCATAGTCGGCCCGGGCTTTTTGTTTTTCTAATTGGATAAAAAATATTTCCTCAAAAGCAAATCGTTTGCGAGCAGCGAGGGCGTCCTCTTCCTTCATCGGAGTGTGAATCCAGATGATAGCGGTCGCGAGACTCGGTAAGTTGTATTTTTTCAGAATATCTTCGGGAATGGGATCGATTAAAGAGAGTTTGTTTTTGAAAATCTTTACGATGGTGTGATATATCCAGTTGGACGTGATGCCTTTTGACTCGGGATAGACAGGGTAGAGAGTGTGTTCGGGTCCCATGTCACCAAAAAGTGAGTCACCGACACCGATCGGGATTTTTTCTACTACTTCGACTTTTGGATTTGAGAGATATAGAGCACCGGTCTTTTTGCGTTCGCTCGGCGTGCCTTCGATACGTACAAAGCTCTCGTCGGCAATCATTTTGGCGATGTATGGCTGGTTGAACCAGACGAGCTCGATCGAGCCGCTCTCATCGGTGAGGTGTGCGGTCGCCATGGGGATTTTGGTACGGTATCCTTTGCCCGTCTTGAGACCACTTATTTTTCCAAAGACAACAGACGCAATGCCTTTCTGCAGAGAATTGATCGACTGAGTTTTTGATGTATCACCATAGCGGGTGGGGAAATGATAGAGGAGGTCGTGTACCGAAACGATACCCAGCTTGTGCAGGGCTTTTTTCTGGGAGTCGTTCAGACGAAAATGTGTGTGGAGGGGGTCAGTGAGGAGCACGAAGCTATTTTACCACTACGGTGCCTGTTTGGTCAGGGTCATTTGCATTGTGATACTCCCATGTACCTGGTACATCAAATACGTGAATGTATTTGTTCCCTGGAGCGATGTCGATATCGTGGTCAAAGAGGGCTGATTCGAGCTGGAAGAAGTAGTTTGAGGTGTTTGTAAACTCTACTTTTGTACCGACGGTCACCGTCATCTTTGATGGAGTAAACCCACGAGCGGTGTAGTTCACCACCGTTACTTTTTCGGTAGGGGTGGTAGCCTTTAGGGGAGCTGGCTCGGGACATGCAGCGAATTCACACAGTGGTCCCTCGCGACCGACATATGAACCATCCGCACACTGTTTTGCTTCCATTGTACACATCACTGGATCAGTAAATGGTTCGGTGATGGGACGGCCAAAAACAAACATGATGATGATAAAAACGAGGATTACGCCACCACCGACAAGAACATCTTTTTTCATACTATATAGTATACCTCGTTTATTTTCTTTATAAAACCTTCTTTTTCCAGTTCATTGGCGATCTCTTTGTATTTAACGAGTTTGTTTGGTTTGTCTAAAAGGATTCTGAGAATCTCTCCACGCTTTTGTCGATGAGAACCTTTGAAGGTGCTTTGCTTTTTATAGTGCGTGCTTTTCTGACTCGGGTTTGCCGTCTTTTTGAGCATGGCGCCATAGTCCATGAGGGCGTAGTACCATTCGCGAGGATTTTTGTGATCCAAGGTTTTTTCGATGAGCTCCATGATATCTCTGTCGTGGACTTTTTCTTTATTTTTGAAAAAGAAATGGATAAACACCGAGCGGATATTTGTCTCGATAAAAGGGTGGGGGATGTTGTAGGCAAAGGCGAGGATAGATCCTGCAGTGTTTGGGCCGATACCAGGGAGCTCGACCAATTCTTCATATGTCTTTGGAATTTTGGTAATACTTTTTAGATACAACGCACGACGGTTGTAGCCCAGACCCTGCCAGGCCGCGAGGACGTCCTTTGTACTCGCTGCATTCAGTTTTTTGAGTGTTGGGAATTGTTTTATAAATGCATTGTATTTTGCGACTACACGATTCGCCTGAGTCTGCTGGAGCATGATCTCTGAGACTAATACTCGATATGGAGAAATCCGCTCTCGCCAGGGGAATGAGCGGCGATGCTTTTTGTAGTGGGACCAGATTGATGACGTAAAATAATTTTTCGACACCATTAAAGTAGTATCTCAGCTATTTACAATTGTAATTGATAGTTCCGTCAATGCTTATTGGACCACTTTGTGGATGCCCAATAACAAATTGACAATGAATCTCTTTCACCTCATTGTAGTAGTAATAAGATGTCCCCGCGCCTGCAAATGAGGCAATAGCCAGAGCTATTTCTATTATTAGTATAATTGTTTCTTTCTTTGTCATGCGTCAATTTATTTCAGTAAATTCTTCAATGCGTGTTTGATATCGCTCACTTTTTTCTCTTCAATATAGAACACATATACGAGCTCGAGAATAGAAAAAGTGTTTACCACGAGGAGCACGACAAACCATATTTTTTGACGACTGTGTGCAGCGAGCCAGAGAGAGTAGGCTTTCCACGGGAGGACCCAGAAAATAGTAAAAATCAGGATAAATAGCTTGAAGTCGCTCAGGTGAAATGGGTTGAACATAGATATAGTATAGCAAATTATCCTCGGTAGTATTGTCTCACTTTTACAAACCCCACAACCAAACTAATCACCGCGACAACAATCACCGTGATATAGCCTTCTCGATCAGTAGTTTTCTGTATATCAAAGAAAAAGGGGATGATATACGTGATCGTCGCTACAAACATACATGCCCAAAAACGGATATGGAGTGACGACATGAATACTTTGACAGGATTTGCCCCTTCGATGATCTGTGCGACCTCGTGACTTGCTCGAAATGATGGAAACCAGGTGCCCCACGGACGATTTTCGATCTGGTATTCTTCGATCACACCCTGTTTCAAGAGTTTTTCTCGATATACTTTTGCAATAAAAATATTAATGATACTTGCGAGGCACCATCCGATGAAGATGACTGCGGTGGTAGCAAGAAAGACAAACCATCCACCTCCGCGCGCAATGATCGAGACGATGATGACGAGGCTGGAACCGGGGAAGAAACTACCGACGAAATATAGTCCCTCGATAAATACAGAAATAAATGCGGCGACGTATATGTATTTTGTATCGATGTGTGTAATAAAGGCGACAAGATCCTCGGCACCAGGAATATTTGAATTCAACGAAACCATCACTCCATATATGATGAGAGCGATTCCTGATATGATCCAGACAATACCTGCGTACAAATCGTTTTTATTTTTCATGCGGAGACGGAGGGATTCGAACCCTCGAGGCCTTTTACAGCCTGGCCCCTTAGCAAGGGGCTACGTTAGACCACTCTGACACGTCTCCAGTAGGGTCATTCTGCCATAATTTTACAAAAAAGAGTATACTATTGTGACTTATGAAAAAAACCATACTGGTCACCGGATGCGCAGGATTTATCGGAAGCAATTTTTGCAAAGCATTTCATAAAAAGTTTCCAAAGACAGAGATCATCGGTCTCGATCATTTTGCGACGGGGAAAAAAGAAGCACTACCCGAGTTTGTCACTTTTTACAAAGGGTCTATTTTAAATGAAAAATTGATCGACAGTATTTTCAAAAAACATACACCAGAATATGTATTTCATTTTGCCGCACTCCCACGTGTCTCATACTCAGTCGAAAACCCGGTCGAGACGAGTCAGGTAAATATCATCGGCACCGTCCTCCTCCTCACTGCAGCGAGCAAGTATAAAGTAAAACGATTTATCTATTCATCGTCCTCAGCACTCTACGGAGGTGCAAAGATTTTGCCGACAAAAGAAGATGAAAATCCACCACAACCAAAATCTCCATATGCGGTACAAAAATATATCGGCGAACCGTTTTGCAAGGTGTTCAGCGATCTCTACGGACTCGATACAGTGTGTCTGCGATATTTCAATGTATATGGTCCGGGGCAGTACGGTGACTCTGCATACTCGACGGTGATCTCGGCCTGGCTCGAATCACTGTATTTTCCAAAAAAGAAAAAAGGATTTATCGAGGGTGATGGGAGCAGCACGCGAGATTTTTGTTTTGTCGACAATGTAGTGCAGGCAAATATAAAAGCAATGCAGGCAAAAGGGAAGCTCGGTGGAGTGGCGCTCAATGTGGCCCAAGGTGAACGTACGAGTATGCTCGAGATAAAAGAATTGATAGAGGAATATACCGGAAAGAAACTCGACCTCGAAACCCGTCCGCCACGTCGGGGTGATGTAGATCATACGCACGCTGATCTCACTAAAATAAAAAAGTATTTGGGATACAAAGTAGATATTGATTTTAAAGAAGGGTTGAAACGGACTATAAAGTGGTTTGAAAGTAGGGTATAAACTGTGCTATGGTGGTGGGGAATATGAACACTCCTCCTCCTTGTTGCAGGCACTGCGGCTGGCCTGGCCTCGATCACCAAAACAAAGAACATGTCGGTGGCCGTGATCGGAATATAGTTCTGCCGGGTCGAGAAATCAGTCTGCAGAGCTGTCGGCGATTTGACCCAGAACCAGAACCGACGACAGAATTCGCCCGGACTGGGCGTGCCACGTGGTGGGGCGAAGCCGAAAAGTAGTCCACCCCCCGAGAGACACCGAGACCCCTACGATCACGTCAAAGGGGTTTTGTTTTGCTATACTTAGGACATGTACATCATTTCATTTTTTAGTGCCCTTGTGAGTATGCTTGCGATAGACCTGGTGTGGCTCTTTACTGTGGTGCCGCGACTATATCCAAAGTATCTAGGAGATTTATTTTTATCTGAACCACGATACATACCGGCTGCTATATTTTATCTCGTATATATCGGAGTACTCACGGTACTCGTCATTGTCCCATCGATCCAGTCTGGAAGTAGTCTCCTAAAGGTATTTTTGTACGGTGCACTCTTTGGACTCGCTGCATATGGAACATATGATCTCACGAACCACGCTACGTTAAAGGGATGGGTGACGATTATCACCGTGACTGATATGGCGTGGGGGTCATTGGTCACCGGCATCGCATCTGTTGTTGCAGTGTATGTTCAGTCTCTATGGAAATAGCAGGTATCATTTTTGTGTATATGACGGCAGGGTATGTGGTGTCGTTGTTTCTAAGACGAAATGACATCGCAGACAGCATGTGGGGAGTTGGTTTTTTGATTGTGGCTCTGTATACCTTCTTTGTGGGACCTCAGTCGATGGTGTCATATATCGTGACGGGGTGTGTGCTCTTGTGGTCACTGCGCTTGTCGCTCCATATATACAGTCGAAATAAAAATAAAACCGAAGACTATCGCTACCGCGCGTGGCGTGAAGCGTGGGGAAAGTGGTTTTATATCCGCAGTTATCTCCAGGTCTTTTTGCTGCAAGGTCTTTTGATGGGACTCATATCCTTTCCAGTGATTGCTACAAATACATATGGTCAAGATTTTGCATGGTTTCATATAGTCGGTGTTATTGTTTTTCTAGTCGGTCTATTCTTTGAGGCTGTCGGTGATCTACAACTAAAAAAGTTTATAGGTAATCCAGAAAACAAAGGACGTATCATGCAGACAGGGCTATGGCAGTACACACGTCATCCAAACTACTTTGGTGAAGTGACGCTGTGGTGGGGAGTATGGATCATGAGTCTCGGAACTCCTTTTGGTATATGGATGATCGTCGGACCGCTCACGATCACGATACTCATACTGGGAGTCTCTGGGGTCCCGCTACTCGAACGAAAGATGCGAGAAAACCCTGACTTTGATGAATACAGAAAGAGGGTCAGTGTGTTTTTCCCGCTCCCACCTCGCAAAAGAGCATAATTTCTTGTACACTCACTAGATGAAAAGTGAGACACGGTTTTTTATATTTTTGATCTTGCTCCTCTCTGGGCTGGTCATCCTTTCTCTATTCCAGCACAAGGCACCACCAGCACAACCCTCACAACAGACTCGTGCAGCAAAGCGTATTGATCCCGCAACGCTCACATGGAACAAGGTAGATGGACCGCGCTTTGAAAAGCGTGATTCACATGCAGTATACGTCTTTCAGGACAAACTATGGGTAGCAGGAGGTCTCGATGCGGGTGATACAAAGGTAGGTGGAATGCCAAACTATGAAGCAGCAAAATATTATAATGATATTTGGAATAGCGAAGACGGTATCATCTGGAGCAAGGTAGTAGACCATGCTGAGTTTCCACCACTTCGATCGCATACGATCATCAACCTAAAAGGAGCCCTGTACATGATCGGTGGCTGGAGTCCTGAACATGGTTTGCAATATAAAAATGGTATATGGAAGTCGGTAAATGGAATAAACTGGGAAAAGATAGCTGACAAAACAGATTTTGTCGACCGAGAAGGACAAAAAATCATTGAGTTCAATGGAAAACTGTGGATGACTGGAGGTGTAAACTATTTTGCCGGAGTCGTGTACAACGATGTCTGGTTCTCTGAGGATGCTGTGCACTGGACCCAGGCGACTTCGAGTGCACCGTGGGCAGGGCGCTGGGATCATGATCTTGATGTTTTCCAGGGAAAGCTCTGGCTCTTTGGTGGTATGGGTCTGCGCGGGGTCGGCTATGGCGATATATGGAATACCACCGACGGGATCACTTGGAACAAAGTGACCGATCTCGCTCCGTGGGGCAAACGCCAGGGGCAGGGAGTGGTGACCTATGGAAAATACATGTGGCTGGTGAGTGGACTCGATGCAAAGACAAACGAAGGGACCGGAGATACCTGGTTTACGGCTGACGGTATACAGTGGTATAAAATCCCGGATGATACCAAATGGCTTGGAAGAGAGGACCATGGTGTGGTAGTGTTTAAGGACAAGATTTGGGTGCTCGGTGGTATGGATAGTACCTGGCACTGGAATAATGATATTTGGTATACCACATTTGGAGAAATGGGTGAGTGGTTTAAACCAACGGTTTACTAAACCGTCGTTCCTTAATTGGAACCGTGGGTTCGAATCCCACT
>CAZNYP010000007.1:0-25058 GCA_964577365.1 uncultured Candidatus Saccharibacteria bacterium
TAAGTCGTAACAAGGCACGGGTAGCGGAAGCTGCTCGTGGATTATTTCAAATTGATCAACGGTAGTATCGAAAGATATTTACCTGACCGTGTCGATTAGTTAACGAAAGTTAATTCAAAAGAAATTGTTCTAAACTTCAAATGTGAACACTCAGCTCGAGAGAGGAAGAGCAAATGGTCGGTGCCCTCTATAGAGGCACGGACCGATGAACGGAACAAAATAAAGAATACTATTTTGAACCACTGGAAAAAGTTTTGTGTATGCACTATCGTATTAAGTTTTTAAATAAAAGGGGACAAAACAAGACATTGACAAGATGTCTTGTTTTTGTTATAATACATAACAGTCCGTTTTCCCTAAGGCTGAATGCGCATTGCCGGCAAAATATATTCTGACCGGGGTAATGTGGAAAACGAAACCCACGTAGGAGGTCCTATGGGTCGTAGACAAAGACAAGGACTGACTGACAGAGAGCTACTTCAGCTCATCATGCTTCCCCTCGTACTCATCGCACACTATTGGAAGGAGATAATTTGGAAGGCATGTTTGGTTGTTGGAATCCTCGCTGCTGGTTGGCTCGTAGTAGTGCTATGGTTCACTCTTCCGTTTTTCGGGTGAACTAGTCGGGCGCCGTAGACTTCAAGTCGCGGCGCCCTCAATCGTTGTCTTTTCTTCATTTTTCTGGTAGATTTGACCGTATTCGTATGCGCGTATAGCTCAGTTGGTAGAGCACATCACTGATACTGATGGGGTCCTAGGTTCGAATCCTAGTACGCGCACAAAGAAGAAGCCCCTCACAGGGCGACTCGTGTGGTCAACCCTCTGAGGGGACAGTGGCTCGCATCTTGAAATAAATCGGATCGAGCTGGTGTTTCTTTTTCGTGTCTCGTTGTTTCTTCGGCAATTGTGGAACGGGCGAATCTAGACTGCGCACCAGGTCACAAAACATTCCATAAGAAAGGGGAAACGAGATAAGGTATTTTTTACCGATGTAGATTTGCACGGCGCCCCGAAGGCCGAGCATGAGTGATGATCTGAGCTTTCCGAGCGCTCTCGACATCAAGAACTCGATTCTGGCGGAATCAACCATACTCACATCAGCCTCTTCTTCGGTTTTAGGCTGATTTTCCTCAAAACGTACACAGATATTTGTGCTGTATTTCGCAAAGAGCTCGCTCATCTTCCCAAACGCATTGCGCCGAGGAACAAAGACGAGCCCGATAGTCTGTCCAGCACAGCACGTACGCAATCGCTTCGAGATGATCTCAAGGCTGATACCGTCTCTTTCTTTCATAGATAGCTGTTTGGCCATAAAGAACGGTTTTCCGCCATACTACCACACAAGCATTTAATGTAAAATCTCCGTGGTATAATATCGTCAATTAATATTTAATAAAATTTATGGGACGAAAAATAAGTGATGTGGTGGGGTTGTTCTTTGTTTTGTGTGTCGGAGTACTCACACTAGTGTGTCTACTAGGTGTGTGGAACTTTATCGAAGGTGATGTCATTATCAAAACCCTCGCAACCGTCGGCATCGTCGCATTTGCTTCGGTTATCTCACTCTTTGCATCAAAATCAATGGGCAACGGTGACGAAGGAGCAAACGAGATCAGTCCATACCTCCCACTCTTTACCTCACTTCGATACTTTACCTCAACTCTCCTCATCGTCTCAGTCGCTATCCTCGCGCTCGTCGGTATCATGAGTATTTGGGACCTTATCACTGACAAGGACGTCATCACAAAGACCGTCGTGTCTATGGTCATCCTCGCTTTCTCTTCATTTATCGTCATCACCACCTGTGCAAGTCGTGAAAATCGTACTATTTTCGGAAAAGTAAAAGAGGGAAATGGTCATATGTCAGTCGCAGGTATCATTGTCCTCCTCCTCATAGGGGTATGGCTACTTCCAGTGCTTCTCGCTATCGTTCGATAATCAGGCTTTATTTTTTAGCCAAAATACTGTAGTATGATTGGCTATGATTACAAAGAAAACAAAGATAGTGTGTACGATCGGTCCAGCGACCTCATCGACAGAAAAGCTAGGAGAACTACTAGTAGCGGGTATGAATGTGGTGCGCTTGAACTTCTCTCACGGAGATTTTGCTGAGCATCAGGGAAAAGTAGACAACTTGGTCAAGGCTATGAAGAAAACAGGCCTCCCTTGTGCTGTTATGCAGGACTTGAGTGGACCAAAGATCCGCACAGGAGAATTTGAAAAAGGAGTGATCACCCTCAAAGAAGGTCAAAAATTTACTCTGACCACTGAAAAGATCATGGGAAATGAAGAGCGAGTTTCTGTAAACTATGCTCCACTTCCAAAAGAAGTAAAGAAAGGTGGAACCATCATGATCCACGATGGTAAACGAAAGCTCGAAATCATCGATATAAAGGGCAACGAAGTCATTTGTAAAGTCATCGTAGGTGGTGAGATAAAGAGCCGACGTGGTATCAACCTCCCAGGCGCATACCTCTCTATCAGTTCACTTACCGACAAAGACAAGTCAGACATCGCTTTTGGTATCAAAAATAATGTAGATTTCTTTGCATTTTCTTTTGTACGACGTGCCGCTGATGCACTCGAGCTCCGTGCCATTCTCGACAAAAACAAATCAAAGGCAAAAATCATAGCAAAGATCGAAGACGTAGAGGGTCTAGAAAACTATGACCAGCTTCTCGAAGTCGTCGACGGCGTGATGGTAGCTCGTGGTGATCTCGCTATCGAGATCGGTGCTGAAAATGTTCCTCTGGCACAAAAGGAGATGATTGAAAAGTGTAACAAGGCTGGAAAGTTCGTGATCACTGCGACTCACATGCTCGAGACCATGATCAAAAACCCAGTTCCTACTCGTGCAGAGGTGAGTGATATCGCAAATGCTATCCTCGATGGTACTGATGCGATCATGCTTTCAGAGGAAACTACTCTCGGAGACTTTCCGATCGAAGCAGTACAGACGATGACCCGTGTCGCACAAAAGATCGAAGCAAGTGAACATTTCCATATTCACCGAAACGGCAGTATCCATACCGGTACTCCATTTGATCTCATTGCAGAGTCAGCAGTCGCATGTGCAGAAGGGGGAGATGCAAAATTGATGATTGCGGTGACCGACTCTCAGGATGAGGCACAGGCTATCGCATCGGTGAAACCACACTGCCCAGTTCTCATCGCGACAACGAGCCAGGTAGTCGCAAACCAGATAAATGTTGGCTTCGGACTCTACCCACTAGTACTCAAAAAAGGTGAGGGACTGAAAGAGGCAAAGGCGTATGCACTCAAGCTAAAACACATCAAAAAGGGCGATACGATCATTGCACTTTCTGACAAAGAGTGTTCTGTTTCTATCCAAACCGTATAAGCATCGGCCGAAATAAATTTTTTGTTAACATTCTTGGGATAACTCACATGCGGGGTTATCCCTTGATGTTATAATGCGTGCATGAATACGATGTACCGCATAAAAGACAGCCTAATTCTCTCGAGCAAACAGTACGTACTAAAAGTGCGTGATTTGCCGCAGGACCTGCAGCCACGCGAACGTATGGTTGCAAATGGCCCAGGCATCTTGTCCATGGCTGAGCTACTGTCTATCGTTCTCGGATCCGGCACGGTCAAAGAAGGCGTGCTCGAAATGACCGCACGTATTGTCCGCGAGTACGGTGAGCGTACACTCGTTTCAGAGTTAAATCCCTCAAAACTTGCTACAGATCTCGATATCCCGCTCTACAGAGCCTGCCAGATCGTCGCGTGTGGAGAGATTGGTCGCAGATTGTACCAAAAAAGCGAATCAGGATTTAAAACTATTCGTAGTGCAAAAGATGTCTACGAATATGTCCAGGACATGCGTTTTCTGCCAAAGGAACATCTTCGAGGGCTGTATCTCAACATTCATCATCGGGTGATCCACGACGAAGTCATCAGTATCGGTACGGTAGATGCAAACATCATTCATCCCCGAGATGTCTTTCGCCCTGCGATCGAACACAATGCTGTCGCAGTAGTCCTCGTGCACAACCATCCTTCAAATGTGCCCACACCGAGCGAACAGGACCTCCTCGTGACCACACAGCTCATCGAAGCGGGCAAGATGATGGGGATAGCAGTCCTCGACCATGTCATCGTGACCAAGGATGAATTTATCAGTATCAATGCCCATTACTAACATGTACAAAATATACAGCGTTCCCATGCACATAGCGTATCCAAAGATCCTGCGAGACTCTCCTCGGAGTGATAGCGACATCCTCATGGATCGGTACCTAAATGATATCTATACGATATACATGAACAAACTTTCCGCTTTTGTTCTCTATCGCAATGATGATCCAAACGGAGTGAACCAATTACGTGCTATGCTTGAAGAAATTATAAAAGTACGTAATCTATTGAATAACAATGTCGACGTACAAAACCTTTCTCAAGGGTAAACATGTCCTCGTCGTAGGACTCGGTCCGGATGGAGAACTCGCTCCTGATGTGGTTTTTCTCCTGAAAATGGGTGTCCAGGTCACGGTGGCTGATATGCGTAGCGAGTCGCGCATAGAGCCTGCCGTACGCAAAATCCAGGCTGCTGGTATGGCCCAGTTTTATTTTGGAAATATGGGTAGAGAGCTCATCGAGGGGAAGGACCTCCTTTTGAAATCCCCTGATGTGCCGTACGATGTACCATGCATAGAGGAGGCGATCGATCGTGGTATCGCTGTGGAGACACCGAGTACTTTTTTGCTCAAACTCGCTCCACCCATCACACTCATCGGAGTCCTGGGTCTCTGTGGCAAAAGCACCGTCGCACATTTTATCCATAACAGTCTCGACGATATTTTTGATGATGAACAATCATTTTGGTATACCGATGCAAAACCCAGCCAGGGGACTCTATCTATTTTGAAAAAAGTAAAAAAGGGTGATGTGGTCCTCGCGAGCATCACTGATGCCGAGTACCGTGCTTTTAAACAGGCGCATATGAGTCCTCACGTGGCCGTTATCACTACACCCCTGCAGGATCATACCATCCTCGAGTATCAGACGTACAATAACTTTTTGATAGGAAATGATGCGACGATTGATTCACTAAAGAGCGCAAATGTAAAAGCAAAAATGCTGCGAACCGGGGCAGGGATCATCCCCGCACGCTGGGATACCGCTGCATTCTTTGCACATATCCGTGAAAACATGGCACTCGCACTGCGTGTGGCAGAGCTCTTCAAGGTAGATCTCGATACTATCCAGACAAAGTTCGAGGACTTCAAAGGACTAAAGGGACGCCTCGAATTTGTAAAAAAGTATTCGGGCATCGACTATTTCAACGATACACGCAGCGTGCGTCCTTACTCGACTGCACATGCATTGCGAACTATTGGAGGCGCGAACGATACCGTCCTCATTTTAGGCGGGGTACAGCATACCGAGGATCTCTATGATCTGGGCAAGGCCATCGAGACCCATGTGAAAAAAATCATCCTCATTCCTGGCAGCGGTACCATGCAGCTGCACAACCTTTTTCCCGAGAGTATATATGCAAAAAATATCGAAGAAGCCGTAGACCTTTCTCGTCAGTATGCTGATCGTGGTGGCAAGGTGCTCTTTAGTCCAGCTTTTCCACCGCAGACGAGTACACGCGATCGTGGAGATCAGTTTGTAAAAGCAGTAAAGAAGCTCTAGTTTCCGGTGATGATGCAGGCGATCGTACCTTCGAGTTTTTCACCTGTATAGATCGCTTCCATAAGCCCTGCGACTGAGAGTACTCCGTTTGGTGAGAGGGATAGATCCGTATGTCGTTTTACGAGAGCTTGTGCCGTCTGTATATTTTCATTTGTGGCTATATATGCATCGGCGACGAGGGCTTTTATTTTTTCTTTTCGGAGGGCTATCTTGTCGACGATGGCATCTGCAGTAGACTCCTCGGTCTGGTCGCTCATCGCACCTATAGCATCTGCTATCGGGTGACAGCTCGTCGTCTGCACCACGTATACCTTTACTGAACGTAGCTCGGTAGCAAGAGCCTGGGCGAGCGTCCCTGATGAAGCTGGTACAAAGACCGCCTGCAGCCCAGGAATGGTCAGGAGCTCGTTTGCAAGGGGTGCATAGCCATGGAGTGCCACATCATCATTTGACTGTCGTAGAGGCGCTATACCGCTCTGTGTGAGGGCCTGGAGGGGTCTCTCGACCTGGTGGAGACGGATGTTTCCACCACAGAGATCCTGGAGGGTGTAGAGCTTTTTTGTGTTTATCTTTTTTCCGACATATATATCGAGTTCTACATTTTTTTCTTTGGCATACAGGGCGGCCGCGATGGCAGCATTTCCCGATGAGGAAATGGCAAAATGAAATATGCCTTTTTGCATATAGTGATCCATCATGACCGGGATAGAGCGGCCCTTGTGAGACTTTAGTGGGTGGAGGTCCTCACGCTTGAAAAAGAGGCGAGGTACACCTATCTCCGCGGCTAGATTTGCATATTCTTCATGCGGTGTTATCATATTTCCATACTAACCTTTTTTAAGTAAAAATTAAAGCCATGAAGACTATTTGCCCAGAGTGCAAGAACAATGTAGACCTAAGTGGGTACCCAAACCTCGCCGTAGGTGCAGTCATTGAATGCAGTATGTGCGGTATCACACTCCTTATAAATAAGATCGAAGGGGACGACGTTTCTACTGAGATTGTTGACGAAGGGAAATAGCAATATTTTCGCTATTCTCCAAATATATACAGTGGTTGGTATCTAGGTTGCTCAAGTAGTTTTGAACCCGTTTCTTAGTATTCGGACTTGAAAGTTCGAATACTTTCTCAATTGGCAAAAATTGAAAATCGGAAATCTCCTCAGGATCTATTTTTATTTTATCAATCTCTGCTTTTGAGATGATTCCACAATCAAATACGTAGTTTACACGGCTGAAAGGTTGTGAGACAAGAAAATCAATACAGACTGCTTTTACTGGATTTAGCTCGATCCCAATCTCTTCGCGTATCTCTCGCATGAGACCTTGTGTTGGTAGTTCGTCTTTTTCATTCATCCCGCCGACAAGGATGAAGCCTTCTTTGTACGTTCTTTTCACCATAAGGAACTCACCCTCGGTATTTCGTATTACAGCGCTGCTCGAAGAAGGTACTTTTGCAAGTTGTGCGTAATATTCGTCTGGAGGGAGATTTAGTCTCATTGGTATTTTTTGATCATTTCTTCTATCATGCCTCGGAACCCATGTGATCCCAGAAAAGCTATAACATCTCCAGATAATTCTCGCACTAGTTCCTCATCGTCTTCTATATATTTTACATTCGGATGAGTCTTTGCAATCGTATCAGTCAGTTCTTTTCCTTCCATAGGCATATCATCAGTGACTTTTAGTTTGGTGAGGCGGGGGATGATGACAGTATCTGCATCTTTAAACGCATTGTCGTATTTATAGGCAGAAGCACGTTCACGACCTCCGATGTTTGGTTCAAAGACTACAGTGATTTTACCGTTATAGATGTCTCGGATATTTTTGAGTGTTGACGCAGCCTTTTCTGGAGAGTGTGCGATATCATCGAGAATAGTTACCGCTCCCTCGAGACGTTTTTCGAGACGTCGCTTCATTCCTTTGAATTCAGCAATTCGCTGTATTATCTTTTCTGGACTAATACCGACACTGTGGGCCATAGCAAAGCATCCGGTGATATTTTCTGCCTGAAACTTTCCAAGCATGGGTGAGTGGATAGGGTAGTCGGTCCCATCGTGAGTGACGATAAAATCAATTCCGTCTTTTGTCTGCACTACATCTTTGTAGGTGTAGTCTGCATCTGTTTCTCCATACCAGATTGCTTTTGGAACATGAGCTCGGGTGCTGGTGTGTGCGACGACAGGTCCCTTTACGCTGTCGATCAGTTTTTTAAAGGTATCAAAATAGCTTTGCTCAGTAGGGTAGAGATCTGCATGATCCCAAGAGATAGCTGTCAAAAGGAGGTGAGTCGGCTTGTAGTAAAAAAACTTTGCTGTCGGGTCAGTCGGCGAGCTCTTGTACTCGTCACCCTCGAAGACACTCCAATCGCTATCAGTTAGTCGTGCGGACGCCTCGTGTGAAAGTGATACACCTCCAAACATATAGCTCGGTTCTCTTTCTTCCATAATAAAAGAGAGCAGAGCAGAAGACGAGGTTTTACCCCATGTTCCTACACAGACGATGCAATTTTGCTTCGCAAAGAATTTGCCGATCGCTTCGGCAAAAGAGTATATCGGAATATTTTTTTCTTGAGCAAACTGTGTTTCTTGGTTTTTGCTTCCCGAAGCAGTACCCGCAATCACGATATCCGGCATACCCATTTTTTCAGGATGCCAACCAGCATAGAACTCCACTCTGTGTTTTTCAAGCTCTGTAGAAACAGGAGGGAAAAAGCCTTTGTCACTACCCGTTACTTTCCAGCCCTTTTTATTAAAAGCGATAGCTAAAGCAGAGGTAGCTACGCCACATATGCCGATGACATGAAGGTGTTTCATGGGTGTGTGGTCCATATTTTACCATCAAATACCTCCACTCCCTCAAACTGCATTTTATATTTATTAAACGAACCGAGGTAGACGTATTTCAATCCTTTCTCCTGCGCATAGACGATCGCTCGGAGCATCATGTTCATCCCGGTATCTTTGTTTTCTGAAGCATAAAAAGGGTAGCAATAGTGGAGTATCTCTTCATTCATGTAGGCGATACAGTAGCCGATACCATAATCAAATAGTGTATTGAAATTGTGCTCGGTGGTGATCAACTCTTTTATTTTATTTGCTGAAAACTTTGCATCGCGTGCATCATAAAAATCTTTCGCCATTTTACCGATTTTCCAATCATAATCAGAGAGAGGGAGTGCTTTTACAACAAGCTTTAGATCCACCTTTTTCAAGACGCGACGATTTTCACTCGAGAGAGAAAATCGCGAGAGATCAATACGAACACTATTGTTTTGATACATATCACCCCGAGCAATACGGGTGAACATATATCCGTCGTTGTACTTTACTGTAGCGTGATCCATACACCGAGAATGACAAAGATGAGGTGAATAAGCCAGAAACGCATGATTGTTTTTTCTTCACTCCAGCCCGAGAGCTCGAAATGGTGGTGGATCGGTGCCATCTTGAAAATCTTTCGTTTGAGGATGTACTTTCCGGCGAGCTGGATGATGACGGTAAAGGCTTCGATGTAAAACATAAAGCCGAGGAGGAGAAGTGTGATATTTTCACCGATCGCGAGTGCGTTTACCGCAAGGATCGCACCAAGGCCCAGTGAGCCCACATCTCCCATCATAAAACGGGCGGGTTTGATATTGAAATATGTGTAGGCGATGAGTGAGCCGACGAGTGTGGCATTCAGCAGTGCGAGCTCTTGGAAACCCATGATGCCGCTCACAAAGGTGAGTGCACCAAAGGTGGTGATGAGCATACCTCCCGCGAGACCGTCCATACCATCAGCGATGTTTACTGCATTTGCGGTGAACATCACTACAAGGATGATAAAAGGGATGATGAGCCAGTCCATCTCGACATTTCCGACGAAAGGGATATTGAGGAAATGCCATGCGGTACCTAGTTTGAAGTATATCCACCATGCTGCCATAGCTCCGGCAATGAACTGAAGGAGGAGTTTTTCATGGACATATACGCCTTTGCCAGTGTGTGATCCAAAAAGAAGTGCAATGCGTTTAAATATTGCCCACGGGAGTGTGACGATGAGCCAGAGGCGAGTCATAGAGCTCTGGTGTACACGAATGAGGATGAGGGTGTGGCGGAGACTGCGGATGCGGCGTTTTGAGCCATAGATATTGAGGAGATCATCCACTGCACCGAGTGCCGCAGAAAAGAGCATAATGCCGATAGGGAAATAGGTAAAGCTCGGGGTCCAGTTGAAGAGAAAGGTCACGACGCTCACCGTGATGATGACGAGGAGACCTCCCATGACAGGGGTATTTGCTTTATCCTCCTGTCCTTCGATGATGGCTAGTTCTACCTTTACTCCTTTTGCTACCTTAAAACGGTAGAGAAAATGGGTGAGTATCGGAGCCCAGGCAAAAGCAAGGGCACATGAACACAGCAAAAAACCCAGTATTTTCAAGAGTTCTGGAGATGCGGCGACGGATTCGATCATGTAAATTAGGATACCACAAGTCTGCGAAGTTCACACGTGGTCGAGAGTCCACGCTGTCTGAGGTACTCCTCGGACCAGACTTGGTCGGTAAGTGGCTTGTCAGGGTTTATAATCTCTATTTTTCCACCACGAACCCCATGTCCGTACTGGCCGTCTTCGGGGATGGCGATAGAGTGGGCATAGTGAATGATTGCGGGGATGTCGTTTTGGTATTCGATCTGGTCGATGACTATGATGTGGTTGCGACTCGCATCTCCATTTCCGACCATGGTAACTATGTCACCGGGAAGTACTTCGCGGAGTGAGATGATCTTGCTATTACTATTATGAGCAAAGGTTTTTACGTCGATATTTTTTACTGGATTGAATTTTGCAATCATTTTTCTCATAAACCCACCAGCGTAGGGGAATGAGTAATTGGTTTTTTGAAGTACATGATATGCAAAGCCGGAACAATCGATACCGATATTGCTCTCCACCATCAGTTTTCGTATGTCGACTGTGTTTGGGTCGAGCTTGTTTTTTACTAAGATAATTTCTACTTCATCGTGAATATCTTTTGGACTCCCTTTTCCTACCTGCACTGGCAGAGCGCCGCGGAGACCGGTGCGACGATTGTTAAAATAGGGAACACCCTGATACTGTTCGATAACCCGAGCTGAATTTTCGTGTATGCGTTTTGTAATCATGTTCGTATCCAGGTCATAGTGCGACGGTCAATAATCTGTTTTCCTGTGGTGATGACGGTGTGTCTGTGCAGTGGCTCACCGAGGAGGGCTTTTATATGATTGTCAAAAATAGTATTTGTTTTTTGTAGTGTTGATTCATATGTAGCTGAGGCCGGCTGGCGAGCATTTATCTCTATCAGATAGAGTCGGTCTGCGAGGAGTACATCGATACCAAACAGCCCTTTCCATCCCGCTGCCTTCATTTTTTCTCCGATTTTCTGGGCCATAGCAGTGATCTCTTCTTTTGGAGAAGCGACTGACCAGTCGTTGCCTACAGTCGCATATGGATTTTCTGTATACGGTTTGAGGCCGGTGATCTGCTCGCTCACATTTCCAATCTCGATAGTGTTTCCAACCACGACATTTACGGTAAACGTAGGACCTTTTAGTACCTCGGTGATTTTGCAGTCACGCTCAGGGAAGTCTTTTACCTGCGCGAGGTCGGTCACAAGGAGGGTGCCTTCACCGGTGTGTCCATGTGCCCACTGGAGAATAAAGGGGGTGGGCCAGGTGATGTCTTTTACTTTTTGAATAGAGTACTTTGGTAAAAGGGAAGCGAGCTCTCCGAGGAATTCTACCTGAGTGATTTTGTTTTCTATTTTTTCTGAAAGGTCGGCACTCGGGTTTAGAAGATTAATATTGTGCTCTTTGCAGTATCGTTCGATGGCAGGACTATTTTTGAAAACTACAATTGTTGATCCTGGCTGGACTTCTTTTAGGAGCTCTAGTGTTTCTTTTCCAGATAGGTGAGGAAGACCTCCAGCTCGTTCTGGGTCTATTGAGACATATAGGATATCCGTTGCCTTGTTCATAGTGTTAGTTTAGTATAAAGTTCCATATATGGCTACCCTATACGTCGTCGGCACCCCCATAGGCAATCTCGAAGATATCACCCTTCGAGCTCTTCGTATTTTGAAAGAAGTGGATATCATCCTTTGCGAAGATACTCGGACCACCCGGACACTCCTGTCTCACTATGAGATCACGACTCCGACTGAGAGCTATCATATGCATAGTACCGATGGAAAGATCGAAAAAATTTTAGAATACCTAAAAGAAGGAAAAAATCTGGCTCTCGTTTCTGATGCTGGTACACCTGGCATATCTGATCCAGGAACTTTTTTGGTGGACAATGTTTTAAAGGCGGGATTTAAAGTAGAATCAGTTCCAGGGCCATCTGCACTCACGACCGCACTGTCTATCGTGGGAGTACCATGCGATGAGTTTACTTTTTACGGATTTTTGCCACATAAAAAGGGTAGACAGACACTATTTAAAGAGATAATGGACAGTGAACGTGCGTGTGTGTTCTACGAATCACCGCATCGTATCGAAAAGAGTCTCGAATCATTACTCGGAATGAATAAAAAAGTCGCGATCGGTCGCGAGCTCACAAAGATGTTTGAAGAGGTGGTGCGGGGAACTCCAGAAGAGGTATTTGAATATTTTAAAAACAATCAGGACAAGGTGAGAGGGGAATTCGTAGTCGTCGTCTATCCATAAAAGGTGAAGCCACCAACCTTTCGAGGGTATGATGGCGTCAGGTGTACACGAGGAGCTTTTCGCCATTTGTAAGGTGGTGGATCTTGCACTTGTTTCGTGTCTTGATCGCTCCCACCTGTTCGTACAGGCTGTATCTGTGTGGTTTCGTTTGGCACGTGCTGATGTGGACGCCACGTTCGTCTCTGCCGATATTACCGGCAACCATACCCTGTACCATCAGATGAACGTATTGTTTTTTGTTATACACTGGGCCCAGGATTTTGTATTCGATAGTACCCAGACCAATGAAAGTTTCTCCAAATTTAGTGATAAAAACAAACAATTGCATTTTTCCCCACCCCCTTTCTGTCCGTAATACTATCATAAAATAAATAGTGCCTGTATAATGCCTATATATGTCACAACGCCAAATCATTATCCTTATCGGAGTCATTATCATGGTATTACCATTTTTAGGTTTTCCTATTTTCTGGAAGCAGATGATGCTTTTGGTCATTGGTCTGTTTATTGTAGCGAGTGCCTTCCGGATTTCAGCTGCACACGAGGCACATGCAGACACTTTTTCTGAATCGCATAATCATATCGCCTAAATGAAGGCCATCGCTTGGATATTTGGGATCATCTCACTCGGTATTGCGCTCATCGCAATCGTCCAAGCATTGCCTGGTTTCGAAGTCGCTCGATATGAGGCACCTGTTGCTCTCGTCGCCTCGTCTACTCCTGTCTGGAAGGCGACACATATAGAGACACCACCTCAGGTAAAGGCACTATATATGTCATCGTATGTGGCGGGGACAAAGTCTATCCGTAGCGGCCTTGTAAAACTCATCGAGGATACCGAGCTCAATGCAGTGGTGATCGATATCAAGGACTATACAGGAAAGATTTCTTTTGAAGTCTCTGACGAATATCTCAAAGGATTTGATTCTGTCGATCGACGCATCCCTGATATAAAAGAGTTCATCGAAGAGCTTCATAAAAAAGGAATATACGTGATCGGTCGACTCTCATGTTTCCAGGACGCACATATGGTAAAGGTACATCCAGAATTTGCAGTAAAGCGAAAGAGTGATGGTGGGGTCTGGGCAGATGAAAAGGGAATCAGCTGGATCGACGCAGGCGCAGAGCCGATGTGGAAGTATCTCGTCGCAGTAGCAAAAGAATCGTACAATGTCGGTTTTGACGAGATCAATTTTGACTATATTCGATACCCTACGGATGGAGACATGGACGATATCGCATATCCCTTCAGTGAAGGTAAAACAAAGTCAGCCGTTCTCAAAGGTTTTTATGAATACATAGACAGAGAAATGGGTGATATACCTACCTCGGCAGATCTTTTTGGGCTGGTCACAAACAACACTGACGACCTCGGCATCGGTCAGATTCTCGAAGATGCATTGTTACACTTTGATTTCGTTGGGCCGATGGTGTATCCATCACACTATCCAAAAAACTTTATCGGACTCGCAAATCCAAATGCAAAACCATACGAGGTGATTCACTATGCGATGGAAGGTGGTATAAAAAAGATTAAAAAAATGAATGAGACAGTTGCGTCTACTTCACCAATTTCTATAAAGAAACTTCGACCGTGGCTCCAGGATTTTAGTATATACGGAGTGACGTATGGGCCAGTAGAGGTGAGAGCACAGATAAAAGCGACCTATGATGTCGGGCTCGATAGCTTTATGTTGTGGAATGCATCGAACCGATACACTGCGGGGGCGCTTCTTTCCCCAGACCATACATTTGCAACGTCGACAACACAGTGATAGTATGTGTATCCAGATGCCTCTATCCGTTGCGAAGGTCGCAAGGACGGCATAAAAGCTCCAACCATCAGCAGTATCGCACCATGTCCTATCTAAAGGAACTCGCGGGAATTGATACCAGCCGTGAAGTCGGCATCTCAGCCATCATCCTCAGGAGTCCGTACCGTCCTGACAAAACACTGGACCTCTCCGTTCGTGGTCCGGATTCCGAGATCGCTGGTCATCCCCACCTCCATCACTCCGCCATGGTTCGGCGGAGCAGTGGTGGGCCCAAGATGGCACCGACATCGAAGGCCGACTGACAGCAGCAAGCACGCCAGAGGGCGCCCCGCAATAGAGCGGGGCGCCCAAATCATTTTATATGGTATAATTTCCCCAAATGAATGAAGAACTAGTCACGTATTTTGGCGAAACTGATTCGCGAAATAAAAAGATTCCTTTTGGAATAAAGGCAAAAGACCGTACTCGTCATATCTATGTGATTGGAAAAACGGGTATGGGAAAATCCACCCTTCTCGAAAATATGGCGGTGCAGGATATAAAAAATGGAGAGGGAATGGCCTTTATCGATCCACACGGAAAGACCGCTGAGCTCCTCCTTGAGTATATTCCCGAACATCGTATAAAAGACGTGGTGTACTTTGCACCGTTCGATGTCGAGCATCCATTGTCATTTAATGTGCTCGAAAGTGTCGATCCCGACAAACGACACCTCGTCGTAGCTGGTCTCATGTCAACATTTAAAAAGATCTGGCAAGATGCATGGTCAGCACGTATGGAGTACATCCTCACGAACACGCTCCTCGCGCTCCTCGAGTACCCTGATGCGACACTCCTCGGTGTAAACCGTATGCTCTCTGACAAAGACTATCGTAAAAAAGTAGTCGACAATATCACTGACGTGTCAGTAAAATCATTTTGGGTGGAAGAGTTCGCAAAATACACCGAGCGTATGGCGGCAGAGGCAGTCCCTGCGATCCAAAACAAAATCGGACAGTTTACTGCAAACCCACTCATCCGAAACATGATCGGTCAGGCAAAATCCTCGTTTGATATCCGCAGCATGATGGATCAGAAGAAGATCATGATCGTCAACCTTTCAAAAGGAAAGATCGGCGAGTCAAATGCAAACCTTCTCGGTGGTATGCTCATTACAAAAATCTACCTCGGTGCTATGTCACGCGCCGATGTGCCAGATCGAGTGCTAAAAACTCTACCAAACTTTTATCTTTTTGTAGACGAGTTCCAAAACTTTGCAAACGAATCATTTGCTGACATTTTGTCAGAAGCACGAAAGTACAAGCTGAATCTCACCATTGCTCATCAGTATATCGAGCAGATGGAAGAAGAGGTGCGTAGTGCGGTGTTTGGAAACGTGGGCACGATGATCGTATTTCGCGTCGGAGCCTTTGATGCTGAAGTTTTGGAAAAGGAATTTGCACCACAGTTTACGATGGAGGATATCGTGAACCTCGGTTTTGCACAGATATATTTGAAATTGATGATCGATGGAGTGAGTTCACAACCATTTTCGGCTACGACCTTGCCACCGATCCCGCAGGCGACCACATCTTTTGTCCAGCAGGTGATCGAGATGTCTCGACAACAGTTTTCGCATCCGCGCGCTGAGGTGGAGAAAAATATCGTGGATTGGCATGCTCCGATAAAAGCACCTACGGCACAGCCTCGTCCAAAAGCAGCGCCTGCTCCTATCGCAGAGGCACCAAAGCCGGCACCAGTCTCTACACCTGCTCCAGCTCCAAAACCTGTGAGCCAAGCCCCAAAACCCCAGCCAAAAGGCATCACTCCAGAGAGTAAAAATCAACTCAAAGACGCCCTGGCATCAGTCCTCAAAAATATGCCAAAACCTGAGCCAAAAGTAGAGACAAAAAAGGAAGAACCAAAACCAGCTCCAAAAGAAAAAGAAGGTGTGAACGAAGTACCAAAAGACGTGCTCGAAAAGATCCTGAAAGACTGATATGAAAAAACGAATTCTGATATTCTCACTGGTGTATTTGCCACGCTATGTTGGTGGTGCAGAGCTCGCGATAAAAGAGCTGACTGATCGTATCGACTATGATTTTGACATGATCACGTTGCGGATGGATCCACGACTCCCACATGTCGAGAAAATAGGGAGCGTCACGATATATCGTATCGGTTTCACTTTCTTTAAAGAATTACAAAAATATCTTTTTCCATTTATCGGTCTCTGGCAGGCGCTCACTCTCGCACACGCATACAAGTATGATGCGATCTGGTGCATGATGGCGAGCTATCATTTTGTCGCTGCGCTCTTTTTCAAATTATTAAATCCAAATACTCCACTCATCCTCACACTGCAGGAAGGGGATCCGATTTCTCATATAAAGCGTCGTGCACGCCCCATCTGGCCTTTTTTCAAACTACTTTTTAGTCGTGCGACTATCATCCAAGTCATATCAAAATATCTCGGAGATTTTGCAGTCAGTATGGGGGCAACATGTCCGGTCGAGATCGTGCCAAATGGAGCTGATATACAAAATTTCTCAAAAGAAACTCGCGTAGTCCCTTTTGAGAAAAAAGATGGAGAGGTATACCTCATCACTACATCACGTTTGGTAAAGAAAAACGGGATCGAGGATATCATCACTGCGCTCACGCTTCTTTCTTCAAATATAAAGTTGTTGATTTTGGGAATAGGTGAGCTCGAAGGGAAGCTACGCAAACAAGTCGTCGATCTAGGTCTCACTGATCGTGTAGTGTTTGTTGGGTATGTGTCACACAAAGACATGCCTGCGTATCTGCACAATTCAGATATCTTTATTCGCCCTTCGCTTTCTGAGGGATTCGGTATTTCTTTTATCGAGGCCATGGCTGCTGGAGTGCCTGTGATCGCGACTCCAGTCGGGGGCATTGTCGACTTTTTAGTCGATGGGAAAACAGGACTCTTTTGTGAAGTAAAAAATCCACAAAGTATCGCCGATCAGGTAAACCTCCTCATCCATGACAAAAAACTCTATAAACGGCTCATTATCAACGGTTTTATGATGGTGCAGGATAGGTATACCTGGGATATCGTTGCTCGCGAGATGAAAGAGAAGATTTTTAGTATACTGTAACCATGCAAATACTCATTGCGACTGGCATATATCCTCCGCGTGTTGGGGGGCCTGCCCAATATGCCAAGAACCTCGAGGAGGTCTGGAAAAAAGAAGGACATACAGTCGCCGTCGCTACGTATGAAAAAGAGCATAGTATGCCGACGGGGATCCGCCATCTCTACTACATGTTTCGTATTATTCCAAAAGTGATGGATGCTGATTTTGTGCTCGCTCTCGATACATTTTCTGTAGGAGTGCCTGCATCTATCGTGTGTAAACTACTAGGAGTGCCACTTATCATTCGTACTGGAGGCGATTTCCTCTGGGAAGGATATGTAGAGCGTACAAAAAAGAAAGTGTTGCTCAAGGAATTTTATACACAAACTGATCTCGATCTAAAAGAGAAAATCATTTTTTATCTAACAAAATTTGCCGTCAAACTCTCGACAAAGGTTGTCTTCTCTACAGAATGGCAAAAGCAAATCTGGTCAGTCTATAACATAAATCCAGCCAAGGTTTCTGTTGTGGAAAATTTCTATGGTCCAAAGGTTCCGTCCGAAACAAAAAACAAGGACTTTCTCGGTACGACACGTCCGCTCGTCTGGAAAAATCTAGACATGCTCCCAGAAGGGGTGATCACACGAGCGATGCCGTATGAAGAGATGATGAAGACCATGTCGGAGTGCTATGCAGTCATACTCGTATCGCTCGGAGATATCAGCCCAAATATGATCCTCGAAGCGATCCGCCACAACAAGCCCTTTATTTTGACCCGAGAAAATGGTATTACAGAGCGAGTAAAGGACTGCGCACTATTCGTAGATCCTCTCGATCCTACAGACATTGCGGACAAGATGAACTGGCTCTCGAACGATGTAAACTATGCAGAACAAAAGAAAAAAGTAGAAGCATTTACATTTACCCACACCTGGGAAGAAATCGGAAAAGAAATACTCTCACTCGTATGAAACTCCTCATGATCTCGAATGACAAAAAAATATTGGACCCTAAAAGCGCTGTCGCACAGCGTCAGATCGAGTATGCCAAAAAGTATGAAGAAGTGCATATTCTCCTTCGGGGTACGTCTCAAGAAAAAAATCTTGCTCAAAACCTGTGGGTGTATGGTTCGTATTGGAGATATGGTCTGGGCAGATTTTTGGCAGAAAAAAGAGGAATAACACACATCACCTGCCAGGATCCATTTGAAAACGGTCTCATCGGAACTCTCATAAAACGACGGCACCCAGCACATCTTGAATTCCAGCTCCATACGGATTTTGATGCGCAAAGTAGCTGGCGAAAGTACCTCGCAAAGTACAATTTTACCTATGCCGACCACGTCCGGGTCGTGTCTGAGCGTGTGAAAAATCAGATAAAAAAATATGTGGCCGAAGAAAAAATAGAAGTGCGACCGATTTTTGTCGATACTGAAAAAATAAAAAATGCACCTATCACGGTTGACCTTCATCAGAAATATCCGCAGTATAAAAAGATCGCACTCATGGTCTCGCGTATTGAAAAAGAAAAGCAGATCGATATGGCCATTCGTGCATTTGCAGCTCTCCCAGACTATGCGCTCGTCATCGTGGGCGAGGGAAGTCTCGTGGAAAAACTAAAAAATATTTCTACACCAAATGTATATTTTGAAGGATGGCATGATCCAACTACTTACTACAAGACTGCAGATGTCTTTTTAAATACCTCAGCGTTTGAAGGCTACGGTATGACGCTCGTCGAGGCACAGGCAGTGGGACTGCGCATCCTCTCGACTGATGTGGGCGTGGCAAAAGAGGTGGGTGCAGAGATTATCACGTCGACTGAAGACATAATACAAAAACTATGAAACTCCTCATCATTACCCAAAAGATAGATATGAACGATGGAGGGCTTGGTTTTTTCCATGCATGGGTAAAGGAGTTCGCACAGCACTATGAAAAAGTAGAGGTGATTTGTCTATACGAGGGACATCATGCATTGCCCGAAAACGTGCGTGTACATTCGATGGGTAAGGAGCACGGTCAGTCACGGATCAAATATCTTTTTAGACTGTACAAATATTTATTTACACTCGATTTCGATCTCATTTTTGTACATATGAATCAGATCTATGTACCGCTCGTCGATATTTTTGGTAAACCGATATACCTCTGGTATATGCACAAGCAGGTGAGTACGTCACTCCATATTGCTACGCATTTGGTAAAAAAAGTATTCACTGCGTCGCCTGAGAGCTTTAGAATCGCTTCTGATAAAAAAGTCGTCATCAGTCACGGTATCGACACTGATCATTTCACACCAGCTCCGACCCTCGGTGACAAACTCATTGCGGTCGGGCGTATCAGTCGGATAAAGGGACAGGTAGACATTGCAAAGGCCTATCTCGAATCAAGGGTCCCAAACGAATTACTCATTGTTGGAGGTACGATCACACCTGATGACAAGGAGTATGAACGAGAATTAAAGGCGTTTTCTGGAGTGACACTCACAGGTCCTATTGCTCAAAAAGAATTGCCGGACATGTATCGACAAGCTAGGGTGTTTATACACAACAGCAAAACAGGCAGTCTCGACAAGGTAGTGCTCGAAGCGCTTGCGTGTGGTCTCACGGTAGTGAGTGTCGATCCTGCACTCAAGGATCATGCATATATGACTGACGGTACAGTTGGAGATATTGCCGAAAAGATACAGCTCGCACTCGAAAAACCACTACCGAGTGGACGTGACTACGTCGTACAGAATCACAATCTCCATCGTTTGGTCGAGCGTCTCGTAAAAGAAATGCAATGAATATAAAATGGGTTCCATCACACAATAAAAACAACAAGTACATCGAGATTCTGCTCAAGGCTCTCGATATTTCTGGAAACGACACGTTCAAGAGGGGTGAAAAAAATATTCTACACATACACTGGTATGCACCGAAAAAGATTTTCTACTATATTTTTCTCAAGTTCTACTACAATGCCAAAATAGTCTGGACACTGCACAACAATTTTGCGCATGATTACAAACATCCTCATATCGACAAGATAGTCCGAGCGATACTCCTCTTTTTTACTGATGCAGTCATCATCCAACAAAGGAGTGTGGCGATACGTCATAAAAGCGTTTTCTATATTCCACACGTACACTATGTCGGTGCCTACGGTCCGCGTAAAGAAAAAGTGGCCACTCCTTTTATCACCCTCCTCTCGCTCGGTGCTATCGCGCCATACAAGCGTAATGAAAAGCTGATCGAAGCAGTAAAAGATCTACCGGTGCGACTATTCATCATCGGAAAAGGGAAACCAGAATATGTTGAGTCTCTTGGTATACACCCGAACGTCGAAATAAGAAATGAATTCGTGCCCGATCATGAAATATCAAAATATTTGGCTCAGGCAGATTATTCCATCTTTTATTATGACGATTCCGAGCTCACCTCGGGTGGGCTCATTCTCTCGCTTTCGTACAATGTGCCAGTGATCGTGAGAAATATCCCGTGTGCAGAGATCGTTACTGACGAGCTAGGGTATGTATATGAAACTGATGAAGAATTGCGACATATTTTGGAGCATTTAGAGAAACCAGGCGAACGTGATACCATACATAGTGTCATCGAAAATAGCCCAGAATATATAGCAAAACGCCTACACCATGTCTATGATTCGACATTTCCTCTCCCTCGTACTACACCTCTCACCATCGAGAAAGCTGGATGATCTCATCCTGTGGCCACTCGCGAGCCGTCTTTTCAAAAACTATTCAACTGTGGTAGACATCGTACCGGGTATACCGATCCGTGTCTATGGTGATATGCAGGATATGGTAAATAAAAGCCTCCTTTTTTATAGCGACTATGTCGAGTATGCGTGGGAACCAGCTACAGCAAAACTAGTAGCGGAGCTCGCACCAAAGAAAAAGGTAGTGATCGCAGCTGGTTCACATATCGGCTACTATCCTGTCATTGCTTCGCACAAAAACCCACAAGCGAAAATATATGCCTTTGAACCAAATCCAAAGAACTTTACTCGACTTCAGGAAAATGTAAAAGGACTCAATGTAGAAGCTGTACCGAGTGGCCTCGGAGAAAAAATAGAGGATAAAAAAATGTTTTTTGATTTTGGCCAGTCTTCTTTTATCGAGACCAACCGCACACACGATGGGGAAGGAGTCGTGCATGTCGATACGCTCGACAACTTTTTCAAAGGGAAAGCAGCTCCTGACCTCATGATCCTCGATGCAGAGGGGTACGAAGAGTTTATTTTAAAAGGTGGAAAGGAGACACTACAAAGAGGGAAACCAGATATTATTTTTGAAATAAATACAGACGATATTTCACCCATGCTAAAAGAGCTCGGGTACAAGATCTCAATCATTGAACATCATGGTCGTTTCAAAAACGCACTCGCAACTATATGAACATAGCCTACCTCGCAAATATTCGACTACCCACCGAAAAAGCACACGGAGTGCAGATCATGAAGACGTGTGAGGCGTTTGCACGACATGGTGCAAAGGTCACTCTCATCGTCTCGTCGCGAAATCGCACTATCCAGCAGGATCCCTTTGCCTACTACAACGTAAAGCGAAATTTTGACGTACGATATGTATATTGCCCCGAACTATTTTTCCTCGGAAAGATAGGATTTTTTCTTATGAATATCTGGTTTTCTCAAATGGCAGCACACCTCGTCTGGAAAATAAGGGCAGATGTTGTTTATTCACGCGACTATTTTCTTCTCTTTGATCAGTGGCTCTGGCCGCAGAAAAAAGTGTGGGAGGTGCATGATGGAGTACTTAATCCAATCATAAAACTAATGCGTATTTCTGGGATCGTCGCCATATCACAAGGGCTAAAAAATTTTTATGAACGGAAAGGTTTTAAAAAAATTTTTGTTGCACATGACGCGGTCGATCTCGCCGAGTTCTCTGTGACTGTTCCACGTAAAAATCCAGAAAAAACCGTGATGTATATTGGTGCGCTGTATGGGTGGAAGGGAGTAGATACTTTACTGAAAACAGATATCCAAGCAAAATTAGTCATTATCGGCAAAGCGGATCAAGCTATAAAAGCAAAATACCCACATGTTCATTTCCTAGGGGAAAAACCGTATACCGAATTACCATTTCATCAGCAGCAGGCAGATGTCTTGGTCGTCCCAAACTCGGGCAAGAGTGATATATCGAAATATTTTACTTCACCGCTAAAAGTTTTTGCACACATGACGAGTGGTGTGCCTATCGTCGCCTCGGATCTGCCATCACTGCGAGAGGTACTCAATGAAGGCAATGCTTTTTTTGCAGAAGCTGACAATCCTGCTTCTTTTTCAAAGACCATAAATTACGTCTTGAATAATGCTGAGGAGGCAAAAAAACGAGCTGAGCAGGCAAAGACAGACGTCCTGCGATATTCGTGGGATAATAGAGCAGCAAGCATTTTACATTTTCTAAAATCATTATAATGAAAATCATACTCGTCACGGATCATATAAAAGGGGATACTGGGTGGAGTCGATATGCGCGCGATCTCGCGACCGGACTGAGTGATAAGGGGCATGAAGTGCGTATCGTGCAGCGAGAGGATGGTCTCGTCGATCCACTCAAATATGTCGCAAATCCAGTGCAGGCATTTTTCTCTGCGCTAAAGGTGAATAAAATTATTGCTGATTTTAAACCAGACATCATACAGTTTGTAGTTGAACCGTACGGTACCATGATCCCATTTTTGAAATTAGGAAAGACAAAAATAGTCTTGAATGCGCATAGCACATTTGCATACCTACCGATTCTCGTGAAAGGGATAAAGAGAAAACTACTCGAGCTATACACACCATTCATGTACAAAAAACTACATGCGGTCATCGCGCTCAGTGAGTTTACAAAAAAACATTTCATCACTCACATGACATCGATCAATGCGATGAAATATGTCGAGAATAAAATCTTCCTTGTCGGCGGTGCAATCGACCTAAAAGTGTTTCCACCACATCACACTCCAAAAGAGAATAATCCAAAAAAGATCATCATGGTGGGGATGATAAAACCACGAAAAGGTATCCTCGAATCGATCAATGCACTGGAGTTTGTAAAGACAGATTTTGTCTACAATATCGTCGGTTCTTTTAAGGAAGGCGATGGGTATGTAGAGGTGCTTCGAAAACGCATCCAGGAGCTCGGTTTTGAGAAAAAGGTCTTTCTGCTGGGTCGCCAGGATCATGCGCAGCTACAGGCATTATACGAGGAATCAGACCTATTTTTGATGCTTTCGACGAACAATGGAGCTGATTTTGAGGGGTATGGCCTGGTATATTTAGAGGCAAATAGCTATGGGGTGCCGTGCATCGGCCCAAACGATAGTGGAGTGTCGGATGCCATCGTCGATGGAAAGACGGGCTATATCGTCGATCAGTTCGACTCACGGCTCGTTGCCGAGAAAATCGATGCAATACTACAGTCAAAAACCATATCTCCAGACGACTGTCTTGACTGGGCACGAAAAAATTCTATCGAGCACCAAGCAGAGCAATTTACCAAAATTTATAGTACACTCACTGCATGAAAATTTTAGTCCTGACTGACGATTTTCCACCACATGTCCTCGGCGGTGCCGGGGTGATGGCACATCGCCTCTCAAAAGAATTTGTAAAACAAGGTCATGTTGTCCGGGTACTTTCAACAGTAAAAGACAGAAATCATGTCGGTATGCATACGATTGACGGTATGCAGGTAGAATTTGTGCACTCGTACTACCACCCTCGATGGCGGTCATATATTTCGCTATTCAACCCTTTTCTATTCTTTAAAGTCAGAAAGACAATAAAAGAATATCAGCCAGATATCGTCCATGCCCATAATATTCATTACAATATTTCATATGCATCACTCCTCATCTCAAAAAATACATTTTTAACCTGCCACGACATCATGCCATTTTATCCTGGTTCATTCACCGAGTTTATAAAGACAGGCACGTATACAGTAGACGAAAAAATGCTCAAAGAAAAATTTGGAAAACGGTACAATCCGTTTCACAATAGATTTGTCCGTTTTGTCTTGAATAAAATAAAAGTGATAGCGGTGAGTAACGAGCTCAAGACTGCACTCGAGTCAAATGGAATCAAAGACGTTTCGGTGGTGCACAACGGTATCGATGTCAATGAATGGTCAGTGAGTAATACATATGGAACTGGTCGGATTTTGTTTCAGGGTAGACTCTCTGGGGTAAAAGGTGCGGATGTACTCCTTCAGGCATTGCAAAGGGTCCCACAAGCGACACTCGTAGTCGCGGGAATAAAAGATTCGTATGCAGAAAAGATGCTGGAAAAATCTCGTTCTCTAGGTATAGAAAACCGCATTATATTTACGGGATGGCTTGGCGAAGAAGAGATGAAACAAGAGTACAAAAAAGCTGATCTCATCGTCATCCCATCGCTTTGTTTTGACTCGTTTCCGAATGGAAATCTAGAGGGGTTTGCTTCAGGGAAACCAGTGGTGGCAACCATATATGGTGGTTCAAAAGAAATCGTCGTCGACGGAGTAAACGGATATATTGTCACTCCGACAGATATCGATATGCTGGCAGAAAAGATCGTATCACTCCTCGATCCAGTGCGGGCAAAAGCATTTGGATTTGCTGGACGGGACACGGTCTGCAAGGAGTTTACCTCCCTAAAAATGGCAACAGGATATCTTTCGCTGTTTGGTATGCGCGAGGGAAACGAGTCTTGATCGGGCGCACGAGACGGTAGAATAGTTTTTCATCGATACCAAAATTCTGTCGTAGAGTGAAATCATCATACATATCGATCACTGTTTTTTCTGGATGCACGAGTGGGAATGGCATGGATTCGAGGACAATGGCCGCACCAC
>CAZNYP010000007.1:25158-46973 GCA_964577365.1 uncultured Candidatus Saccharibacteria bacterium
GATCACCAAATGAATGGATGATCGACTCACTCTCATCTGTAGATGCATCATCGACGATGATAAATTCAAACTCTTTTTCTGTCTGATTGAGGATACTCGAAACGGCCTCGCGGAGATAGCGAGCGCCGTTGTGCACCGACATGATGACGCTTATCGTGTTTCGAGCCATAGTGATAGGGTGAGAAGTATCCAGGTTTTATAATCTGAGTGCTGTATATCAGGCGAGATATATTGGTAGATTTTTTTGTTTTTGTCTCCGAGGTATTCGCGGACGAGTGCTTGTACCTCTGGTTTTTTAAGCCAGAGTGAGACGGGTGCACCGAAACCGAGCTTTCCGCGTTTTCGTATCTCTTCTGGCCATATGTCGGCAAAGGCTCTGCGGAGGAGGATCTTGTCCTCGTCCTTATTTACTTTGAGAGAAAAGGGGAGCGAAGCAGCGAATTCAGCAAAAGGAACATCGAGAAATGGAGAACGCAGCTCGAGAGAATGTGCCATACTCGCTCGGTCGATTTTGACCAAAATATCACCTGGCATGTAGTCTTCGATATCATCGCGGAGGGCATCATCGACCGTGTCGAGCAACTTGAAATCGGGAGTATGAGAGAGGGTGTTTTCCTTAAAATACACATTGCTTGAACGATGTGCGGAGAGGGTGTCGGGGTAGTTTAGAGAGTAGTGCAGTCGTCTGCTCTCAGAGATAATGTCTACTTTATTTTTTAGATTGAGCCGCATCGCACCTTTTGCGAGTACCTTAAAGAGAAGTGACTTTGCATGAGAATCAAAAAGTTTTTTGTCTTTGATACCGATGAGGGATTTGTACCACCCATACCCACCGAGGAGTTCATCCCCACCGTCACCCGTGAGTGCCACTTTTACATGCTGTGCTGCAAGCTCAGATACTAGGTATGTGGAAATATTTGAACTATCAGCAAATGGCTCGTCATACACTGTTGTCATTTTCATAATGAGATCAGCGATATTGTAGTGGTGATCGTGGAGCTCATAGTGTTCGGTCTGGAATGCGTCTGATGCCATCTTTGCAAAGCCCAGCTCGTTTTTTGTACCCTCAAAGCCAAATGAAAATGTTTTTATTTTTTTAGTGAACTGACTCGCGAGACCTACTATGGTGGTCGAGTCGAGTCCGCCACTTAGAAATGCACCAACCGGTACATCTGCAACGAGTTGTTTTTCGACTGCATGTGTGAGGAGACGTTTGAATTCTGGGAGGGCATCCTCAAGGCTGATGTCATTGCGTATCTCTGGGAGGTGCCAGTATTTTTTTATTTCAGTTTGACCATCTTTATATACGAGTGAGTGTGCTGGAGGTAGGGTGTGTATGTTTTTGTATATTGTTTTGTATGGATGTACGTATAGTTTTCGTAAATAGTGCGAGACAGAGTCAGGATCGATCTCTGGTTCGATGAGTCCTGATGCAAGAATGGCTTTTATCTCTGATGAGAAAATAAATTCACCATTTTTCCCAAATGCGTAGTAAAAAGGTTTTTCTCCAAATCGGTCACGTGCAGCAAAGAGGGTCTGCTTTTTTTCGTCCCATAGAGCAAAAGCAAACATACCAGGCAGGTGCGGGGTGAGATCAGTGCCGTATTTTTCGTATAGAGCCAGGATGACCTCGGTGTCTGATGTCGTTCGAAATGGGTAGTCTAGACCCTTTTTTATCTCTTTATAACCATAGATCTCTCCATTAAAAGTGAGGCACGTGTCTCTACTAGACATAGGCTGTGCACCGGTTGAGAGATCGACGATCGAGAGGCGACAGTGTCCGAGGACGCAATGGGAGAAATTCTCAAAACCCTGTGCGTCTGGGCCACGATAGGCAATAGACTGTGCCATAGTACGAGCAATCCGTTCTTTTTCTGGATTTGTAGTGACGATGCCTAGTATGCCACACATATTATTTATCTGTTATAGATAAAGATAGCATTTGATGGCGTTTCGGCAAATGGGGTATAGCCGCGGCTCAAAATGAGTTGGGTGAGTTTGCTCTCGCCTTTTTCGACGACAATGATGCTCGGTTTTATATTCCAATTGTACGTACTTAAAATATCAAAATCATATCCTTCTGCGTCGATGCAAAGAATGTCGAACTTTTCTGTCACAATTTCGTTCAGAGTCTTTACCTCCACCTGGATCTCTCGTGGATGCTCGCCAGAGATCTTTTGCCAGTCTTGGGCCTGCTGTTTTGAAAAAGTATTTCGAGTACTGCGATGTTCAAACATATAAAATGGCATCGTACCCGTGGTCGCACCCACTCCGATGGCCATGACGATATCACGAGGTCGTTTTTGTTTTATTGTTTTACTAATTGCAGGATTAGGTTCTACGACAGTTCCGTGTGAGCCCTGTTCGTATAGGAGAAAGGTATTGTTTCCGAAAATAGGGTGATGACACCCGATATCGATATAGGTAGGGTTTAAAAGGCCCAGCTTTTTACACGCGGCAACGATGATGAGGTCCTCACCGTACTGCGCAAAACTGATCTTTGCACCGCGTGGAGCAAAGCGATTTTTTATAAACTGTAGGATTTTGTATAGACTATTTTTTGGCATGTAGACTCGCGCCTGCCCAGTTACTAGGTTCTATATCCTGTAGTCCTGCTTTTTTCATCCAGTGATATACCTGATACACGGTGTGGCCTGATTGATTTGAGGGAGTGATACTATCAAACGTGTTGAGCACCGCCCAGTCGATATCTTTTATATTCATAAATGGAGTGAACTCACTAAAAGGTCGCAGGAGTGTGCGGAGTCCAGGTACTTTGAGGATCGCTTTCCATGTATATACGGTAATGTATGAGTAGATGAGAGGTGGGTAGTGTTTGAAAATAGGCCAGATTTTCTTAAAGAATTTTCTGTAAAGATTTACAATAAAGTTATCGTAGTACCCACCGACTCCGTATAGCGATAGTCCTATCCAGCCTCCCGACTTTAGAGTGCGTACCATTTCTTTTAGACCTTTTTCAGGATTGACTGTGTGATGAAGTACGCCGATAGAAAAAGTCCCGTCGACAGAATTGTCTCTGATAGGTTGCTCCAGTACGTCAGCCTGGATGATGAGTACGTTTTCGTCATCTTTGAAAAAATCTGCAGCGGCCTCGACTGCGTCACTCATATCGATACCGATAGCGATACCACCCTTGTCTCTGATCGTCTCTATGAATCTCCCAGGTCCACAACCAACATCAACAACTACTTGTCCATGCAGACTCTCAGGGGTATGGTTGATCTGATTCCACATCTTGAGAGTGTAGGCTTCCATCTTTTTGCCTTTATTGTAGCTATCGAACTGGATCTGAGACCACTTGTTCCACTGGTATCCAAAGCTGTTTGTATAGTTTTTGTCGTCTTTGTAGCCTGCAAAGCGTGGTACACCACGGACGATAGGGTAACGGTTGCTCTTTGATACGAGAAAGTCGCCTTGTATAGACAATTCTTCCCCTGTTTTTGGGTCCATCAAGTATTTTAGGAAGTGAGGATTCATCTATTTATATGCGATACCAACGATGCCAGGCATTATATCATGCTCATGTATAGGACGACGCTTCCTCTTCTTTTCCGTATGTAGTGTAATTGCGATCACTGGCACGAGGAGACGCTTGAGGATTTTTCGCAAAAGTGAAGGCATCGGACGATGCTCTACATATATACTGAGCATTTGGGCGAGGCTCGTATCGTATGAGCCTGTGGCAAATATTTCTACTTTTGAAAAGCCAGCTTTTTTGCACCATTCTTCGATTTTAAATGGCGTGTGTCGGTAATAGTCGTACGGTGCACCGTGGATTTGGTATAAAAAAGGAGTCGAAAACAAGAGAACGCCACCAGGTGAGAGAACTCTGTAGCTTTCTGACAAAACTGTAAAAGGTTCAGAGCAGTGCTCGAGTACCTCACAAAGGAGTGCACCATCTACTGATTTTTCAGAAAGGGGGATAGTTTTTCCGTCCCAATACATATCAGCTTTTACTGAGTAGGTAAACTTTCCTTCTTCTAGATCGAGACCAATATAGTCAGTTACTTTTTTATTTTCCAGTATCGTATGTCTGTAACGCATATTGCCGCACCCGATATCGAGTACCTTTCCAGAAAAAAGATGCGCATGATCTTTTATAAAAGAAGCGATCAAATAGTCATTGATATACGAATTGATCGTTGCGGGCATTAGTCTCATGAGTAGTGGAGGATGCTCGCTATTTTTCCCATGTGTCCGTTGTGGTGGAATATCACCGAACGAGGATTGTTGATATTTTTTATTTCAAAACCAATATGCTTTTTCTGTGCGAACATCTTTACATTGGGACTGTGAATCATGATATCCATCGAATGAAGTCCGGGACTAAAGAGGAAAGCGGGGATCTCGATGGTTTTTTTGTGAGTGCCTTTTGCATACGTAAAGAGGGAACCGGTGCTATCTGCTTCTGATGAGTAGAGGACGAGGTCTCTATCGCTCGAATAGAAAAGGACTGAGAGTGTTGCATTGTGAATATCGGTTGCACACTCGAATTCTACTTCGACATAGTTTTTGGTACTGATGAGGAGCTCGGTGCGAGGCTGCTTGTCCTCGTTTAGGATATTTATCGCACGAATACTGACGTCAGCAGATTCTCTTTCGTAGGTGAGGGTGGCTTCTGATTTTGTGTGATATGAAAGATACTTTTCGATGATGTCGTGAGTGTTTCCGATCGCAGCGACCTGCCCACCCTCGAGGAGGATCGATCGTTCACAGAGATTTTGGATAGCTGCTATATTATGACTCACAAAGAGGATAGTTCGCCCGTCTTTTTTGGTCACTTCCTCCATCTTGCCGAGACATTTCTTTTGAAACTCCACATCACCCACCGCGAGCACCTCGTCCACGAGGAGGATGTCGGGCTCCATATGAGCTGCCACTGAGAAAGCGAGTCGGACATACATACCACTCGAATAGTATTTTACGGGAGTATCGAGGAATTTTTCGATCCCAGCAAACTCTACGATTGCATCAAAGTTTTTGACGATGTCACGCTTTTGCATACCGAGGATGGCACCATTAAGGAAAATGTTTTCACGACCAGTGAGTTCTGGGTGAAACCCAGTTCCGACTTCGAGGAGCGATCCTACTTTTCCATGGATCTTTATCTCACCGGTTGTCGGTGGGGTGATCTGTGAGAGGATCTTGAGGAGAGTAGACTTTCCCGCACCATTGTGACCGATGATACCGACGACCTCACCTCGATGTACGTCAAAGCTCACATCACGAAGTGCCCAAAATTCTTCTTTAGTTTTTTTACTAAATACTGAAAAAGGATTTTTCAAAAAATGCGTGAGTACGTCACGGAGTGCGATATAACTACCTTTCTCATGGCGAAGTTTATAGCTTTTCCCAATGTTTTTGACTTCAATAATAGGTTTCATACAATATCAGCAAAATATCTCTCGACTTTTTTAAATACATACGTACCGATCGTGAGGAGTACGAGACATGCAGCAAATGAAATACCGAGGAGTACCCAGTTGATCGGTTGTGTGCCGAGGAGTGCACCGCGAGCGTTTTGGATCACGCCCATCATCGGATTGAGCGCGAGGATCCACGAATATTTTCCAGCGATACTCGCAGGGTATATGACCGGGGTGACAAAGATGAGGAGCTGAATGAAAAATGGCAGTGCATATCGTACGTCACGGTATTTTACATTGATTGCGGCGAGGAGGAGTCCTGCACCAGTTGCTGCCATAAAGGTAATGATGAGGAGTAGTGGGATGAGAAGTACACCCGATATGTGCGGAGTGTATCCGTAGTAGATCATGAGTCCAACGAGGATGATCGATGCGATCAAAAAATCGACGAATTTTGTGATGACTGATGAGATCGGTAAAATGAGTCGAGGGAAATATACTTTTGTGATGATCGACTGGTTGGTGATGAGCGAAGTACTCGTATCAGTGAGTGCACCAGCAAAAAATTGCCAAAAGAGTAGTCCGACATAGACAAAGATAGGGTAGGGCACGTTGTCAGACGGGAGTTTTGCAAGCGTACCAAAGAATACAGTGAAAACCACCATCGTAATGAGCGGCTGGAATAGTGCCCACCCAGCACCAATAAATGTTTGTTTATAGCGAATCTTTATATCTCTCCATGTGAAGAAATAAAACAATTCTCGGTAGGCCCACAATTCGTATATATCCCTAAAACTGACGATTTTCTTCGGTCTGATGACCGTAGTATGTGTCATATAGGAATCATAGCAAATTGCTCTCATTTAGGCTATTTGTTACTATTACTCTATTATGAATAAAGTATTAAAGTGGATTATCATCGCGGGCATATTTCTGATTCCGTTTACGCCTCTTATTATCAGCTCAGGGTTACTATTTCCGTTTATCGCAGGTAAAGGTTTCTTTTTCCGAATCATTGCCGAGATTATTTTCTTTACGTACATCATCCTCGCTGTGCGTGATCCAGAGTATCGACCAAAAAAGTCTTGGCTTCTGAATTTTACTACCGCATTTCTCGTCGTCGTATTTCTCGCGGACGTATTTGGGATAAATGCGCACAAGAGTTTCTGGTCAAATTTTGAACGCATGGAAGGATTCTTTATGATTCTTCACCTCTGGATGTACTTTGTCGTCGCTGCAACAATGATGACAAAGAAATACTGGCATTACTTTTTCGGCACCTCAGTAGGAGTGTCTATCCTCATTGCGTGGTACGGTCTGTTCCAGCTTGCGGGTAAAATCGACATTCGTCAGGGTGCGGATCGTCTCGACAGTACGATCGGTAACGCGGCATATCTCGCGGTATATATGCTGCTAAACCTCGGGTTTGCTATATATCTGTATATACAACACAAAAAACCCTCGCTTCCGTTGAAAAAAGAGATAGGGTGGTCAGCACTTTCTGTGGTGGCGAGTGCTCTTGCGGTATGGTTTGTCTTTGTGCAGATCTCTGAAAGAGTATCGATCACACTGAGTACACATACGAGTAGCTTGTTTACGATCGGTTTCTGGATGTTACTTGCCGCTGCCATCGTGTACTTTGTAGCATACGGCGTATCACGGCTTTCGAAGTCAAAAAAATATCTCTGGCTCATCCCGTTTCTCTCTATTATATTCCTGCAGTTCCATATTATATTCAAATCTTCGACTCGAGGTTCTATCATCGGTCTCATTCTCGGCATCATTGTCGCTTCTATTGTATATGCGTGGAAGGCAAAAGAAGATGTCGTCGGTCGACGCATCGCATGGGGATTCCTCGGTCTCATTTTTATAATGACCGCCGTATTTATTTCGATCAGAAAGACTGACTTTGTACAGAGCAATACCACACTACGTCGTCTCGCCTCTATCTCACTTACCGATAGATCACAAGCCCGCGCCTATATCTGGCCCATCGCATTCAAAGGTGTTCTCGAGCGTCCGATACTCGGCTATGGTCAAGAAGGATTCAACTATGTGTTCAACAAGCATTACAATCCTGCTATGTACGATCAGGAACAATGGTTTGATCGTGCGCACAATGTCTTTCTCGACTGGCTCATCGCTGCAGGAATTCCTGGATTCGCACTATATATAGGTCTTTATGTCCTAGTCCTTCTCTATATATGGAAAGGTGATTATACGATAAAGGAAAAGAGTGTGTTGATCGGACTTCTCGCTGCATATAGTTTCCACAACCTCACTGTATTCGACAATATTCCGAGTTATATTCTATTCTTTTCATTACTTGGCTTCCTACATACCAACAAGGCCACAGAACATATAAAGAAAATCCATATACAGGTCGACGTCCGAGATCTCATCGTCATTCCACTTTGTATCATCATCGGTATTGCGATGCTCTATTATGTAAACATAAAAGGAATACATGCAGGGCAGACACTCATCGAAGCGATGAGACAACAGCCACAAGGATATGCGTACAACATAGAGTTGTTTAAGAAAGCAGCAGAATACAATACAGTCGGTGCCCAAGAAGTCCGTGAGATGATGATTAGCAATGCAGAATCAGTCATCCGTAGCGACCAAGCAGATATGGCGGCAAAGCAAGCCGCGTTCGACATGGCGCGAAAGGCAATCGATGCACAGATAGCGTATGCACCAGAGGATGCTCGTGCATATATTTTGCCAGCCACCTTTTTTAGTCGAATCGGTCAATACGAGCTCGCATTACCACTTCTCGAAAAGGGCCGTGCACTCTCTCCACTAAAGCAATCACCACTACTCGAAACTGCATCGATATATCTCAATCAAAAGCAGTACGACAAAGCCATTGAAACCGCAAAGCAGACTCTCGACCTCGCTCCATCATTTACCGGAGCTCAGGTCATGTACATGATCGCGTTTTCATACGGAGGTAAAAAGCAAGAACTGAATTCGTTTGTTGAGACATCATATAATCCTGATTCTATTGATGACCGATTGATAAATTCATTCCTCGTAAATCGAGATTATCCAAATGTAATGAAGGTGTTTGGCAAAGTGATGGCGGTTCAGCCAAAAAACACCCAGGTACGAAAGGCGCTCGCCACCGTCTACTTTTTGATGGGTGACACCGCTGCAGCTATAGAGACCATAAACAAGGCAATCATCGATATCCCAGACTTTAAAAAAGAAGGTGAAGAGATCATCGCAGGTCTCCGTGCAGGAAAAAGGCCTATACAATAGTCATACCCTCGGTGTATAATGGATAGGTGAGTCAGTGTGGCTCCAAGTCAAAATGTCAAAGCATAAGGTCCCGTCTCGGCGGGATTTTGTGCGTCTGGCCCTCACACATCTTGTGATATAATATTTTTGTCGTACGCTGAAGTGGCCGTCGGCTGTACTCACATTTTAATTTTGACATTATTTGGAGCTCACACCCGATGGCCGCTTGAGTGTATGAAAGAAAACTTTTCCCTAAAACATCTAAACACTTTTGGAATCGAGGCCACGGCTCGATTTTTTTGTGAGGTGAACACCACCGATGAGCTAAAAGCAGCACTGAAAACTGATCAAAAGATTTTTATTCTCGGTGGCGGTTCAAATATTTTACTCTCTGATTTTGATGGACTGGTGATAAAGATGAATATTGATAATGCGGGTAAAAATTGGGACGATTTTGTGCTCGAAAATATGGAAAAGGGGAACTACGGTCTAGAAAATCTCTCATATATACCAGGTACCGTCGGTGCTGCGCCTGTCCAAAATATCGGTGCATACGGAGTTGAAGCAAAAGACCGAATCGAGCGAGTCCACGCTGTTCATGCTAAAACTTTGGAAGAGAGGGTATTTTCAAGTAAAGAATGTGAATTTGGCTATAGAAACAGTATCTTTAAAAAAGAAAAGGACTGGATCATCACACAGGTTGATTTTAATTTTACTGATAAAATAAATACAAGCTATAAAGGCCTCGAAGGTCTGCAGACTCCACAGGAGATCCGCGAGACAGTCATAAAAATCCGCAAGGAAAAACTCCCTGACTGGCACACCCTCGGCACTGCTGGTTCTTTTTTCAAAAATCCTATCGTCCCAATCGGTACGATAAATTATCCCGATCTCCCCAAATATCCATATAGTGATACACATGAAAAGGTCTCTCTTGCGTGGATCATTGATAAAATATGTGGACTCAAGGGTTACCGAAAGGGAAATGTAGGTCTATACCAAAACCAGGCATTAGTGATCGTAAACTATGGTGGTGCGACTTTTACAGAAATCGATGATTTTGCCCATGAGATAGCTCAGACGGTAAAAGAAAGGACAGGACTTGTGATCGAACGAGAGGTAGAAAGCGTGTAATTTTGTCTTTTGAAGCCTAAAATGCTACTATAAACACCTATGAAATGGCTCAACACGATTTTTCCTAGTGCAAGCGAAAAGGAAATTAAAAAGCACCAAAAAACGGTGTCAGAGATAAACGCTTTTGAGGACAAGATCAAGGGTCTTTCTGATGCAGATCTAAAGGCAAAGACTGCCGAATTCAAAGCAAAACTCGCGGAGGGAAAAACGCTCGACGATATTTTACCCGAAGCATTTGCGGTAGTACGTGAAGCAGCGCGCCGGACTCTCGGTCAGCGTCACTTTGACGTACAGCTCATCGGAGGTATCATCCTACACAAAGGAAATATCGCGGAGATGCGCACTGGAGAAGGAAAGACGCTCGTCGCTACGCTCCCCGTGTATCTAAACGCGCTCTCAGGAAAAGGGGTCCACGTAGTCACCGTAAACGACTATCTCTCACGCCGTGACGCAGTATGGATGGGTCAGATCTACTCATTTCTCGGTCTCACTGTGGGCGCGATCAACCATGATGCCTCATATATCTACGATCCAAACCACAAGGAGCTCGACAAAGAGCGTGATATCACTGGCTCTTTCCATGTCTTCCATGAATTCCTTCGACCCGTCACTCGAAAGGAGTCATACGATGCAGATATCACCTATGGTACAAACAATGAGTATGGCTTCGACTACCTCCGTGACAATCTAGAGTATTCTGTACAAAATCTCCGCCAGAGACCGTTTAACTATGCAGTGGTCGACGAGATCGACTCGATCCTCATCGACGAAGCGCGTACTCCACTCATCATCTCTGCGCCTACTCAGGAATCAGAAAATCTCTACAAAATATTTGCAGGGATTGTAAAGAATTTTGAGAAAGATGTGGACTACACTGTCGATGAAAAACTAAAAGCTATTCAGATCACCAACTCCGGTATAGAAAAAGCAGAGAAAAAACTCGGCGTGGGAAATATCTATACTGAAAAGGGGATCAAGTACGTACATCATCTAGAAAATGCGATAAAGGCAAAGGCGCTCTATATCCGAGATGATGAGTACGTCGTAAAAAATAATGAAATCATCATCGTGGACTCATTTACTGGACGCATGCAGCCAGGCCGACGATGGTCAGAAGGGCTCCACCAGGCAATAGAGGCAAAAGAGGGTGTACCAGTACAAAAAGAGTCACGCACATTTGCATCGATTACGTTCCAAAACTATTTCCGTCTGTACAAAAAACTCGCAGGTATGACAGGTACCGCAGAGACTTCAAAAGAAGAATTTTACAAAGTATACGGCCTCGATACGTTTGTCATCCCTACGAATAACCCGATCAGACGTGTCGATCACAATGACCTCATCTTTCAGACTGAGACAGGAAAAATGAAAGCTATTGCTCGCAAGGTAAAAGAGCTCAATAAAAAAGGGCAGCCCGTACTCATCGGTACGGTATCGATCGAGAACAACGAAACACTTTCTGACTATCTAAAGCTCGAAGGGGTAAAACACGAGCTTCTCAATGCCAAAAACCACGAACGCGAAGGAGAGATCATCGCCCAGGCTGGTAAAAAGGGTGCAGTCACCATCGCTACAAACATGGCAGGACGAGGAGTGGATATCAAGCTCGGAGGTAATCCTGGTTCAAAAGATCTCTATGAAGAGGTAAAGTCTCTCGGAGGTCTCTTTGTTCTCGGTACTGAACGTCACGAAGCTCGTCGTATCGACAACCAGCTCCGTGGTCGTGCAGGTCGTCAGGGAGATCCAGGAGAGACACAATTTTTCGTATCACTCGATGATACACTCATGCGCGTCTTTGGAGGAGATCGGATAAAGGGTCTCATGCAGCGTATGAATGTTGCAGAAGATGAATCTATCGAGAACAAGCTCATTACTCGTTCACTTGAAAATGCACAGACAAAGATAGAGGGACACAACTTTGATTCACGAAAGCATGTTCTCGAGTATGATGATGTGCTCAACATACAGAGAAAAGCTGTGTATGAAAAACGTCGAGGCATCCTCATGGGTGATATGGATGAAAAACTAAAGCAAATCCACCTCCGTACCATGGACATGTTCTGGGTGGACCATCTCGAGGCTATGGAGTATACCCGTTCTAGTGTAAATCTACGTGCATACGGACAACGCGATCCTCTGGTAGAATATAAGAAGGAAGGTATTAGATTATTCAAAGATATGCAGAGTGGTGTCGAAACACAAATCAAGCATATTATCGAAAACATGGATCATGGAACCACTACATAGCAAAACACAACATTATTTCTTTTTTGCACTACTCGCTGTAGTTGGTGTATTGACCGTGTTTATCTTTCTGCCTTACTTGAGTGCAATCGTGCTGGCTCTCGTCTGTTCTGTCATATTTCGTCCGATACACAACAAACTCCTCAACATATTTTCTCCCGCGGTCTCAGCGTTCATGACGATCATATTTGTCGCAGTCATTATATTTATCCCACTCGGTTTCTTTGGACTACGTATATCTACCGAAGCACAAAGTCTCTACGGCTATATCACCACAGAGGGCAATCAAGCAAAAATCGTCACGATGATGAACGACCTTGTCCTCAGTGTGGGACACAAGGTACTCGGTTACTATCCAGAGGTCTCTCCAGATTCATTTAACATCGCAGGGTATGCGCAGAGTTTTCTCTCATGGTCATTTACTAACCTCGATTCGATCGTCTCAAATACCGCAAAGTTTGCATTCAATATATTTATCCTACTCATTGCTCTCTACTACATGTTGCGTGACGGAGGGAATCTAAAAAAGAGCATTATTGCCATGTCTCCACTCCTCGACGCATATGACGAAGAGATTTTCTCAAAACTTGAAGCGGCTATATTTTCTGTAGTACGAGGGTCGCTCGGTGTGAGTATCGTACAGGGACTCCTCACCATGCTCGGCTTTTGGATATTTGGTATACCAAACCCAGTGCTCTGGGGTAGTGTGGCTGCGATCGCGTCGCTCATCCCTGGTATCGGGACAGCCATCGTCCTCATCCCAGCTATCCTGTACCTCTACCTCACTGGTTCAATGCTCGCTGCTGGTGGACTCCTCGTCTGGGCGATCCTTGCAGTCGGACTCATCGATAACTTCCTCGGTCCATACCTCGTCCAGCGTGGAGTACACGTTCACGAATTCCTGATCCTTCTCTCTGTGGTCGGAGGTCTTTCATTCTTTGGTCCTATCGGCTTTCTACTCGGTCCACTCATCCTGAGTCTCCTTTTCGCACTACTCGACATCTATCGAACTCATCTAAAAAATTAATGGCATTTATCGACGAAGCTACATTTCATATTTCAGCCGGCGCTGGTGGAGACGGCGTGGTGCGATGGCGTCATGAAAAAGGCAAGGAGTACTCTGGTGCTGCGGGAGGAAACGGGGGTAATGGCGGTGATGTCTATGTCCGTGCCGTACGAGATCTAAATATTCTCGCTTCATACCGAAATACAAAAGAATTCAAAGCACCAGACGGTGATGATGGTATGCGTAGTAGTATGTTCGGAAAGCACGGAGAGGACCTCTACATCGATCTACCGATCGGTTCAATAGTTACAGACTCGCGTACTAACAGATCGTTCAACCTACTGACTGACGGAGAAGAGGTGCGAATTCTAAAGGGAGGGAGAGGAGGACTCGGCAACGAACATTTCAAAGCGAGTACAAACGTGCGCCCAACAGAATCAACAGAGGGAAAGCCTGGTGAAGAAGCAGATTTTCATATCGAGCTCGAACTCGTCGCAGACGGTGGACTCATCGGACTTCCGAACGCAGGCAAGTCATCTCTTTTAAATGCACTCACTAATGCTGATGTAAAAGTAGGGAACTATCAGTTCACTACCCTCGAGCCAAATCTCGGTGCACTCGCTGGAGGATTTATCCTCGCGGACATTCCAGGACTCATCGAAGGAGCTTCAGAAGGCAAAGGGTTGGGACACAAATTTCTCCGACATATAAAACGAACCAAAGTTCTTTTTCACTGCATCTCTGTAGAAAATGAAGACATGAAAGGAGTACACGATACTATTCGAAAAGAGCTTTCTGATTTTGATAAAAGTCTCATCGAAAAGAGAGAGATCGTTATTTTGACCAAGACTGATATGGTTTCTCCTGAAAAGTTGAAAGAATTGAAAAAGATTTTTCCAGATGCACTCACCGTCACTATTTTGGACGACTCATCGGTAAAAGAGCTCAAAGATAGTATTGTAAAACTCCTCCGTCAGTAGGTATTGCATGTTCCATATAAGTGTGTTAGTGTGTTTGCACATGAAAAACAACATGTCACAGTCACATATCTGGTTCGTCCCACGTTCATACGCTGGGTCTCTTACCCTTTATCCTGTCTGGCATGGTGTTCTAAGTATTTAACTCTCCTGTGAATATTTAAAACACTATGCGAGTGCATAGTGAGTTCTTTTGTTTTTGTTCTTTTCAGATTAAACCTCGAACCCAAGGAAAGTTATGTTAAGCACATTCGTCCGTAGTAATCCGCTCGTGTACCTATTTCGAGCCACATGGAAGTATTCCGCAGGCAATCACCGCAGTATATATCTGTATTGGTTTTTGTTTATGTGCGGCAACATATCGACGTTGTTCCTCGAGCCATTCCTCACGGCAAAGATGATGAATGTCATTCAGAGTGAAGGAATCACGCCAAAGAGCCTGAAGACATTACTCATCCTCCTCGCCGGGTCAGTCATGGCCACCATTTTCTTTTGGTTGTGTCATGCGCCGGCTCGAGTCATCGAGCTCTCAAATGCCTTTAAGGCTCGTATGAATTACAGGCATGACCTGATTCAGGGGGTACTTAACCTACCACTCGAATGGCATGTAGATCATCACACTGGTGAGACTACCGACAAGATTGAGAAAGGGACAAATGGCCTCTACAATTTTGCTGAGGATACCTTTATGGTTATCTACGCCGCAGTTGAGCTTACTATCAGTCTGGGTATGCTCATCTACTTTAGCCATTCGGCGGGAGTCATCGTGGTTGGTATGATGTGTGTGAGTGCGTGGATCACCATTCGCTTTGACACGGTGCTCATCGAACAGTACAGGCAGTTGAGTAAGTCAGAAAACAACATTTCGGAGCGCGTCGTCGACGCTATCAGTAATATCTCAACTCTTATCATTCTCCGAGTGGAACGGATTGTCTTTAAATCCATCATGCATATGGTCAGGAAACCATATGAGCTGGACCGGAGGAAGAATACTCTTTCGGAAACAAAGTGGGGACTAACAGGTCTCTGCTGCCGGCTCACGACTGCGCTCGTGCTGGGGTTTTACTTCTGGCATCATTCGCAGTCTGCACAGGCGGTGCTCATCGGGAGTGTTTTTCTCCTCATTAACTATCTCAACCGTATTGAACAAACATTCTTTCGGTTTACAGGGATGTACGGTGATATCATCAAGCAGCGTGCTCGAGTCAGTAATGCCGAGACGCTTTCGGATGACTTCATCCAAGGTGGCATGACAAATCATGTGCTACCTGAGAATTGGCAGGAGTTGCGAGTCGAAGGACTTTCTTTTTCCTACCATTCTGAAACCGAAGGAGATCCACACATCGACGATGTTTCGTTTACTCTGAGAAAGGGTAGACGCATTGCACTCGTTGGACCGAGTGGAAGTGGTAAGACCACGCTCCTGAAATTGATCCGTGATCTCTACCATCCCGACAAAGGGACGGTGAGTGTCGACGGAGAAATCATTCCACACGGATTCGGGGGCATCGCCCAAAAAGTGACCCTCGTTCCGCAGGATCCAGAAATCATGGCGACTACGGTCGAGACCAACATCACACTCGGCGCAGAGTATGACTCCGAGACCGTGCGTCGATTCACCGACATGGCTTGCTTCACTGAAGTGGTCGATCGTCTCCCAAAAGGGATGCAGTCTTCCACAAAAGAAAAAGGAGTCAATCTGAGTGGTGGTCAGAGACAACGTCTCGCCCTGACTCGTGGACTTCTCGCTTGCCTCGATAAGGATCTCGTCCTGCTCGACGAGCCGACGAGTAGCCTCGACACAGCAACTGAACGGAGAGTGTATCAAAACATTTTCCGAGAGTTTAAAGATCAGGTCATCGTGTCGTCCATCCATCGACTCCACCTCCTCCCGCTCTTTCACGAGGTCTGGATGTTTCAAGATGGCAAGATTATTGCGAAAGGCACGTTGCAAGAGCTGCTCATTAGTTGTCCGGAGTTCCGGACCTTGTGGGAGCAATACCGTGAGGTCTAGCAACGTTTTTACACAAGGCACCGCTTCGCGCGGTGCCTTTTTCTTGCTCAGATTTTACTTTTTAGGGCGACCCATTTGCAGCAGGGGAGGGGAGCTTTCCTCTTTGTCTTTTTCTTATTTTAGAGTAGACTACGATATATGAATGAATACAAAGCTACCATCGGTCTCGAGATCCATGCCGAGCTCAAGACAAAATCAAAAATGTTCTGTGCATGTAAAAATGATCCGGATACTGATGAGGCCAACACTCACATCTGTCCCGTGTGTATGGGTCATCCTGGAACTCTTCCAGTACTAAACAAAGAAGCGATCAAACATGTCTTGCGAGTTGGAACTGCAGTGAATGGAACCATTGCAAACTTTACTGAGTGGGATCGAAAGAATTATTTTTATCCAGACATTCCAAAAGGATATCAAATCAGTCAGTACAAATATCCACTCGTGAGTGGCGGAGAATTGGCTGGTGTAAAAATCACTCGTATACATTTGGAAGAAGACACCGCGAGTTCGACACATGATCAGCACGATACAAAAAGTCTCGTGAACTTTAATCGTGCCGGAGTTCCACTCATGGAGCTCGTGACCGAACCAGTCATCAGGAGTGGGGAACAAGCTGCAAACTTTGCAAAAGAACTCCAACTACTTTTGCGATACCTCGGTGCCGGAAATGCAAATCTCGAAAAAGGTGAGATGCGTGTCGAGGCAAACATCTCAGTTTCAAAAACCGAAAAGTTTGGAACAAAGACTGAAGTCAAAAATCTGAACTCTTTCAAGGCAGTTGAAAAAGCAATCGCATTCGAAATCGAGCGACAGATCGCTGTACTCGAATCAGGAGAAAAAGTAGTTCAGGAAACTCGTGGATGGGATGAAAACAAGAGCAAGACTTTTTCACAGCGAGTAAAAGAAGACTCACATGACTATCGATATTTTCCAGATCCTGATCTACCAAAATTGTTCATCAGTGAAATACCAGAATTTAGCAATCTCGCACTGCCTGAGCTCCCATGGGAAAAGCGCACACGTCTCATAAAAGATTTTTCACTCACAGAAAAAGAAGCAGAGATCATGGTCACTGACACAGAAGTTGGAAATTATTTCGAATCAGTTGTCGCAATACTTAAGGATGCAAAGCTCGTAAAGCTCGCGACGAACTATATCGTCTCTGACTACCTCGGTCTCCTCAAGAAGAGCGACAAAACCATCACTGCTATCACTCCAGAAAAATTTGCTGAGCTCATTTCGATCACTGCGGCAGGCACACTTTCATCACGCGGAGCAAAGGATGTACTCAAAGTCATGTTCGAAGAGGGAGGAAAAGCACAGGAAATCGCTGTTTCACGAAACATTATCCAGAAAAATGACACTGAAGAATTGAGAAAAATAGCAGAGAAAATCGTGTCAGAAAGCCCTACAGTAGTAGCTGATTTCAAGGCCGGAAAAGCATCGGTCTTCCAGTACTTCATAGGTCAGGCAATGAAGGCCACAAAAGGGTCAGCAAACCCAGAGGTAATGAAGGCGATCTTTGAGGAGATACTAGGGGTAAAATAATCTCGTTGTGCCGAGATAGCCTTGTTTTACAACATATCTCGTCACTCCAGGGGTTTGGATAAGGGAGGGTACTAGGCAGGTTTTGTCTAAAGTTTTGGATGGGGTGGGGTAATGGTTGAAATAGAAAGGGCCCTCTGTTGTAGGGGTCTTTTTGGTGCTTCCTAGGTCAGATTTTGGGATGAAGATAGCCTATAAATGAGCGTGAATTTTTGTCTTAACTTTTGTCAAAAATTTGGGTAGAGTTTTTAACTAAAACTGGAAGTGGGATGACTCTCAAGTTATCCCCATTTATCAACGTATCTCGGCTATAATCTCGGCAAGTCTCAGGTTATAATTTATGTAAACAAATTTATGCCGGAACCAGTAGTTATCAATGGCAAAAAGTTCATCACTTCAAAAGAGGCTGCTCGCCTCACTGGTTATGCTCGCGACTATGTCGGGCAACTCGTTCGAATGGGTAAGGTCGAGGGTAAGGTGGTAGAGAAGGTTCTTTTTGTAAATGAAGAATCACTCCTTGCACACGTTGCACTCAAAAACTCAAATACAAAGGTAGTAGAGAATTCTTTCAAAACTGCCCTCGCTGCAAAACTAGCTTCTGCTATTGCAGTAAAGAAAAATGTATCGACTCTTATATACAACCAGACTGATGGTTCGAACTTCCTTCCAAAGATCTCAAAGGTTAATGTCAAAAAAGCTGAACCAGTTGTTGCTCCAAAAAAGCTAGTTTCAAAATATGCAAAAGTCTCTCCAGCAAAAGAAGTTGCAGCACGTGTCGCTCCGTACGCTGACGCATTGGGCAAAGTCGGTTCATACGCGATAAAGCATGCAATCGGTTTTGCGATTTTGTTTGCGGTACTCACCACTAGTTATGCGAGTATCCAAACTCCAGATTTATTTTTCAGTAGAGTCTCAGAGATCATTTCTCAGTCATCACGACAAAATGCAATCACTTCAGACACTGACGCCCAGGTCGCGAGTGTCTTTAGCCCATTCAATTCTTTCGCTCAAAAGTTGAATCACAATATAAACGAATTCTTTGGTATTGGTGGAGAGGGTACTACGATCGTCCAACTTCCATCAAAAGTCCAGGTCGCGACGACTACAGTGGTAAAAGAAATTGTGCGTGATATCGGTACCACTACTGTTGTGCAGTACATCACTGCTCGACCTACCATCACTGCTGCGCCGGTAGCGGGGGATTCAGTGCTTGCTACAGAATTTCAAAATTACAAAATATTTCAGCAAAATCAGCTCGAAGGAATATTCGATAGCATCCGACGAGGTCGAAGCACATCTTCGACTGGTGGAGATACGATAAACAATTACAACGCGACAGGAACAACCACTCTCACAAACCTCACGGTAGAAAATACTTCTACCTCGACTATTCCTAGTCTCAATATCACCTCATCACTTACTTTAAACGGTGATACCATCACAGACCTCGTCGGATCCGGTCTCGAGATCTCAAACGGTGTACTCACTGCCACTGCTGGTTCTGGGTTTTCAACAACCTCTGCAAACTATCACTTCGACAATCGTCTCGCTGCAACAACAACACTCAACAACCTCACTACACTCCGAGGTCTAACCGATATCATTGCGACAAATGCAACTGTCACCAACCTCACCATCGGCTCAGACTATATAACTGATATCACAGGATCAGGACTCACAGTGACAAACGGGGCTCTCACCGTCTCTGGCGCAAGTGGTTTCTCTACCACCTCAGCAGACTACTGGGAAACCACACAGTCACGATGGTCAACATCATCAGATAGCCTCGCTTTTGATACCCGCCTCGCTGCTACCACCACTCTTAACAATCTCACTACACTTCGAGGCCTCACTGATATCATTGCGACAAATGCGACTGTCACTACTCTCGCAATCGGTTCAGACTATATAACTGATCTCACGGGCTCAGGTCTCGTCGTGACAAACGGAGCACTCACTGTAGATAGTTCGGGAAATTGGGCAACTACCTCAGATTCATACGCTTTTGACACCCGCCTTGCCGCTACCACCACCCTCAACAACATCACCACCCTCGGTAGTCTCTCTCTTCCAATCACTCAAACTACAGGAACACTCTCTGTATCACGAGGAGGAACAGGCCAGACTTCATTTGGACAGGGATGGCTTTCATCTGATGGCACTACCATCACTTCATCTACATCACCAACTGTCGCATACATCACTGCGACTTCGACTACTGCGACTTCTACCTTCCCACTCCTTTCTACAAACGCACTCACTATAAACGGCCAGTACTTTACCAGTCTCTGGAGTACCACCACCGACAGCCTCGCTTTTGATACACGCCTCGCTGCTACCACCACTCTCAACAACATCACCACACTCCAGGGGCTCACCGACTTGATTTCAACTCGAGCAACCACGACAAATGCGACCTCTACGAACTTCTTCGCAACTCTTGCCTCTACTACAAATATATTTGTTGGAAACAACCTTAGTATCGGTACATCTTCACAGTCAGCAAGTATCAATATTGAGCGACCTGACGGACTGAACGCGCTCTTTTTGGGTAGAAGTGGAGCTGGTGGGTCAACTCTGGGTATAAATTTCGCGGGGGGCATTCCTACGCTTAGTCCGACAGCAGGCGCTTTAAATATCGCAAGTCAACTCACAGATGCTTCAATAAAAACAATGCGATTGACCTTTGCTCACTACAATGCAGTCACGAGTGGTCAGATCTGTGCTGTGGTAGGCGGGACGGACGCGACATCGAACTCGATCGGTATTGGAGGAGGATCAGCAGGGTGTAACTCTGCAACAAACGTAGCGCTATATACAGCATCAGACACGACCACAACCACTGGAACTGTAGGTTTTGTTCTAAACAATCTCCAAAATGTTGGAATCGGAACCCAGACTCCGACTGCGCGATTAAATGTTCAAGGACGTTCAGGTTCTACAACCGATATCTTCACTGTCGCTTCTTCTACCGGTGCAGAGCTATTTATAGTAAAAAGTACTGGAAATGTCGGCGTAGGTACATCTACACCTACACAGGCATTTTCTGTAAACGGAAATGTCTGGATCACTGGAAATGCTACCTCATCTACATTTACCGCAACCTCTACTACCGCTACCTCTACACTCCCACTCCTCTCTACAAATGCGCTCAGTCTAAATGGTACATACGTAACCAGCCTCTGGGGCACCACCTCAGACTCATACGCTTTTGATACCCGCCTTGCCGCTACCACCACACTCAATAACCTCACGAAAATAGGAACTCAGTCTACCTTTGCGTTTACAAACGCAACTGGATCATCTCTGTACCTCACTTCACTCAACTGTACGACAAACAACAATGGCGGAAAGATTACCACCGATTCTAGTGGACAGCTCGTCTGTGCAAATGATCAGACTGGTTCAGGAGGAAGTGGAGGAGGGACAGATGTAAACTGGACATTTATAAACGGATCAGGTATCGCAGTCTCAACCACTTCAAACCAGGTGGTTATCGGCGCTTCTGCAACATCTACTTCACAAAAGTTGGAGGTTACTGGTGGTATATATCTAAATGGAAGTCTAGGGATAGGTACCACTTCACCCGCATATCCGTTGTCAGTAAACGGAAATGCATTTGTTACTGGCCAAGTCATTGCTTCATACTTTAGCGCAACTTCAACAAATGCAACCTCTACACTCCCAAGTCTATCGACAACGAATCTCGCCGTCGGCTCAGACTACATCACCGACCTCACGGGTACAGGGCTTTCTATCGTAAATGGTGTGTTGACTGCTACAAATGAAGGTACATGGGCGACTACCTCAGACTCATACGCTTTTGATACACGCCTCGCAGCAACAACCACCCTCAACAACATCACCACGCTACTAGGTCTCACCGACTTGATCTCAACTCGAGCAACCACGACAAATGCGACAAGTACTTCACTTTATGTAACCACTCTCGGAATCGGCTCAGACTATATAACAGATCTTACCGGTACAAATCTCTCTATCGTAAACGGCGCACTCACTGCAGCTGATCTCACTTTCTCTACCACCTCAGCAGACTACTGGGAGACTACTCAGTCACGATGGTCAACATCATCAGACAGCCTCGCTTTTGACACCCGCCTTGCCGCTACCACCACCCTCAACAACATCACCACCCTCGGTAGTCTCTCTCTTCCAATCACTCAAACTACAGGAACACTCTCTGTATCACGAGGAGGAACAGGCCAGACTTCATTTGGACAGGGATGGCTTTCATCTGATGG
>CAZNYP010000008.1:0-26400 GCA_964577365.1 uncultured Candidatus Saccharibacteria bacterium
TTTCTCCGCACAAAATGAAAAAAACAATCGCAAAAAGAGATAATGAAAAACTGTGGGAGTCCTGCAAGCTAGAAGCTGTAGATAAGATGGGTAAGTTTTCTGCTCGAGCAATGCAGTATGCGGTAAAGTTGTACAAAGAGCGCGGTGGAGGATATGTCGGTAAAAAAACTGAAGAAAATAGTTTAGTAAAATGGACGAAAGAAGATTGGGGCTATACGGGAATGCCTGGCCATAGTAGATATCTACCAAAGAAAGCTAGGGAACATCTGACTGTTGGTGAAAAGATAGCTACCGATCGTGCAAAGAATAAAGGTACAAAAGAAGGAAAGCAGTGGGTAAAACAACCACCGCGAATCGCCAAAAAGACTGCTAAAGACAGAATCAAGTAGTCTTTTTCTGCTATAATTGTGTGCATGACAAAGAAATTTCTATGGATCGCTCTAGGTATCGTTGTCGTTCATGTGGGCGCGCTCTTTTTTCTCGGACAGCCGTGGATCGTTGAGTCTGGGATCATAAAGTTCTGGGAAGGGGACATCATGTCGTCAGGCATGTCACAACAGTTATTCGACTGGTACACGTTTTCACACATCATTCATGGGTTTGTCTTCTATGGAGTATTGAAACTACTTTTTCCACGAATGCACATCCTCACTCGACTCCTCATTGCTATGGGTATCGAAGTAGGTTGGGAGATCGCTGAAAATACACCGTACGTGATCAATGCATATCGTGAACAAGCGCTCGCGCAGGGCTATACCGGTGACAGTATCATCAACTCATTTTTTGACCTCATCTCGATGATGATTGGATTTTTCTTTGCACTACGCATGCCTGTGTGGCTCACGGTATTTCTCACCCTCGCATTTGAAGTCTTTGTCGGTATATCGATCCGGGACAACCTCACCCTCAATATTTTGAACTTTATCTATCAGTTTGATTTTATCCATGAGTGGCAGTCGGGGATGATGAAATAATATGTTTAGTAAAATTATTAAAATTCTTATTCAAACTATTCCAATCTATATTATGGTTGGTTTAATTCCTCTGATAACAAACGACTATATTCTCACGGGAGTATATATGGCTACCATAGCCCTTGCTTTATTCATCAAAAAAGAGAGAGGGGATTTTATCTTTTTAAGCGTTGGATTTTTTGCAATGATATTTTTTGAATGGATCTTTCTCTCTACTGGAGTTGAGATCTTTTTGCGAAATAGTTTGTTTGGAATAATGCCACTGTGGCTTCCATTTCTGTGGGCGTACGCATTTGTGGTGATGCGGAGATCGGCAAAGATACTAGAACATTGATGCAGTTGTACTCAAAACATATTCTCCCTAAAATTTTAAACTTTGCTATGCGCCGTAAGCATCTTGAGGTAGAGCGTGCAAATGTTGTAGGTCAGGCAAAAGGAAAGGTATTGGAGATTGGGTTTGGTTCTGGAGTAAATATCCCGCACTATACAGATGTCGAAGAATTGTTCGCTCTCGATCCATCAGAAGAGCTTTTTAGTTTAGTAAAAGATACACCAAGTTTTGTTCTCACCTATGTAAAAGGGTACGCCGAAGATATTCCCTTTCCAGATCACACGTTCGATACCGTGGTTTCTACATGGACTATGTGTAGTGTGCAAAATCCAGAAAAAGTATTGCGCGAAGTAAAAAGGGTACTAAAAGAAAACGGGAGATTTATTTTTATTGAACATGGGAAATCTCCACATGGTAGTTGGTACGCTTTACAAAAGTTTTTGACACCACTCTCTAAAAAATGTGCAGGAGGCTGTAATCTTGATCGAGATATTCCGACTTTGATAAAGGGAGCAGGGTTTAAAGAATTACACATTGAGAGTATTGTAAAGAGAAATATGCCGTTAGCGCATATGTATAAAGGTCATGCTAAAATGTAGATATGGATATTCTTTCGCATGGGTTATGGGGTGGGGTGATCGCAGGGAGAAGAAATAAAAAGAACTTTTTATGGGCGTTTTTGTTCGGTATCGCTCCCGATATCTTTTCTTTTGGAATTTTCACGAGTATGACGATATTGGGACTAGCGTCAGGCCCTGATTGGAGTGCGGGTGTGCCTCTCGAAAGTGATATTCCGCAGTATGTGCATCATTTGTATAACTTTACACACAGTGCTGTCGTGTTCGTTTTATTTTTTCTACTAGTCTGGGTTATTCGCAAGCGACCATTTTGGCCAATGACTGCATGGTTTTTGCATATTGCACTTGATTTCCCAACACATACTACTGAATTCTTTCCGACGCCGATACTGTGGCCTATTGTCGACGTACGTTTCTCGGGGATACCATGGTCACACCCAGCCATCTTTATTCCAAATGTAGTGTTGCTCGTACTGGTGTATGTCTGGTTCTATGTGATCGTACCGAGGAGGAATAAGAAGATATAAAAAAGGCCGCCTCGCGTGAGGTGGCCTCGGTGTTTTTGTTTTGGTGGTAACTTCGATCACATCGTCCTGATCCGTGACGCAGTCACGAAGACTGGATCAATCGAACGATAGATGGCATAGAACCAGGAGAGAATCCCCACGGTCCAGATGCTCAGGCTGGTCACCACTCCCCATTGGGCAAGGGCTGGCCAGCAGAGGTTGAAGAGGGCGATGCCTCCCAGTGAGAGCACTGCAGTCTCTCGCCTTTGAAGGGTGAAGAGTGTCAGGATCCCCACGACCGCAATGGTGAAGAGCGGTGCAAGGGGCTGAAATACCCTGAGTGTGGCGACCACAACTGCGAGTGCTGCGACCGCGATGATGCAGGCCAGAGCATACTCTCCGATTTGACGAATGGTTTGAAGGATCTTGTTCATGGTTGTAGAAAGAAACAGTACAGAAGTGCACCGTCATCTGTATAGTATTATACAGTTTATATATGAAAATGTCAATAGAAAGATAAAGGAGTCGAGATCTTTTTACGAAAAGGTATATATGGTGATCGTAGCGAAAAAACACGACCGCCTTTCTGGGGCGGTCGATTCGTTTTTTTGTGGCTACAGCTCCTCACAATTCTTTGGCAACACGAATGTCAAAATAATCGCCAAACGCAATGCTAAAACCACGTCGCAGTGTGCGACCCTTTGGTCCTCGGAACTGGAGCAGTTCTTTGGCCAAGGTCTTTGCAAATATCTCTAAGAGATCGAGTCTGCGACCCTCACGTAGGGCGGTCCAGATGACTCTGAGGTACACTGGATCAGTGTTGACGACCTGGGTGCCGTCATTGCTTTCTGCCCACTCGTCGATGCTGTGCGCGAGGTTTTCATGGAATTCCACATGCCGCGAATGGAACAGGTCCATCACTTGGTGGTAGAAACTACGTAAGCGGCTTTCGGGTGTATGTCTCATGGTTTGTGTGGTCTGGTAAATAAATTACAACATACTGCACATTTGTCAATATTTGTCCTGTATATACAAAGAAATACAAACTATGGTAGAATGTCCGACATAACAAAATAATATATAAATTATGGCAAATCCAGCACTTATGAAACCTATGACTTTGAGCGCAGACCTCGAAGCAGTCATCGGAAAGGGCCCAATGTCACGAGGAGAAGTAGTAAAGGCTATCTGGGTCTACATTAAGAAGCATGATCTCCAGGATCCTACCAACAAGCGAAACATCAATGCTGATGAAAAGCTAAAGAAAGTATTTGGAGGCAAGGCTACAGTAAACATGTTCGAGATGACAAAAATCGTCTCTGGACACCTCTCTTAGTGTGAAAAAGCGAGGATAGTGACCGATCGAGCGCCTGCTCCGAGCAGAACCCTCCGAGCTTCGTGTAGGGTAGCTCCGGTCGTCATCACATCATCGATAATACAAAAGTCCCGTCCAGCAAGCTCTGGCGGGATTTTTGCATATAGAGAGACACTCGCGAGGCGGCCTTTTCGGTCGAGAGCCTTTTGGGTGGTTTTATTTTTCCTAAAGAGCACTTCTGCCGATGAAAAATGCTGGCTGATCAAGGCGCACTGGTTGAACCCTCTCGTATACGAGGCAGGGATGGGTACGACGAGGGTATTTGTAGGTATATGTGGTTTCATACTCTCGGCGATCACGCGGCCAGCCTCGCGCGATCCGTTTTTCAGAGCAAAGACCACCTTTTTCACCTTTGGATCTTTGTATGCAAAAAGTGCAGGGTATTGACCCTTTGTGAATGTGGTTTCAAATGTCTCTGCGCCAAATAAAATATCCCATAAATTCATACCCCTATGATATACTATTCCCATGGGATTTCTCGACTCAATCTTCAAGAAAAAAAATGCTAGTGTCCTCGGTATCGATATCGGGTCTTCGGCGATAAAGGTAGTGCAGATCGCAAAGAAAAAAGGGAAAGCCGTCCTCGAAACATATGGAGAGCTCGCACTAGGCCCTTATGCAGGTATCGAGATCGGTCGCTCGACCAATCTACCTATGGACAAAATAGCTGAGGCGCTGAATGACGTCCTCCGCGAATCAAAAACCACTACAAAGGAGTGCGGTATCACGATCCCACTTTCATCGAGTCTCATTACTTTTATGAGCATTCCTACGACTGATGAAAAGCAGATCGGTGGTATGGTCACGCTCGAAGCACGAAAATACATCCCCGTACCCATCACCGAGGTCATGCTCGACTGGTCAGTCATTCCAAAGGATACTATCCCAGAGACTACCGAGACGACACCTGGACAACCCGCACCCGAGCCACCAAAACCGAGTACCGAGGTCCTCATGGTGGCTATCCACAACGAAGTCCTCTCAAACTACCAGTCACTCGCCACAAAGACCGCACTACAGCCTACATTTTTTGAGATAGAGCTCTTTAGTGCAGTGCGTGCAGTGCTCGACCAGGGGATCGCAGCCATGATGGTTGTCGATATGGGAGCGAGTACCACAAAGCTCTATATCATCGAGCGGGGGATTTTGCGTACTTCACACGTGATCAACCGTGGTTCGCAGGACATCACCCTCGCGATCTCTCAGTCTATGTCTATTTCTGTAGCAGAAGCAGAAAATATGAAGCGAGTTCTCGGACTCAATGGTGGTCCCGAGCACAAAGAGCTCAAGGAGCTCATCAGTGTGACGCTCGACTACATTTTCTACGAGGCAAATCGCGTCCTTTTCAACTATCAAAAGAAATACAACAAGACTATCAGCAAAGTCTACATGACCGGAGGGGGAGTACTCCTCAAAGGGTTCCCAGAAATAGCAAAAACTAGCTTCCAAAACGAAGTAGTGTATGCAAATCCGTTCGCAAAACTCGAAGCGCCCGCATTTTTGGCAGAACAATTCAAAACAGCTGGACCCGAGTTTGCAATCGCGATCGGCGCAGCGTTGCGCAGGTTGTCCGAGATGGAATAGCTTGGTATAATTTAGGGGTTATAGCTCATGGATACAAAATTTCAAACATCTTTTATACCCCGAAAACCTCTCGTCCCAAACTCTTCTGCTGTACCTCCACAAAATTCTGGTAGCTCATCTGGCGGCCTTCTCAATCTCATCGGAGTTATCGTATTTGTTGCTTCTGTGGCCTCAGCTATAGGCATTTTTGCTTGGAATAGACTAGAGCAGGGGAATATAGAAAAAAATAAAGTTGCTTTAGCAGAAAATCGGAAGCAGTTTGGATCCGATATTGAGTTCCTTAAAAAGTTCAATACTCGTATAAACCTCGCAAAGAGGGTTGTGGATAACCATACCGCCACTTCGAACTTGCTAAAGGCACTCGAAGAGGTGGTTGTGGATAACGTCAGATTCAAAGAACTCACATTTGAGATGGCTGACAATCCTGTAACCGATATTAGTCGCTTCGAAGTTGATGGCGAAGCGAAGTCATTTGAGGCGCTTGCATTTCAGTCAGATACTCTGCTCGAGAGCACAAAAATCAAAAACCCAATCATCTCTGACCTCAACCTCAATGACAAAGGTGTGGTCGAGTTCAAACTGATCGGTACCCTTCCCTTTTCTGAGCTTCGATATGCAAAGCAGTTTGAGGCTGTAGGTACAACAACAAATCAAAATGAATAAATTCGTCTTTCCAGGAGCCCTCATATTGTTATCAGCCGGTATATTTTTTACCTATACCCAGACTGCGTATACCGGACTTCAAACCAACCGCGAGATAAACAAAGCATATGCAAAGGCGATTGAGAATTCAAAATTACTCATCGAAAAACGTGAGCAGGCAGTTGCTGCTTACAACAGTATTGCTCCGGAGGATCAGGAGCGTCTAGAGACTATCCTGCCTGACAACGTCGATGTCGTACGACTGATCGTTGACGTACGCACCCTCCTCTCGAGACGTGGTATCACTATCAAAAACATAAAGACCGAGTATGATACTACTCTCATCGGCAAAGGTAATGAGGCAAAGGCAAATCCAAACGCCCAGCTCGTCGCAGACGACGGTACTGTGGTGGAAGAAGCTGCCGAGGACTCTGTCGAGCCGGTGACGGTCACTGTCGAGTTCCAGGCTGCATATCCACTGTTTGTAGAGGTGCTCAAGGACATGGAAAGCAGTCTTCGGACTATGGAGGTATCAAAGATAGAGCTCACTCCAGCCGAAGATCTAAACAAATACACCTTTAAGATAGAAGTGAGAACGTTCTGGTTTAAACAAAAACAAAAATAAAATGGAATCAGCACTCAAAACAATTCTCATCGTCGTCATATTCGGAACTCTCGGTTTCTTTATCTGGCGTGGTTTTTCGGCAGACGAAACCGATACACTAGGTGTCGTGACAACGGGTACTCTCGATGAGAACAATCAGCCAATCGGCGCTGACATCGAGGCACTCCTCGCGCAACTGAACGAGGTAAAGATCGATGCTACTTTGTTCGAAAGTCCCGCATACAAAAGTCTAAATGACTACACAAATACTATTCCACCGCTTCCACAAGGAAAGGTAAATCCATTTGCACCATTCCCTGGGACTCCTGCAAAAGCCGTACCAAAAACCCGCTAATTACACATGAGCGTACTCGATATATTGGTCAAAAAGAAAGTCGTGAGTGAGGACGAGGCAACTTCGATTAAAAAAGAAGTGGCTGCGGGTGAAACGCTGGAAAAAGTTCTCTTTGCGCAGGGGGTTTCTGAAGAGGATATCCTCGCTGCAAAAGGAGAATATCTAAACATCCCGATTCGATCACTCGGCGAGATGAAAGTACCATTTGAAGTACTCGAATACATTCCCGAGGAGTCCGCGGTGCACTATAGATTTGTACCGATCGGAGTGGTTGACGGAGCTCTCGAGGTGGGCCTCGTCGATCCGGACAATATAGAGGCACGAGATGCGCTCAACTTTATCGCGACAAAGCGCGGCGTCCCCTACAAGATTTTCATCATCACGCAACAAGATTTCGAGAAGGTGATCGAGATGTACAAAGGTATCACTGGTGAGGTGTCAAAGGCACTCGATGAGCTCGAAAATGTGCTCTCAGTCGATGCAAAGGACAATTCTGCTATCAAAAAACTAAAGCCAGAGGGTACGACAGCCACAAAACCAAATGCAAAAGATACTCTGATCATCGAGGATGCCCCAGTAGTAAAAATTGTGGCAACCATCGTGCGCTATGCAGTAGAAGGAAATGCATCCGATGTGCACATCGAGGCAATGCGTGAGAGTGTCCGAGTCCGTTTCCGTGTGGATGGCTCGCTCTTTACTAGTCTCGTCCTCCCGAACAAAGTGCACGATGCCGTAGTGGCGCGTATCAAGGTGCTTTCAAATATGAAGCTCGATGAAAAGCGAAAGCCTCAGGACGGGCGATTCTCTGCACGTATCGAGAGTAGAAAAATAGACTTTCGTGTATCGACATTCCCTTCGTACTACGGTGAAAAAGTCGTGATGCGTATTTTGGACCCAGATAAGGGTGTAAAAAAGCTCGACAATATCGGCTTTTCTGAACACGATCTCGCTATCGTGAAAGAAGCGATCCAGCGTCCATACGGTCTCATCCTCATCACTGGGCCTACTGGTTCCGGAAAATCAACCACATTGTATTCGATGCTCAACGAAGTCGACCGCGACACCCAAAACGTACTCTCACTCGAGGATCCGGTCGAATACAACATGGAAGGAGTCAGTCAGTCGCAGGTCCGTGCAGAGATCGGCTATACATTTGCATCCGGTCTACGCACGACACTGCGTCAGGACCCTGACATCATCCTCGTGGGAGAGATCCGAGACAAGGAGACAGCACAGCTCGCCGTACAGGCGGCCCTTACTGGTCACCTCGTATTCTCTACACTTCACACCAACAACGCTGCAGGAGTGATCCCGCGTCTCATCGACATGGGAGTGGATCCATACCTCATCGCGCCAACTCTCATCATGGCGATCGGCCAGCGTCTCGTCGGTATGCTCGCTGGAGGAAAGAAAGTGCCCGTTGACGGTAGCATCAAGGCATTTATCGATCGTCAGTTTGAAGATCTTCCTGCAGAATATCACGATCGCATTCCGAAATCAGACACCGTATACACTATCGATCCGACCCCTGAGGCTCCAAAGGGTACCAGAGGTCGTATGGCAGTGTTTGAGGTATTTAAAATGGATAAAGAGATCGAAGGAGCCATCCTCACGAGTCCCACTGAGCTCGACATTTCAAAGATTTTGCGTAAAAAGGGAATGCTCACTATGCGCGAGGATGGAATACTCAAGGCATTCAAAGGAATGGTCCCCTTTGAGGAGGTCACTCGTCTCTAGTATAATAAAGCCATGAACCCTACCGTATTTTTTGTAGACGACGATACTTTTTTACTCGATATGTATTCGCTCAAGTTTTCAAAGAGTGGATACACCGTAAAAGTGAGCACTAGTCCAGACGATGCGCTCAAAAAGCTACGCGAAGGATTTGCACCTGACATACTCCTCCTCGATGTAGTGATGCCGGGGATGGATGGTGTAGAACTGCTATCCACTATTCGCAAGGAGAAACTTATCCCAAATACTGTTATTATTATGCTAACCAATCAGAGCAGTACCCAGGATATCGAACGTGCCAAACAATATGGCATCGACGGATATATAACCAAAGCAAGCACCATTCCTTCAGAAGTATTGGCACACGTGGATGACATCTATAAGAAATCCAAAATTAATAAATAGAAATAAATGGACTACAAAAAAGAACTAGAAGAGTTGGTCACACTGGTCCTCAAAGAAGGAGCTTCTGATCTACACCTAGCCGAAGGTCGTCATCCCATCGTGCGTGTAAATGGAAACCTCATTCCACTCATCAAAAAGGCACAGCTCACAAAGCTCGATATGCAGGGTTTTTCAAACGAACTCCTCACCGAACCAAATAAAAAACTGTTCCAGGCAAATCTAGAAGTCGACTTTTCATACAGCCTGGGGACACTTGCTCGATTTCGAGGAAATGCCTTTTTTCACCAAGAAACTATATCTATCGCTCTACGACTCATCCCTAAAAAGATCCGTACCATCGCGGAGCTAAAGCTGCCTCAGATCCTCGAGACGTTTACCCGAAAGAAACAAGGATTTTTTCTCTGTGTAGGGCCGATCGGTCAGGGAAAATCAACCACGCTCGCTGCAATGATCGAGATGATCAACCAGACTCGTGCCGAGCACATCATCACGATCGAGGACCCGATCGAGTACGTGTATGAATCAAAAAAGTCTATCATTGATCAGCGTGAGGTACGCATCGACACCCCTGATTTCCACAATGGTCTCGTCGGTATGCTCCGACAGGACGTAAATGTGGCACTCATTGGAGAGATGCGCGATATACAGACAGTGGGTACGGCAGTGACTGCTGCAGAGACTGGACACCTCATCTTTTCTACACTCCATACGAACAATGCATCGCAGACGATCAACCGTATCATCGACTCATTTCCACCAGGACAGCAGGATCAGATCCGTATGCAGCTCGCGGGGAGTTTGAGCGGTATATTTTCACAACGTCTCATCCCGAGTATATCTGGTGGATTGGTGCCCGCATACGAGCTCCTCATTGCAAATGCAGCGGTCGCAAATCTCATCCGTGAAAAGCGTGTGCACGAGATAAATACCGTAGTGGAGACAGGTTCATCAGAAGGGATGATCGATATGAATCGATGCCTGGTCGAGCTCGTACGTGGAGGCCAGATCAGTGTAGAAAACGCTTATCAGTACTCACTTAATCCAAAAGGACTAGAGCGAATGCTTTAAAATATATGCTTTTTAATTACTCAGCAGTAGACGCACAAGGTCAGCCAAAGAACGGATCGATCGATGCGCTCAATATGGATATTGCGCTCTCGTCACTCCAGCGACGAGGATTTGTTGTGAGCAAAATCGTCCCTGTAGGAGATAAAAAAGGCCTCTTAAATATTGAGCTCACGTTCCTCGAACGAGTTTCAAACAAAGACATCGTGATCCTCTCTCGACAGATGGCGACACTCTTTCAGGCGCAGGTATCGGCACTTCGTATCTTTAGACTATTGGGTGAAGAAGCGGAAAACAAACTATTACGCAAAAAGCTCATCATTATCGCGGACGATATTCAGGGAGGAAGCTCTATATCAGTGGCACTCGAAAAGCACCCCGAAGTATTTTCTGACTTTTATGTAAGTATGGTAAAAGCGGGAGAGGAATCTGGAAAGCTCGATGAGACGTTCAACTTTCTCGCCGACTACCTCGATCGTACCTACGAACTCGTGAGCAAGGCAAAGGGTGCGCTCGTCTATCCTTCATTCGTTATCTTTACCTTCGTATCCGTGATGATCGTCATGTTTACAGTCGTTATCCCTAAAATCAGCGGAATACTAAAGGACTCTGGTCAAGAGCTTCCTATATACACCCGAGCGGTGATGGGCATCAGTGATTTTCTGGTGCACTACGGATTTATATTTGCTGGACTCATGCTCGTCGGTGGTTTCTTTATCTACAAATACGTACAGACTCCGACTGGACGCGAACTCTTTGATACCTTCAAGTTAAACGTCCCATATATCAGCAATCTGTACAAAAAACTCTATCTCTCACGCCTTTCAGACAACATGAATACCATGCTCATGTCAGGGATCTCGATGGTCCGTGCGATCGAGCTCACCGCAAACGTGATCGACAACACTATTTACAAAAAAATCCTCGCTACTGCGGTAGAGGCGGTAAAGGCGGGTAAGCCAGTGTCGGAGGCTCTCGGTGGGAATCCAGATATCATCCCGAAAATCATGATTCAGATGATGAAAGTAGGAGAGGAAACAGGAGAGTTGGGCAACATCCTCAAAACCCTTGCAAACTTTTACTCTCGCGAAGTACGCACTGCGGTGGATGCACTCGTCGACCTCATCGAGCCACTTATGATCGTGCTTTTGGGTCTCGGTGTGGCAATACTCCTCGCTTCTGTGATGGTCCCTATATACAACATCTCTTCTGCCCAGTAGTTATCCACAATATATGTCCCTTTACTGGGGTATAATTGGTACAAGGTAAGTGTGTATACTTACATTTATTAATAAAAAAATTATTCATATATGAATTTACGAAAAGGTTTTACATTGATCGAGTTGCTCGTGGTGATCGCGATCATCGGTCTACTCTCATCAGTGGTACTCGCTTCACTAAACGGGGCTCGACAGCGAGGTGCTGACACAACTATCAAGGGACAGCTCAATGCTCTTCGAGCGGCTGCAGAGCTTCACTACGATAATAACGGTAGTTCTTATGCGACATTTTGTAACATCACTACAGGTCCAGTCGATGCAGCTCTAGATGCAATTAAGACTGCAGCGGGACCAGCCTCAACAGGTGCAAATACCATAAACGCTATAGGTGCTAACGGTATCATAACTTGTAACAGTCAGCCTGGTGGATGGGCGATCCAGTCACCACTTCGATCAACAGCTGGTACAGCAACATTTTGGTGTGTAGACTCAGCCGGACTTTCACGACAAAACGCTGCGTCAGCTTTGACCACTGCAACAGACATAGACTGTTAATAGACTGGTTACGTTTTTTGCAAAATCCCCAGGTGGGGATTTTTGCTTTTTATATTAGTGGTATAATGACGGCATTAATAAATATAAATATATTATGAATTTACGAAAAGGTTTTACATTGATCGAGTTGCTCGTGGTGATCGCGATCATCGGTCTACTCTCATCAGTGGTACTCGCTTCACTAAACGGGGCTCGACAGCGAGGAGCTGATACAACGATCAAGGGCCAACTCAATGCACTTCGATCAGCAGCGGAGATCCACTATGACACTCCAGCAAACAACAGCTCTTATGCTACATTCTGCGCAAGTGCTCCAGTGACCGCTGCTCTTGCTGCTGTTCGAACTGCTGCAGGACCTAGTGCAACAGCTACTGGTGTAAATGCTTCTGGTGCTGCGGGTACAGTTACTTGTAACAGTACTGCATCTGGATGGATCGTTGAGTCACCACTTCGATCAAATGCAGCAAACTTCTGGTGCGTAGACTCAGCTGGACTCTCACGACAAAATGCGGGTACAGCGATCCCTACTACCGCAACAGACACAGACTGTTAATAGGTTTGGGTATGTACTTTGCAAAATCCCCAGGTGGGGATTTTTGCTTTTTATATTAGTGGTATAATTTCTCTATGAAATATTTACACAATAAGGGTTTCACATTAATCGAATTATTAGTTGTGATCGCGATCATCGGTATCCTCGCTTCAGTTGTCATGGTAGCTGTGGGTAGTGCACGTGCAAAGAGTGCAGATGCTGCGATAAAAGGAAATGTCGACAGTATCCGAAAAGAGGCTGAGCTCTACTACAACGATGAGCTCCGTGGAAACGGTAGCTATGGTGGTACCTTTGCTGCAGCAGCTTGTGCAGCGACCGCAGAGACACTTTTTGCAGATCCATTGATCGAAGCTCAGTACACTGCAGCGGCGGCGGCTTCTACACTTCCGGCAAACTGTGTATCTGATGATGATGAGTGGGCAGTTGCAGTTCCTTTAAAGTCTGATGCAAATATCGCATGGTGTGTCGATAACGCTGGTGTTGCAAAAGAAGTTACCGATATCTCAGTCGACCTCGGTTTCGCTGGCAACGCTTGTAAATAATAATGAAAAGAGCCTTTACACTCATAGAACTCTTGGTAGTCATTGCGATCATTGCGCTCCTCACTTCTATTGTGGTGTCGCAATTCGAAGTGGCTCGTGCAAAAGCGCGTGACAACAAACGTGTCGCAGATGTCGCTCAGATCCAGCTCGCGGTGCAGCTTTACTTTGATCGATGCGGAGTATATCCAACTGCAAGTGGTACAACGATAAATCTCAATTCTGTATCAACTACATGTCCCGGTATCCGCGTCAGTACCTTTATGAGTGCGGTTCCTGTTCCTCCACAGCCCGCAATCGATGCGACATATAACTACTATGCATATACAGTAAAATCAACCCTCGATGACTACTACATCGGTGTACGTCTCGAAAAGCCAAACAAAGCACTCGATGATGACATAGACATAGTGACTCCAGCTACTGGATGGAGTGGTGCAACAGGATGGGGAGCTACAAGCGATACTACGAATTACTACTACATGGTTGGTTCAAAATAATGGAGGTATACATCACGATACTTGTATTTATCTTTGGAACTATCATCGGGAGTTTCTTAAATGTGGTCGCACTACGGTTCAACATCGGTGCGATAAAGGGCAGATCACAATGTTTTTCTTGTGGGTACCAGCTGAAGTGGCATGATCTCATCCCCGTACTCAGCTTTGTCGCATTCCTCGGAAAGTGTCGCAAATGTAAAAGCCCTATCTCGTATCAGTATCCACTAGTAGAAGTGGCAACCGGCGCTCTGTTTTCACTACTGTTTTGGAAATTTATCGAAACTCCGTATATATTGGTGGCGCATCTCGTCATCGCAGCGATCCTCGTCGTTGTCGTCATATACGATCTCAGGCACAAAATCATTCCAAACATACTCTCATACCTTTTTGTTGGGGCGAGTTTTCTCCTGCTCTTTGCACAAGGGGTCCCTACATGGTGGCAGGTCGCTGGAGTACTCGTATCAGTTCCGTTCTGGCTCATCGTTCTTTTGTCAAAAGAAACATGGATGGGAGGAGGTGATGCAAAACTAGCTATGGGTATCGGTTGGCTCCTCGGTATATCACTCGGCTTTTCGGCACTCGCATATGCGACATGGGTGGCGTCGATCGTGGGGATTCCTTTGTTGTTCATACATAAGAAAGGGGGTACAATGAGACGGATAGAGCTTCCGTTTGCTCCATTTCTGATCGTCGGTATGTACATAGCGCTCTTCACTGGTCTCAATATCTTCTATGTCAATTCGTTTGTCTAAACTAAATAAAGGGTTTACTCTGGTCGAGCTCCTCGTCACCATCATGATTTTTGTGATCATGACAGCTATACTTGCCTTACGCTATGGTGATTTCAGTAAAAGTATCATCCTTACAAACCTTGTGTATGATGTGGCGCTGGCGATCCGCCAGGCGCAGTCATATGGTATCAATGTATCTGACACTACTACAGACGGAAGAGATGGAGACTACAGTCAGTCATACGGTGTATACTTTAATATAAACGAGCCGACCAAATTCCTCCTCTTTAGAGACGATGGATCATTGAAAAACTTTTATGTTGCTGAATCTGATACAATTATAAAAGAGTATCAGATAAAAAACGGCAATGTACTGCAAAATATTTGTTACGATACTGCCATAACCGCAACATGCGGTATTTCTGGTACTGCCGAAAGTATTGTATTTGCTCGACCGAGTCCTAGTCCTATCATCAGTCGCGGAAATCGTCAGGCACTATATCTCCGTTTTGCAGCACCAGACGGCAGTACTCAGTCAGTCATGGTTCGTTCATCCGGACAGATATCTATAGAAAATCAATGATATATCTCAGATCACACAACAAAGGATTTACTCTAGTCGAGGTCATGGTCTCGATGGCGATCTTTGCGTTTGTGATGATCGTGGCTGTAGGAGCTTTTATAAAAGTATTGGATGTAAACAAGCGAGCTCAGACAGTAAAAGCCGCAGTGAACAATGTGAGCTTTACCATCGAGGCGATCACTCGTGAAATGCGCACAGGTAGTCAGTACACAGCGATCACAAATGGTGTGCGTTTTGTAGCATTTAACGATAGCGCTACAGGCCTACCGGTACTCCATGCGTATCGACGAAACACAACGACAAACTCTCTCCAGCGCGCGGTGAGTAGGCCAGGTGCTGCGATTGCTGAGGCAGACTACGTGACACTCACGAGTACCGGAGTGCGCATCACGCGATTTGAGGTGACTATCGGAAACGGCAGTAGTAGTACTGAGATGCCGTATGCGCTCATCCGAGTGGCGGGTGAGGCAGGGAGTGCGACAATAGAAAAAAACAGAACCACATTTGAGACACAAACTCTCGTCTCACAACGACTTATATAAATATGAATCGAGCTTTTACCATAATCGAAACACTGGTGGCCATCATGATCCTCATGATCGCTATTTCTGGTCCCCTCACAAACGCTTTTCAGGGACTCAATGCGGCTTCGGCTGCTCGTGATCAGATGATTGCCTCGAACCTTGCGCAAGAAGGCATCGAAGCTATCCGAAATATTGTCGATAGCAATATTCGCTCTGGGAGAGCGGCAACCCAAGGATTTTTACTGAATGTAAACACTTGTGGGAGCAAAGCACGTTGTCGAATCAATATACAACCTAGTGGTAGTATAAATGTGGCGTCTCAAGATGATGTCGACAATTATGACAATCCAGTGTTTAGACTTTATAAAAACGTCGGTACCAACCACTATGTCCATACTTCTGGAGCAAACATGACTCCATTTTATCGATCGGCATACATACAAAATATCCGAACTGACTCAGCAGATGTGATCGTGGATGTGTGGTGGAAGAGCGGTCCATACTCGGTCGAAAATATGACCACAGCAAAATTGACTGTATATAATGTCAAAAGATAATATGAAATCAAACAAAGGCTATACATTATTGTTTGCGGTACTCCTCTCTGCACTCGTGATATCGATCAGTGTTTCGGTTATGAATATTGCTCGAAAAGAGGTGCTCCTCTCGAGTAGTGCGCGCGAATCCATGGAGGCAGTCTATATGGCTGATGGGGCGCTCGACTGTGCGATACTTCATGATAAAGACGGGTATTTTAGACAGACACAGGACGATGAAGATTTTGGTCAGGTGACATGTGGTCCTCGCCGTGTATATACAGTGGAGTTCGAACAAGTGACTCCTGAGCAGCGCCGATTTGAATTTTACACAACCGACAAAACGAGTACACGTGCTCCATGTGCTCGAGTGACGATCGATCGATACGACACGACTCCACCACGCACCGTCATCGAGGCGCGCGGCTACAATGTAGGGACAGACCGAACTACTGGCCGATGTACCGAACCTTTTGCAGACAAGGTTGAAAGAGCCTTCAGATACTCGTATACTGAGTAAATGGATAAAAAAGAAGCCAAGGAGCGTATAGACTATCTAAAAAAGACGATAGAGCATCATCGGCGCCTTTATCATGTAGAGGACATGCAGGAGATCTCAGAGGCAGCTCTAGACTCTTTGAAGCACGAACTAGTGACACTGGAGAATCAGTATCCCGATCTCGTCACCCCCGACTCGCCATCACAGCGTGTCGGTGGAGCTGCATTGCCCGAGTTTCAAAAAGTTCCTCACAAAGTCGCACAGTGGTCATTTAACGATGCATTTACTCCCGAGGACATGCAGGATTTTGATACACGCATTAAAAAGATAATCAAAAATCAACCTACATATACATGTGAACACAAGATCGACGGACTCAAAATCGTTCTCGAATATGAAAAGGGAATACTAAAGACAGCTGCCACACGAGGTGATGGAAAGATCGGGGAAGACGTCACACACAATGTCCGTACGATCGAGTCTATCCCACTCACACTCACCAAACCGGTAAATATAATCGTCGAAGGAGAGATCTGGATGGCAAAAAAGACCCTCGAAAGACTAAACAAAGAACGCATAAAAAACGGCGAAGAACCTTTTGCAAATCCTCGCAATGTGGCTGCTGGTTCTATCCGCCAGCTCGACCCAAAGATCGCTGCGAGTCGCAAACTCGATTCATACATATACGATATTGCTCAGATCGACGATCATCCCGATACACAGATGGGTGAGCTAGAACTGTTGAGTATACTCGGTTTTAAGGTAAATAAAAACTATAAACACTGTAAAAATATCGACGAAGTCATCGCATACTGGAAAGAATGGCAGAAAAAAATGCCAAAACAGGACTATCTAGCTGACGGAGTTGTGGTAAAGGTAAATGAAGTGTCATATCAGGAGATGCTCGGCTATACTGGCAAGGCACCTCGATTTGGCATCGCATTTAAATTCGCTGCAGAACAAGTGACCACAATCCTCGAGGATATCGTCCTTCAGGTAGGTCGTACAGGTGTCGTCACCCCTGTAGCTCATTTGCGACCCGTTTCCGTGGCTGGGTCCACCGTCTCTCGGGCGACACTGCACAATGAGGATGAGATCAACCGACTCGATGTGCGTATCGGCGATACGGTCATCCTCCAAAAAGCAGGAGACGTCATCCCTGATAGCGTTTCAGTCGTCAAAGAGATGCGTAAAGAAAAAGAAAAGGCTTTTACTTTTCCGACTCATGTCGAGGGGTGTGGTGGCGATGGACGAATCGAGCGCATCCCGGGTCAGGCCGCGTATCGCTGTGTCATCCTCGACTCTGAAGAGCTACAAAAGAAGAAATTTTATCATTTTGTCTCTAAAAAGTGTTTCAATATAGATGGGTTGGGGCCTCGTATCATCGATGTACTCATGGAAAATGGTCTCATCACGCATTTTGACGATATTTTTACTCTAAAAAAGGGTGATCTTCTCACGCTTCCTCGTTTTGCTGAAAAATCAGTCGACAATCTCCTCGAGTCTATCGAAAAAGGCCGCACAGTCACCATGGCTCGTCTCATCGCTGCGCTCTCTATCCCACAGGTGGGTGAGGAGACAGCGATAGATATTGCAAAACACATAAAAGATCCAAAAACAGCTACGTTTGAAGAACTACAAAAAATATATGGGGTAGGTGACGTAGTCGCTCGATCTGTCGTGGACTGGTTTTCTAAAAAAGAAAATCAAAAGCTGTATGATCGACTACTGAAACAGCTGACTATCATAAAAGAAAAAACAGGTACTCGTCTTGCTGGAAAAACATTTGTATTGACTGGCACTCTCTCTGCTTCCCGCGATGAAATCCAGGGTAAAATCCGATCATTGGGCGGTAATATATCAAGCTCTGTGTCATCAAATACATCGTATGTCGTAGTAGGAGAGAATGCGGGCTCGAAGCTGGATAAAGCAAAAGAATTAGATATCCCCACGTTATCCGAAACCGAACTATTTACTCTGCTACAAGGGTAGGTTTATAATCTGGATATTACTAATTAATCTTGAACTACTATGCCTGAACAAACACCTATATATTTTAAAGAATTTACCCAGCAGCTAAATAAGAGATTCGACCATATTGACGAGCGGTTTAACGTTTTGGAGCACCGTTTTGACACGCTCGAAGCTAGATTCGATGGAATGGAGAAAAGAATGGAGAGAATTGAGGATAAAATCGATATACACGGAACAGAAATCAAAGACTTACAAAAACGCACAAGTGTGTTAGAATCGGCGTATGCTTAGTCATACTGATATAGAAAAACTCGCAAGGCTATCTCGCATCGCTATCACTCACGAGGAAAAGGCTCAGTTCGGTAAAGAAATCGAATCTATTTTGGGCTATGTGAGTGAAATCCAGGAAGTCAGCAAAAATATAGAAGCGAGATCTGATTTTGATGTTAAAAACGTTGTGCGTGACGATGTGGTCGTCGATACTGATCCAAAAAACTTGATCCAGTCAGCTCCAGAGAGTCAGGGTGACTTTATAACGGTAAAGAAAATACTATCATGATGACTATAGGACAAGCACATGAAGCAATGAAAAAAGGGGAGCTCACTCCCTGGGATTTGGCACAGAAGTACATAAAAAATATTGAGGCAAAAAATCAAGAAATAAATGCGTACCTCGAAGTCTATGCTGATATAAAAGAACAGTGCGATGCCGCCGCTGCACGTTTTAAAGACGGCACCGCGACCCTCCTCACCGGTATTCCGTGTGCAGTCAAAGACAATATTTTAATAAAAGGAAAAATCGCTTCGGCATCTTCGAAAATGCTCGAACACTATGTCGCGACCTACGATGCGACCGCAATAGAAAAACTCAAAAAAGAAGGCGTAGTATTTTTGGGTCGTGTGAACATGGACGAATTTGCTATGGGAGGAAGTACTGAGAATTCTGCATTTGGCCCTACTCGAAATCCTCACGACCTCACCCGGGTCTCTGGAGGCTCGTCTGGAGGATCTGCTGCGGCGGTTGCTATGGACGGTGCACTCATCGCTCTCGGAACCGATACAGGAGGGTCTGTGCGCCAGCCAGCGAGCTTTTGTGGAATTGTGGGCCTCAAACCGACCTACGGCGCTGTATCTCGATATGGGATCATGGCGATGGGCTCGTCACTCGATCAGGTTGGTCCTATGGCGCGTACGGTCACTGATGTAGAAATCATTTTTGATGCAATAAAGGGAAAAGATATAAAAGATAGTACGACAATCGAGCAAAAAGAAATCCAAATGCCTAAGAAATTAGTCATCGGCATCCCGGACTTCCCACGAGAAGGTATACACCCTGATGTTCTGAAAAATTTTAATGAATCAGTAGATAAATTCAAAGCACTCGGATATGAGACAAAAGAAGTGAAACTTCCAAACATAAAATATTCTCTCGCAGTCTATTATGTGGTGATGCCAGCCGAGGTGTCGTCAAATATGTCTCGTTTTGATGGGGTAAAGTACGGCCTCCATGTAGATGGAAAAGATGGTATCGATGACTATTTTGTCACTCGAGCAGCAGGACTCGGAAAAGAGGTGCGACGTCGGATCCTCCTCGGAACGTACGTACTCTCATCCGGATACTATGATGCGTACTACAACAAAGCAAATATCGTCCGAGAACTAATTCGAAATGATTTCAAAAAAGCATTCGAAGAGGTAGATGTTATTTTGACCCCGACCGCCCCGACACCAGCTTTTAAAATAGGGGAGAAAACCGCAGATCCGCTCCAGATGTATCTCGAAGATATCTTTACCGTGACCGCAAACCTCACAGGCAATCCTGCTATGTCGGTCCCATCAGGAGTCAGCGGAAAACTACCGCTCGGTATACAGCTCACCGCTCGACATGGGGAGGAGGCAGTACTCTTTGCTATCGGAAAGCAATTTTTGGGTGAAAAATAGGGTATAATAAATTCATGTTTATCGACTTTGCACTTGAAATACTCAATCTTGTTTTGAGCTACCTCTGGGTGATTGCGGTCCCGACGTCGTTGGTACTGGTGATCGGTATCATCACTGCCATGGAGCGTCTCCGTCATATCCGCAAACAGGAAAAAGCAATCTATTTTCCAAAGGTGGAGCCTGTTTATGATGAGACTGCAAAGGCTGATCCAGGTCTCGCTGTACGATGGAAGCAGATTACTGAGCATGTGGAGTCGCAAAATCCAAACGATTGGCGTCAAGCTATCATCGAGGCAGACATCATCCTCGGAGATATTTTGGATAAGATGGGGTACCAAGGAGATGGTATCGGTGAAAAACTAAAGCGAGTGGAGCCTGCGGATTTTCACACATTGTCACAAGCGTGGGAGGCACATAAAATCCGAAATATTATCGCTCACGAAGGGACGAGCTACCAGCTCAGCCAGACCGAGGTGCGGCGCGTGATAAATCTATTCCGAGAAGTCTTCGAAGAGTTTTACTATATATAGGCTTGCGCGATCCCTATTGTATGGTATTATTTCCTGACATAGCGGGGTAGGGTAACGGTAACCCGCCAGGCTCATAACCTGGAAATTGTCGGTTCAACTCCGGCCTCCGCAACAAGTAAGCAAAAAGTGGCGTACAAAGCCACTTTTTGCTATAGTAGGCAAACGTCGGGGTAGCTCAGTCGGTAGAGCACAGGACTCATAAGCCTGGGGTCGTGGGTTCGATCCCCACCTCCGACACCTGTAAAATTGGTATAATAAGGGGGCATGAAAACCATGCTTGTTCTTTTGATTCTGTGCACGTTTCCACGTGCACGCGCGGAGGAGGAGTGGGGTATGCAGTACACTCTCCCCGAACATCGGCCTCTATGGCAGAGGATTATGCCTACAAGTGGCCCGATCCCGTACATGGAATCTCCCTACTTTCGTTTTGAGGGAACAGATTTTTATCCCTCATTGTGGACTGACGGAGTTTTCCAGTTCTCCGTAGCGCGATACTACGCGCAGGGCAGTATACCGGGCATGCGTTGGAAACCGTCACTGGAGCTCACCTTTTCAAATCCTGGTCGAGCGACGACTGTCGGGGAACCCACGATCGTGCGGATCGGTTTTGCTTGGCGGAGAAGTTTCTGATACGAGCGACGGCAGGGAGATTCCTTGCCGTCGTGTGTCGTTTATGCTATATTTTTGCCACATGCGCCCGTAGCTCAGCTGGTTAGAGCGCTCCCCTGTCACGGGAGAGGTCATGGGTTCGAGTCCCACCGGGCGCGCAGAAGTTGTCCACATTTACAGGTGAACGTACGTTCACTATAATGTGTACATGCATACGATAGACGCAGTAGGGACCATGAGTCTCGATGAATACATAGTAAAAAACAAAGAGGCTACCTATATGCTTTCGGTGGTTGGTGATACTCTTGTCGAATTTGGCATGCATGATGGCGATATGGTGCTCGTCGAACGAGGACGTATCCCAAAGATCGGAGACCTCGTCATCGCATGGCATGGAGATTCGTTTCGTATTAGAAAATATAGTATTCAAAATGGCCAAGAATCATTGCATGCAGAAGCGGTCGTGATCGCTATCATACGCAAATATGTCTAAGGTATTTTTGCATATCGATGGCGATGCATTCTTTGTCGGGTGTGAAGTATCGCTGAATCCTCGTTTGCGTGGGCTACCAGTCGTCACTGGTGGCGAGCGTAGTATCATCACTGCGCTCTCATACGAGGCAAAAGCTCTTGGTCTCACACGTACACTGCCTGTTTTTCGTGTAAAAAAGGATTTCCCACAGGTCATTGTGCTGGACTCCCAATACTCTGCCTACCAGATATTTTCACAGCGCATGTTTGCGATCGTGCGACGCTTTACGAGTGAGGTAGAGGAATACAGCATCGACGAGTGTTTTGCCGATCTATCGCACTGTGCTGATCCTGTAGAGGTCGCTCAAAAAATACAGACATCGATCCACAATGAACTGGGCCTCACGGTATCCGTCGGTCTCGCTCCTACAAAGGTCCTCGCAAAAACCGCTTCAAAGCAGAAAAAACCACATGGATTCACTTCGTTTCTGAGTGAGTGCAATATCCTGGATATGTCGATTGGAAAGATCTGGGGTGTAGGGCGTGCGACGAGCGCTTCGTTTGTAGGATATGGTATCACCACAGTAGGTCATTTTTTGGCAAAGGATTTTTCTTGGGTGAGTCAGTACCTCGCAAAGCCGTATCAGGCGCTATGGTATGAGCTGCAGGGGAAAAGTGTGCTACCACTTCACACGACACATGAGGACAGCCAGAGCATCGCTCATACGCGCTCTTTTTATACTCCATCGAGAAGTGATGCGGTGGTGTGGGCTGAGCTTTTGAAAAATATAGAGGGGGTCTGTCTCAAGGCACGGGAGCAGGGTATGGATGCACGCGAAGCCTCGATTTTTATAAAAACCCAAGGGTTCGAGTATATTAGTGCTCAGATTAGCTTTTCTGAACCACTTTCAGACCCTATTTCTATTGCACGTCTCGTCCGTACTGAGTTTTCTAAGCTTTTCAAAAAAGGCATACTCTATCGCGCGACTGGTATCACCCTGCGCAGCCTCGTCCCACGAAACTCTGTACACTCGCTATTTTCCAAACCACTTTACAATACACTCTTTGATATCGTCGACCGACTTTCATACAAACACGGCGAAGGGATTTTGCGTCTGTCGGGAAGCAAAGTGCGCGAGGTGGAAAAGAGGCCGATGGCTATCCTGTCGCTGGGTAATGTCTCATAAGTATGATTAAAAAAGAAATACTAGAAAAGCTATATATCAATGAAAAGAAATCCACTCGACAAATCGGAGTGATTTTAAAGTGCAAAGAACAAAAAGTAAATTACTGGTTAGCGAAACACCGTATACCAAAAAGGAGTATCTCCGAGGCTGTGTATGATTACAAACATCCAAAAGGTGATCCGTTCACACATAATCTACCTAAGAATTTAGAGGAAGGGATACTCTACGGACTTGGGTTGGGGCTGTATTGGGGAGAGGGGCAGAAAAGAGGGAAGAATGGTTTAAGAATAACCAATTCCGATCCATACGTACTAAAGAATTTTATTCGGTTTCTTGAATTATTCTTTAAGATTGATAAGAACGATTTGCATTTCAGCATACAAGTCCCTAGTAGTGTTTCTATTGAGGTTGCTGAAAAATATTGGCAGGATATCTTAAGTATTCCTGCGGATCAATTTTATAAGACAATAAAATTACCCAGTCGCGGTATAGGTACTTATAAATATAAAAGCGAATATGGTGTTGTAATACTTTATTTTAATAATACTAGGCTAAAGGAACAAATTTGTGATTTGATTGAAAATTTCCGATAAATAGTCTATTCTTACATCTATTGCCGTGGTAATTGTTTTTATAACCAAACCCGGTACGCCGTTGTAGCTCAGTTGGTAGAGCACGTCATTGGTGGGTCGTAAACCCCTGCCCATATCACAGTAATGTGAGTATGAATCCCGAATAACGGTTAATATCCGCACTGCGGACAAGACCGTGGCGCCCAGCGCCCGAACGACTGACAAGGGTCTCCATTTTGGAGAAAGATACAGTCTAGTCCTCCCGCAAGGTGAGGTGTAAACGAATGACGAGGTCATCGGTTCAATCCCGATCAACGGCTCCAAAGCATGCCAATGTAGCTCAGTTGGTAGAGCAATGCTTTCGTAAAGCATGGGTCTCCGGTTCGATCCCGGACATTGGCTCATTATCCACAAAAGAAGATAGGTTTTCCATGATAAAATAAGGGATAAACCTATGAAGCCGCCCAGTTATTTTGTATGTCGGATCATCCCATCAATCGTTTTGATGGCATTTCTCCTCACAAGTACTGTCTTTGGCCTAGGAATTTCTGAGGCACAGGCGGCAGCTGTACCCACAGTGCTTAGTTATCAAGGACGACTCACAGATGCATCAGGTAGTCTCCTCGGTGGTTCTGGAACCAATTATTATTTCAAGTTTTCTCTTTGGACTAATTCTACTATTGGCTCTGGGACAAAACTTTGGCCAACAAGTGCACCTTCATCTTTTGCTACACAGGTAAAGCAGGGCGTTTTTAATGTAAATATTGGTGATACGACAAATGGCTATCCCGATGCACTCGACTATAACTTTGCAAATGTCTCAAATATATATCTTCAAGTCGAGGTATCTTCTGATAACGTTTCATTTGAGACACTTTCTCCGCGCCAACTAGTCACGTCGTCTGCTTTCTCCCAGGTTTCTGGATCAGTGAGCGGAGTGAACGCTTCTACATTCGGAACTACATCACAAATCAATAATTCTGTAGTCTCTGTTGTCTCAACAACCTCGAATTCAGTAGGACTCACTGTGCGTGGTGCAAACTCTCAGTCGGCGAATATATTTGCTGTACAAGATTCTGCAGGTTCAGGACTTTTGTCTGTAAGTGCATCTGGCGGTCTACAGGTAGGGGCTCTGGCTAATTGTAATACAATCGATACTGATGCAAGTGGTAACTTTATCTGCGGTACTGACGAGGGAGGGGTGGGTAGTGCATGGGCTACAACGTCAAATGAGTACTGGTTGACTACACAGACGACAAGTGGTCTCTCTGAGGGATCAAATCTTTATTTTACGAATTCACGTGCTGATGCTCGTGCAGTTGCAATACTGGCAGCTACGACCACCCTCAACAACCTCACTACACTTCGAGGCCTTACTGACCTCATCACCACAAACGCAACCACCACCACCTTTACCCTCGGTTCTGACTACGTGACTGACCTCACCGGTTCAAACCTTTCGATCGTCAACGGCGCACTCACCGCTACTCTCGACGGTGCATTCTCAACCACCTCAGCTGACTTCTGGGAGACTACACAGTCACGATGGTCAACATCATCTGACTCTCTTGCGTTTGATGAACGCCTCGCAGGAACCACGACCCTTCCAAACCTCGCCATCCTCCGCGGTCTCACCGACCTCATCGCAACTCGCGCAACCACCACGAACGCCACGTCGACCAACCTTGCAGTCACCACTCTTGCGGTGGGTACGGACATCATCAGTGATATCACTGGTACCGGACTCTCGGTAATGAACGGAGCTCTTACTGTGACAGTGACTGACACAGCTTTCTCAACGACCTCTGCCGACTATTGGGATTCACTCATATCTCGCTGGGCAACCACCTCAGATTCATACGCTTTTGATACACGATTGGCAGCTACCACCACCCTCAACAACATCACCACCCTCGGTAGTCTCTCTCTTCCAATCACTCAAACTACAGGAACACTCTCTGTATCACGAGGAGGAACAGGCCAGACTTCATTTGGACAAGGATGGCTCGCATCTGATGGTACTACCATCACTTCATCTACATCACCAACTGTTGCATACATCACTGCTACCTCAACCACTGCAACATCTACATTTCCAATACTTTCAGCAAATACCTTGCTGATCTCAAGTCTATTGAACTGTGACACCCTCGATACAGACGCTTCTGGAAGAATTGTTTGCGGAGCGGATGCTGGAGCAGGAGGGGGACTCACTTCACTCAACGGTCTCATAAACTCTACACAGTCATTTGCGACAACATCTGATACAAATATCGGACTGTCTATCGTTTCTTCAGGTTCAACTCACACCTTCAGTCCTACATGGACAGGTACACTCTCGGTAGCACGAGGAGGTACTGGTCTTGGTAGTTTTACAAATAATCAGATCCTTATAGGTAATGCGTTAGGAGGTATATCTCAAGTTTCAACCTCGTCCCTCGGTCTCCTCACCACAAACGTGGCTGAAGGCACCAACCTCTACTTCACGAACGACCGTTTCGACACCCGCCTCGCAGCAACGACCACCCTCAACAACATCACCACACTTCGAGGCCTTACTGACCTCATCACTACAAACGCAACCACCACCACCTTTGCGCTCGGTGCTGACTACATCACTGACATCACTGGCTCAAACCTTTCAATCGTCAACGGTGCACTTACGGCCACTCTCGACGGTGCATTCTCAACCACCTCAGCTGACTTCTGGGAGACTACACAGT
>CAZNYP010000009.1:0-25492 GCA_964577365.1 uncultured Candidatus Saccharibacteria bacterium
TGGTCCAAACCGCATCGTCATGAAAATCCTCAACCTTCCAAATATTCGTGAGACTGCGTTTACCCCAAGAGACGTAAAGCGCTTGAATCCATAGTTGAACCCATAGCATATCCATGCTACTATAGAGCGCAAAGGAACGTCGTCGACTTCTATAACAAAAAAACAAACACAAAAATGACCGGAGTAATAAAAACACTTACAGACAAGGGATTTGGTTTCATCGCTCGAGAGGGTGAAGCAAAGGACCTTTTCTTCCATTCAAAAGATTTGAATGGTGTCACTTTTGATTCACTAAAGACTGGTGTGACTGTCACATTCGAAGTCGAAGATGGACCAAAGGGACCAAGTGCAAAGAACGTACAGCTCGCATAATGCACGCTGCGAAAAGACGCCTCGAAAGGGGCGTTTTTTCGTGCGTGATATAATATGGGGATGAAAGACCAATTACAAAAAGGTTTCTATTTGGAAAATTCAAATACGCTTCTTGAGTGGAACACTCCACTTGAGCAACTCGCACAAAAGACTGGTGGGTTTTTAAACAGCGATCGATTTTACTGGACGCAATCTACTTTTTTGTCGGGATTGCAGTATTTGCTCTCATCTGAAAATGGCGTACCTATGGATGCGCCATTTAAAACTATTCTGGCATATGTGGGGCTAAATTCAGAAGGGCTATGGGAGGATCATCTTTCGTTGGAGGGATTTGATACGATTTCAGCGCACCTCATCAAGCTTTTTGGTGAACCATATGAAGTGGTTCCGCGAAATGATAATGGTGAAAAGTCACAATCTTGGAAGGTGGGCAAGGTTACCATCAGATTGAGCATTATTGAGCATTTTGCCTTGAAGTGCTTTCTAATTATAAGCATTAAGTAGTACTTATGTTATAATCAAAATATATGAAAACACGTCAATCAAACACAAAAAAAATAGTAGCTGGGCTCGTCATCATCCTCATTATCGCGATCGGTATCTGGTATTATCGTATGGACAAAACCGTAGTAGAACCAGCTCCTGTGGTTCAAAATACCTACAAGGATGGTACCTATAGCGCGACTGGTGCCTACACCTCTCCAGCTGGAAAAGAAGAAATCGGTGTCTCTCTTACACTCAAGGGCAATATCATCACGGACGTTACCTTTACCCCAAAAGCTACCAACAAAGTTTCTATAAAGCTTCAGGATATGTTTGCGGGTGGTTACAAAGCAGTTGTTGTCGGCAAGACACTTGACGAAGTACAACTCGACAAGGTTTCTGGCTCATCTCTTACTCCAAAAGGCTGGAACGATGCAATCGAAAAAATCAAACTGGAAGCACAAGCATAGTTTTGAGGCTATCGGTACCTCGTGGACTATCGAGGCTGATGCTATCGATATAGAAAAAATACAGGCTCGCATCGCAGAATTTGATAAAAATTATTCGCGTTTCCGTACCGACTCTCTGGTCTGGACTATGCGTACACCTGGAACATACACACTCCCTGGTGATTCTCAGCCGTTATTTGATCTGTATCAAAAGCTCTACTATCTGACGGATGGAAAAATGACCCCACTCATTGGTACAGTTATGGAACAATCGGGGTACGACAAAGACTACTCACTTGTAGAAAAGAAACTAGAGACGCCTCCATTATGGGATGATGCTATTGAGTACGATTTTCCAAAACTCATTGTAAAACAACCAATTCTCATCGATGTCGGCGCAATCGGCAAGGGATATTTAATCGATATTGTCGGCGGTCTCATCGAAGGTAATTATGTAATTGATGCAGGTGGAGATATAAAGGTAAACGGAGTCACACAAACAATCGGACTAGAAAATCCAGACAACACTAGTCAGGTAATCAATACGATTGAAATAAAAGATAGAAGCATTGCTGGCTCGTCGGGAAATCGTCGAAAGTGGGGAAGGTTTAACCATATCATCGATCCGTTTAGACTACAGTCGCCAGAACACATAAAAGCGACATGGGCCATCGCTGATACTGCCATGCTTGCTGATGGATTGGCCTCAGCACTCTATTTTGCAGACCCAGAAGAGCTCAAAAAACATTTTGACTTTGAATACTATATAATAAAGACATGAAATACATCGATAACTTCCTAAACTCAATCACCATGTACAAGCTCGTCTTGTACGGACTCTTTATCATGGCCCTGTACGCAGTCGCTTTCGAGGGACCCAAAATACTGATACCGCTTTTTATACTATTTTTTGTTTGTTATGGAGTAAATATAGCTCTTTCAAAAATATTCAAAATACCGATGAATGCAGAGTCATCGAGCATCACGGCTCTAATTCTATTTTTCCTCATCGCTCCATATGCTTCGATATGGGTATTCGTCTCTGCTGGAGTAGTTGCGATGCTTTCAAAGTTTGTCTTGGCATATAAAAAGAAACATATATTGAACCCAGTGATTGCATCTGCGTTTATTTTGTCACTTTTTGGAGTTGCTGATTTTACCTGGTGGGTCGGTAGTGCATTTATGCTACCAGTAGTTGCAGTCGTTGGTCTCCTTGTTGTTCGTAAGATCCGCAGATTTTATCTATTTGTATCATTTCTTGTACTTGCTATTGTTGCAGCGTTCATTCAGGGTATAAGTATCTCAGAGTTATTTCTATCGTGGCCGCTCATATTCCTCGGTACAATCATGCTCACCGAACCTCTTTCTACACCACCCACGCATAAGCTGCAGGTAGTGTACGGTGCTATTGTCGGTGCTCTGTTTACCTTTGGACCAGTCCCCGCACTGCTTGCAGGAAATATATTCTCGTACCTTGTTAGTCCAAAGCAGTTGCTGCTGCTCAAATTAAAAGAGAAAAAAGAGATCGCTGAAAATATCTGGGAATTTATATTTTCTAGTCCTGAAAAATTAAGATTCAAAGCAGGGCAGTATGCCGAGTGGACGCTGCCGCTTGAGGCGGCGGACAGCAGGGGGAATCGCCGTTATTTTACTATCGCTTCTGCACCTTCAGAAGAAAATATCCATCTAGGCATCCGAGTAAACAAAGACGGATCTAGCTACAAGAGAGCCCTACTTGCTATGAATCAAGGTGACACCATCGCTATATCTCAGATTTCTGGAGACTTCACTCTCCCTGAGGACAAAAATAAGAAGCTCGCGTTTATCGCAGGTGGTATCGGAGTGACTCCATTTAGAAGCATGATCGCATCAGATCCGACTCGAGATATTGTTCTGTTTTATTTAGCAGCAAATCCAAAAGCTTTTGCCTACAAAGATGTGTTGGAAAAGGTAAAGACTATATATGCAGACAAAGCCACCCCCGAGCAGTTAACAGAGTACAAAGATCGAACATTTTACATCTCTGGTCCAAACATGATGGTGGACGTCTATAAAAAAATACTTAAAGACATCGGGGTAAAAGAAATTATTACTGATTATTTCCCTGGATACTAAATTATGAAAACGATATATTTTGGTGGCGGATGTTTTTGGTGTACAGAGGCAGTGTTCAAGATGCTCAAAGGGGTCTCGAAAGTCCTCCCAGGATATATGGGCGGCACCGTACCAAACCCTACCTACGATCAGGTCTGTGGTGGGATGACTGGACATGCAGAGGTAGTACTCGTAGAGTATGACCCTGCTATTATAAAGATCGAGGATTTGCTCACGGTGTTTTTTGGTAGTCACGATCCTACAACAAAGAACCGACAGGGGAATGATGTGGGTACTCAGTATCGCTCAGTTATTTTTTACCAGGATCAAAAGGAAGTGATTGAGAAATTTGTAAAAGACCTCGGTATCCCTGCGGTGACCGAGCTCGAACCTGCAACCATTTTTTACGAGGCAGAAAACTATCACCACGACTACTTTGCAAATAATCCCGGAAATCCATACTGTCAGGTCATTATCAATCCAAAGCTAGAAAAGGTGCAGGAAAAGTTTGCTAATTTATTAAAAACTATATGAAAGAACTCACCCCAGAACAAATCCACGTATTAAAAGAAAAGGGAACTGAAGCACCATTTTCAGGAAAGCTTTTGCATGAGACAGCAGACGGTATATATAAATGTGCGAATTGTGAAAATCCGCTCTACTCCTCAGAGGCAAAATTCGACTCTGGTACAGGTTGGCCGAGCTTTGATGCTACACTCCCTGGAGCGGTGGAATATGTAGAGGATGATGCACATGGCATGCATCGAACTGAAGTAGTGTGTGCAAAATGCAAATCACACCTAGGACATGTCTTTGATGATGGACCGACAAAAACAGGAAAGAGATACTGTATGAATTCTGTGTGTTTGGATTTGGATAAAAAATAAAAAACAGCGGGCCCACATCCTGTGGTGCCCGCTGTGCGATTTGGAGAGACTATCAGTCAGTGTCCCAGAGCCAGAGGTTATTCACGTGGCCGTAGGCGTGATGGTTGTGTCCCTGGTGCACATTCCCGTAGTTACCACGGTCTCGAGGCCTCATAAAATATGCCTGAGCCATGTCTTCATTTGCGCCCTCTTTGATGCTTGTATTGTCGACTGCGAGGACGCACCAACAGTCATCATGCGGAAACATCTCTTGGTCAAACGTGTTTGGGAGCTGTAGACGACCGACGACGAGGCTGAACCGCTGAGGTTCGTTGTTCGTCTTGGCAAGGTCTTCAGCGGCTTCTCCGCTCCGGATGTATTCGAGTGCAGCTTGACGTCTCATTGGATTTGATTGAATGATTGTGATGAGCTGAAACTAACTTTATTATGATAACATATATAGTTATATGTGTCAAACAATGCTACAATTCACCTATGCTATCCAAACTCCTCGCATTTATTTTCGGTACTGCGGCTATCATCGCACCGACCGCTACACCCATTCACCAAAACGTCATATACCAGGGTGATCCAGTTGCCATCACAGAAAACGGGAGGACAGTATTTTTTGGAACAGATCTCAATCAAAAAGTAGGTACGACAACATTTGAAAAGTTCGGCATAAAAAAGGACGTCTACATCACCAAACGTCCTCGTGAACAAAAGCCACTCGGCATCCCACAGAGTCTCGGAGGCAATACAAAAGCGAGTCAGGACAAACTAGTCGCAGGGCTCAATGATGAAGCAAAGATCCTCCGCGAGCTCGTCTCGACCAGTACCAAACTCTGGACAGCACCATTTGGCATGCCTTTAAAAGAGGTACACATAAATGACAAATACGGATATTCACGCCAAACAGGGGTATACGAAATCGCACATAAAGGGACTGATTTTCGTGCAAAAACCGGCACAGAGATCATGACGATAAATGATGGGAAAGTTATCTTGGTAAAATCTTTTAGAAACTATGGAAAGACAGTCGTCGTCGATCATGGAGAAGGGGTGACGAGCCTCTATATGCACTTGTCTGAGTTTCGAGTGATGGAGGGGGAGATGGTCAAAAAAGGGCAGGTCATAGGGCTTTCTGGTGCTACCGGGTATGCGACTGGGCCGCATTTGCATTTGAGTGTTAAGATAGATTCATATTCCATAGATCCTATGGTCTTCCTAAACTTTTTTAAGTAGTATTGACAAGTTTGCCTTTTCATGTAGTATTCACATTAGAAAGACTACAGAATGAAAACACAACAGAGGGGTTTTACCCTCATCGAACTTTTGACAGTGATTTCGGTCATTGCCATCCTCGCGGCTCTGCTTCTCCCGGCCATGAGTCGGGCAAAGCACAAGGTGCGCAGCGTTGTCTGCCTGAGTAACCTCGGGTCAGTAGGTAAGAATCTCGGTATCGCACTCAGTGAAGATCCGCGCGGTACCTGGGTTCATGATGGTTACTACAATCAAAAAAAGATCGCCCAGTGTCCCGAAGCCACAAGGGTGGCAGACGGAGAAAGGGGATCGATCGATGAATCCTTTAGATCTGGTCCATTTGTCGGGAGTATCGGTCTGAATTATGGTGGCGTTGTGTTCGAAGCTGGAAAGCACAACGATCTCCAAGGATTCCTGAGACCCACTACACCATTTGCCCTCGATAGCTGTTTTCCTACAGCAAATCCTGGACCAAACGATATGCCGGCAACTAATCTGCGTAAAGGGACTCGCAAGAGCGGCTACTACAACATGCCTCCTCTCAACATTCCTCGCCATGGTGATCGGCCACTGAATGTCTCACAAGACTTTCCAGAGACGATTCCTCTACCAGGCGCCATCAATGTTGTTTTTGTAGATGGGCATGCCGAGCTCGTAAGGCTCAACCGCCTCTGGTTTCTCGACTGGCATCAGGCCTACGTGGCTCCAGCCAAACGCCCCGGTTTGCGCTGAGTCAACTCAGTTTTTTACACCCCACCGTACGCCGGTGGGGCTTTCTTTTCTCATAAAATGTGGTAATCTGAAATCTCTCGTATGAACAATACTCCAATCGTCCTGCGTTTCGAAGACGTTACCTTTGAATATGGTGAAAACAAGCCAATTTTGAAAGAAGGGAATTTCTCGATCCGACAGGGCTCGAAAATAACAATCATGGGACAAAATGGTGCTGGAAAAAGCACTATTTTCAAGATGATTACAAGTGAGCTTCACCCAGAAGAAGGTGAGGTGCATATTGCCCAAAACAGAACTATCGCTATTGCTCGACAGGTTATCCCTCGCGCCGACATGGAGCTCTCAGTCAAAGATTTCTTTTTGAAATGTTTCAGTGAAAAAATATATGATATCGATCCCCGCATCGATGAGATCCTCGAAGTGGTGAATCTCAAGGCTCCGCATGATCGAGCTGTAAAGACGTTTTCTGGAGGACAGCAGGCTCGACTTCTTTTGGCTTCAGCTCTCATCCAAAAGCCGGACATACTCCTGCTCGATGAACCGACGAACAATCTCGACCACGGAGGGATCGAACATCTCACTACATTTCTCAAGCAGTACAAAGGTACATGCCTTGTCATTTCCCATGATGCTGACTTTTTGAATTCATTTACCGACGGCGTCCTCTATCTCGATGCGCGTACTCAAAAGATCGAACAGTATGTCGGAAACTATTTTGATGTGGTCGAACAGATAAAAGTGCGAGTGGAAAAGGAGAATATGAAAAATGCGCAGCTCGCAAAAGAAATCCAGGAAAACAAGGACAAAGCAAACTTTTTTGCAAACAAAGGAGGGCAGATGCGTCTCGTTGCAAAGCGTATGCGTGAAAAAGCCGAAGAGCTCGAAGAAGAAAAAGTAGATGTGCGAAAAGAGGACAGAACAATAAAAGAATTCACCATTCCGAACCAGCCAGAGTTCACTGGAGTGATCGCCACCATTGTGTTTAAAAAGAAAAAGATTGAGCTCAAGCGAAACAAGCATCTTCAGATATCTGGTCCAAATGGTATCGGGAAAAGTACACTACTCAACGCTCTCGCAAACGGCACTCATACCGGCTCGAGCATAGCCGACAGTATCCGTGTAGGGTACTATCGTCAAGATTTTTCTACACTTAACTTTGATCACACTGTATTTGAGACGCTCGAAGAAGGAATGCGAAAGAGTAACAAGCCAATATTTCAGGAACGGTTGCGCGCAGTTGCTTCTTCATTTTTGATTACATCAGAGTATATGAGCACCAAAGTTGGTAGCCTGTCTGAGGGTCAAAAGGGACTTGTAGCATTCGCTCGCCTCGTCCTCGAAGAACCAGGACTCTTGATCCTCGATGAGCCGACAAACCATATAAACTTCCGCCATTTACCAGTGATTGCAAAAGCACTCCATGACTATCAGGGAGCGATGATCATCGTGTCACACGTGCCAGAGTTTTTGAGTCAGATCAGAATCGACGAGGTGCTCGACCTCTCTAAATAACTATCTCTTTGTGTGAGTCTTTGCTTTGAGGATTTCTACCTTGTCGCCTTCATTTACCTTGTCCCCGAGTACTGCAAAACGGCCATTTATCTTGACCCATTTGTGTTCGATCATTTTGTCAGCGCTGCGTCGAGATGACTTTCCATCGAGAGACATATAGCGGTTGAGGCGCATAGGGAAGGTGACCGGAGTGACCTTTTGGACTGGTTTCTTTGGGGTTTCTTTCATAAGAACATACTAACACACATACGTCAAAATAGGTAGCTATACTGCATTTCCAGCTACAAAGCCTGTCGTCCAGCAGATCTGTAGACTGTATCCTCCAGAAGGGCGGTTGATGTCGAGTACATCTCCGGTGAGGTATATATGTGGAGCGATTTTTGATTGCATTGTCTTCCAGTCTACTTCGGTGAGCGCCACTCCACCAGCACTCACGATCGCGCGGTCTTCTACGTTTCCGGTGATTTTGATTCTAGAATCTTTTAGTTTACTGATGAGCTCCATACGTTCTTCTCGAGTCACACTATGTACTCGTTTTTCTACAGGAGCGAGATACTCCGCAAGTTTTTTTGGAACTATTTCAGTGAGACAGTTTGCGAGGAATTTATTTGAATTTTCTGTGAACAGTGCTTGCAACTTTGCATTCATTTTTCCATGATCGAGATCTGGGAAAAAATCTACACCAATATGCACATCACCATAGCGGAGGTATTCGGTAGCGTCACCGCTCATATTTAAAACGGTGGGACCGGTGATACCAAAATGAGTAAAGAGGATTTTACCTTTTTTTGAGTACTCTTTGAGACCACTTTGATACAAAGACAGTTTTACATCAGGAAAGGTGAGACCCTGCAGTGCCTTTGGCCAGGCGTCAGAGGTGCGCAGGGGGACGAGTGAAGGGATTGGTTCTTTTATGGTGTGTCCCATATTTTTGAGCCACGGATATGATTCGCCGTTGCACCCCGTCGCTACTATATATGAGTGCGCCTTTATGTATTTTCCTTTTACTAGTACACCGTTTTCATTGAGACCTTCGACGGTAGTATTTGTTTTTACAGTGACGTTTTCTATATATTTCAAAAGGACGTCGAGGACGGACTGAGCAGAGTTTGAGACGGGGAATACTCGACCCTCATTTTCTACTTTTGTTTTCATACCGCGACCCTCGAAAAATTCTATTGTGCTTTTCACATCCCATTGAGAAAATGCAGAATACAAAAAAGGTTCTGCATCAGTGTAGCGAGGGAGGAGGACGCGGTTGTCAGTAGTATTGTTGGTCACATTGCAGCGACCCCCACCAGTGGTCAGGAGTTTTTTTCCCAGAGTCTTATTTTTCTCCAAAAGCAGTACCTTTTTCCCTCGCTCGGCCGCGCGTCCTGCAGCCATCATGCCAGCAGGGCCACCGCCGATCACTATTACGTCAAAGTCTGCGTTCATGAAGGTATACTAGCATTATTCTGTTATAATTGGCACATGAACCACGAGCAAATCAACTTCAAGGGAATCGTCATCACCGTTCTCGCTATTTTTGCCCTCGCATACTTTGTCGACATCGGAGAGCTACAGACATATATATTAGGAGCAGGGATATGGGGACCGCTCATTTTCATCGCGCTCAAAATATCGACCGTGGTCGTCGCTCCACTCTCGGGATCACCACTGTATCCTCTCGTCGGACTCATTTTTGGTTTTTGGCCAGGGATCCTGTATGTATTTATCGGTGACCTCATCGGACACACCATCGCTTTTTTCATTGCACGAAAACTCGGTCAAAAAGCAGTATCGCGTCTCATTGCCCAAAACGAGACAGGTCTTCTTTCAAAAATAGTGGCGCATGCGTCTACTCCAAAAGGATTTTTCCATATGGCTATCGTCGGTCTCGCTACTCCTGAGGTGGTGTCGTATGGTGCTGGGCTCACACAGATCCCGTATCGCAAATTTATCCCTATCATCATGACACTTCTCCTCATCATATCGAGTACCTTGGTATTTTTCGGATCGCGGCTCGATGTGTCGAACAAGTCACTGCTCCTCTCTGTGGGACTACCGATCGTTGGGCTCGGGATCATGTTTGCTGGTGGATATTTGTTTTATAAAGGCATAAAGAAATAAAAAATAACCGCCGGACCCAGGGTCCGGCGGCGTTGCGTTGTTCCTCATCGCTTGATCGTCACGAGTCCGCAGATCTCCGCAGATCGGAGGATGAGGTAGGTCCAGTCAAACATTTTCTCAAACCGCGTTTCGCCCTGGGCGAGACGGTGTTGGTGTTTGTGGTGGTTGTTGTGCCACCCTTCGCCCATGGTGATGATGGCGAGGAGGAGGGAGTTGCGACTGTCATCTCCCGTGTCCGTGTATCGCTGTGTGCCCAGGTGATGAGCGAGCGAGTTGATGGCAAAGGTGCCGTGGTACAGGAGGACGGTGGATGTGAAGAATCCCCAGACGAGCATCTTGAGTCCGATACCCATCGTGGCACCGACGAGAAAGATCATCGTCGCAAATAGGACGGGCGGGATGATCATCCCCCAAAAGGTATCGTACCGAGCGAGTCCAGGGTAGTCTCTATCGAGGTCCCTGATCTTGCTTGGATCGTAGCCATCGTTTTTCTCATCGAATATCCATCCGATGTGTTGCATCCAGAGACCTTTCCACAGGCTATCATAACCATAACTGGTATGAGGATCTTTTCCAGGTATCTCCGTGTATCGGTGATGTGTACGGTGGCCGGGAGACCACCACTTCGGAGATTTCTGGCATACAGTCATGCAGCAGAATCCTATGATATCCACCACTACGAATTTCCTCCACCACTCAGGCCCTCGAGGACTCCATGCTCGGTGCGAAAAGAGTCGATGAAAGAAACCGGTGACAAAGAACATGCGTACGTAGTACGAGAGGAAACAGGCCGTGACAGCACGCCAGTCTATCCCGACGAAGAACGGTCCAATGAGACCGATCAGATGGACAGCGATAAAGACGCCTCGTCCACCACCGACAGCATTAGCTTTAGTTTGCATTCTGGGGTTATTGTAGCATCACATTGACGGCTTGTGATATAGTATGCCCATGGAACTCGTCCGACATTTTTCAAAACTATCAAAAGGAGACGCAGATATAGCGGGTGGGAAAGGCGCCTCTCTCGGTGAAATGTCACAAGCAGGGATACCAGTGCCACCGGGCTTTGTGGTGCTTTCAAACTCTTTTGAACAATTTATAAAAGAAACCGACCTCGTGCAGGAGATTGATGCCATCCTCGACTCTGTCGATCATCGCGCGATTCACACCGTCGAAGCAGCGAGTGAAAAGATAAAAGAGCTGATCCTCTCAAAAGACATGCCAAAGGATATAGAGACTGATATCTTAAAATCTTTTGCAGAGCTCGATACACAATATGTCGCAGTACGCTCATCGGCAACTGCGGAGGATGGGATGGATCATGCATGGGCAGGACAGCTCGAGAGCTATTTGAATATTACAAAAGACGGAGTCTTGGAAAAAGTAAAACACTGCTGGGCATCGCTCTTTACTCCTCGCGCCATCTTCTATCGTTTTGAAAAAGGACTACACACCACAAAGATCTCTGTAGCCGTTGTTGTCCAAAAGATGGTGAACTCTGAGCTCTCAGGTATCGCTTTCTCTGTGCACCCAGTAACCGAGGACTACAATCAGCTCATTATCGAAGCAGGCTTTGGTCTCGGCGAAGCGATCGTCTCTGGATCGGTCACACCAGATAGCTATGTGGTGGAGAAGGAGTCGAGAAAAACAATCGACGTAAATGTCTCGACTCAGGAGCGTGCACTGTATCGTGTCGAAGGTGGAGGAAATGAGTGGAGAGATATACCAGAACCACAAGCGAGCTCTCAAGTACTCACCGATGCTCAGGTCCTCGAACTTGCAGAGATTATTTTACATATTGAAGAGCACTATGGTTTTCCGTGTGATATCGAATGGGCATATGAAGGGGGGAAGTTTTATATAGTACAGAGTCGACCGATTACGACATTAGCTAAAAAATAATGGAAAGATCCCAAAGACGGCGACCTAGTTGAAGTTGATGCAGAAAAGGGTATAGTAAAGGTAATAAAATAATATGCTTAAAAAAGAAGAATATCTAAAGACTGTGAGGAGACCATATCCTGTTTTGTTTTGTACTTTGGTATGTCTAGGGTATAGAGATGAGAAAGTATTTGCGAATGTACTCAAAGAATCTTTTCACTACTTGCATATGGCCCATGTAGATGATGTCTGGTACTACAGCAGGAGAGAAGTTGACGTTGGTGGGAATCTCGCGCTGCAATCATGGATGGACCCCGATAAACTCGAGTGGGTAAAAGGTGAATTTGATAAAAGAGAAACAGATTTTATAAATGCAACGACGATTGATTTTGAATCATTTGCGCGCGCTTACCATAATTATATGGTGACATTGAACCTGGTGTATGCAGTAGAAAAACCAGCAGAGGCTGCTTTACGCAATGCACTTTTAGAAAAACTACCGTCAACAGAAGCTGAAGAGATGATGTCGCGCCTAAATGTCCCGTATCAAGATAATTTTTATAAGAAGGAAGAATATGACCTTGTATTAGCCTCAGATATCAGTAGTCATGTTAAAAAATATGAGTGGCTCAAAGCTCGATATGGTGAAGACACGCATTATACAGTTGAGGAGGCAGAAGAAAAATTAAAGACAATTAATAAAGAGAAGTTCTTGGCAGAGTATGCGGAGAACAAGAGTAAATTAAAGAATGACATTGACTATGCGAAGAAAATTCTCGGGGATAAGTCCGTCTTGGTAGATATATTTCAATTCATTATTTACTACCGTACTCACCGGACCGACACGATGAATAGAGCACAGTATCTCGCGGTGCCGATGCTAAAGGCTAAAGCTAATACGTTAGGTCTTTCTTATACTCAATTTCTAGAGTGCAATGCACAGGAAGTGTTGATAAATAAGATTCCAGACAAATCCATCCTCGATCAGCGTATAAAAGATTGTTCTGTACTTATGGACGAGGGAATCGTACGTTGTCTTCATGGCGAAGAATCGGAAACGATCAAAAGCTTTTTTAAGGAAGAAATTGAGTCCGCAAAGCAAGTAAAGGGAACTATTGCGTGCAAGGGTAATGTAAAAGGTAACGTGAGATTGATATGGAGTGCGAATGATTTCAGTAAGGTTCAAGAAGGAGATGTTATTGTAACAAGTATGACTACTCCTGAGATGGTGCCTATAATGAAGCTCGCATCAGCATTTGTTACGGATGAGGGAGGTGTCACCTGTCATGCAGCTATTGTGGCTCGAGAAATGAAAAAACCTTGTGTAATCGGTACCAAAATAGCAACCAAAGTATTTAAGGATGGAGACATAGTTGAAGTTGATGCAAATGCTGGCGTAGTCAAAATCATAAAATAATTCAGCCCGACCAGAACTCGTCTGGTCGGGCTGGTTTGTGGAGCCTCTGCTCCTTACGAGAAGTAACGGCACACGACGCGGTACATGGCACTCATAATCAATGCGAACGTCTGATCGTAGTCCTCCTGGAACTGGACAGGCCATGGGTTGGGGATGTTGGCGTTGTACACCTTTTTCACATCCGCCCCGGCCTCGACAACTTTGGCGGCGACCTCGTCGTTCACGGTGATAATGAGGTCGAAGTCCTGAAGATTTACTGAGCTGATGTGGCGGCGCTTGTGGCCACTCAGATCAAGGCCGAGCCGCTTGCACGCGACTTGCACGTGCTCAGGTGCTGGGCCACCTTTGGATGCATTCTCACTTAGGCCTGCGCTTTGGCAGAGGATCGGTTCAACACCACTGCAATTCAGGTACATCTTCAGTGTTGCAGCCATGGCTGGACTGCGGTCGGCATTGCCGACGCAGACGCAAAGAATTTTTCTTGGTTTCATGTGGAGAACTGTCTTGTTTTGTTGAAACGCTAACTTACATATTATAACACAAATTATATATAACTACAAGTACCTCTAGTATAGTCACAAAATGCTATATTTATCTCATGATTACCCTCAAAAAAATCGGCACCCGCTACGTCGCTCCACCGATGTTTGAGGGCGCCTCGCTCGCGCAGACGGTGTATCTCCGTGATCTCATCGGCGACTCATTTCGCCACTACATCATGCGATACGACGGTGTGCGTATGGACTCGATCCGTTCCGAAGACGATATGGTACGACTGAAGCCACTCATGTTTGCCTATGCCTACTCTCCTAACTTTGAAAAGAATATTGAGCTCTGTAGAGAAAAGATAGCAGTGTTCAAAAAAGATATGCAAAATATCGATGCCTTTGCCCAGGTGTACTGTCATGCGATGGTGCCGTATTTTGTGACGAATACCTGGATCGATGATATGGATCCGGTACACAAAGACAGAGTGATTGCTATCAGTACCGAGTATCGCACTATGATCGATGCGCTCGTCGAACCATTTTATACAGCGACTGCACACGTTCCCGTCAGGCCTTCTTTTATTTTCTATTCAGGAAACTATGTAGAAGGATCGTGGGAGGATTTTCTAAAGGAAAATAATTTTGAATATACTGAGGAGCAGGTGGAAAAGGTAACCGAACTAAAAGGGACAGTTGCGTACAAGGGGAATGTAAAAGGTATCGCAAAGATCATCCTCTCACCCAACGATTTTCACAAATTAAACGAAGGTGACATCCTCGTTGCGCCCATGACCACACCGCTCTATGTGCCGATTATGTACAAAGCTAGTGCGTTTGTGACTGACGATGGTGGTATAACGTGCCATGCTGCGATTATTGCGAGGGAGATGAAGAAGCCATGTATTACTGGGACAAAAAGTGCTACCAAGTTGATCAAAAGTGGGGACAGGATCACTGTAGACTGTGAAAAGGGCATTGTAATCCTTCAGTAACCGCACTTCATTGACTTTTACCAAATATCAACTAGTATTTGATGTTATCCACAGATATACATATCGTACATGGCATTATATGACATAATGTAGGGACAAATTTAGGATATTGAAAATTTACTTGTGCCTCCGTCAGGAATCGGACCTGAATCTCCAGATTAGTATCCCGGGGTTCTATCCACTTGAACTACGGAGGCATATAAAGTTTTTAATAAACTTCACACGAAACCGTCTTTACAAGAGGCGGTTTTGTGTTAGAAGTATATACCCTATGCATTTATTTTGTGTCTGTGGATAAGTAATGCGAGATTATTTTCTCTGAAAGTCAATGTGTCCAAAAAAATGGTATAAAAACAAAACCCACCAGAGGTCCGAGACATGGTGGGTGTGAAGAGCACATTCTGCGCTCCGGTGAGGATCAGTTCACGACTGCCGTGGTTGCTTCGCCATGGCGATCGGCATTGACTCGTCCTACGATCTTGGCATCTGCTTCGCCGTGGACGTTGGTGTCGACACGGATCGCTCCGCATTCGCCGAAAACATGGGTGAGAGCCAACTTCTTGACTGCTGGCTCCTCGAACATGTAGTAAATGAGCCCGCTCAAGAGGACCGGATGACCCACAAACAGAATCGTCTCGTTGTCGACAGTGTCACCGAGTTCCTCCTTGATGTCGAGGATGCATTCAGCGGTGAGTCGTCGCAAGGCTGCGCTATTCCCGTGGTTGAGGTATTGAACCAGGGCTCTGCTGTAACCGAGATCTCCAAACATCTCCAGTAGTTCCCGGTGGTCTGATGGATTGAGTGATCCATACATGGATTCGAACTCATGGATTCTTGATGAGTAGTCGTTGCCTACGATCAGACCAGCTGTGAGCTTGGTCCTGACAGCGGGGGATACGATGACCTCATCGAACCTCATCCCCGCGAGCTCCTCCATGAGCCCAATGGCCTGGCGTCGCCCCTCATGGGTGAGTATCCTCATTTTGTCGTCAGATGCTGTTTTGGCCTGGGCGTGTTGGACAAACACCAAACTACAATTTTTGAATCTCGACACAAACTTCCTTTCTTCTTCTTGTTTCTGTTTACTGACTACATCTTTTTACTATAATTTATCTTGTGAGTCAAGGCAAAGAAAAAACCCACCAGATCGTGCGAAGTGGTGGGCTTTGGTGTGGGGAGATACCGGTCAGCTCTCACCTGGATGATTGGGAGCAAACATGACTATTCCTCTGGACTCCGTGATATCGCCCTTAATTGGGCCGATACTGGGTCCAGGGTAAAAATTAAGGATGATCACGATAGTCGCGTTTTTCTTGGGGTTAACTTCGCACCTCACTGACAGCTTTTTGGTGAGTGGGGCCTTTAGGTCAGTGCGACTCGGCTTTACTCGCATGACCTGTGAAGATTTGTTTGGAGTGTGTTCTTCGAGATCATCGATCTTGTACTTACTTCGGACATCTGTGTCCGCACAACCAATAGGTTGGTCAAAATCGATTTCAAATACGCGCATCATTCTTCTAATGGCTGCAAGCTCGTGAACTTTTTTGGGAAGGAGCTCTTCATTCTGGCAAATTTCGATAAATAGATCGCTAACTTTTTTCCAGCGAGTAAACTGTGAAGCTACGTTTTCAAGGGTCTGTGGAAAATGTTTTTCGGACAGACGGCCGACGGTCTCAGGTTCGATCAGGAATACAAATTTATGGCCAGAGTGACGAATTGGGAACTCGATCATAGTTTTACCTGGTGTTTGGTTTTGATATCTAAATAACAAATTACATTACAAGTATAGTACTGTCAAGTGTTATACGCGGTCATTGTAAGTGCTATACTTTCGCTATGAACCTCAAAGAAATTTTTAAAATTAGTTCTATCCCTGTCGTCATCGCCTCGCTCTGCTGTCTTTCTCCTGTGATTCTCGTGGTGTTTGGCATCGGAACCCTAGGATTTGCCACCTCTCTTGCTGATACTCTCTACGGTGAATACAAATGGCTTTTCCGTATCGCTGGACTCATCGCTATGACAATCGCTCTGGTTTTGTATTTTAGACGAAAAAAGGGCATCTGTACCATCGACGAAGCAAAGCGCCGTAGAAACGAGATCATAAATACAGTAGCACTCACGGTCATCACCTGTGTCGTTGGATATATTTTCTTTCTGTATGTCGTTGTGCACTATGCGGGAGTGTATCTCAATATTTGGAAAGACAAACCAGAAACAGCACAAGAAATGGTCATCACGGACAGTACTGCTCTCTTTGCGGGAGGATGCTTTTGGTGTGTGGAGGCAGATTTTGAAAAACTGAGAGGTGTGGGCGATGTCGTTTCGGGCTATGCGGGTGGGACGACAGAAAACCCGACGTATGAAAACTATGCCAAAGGTGGTCACCGCGAGGTGGTACAAGTCCCATATGATTCCAGTAGAATCTCATATCAAAAACTCGTTGAACATATTTTGACTCATGCAGATCCAAACGATACGACGGGTTCATTTGTCGATCGCGGAGTGCAGTATTCTGCAGCAATATATTTTGAAAATGAAGAGGAGGAGAAAATAGCACGTGAGGTCGCAAAAGGATTGCCGATTCCGATCCTTCCACGCCCAGACTTTTATCCTGCAGAGGAGTACCATCAGGATTTTTATAAAAAAAGTCCAGTACGCTACACGTACTATCGCAATGCGTCGGGACGAAATGAATACATCAAAAAAGCATCTGGCCTCACTGACATCCAGTATTATGTGGTAAAAGAAAATGGGACTGAAAAGCCATTCGACAATGAGTACTGGGACAATAAGAGAGAAGGGATTTATGTCGATATCGTTTCTGGTGAAGTATTATTTTCATCAAAAGACAAATACGACTCAGGTACTGGCTGGCCTTCGTTTACCAAACCGATACAACCAGATGCCGTGACACTGCATGAGGATAATACACTAGGTACAAAGCGCACCGAGGTCCGATCAAAGATCGCAGACTCACACCTCGGGCATGTATTTAATGATGGACCAAACGGAGGAGAACGATGGTGTATGAATTCTGCTGCGATGAGATTTGTCCCGAAAGAAGATATGGTTAAAGAAGGGTACGGAGATATACAGATATAAAAGTGAAACCCCGCAGCGTATGCGGGGCTCGTGAAAAATGGTGGTAGTGCCGTCAGTTCCCAAATGCAATGGTGAAACTGTAGCCGAAATTGATCCGCGAACGATCGAGCCGATCGAGGATCTCTTCGGAATATTGGTAGCCCTTGCAGAGTGCGCGAATGATACTAGGTATCAGGTCCGCGCGAATGATGACGGCTACTGATGCTGACGGTGAACATAGACGCTGCATAGCGAGCCACAGTTCGCGTGCTGCCGTGTCCGTCCATCCACTAGGACGCCCCACCCCCATCCCAAGTTCATGGATGAAGGTAGTGTTCGTCGGGAATCGAGTTCCCATGATGATCCGTGCACTCTCGCATACGTCTGGTTCATACGTAGCGATCAAGTGGTCTATGGTGCCGATGTACAGAGCTGCACCTTCAATCTGTTGACGGCCCTGTTCTGTCAGACCTGACAATGGGCTTTTGTGACGGTTGAATACCACATCAGCGGTTGGTTGACCCGCACCGATAAAGGTAATTTTTTTCATGAGGAGATCAGGGGGTTCTCTCGTATTGTACTCCTACTTCACCGTTACTTCAACAATGCATCGAGGATGCGTGAGACACTCATGGTTGCGACCCCTGTCACCGAGTCAGCTCCGCCATAATATATATAGAGTGTGTCACCACGGATCACTGCTCCACAGGGGAAGACTACATTGTCCACCTGTCCGTAGAGCTCATAGGTAGTCTCGGGAGAAAGGATCGGATCGGCGAGGCGTGAGATCAGTCTCGTCGGGTCATTGAGATCAAAGAGTGCAGCACCGAGGCGATATGTCCCACGTTGTGATATGCCGTGGTATAGCCAGAGCCAGCCCTTTTTGGTTTTGAGTGGTGGTCCTGCGAGGCCCAACTTTTTTCCATCCCACATACCGTGACGAGGTCGGAGGATCTCGATACATTTGTTTACTCTGTTTTTTGCAAAATCAAGTGAGGGGAGAAAATCAGCACAGACATTGATCCCGATGCGGTGGACGAACATGTAGTGCTTGTTGTGTGTCTCGGGTAAAATGGTGCTGTCCTTGTCATCGACACCGTCAGGAGTGACGATCATCGGTTCTGACCAGGCATCGAACTTTCGTGCGAGGAAATCTTTTACCGATATACTGCTCGCCGCGACGCGTGGTGCATCGACACCGTTGTACGCAGTGTAGGTGATGTACAGCATGTCTTTGATGCGGACGATACGAGCATCCTCACAGCCTTTTGTCTCAAACCCTTTGCGTGGTACATATATAGGGTATGGGAGGCGCTCGGTGATCGTTTCGCCGTCTTTTGAAAGCGCGAGTCCTACCGTCGATACATCGTCATTACCCATCGCACGATAGAGGATGTATATGGTTTTTTCGATCTCGATTGCGGTAGGGTTAAAGACCGCTTTGTTCTCCCATGGATGCTCTGCAAATGGGGCAAGGATCGGGTTGTGCTTTGAACGTGTGACGATAGCCTCGTTTCGACTCGGCATGATGGTGTCGAGGAGATGCGGGAGGGAGACCGTCGCTTTTGCACTCACGGTGTCTGCTGCACCATAATATATATGAAGGTAGTCGTTCTTGATGTATCCTCCAGTGGGGAATGTAATGTTTGAAACAACCCCGTTTTTTTCATAGCTTTCCTCGGGTACGATCATCGGACCTCGAGTGCGACCGAGGATCATGTTCAGATTGTTCTTTGCATACAGAAGTGCCTCGATACCAAATACTTTTTTATCAGAAAAATAGTCACCAACATGCGAGTACAGGATGAGCCAGCCCTCGGGAGTCTCGATCGGAACCGCTCCTACCTCGGCGTGATCCTCAGGGAGGCGTCGTACATCGATCGTCTGACTCTGCCAGTCGGTATACCAGTTTTCCCAAAACTTTTTTGACCAGAGATGTTCTATATCATCGAGCTCGGCTACCGCGATACGTGCCGGTGGCATGTCTGTGTGGATGCTAAACATCACAACTATTTTCCCATTGACGCGTTTTGGAAAAAGGACCATGGCCTTTGCATTGAATGGAGTGACGAGATGGCGTTCGAATGTTTTAAAATCAGTAGTGATCGCCACCGCCACCTTTATCCCTGATGCAGCAAATGGATATTTTGAGAGGGCAGTATAGAAAATATAGTATTTTCCTTCAAAAAAAGTGATACGTGGATCCTCGCAGCCAAACTTTTCCCATTCGTACTGTGGTTTAAAAAGCTGTGTATGTTTAGAAAAATGTACTCCGTCGCGACTCTTTGAGTATCCGATCGTTGAAAAGTCATTCATCTTTGGCTCGAGCAACTCTGGTGTGCCGAGTGCTCGATAGACCATGTGAACATGCGTGCCATCGTGAACGACACTCGGGTTGAACGCACCAAAACACTCCCACGAAGTACTCGGGTGTGGCTGGAGGATCGGATTTTCTTCTTCGCGTCGTACGGTGAACATTATATTTGTAGATTAGTGGTGACTTCGAGGTGGATATCGTGACCAGTCATCAATTCTTTTAAAAATTCTTGTAAATCTGCGGTCGCCGTGCAGACTACTTTATCGCCACCACCGTAATATATAAATAGTCTACCATCCTTTACGATGGCACCTGATGCATAGACGATACCCGGCTTGCCCTCGTTTTCATAATGCATATCAGGGCAGAGAATAGGGCGAGAAGAACGATATAAAATTTTTGTAGGATCCTGTAAATCGAGGAGCATCGCACCAATTTTGTAGCGATGCGGGTCATACACGTCTACTGCGTGATACAAGAGGAGCCAACCGTGCGGAGTTTTTATCGGCGGCGGTCCTGCTCCACGGATCTTGTTGTCCCAATAGTTTTTTCGTCCAGGTTGTGGACCGACGAGTCGTGGACTGTGAATGATTTTTATCTTTTTTAAATCATCGATGTAATCAACCATGATCTCGGGAACAATTCCGTGTAGTATGGCATATTTGCCTTTTATTTTTTCCGGAAAAAATACCCAGTTTTTATGCATTTCACCCTGTGGAGAAAGGAAGGTGGGTTTTGACCAGTTCCACTTTTTTGCTCGAAAGTCTTTTAGGGAAATAGAGGTGAGTGCCATTCGCATAGAATCCCATCCACCAAAGTATACGTATGTCACATATACACGATCATCGATGACGACCGCACGAGGATCTTCGGATCCACCAGAGCCTCCACCGGATGGATAAAAAATACGCTCATATCCCTGACTACTGCCGAGCTTGTACACAGGTGCCCCGTGTGCGCGTTTGAAATGCAGTCCGTCAGGACTTTTTGCATATCCCATGACTGACAACCCTTCGCCACCGACAGCACGATAGAGGAGGTGGACATGCTCACTATCCGCAAATGCTGCAGGATTAAACACAGCTTCGTTTTCCCAGTCATTTTCATGATGCGGCGCAAGGACTGGATTGTGCGCAACCCTTTTGAGCGATTCTACACTCTGTGCACGCACTACCTGGGGGAGGTTAAATGTTTTTATCTCACCTGACTCGGAACCGATATAGAGCCATACGACGTCTTTCCAAAACAGAGTTCCGAATGCTTGCCACTTTTGTTCGCTCGGGAATTCTTTTTCAAAAAGGGTATTTTCTGAGCGCCAGATGATGCGATGTGGATCTTTGTGAGAAAAAAGGGCAGCACCGACGACGATATTTCGGCGGCGTGAGCCATACACTACGAGAATACCGCCGACCATGGTGTGTGATCCGATGACATAGAGTGGTCCAGAGTCAAAAAATCCTCGGCGAGGGGAGAGGACGAGTGCACCGGTCTCCTTCCAGGCGGAAAGATCCTTTGAAAGGCTGGTCGTGATCTCAAAATCACCTTTGTATGCGACATAGGTGGTGTTCCAGTGAGCGATGCTTTTTGCAAAAGCACTCTTTTGTTCTGTTTTTACTATATACGACTTTCCATCGGTACTAAATGCCTGCACTGACACACTTTTGTCACGTACATACGAGAGTACATAGCTCGAGCCGAGCTTTGAAAGTTTCCAATCACTACAGAGTTCTAGTTTTTCTGGTTTATTTGTCTTTGTTTTGAGGATTATTTCTTCTTTTGCGAGCGAAAAATCAGTACCGTTGGTACTGGTACTGTATCGCAAGGAGTGTTCTGTCCTAGTCGGAGTATGCTTGATCTCATGGTAAAGGACCACAACGCTGCGTTTTATCGTAGTGACAGCTATCGGTCGAAGCATTTGCTTTATTATATCATTTTTTAGGTGTATAATTGGGGATAAATGAAACGACTTATCATATTTGATCTCGATGGAACGCTTGCAGAGAGCAAACAACCGCTGAACCCTAGTATGGCAGCACTTTTGCGTGGACTTTTGGAAAAAGTAAAGGTGGCGGTCATCTCTGGGGCCTCATACAGTCAGCTCGCAAATCAGTTTGTCCACCATATGCACGCCGAGCCAAAGGAACTCGCCCATCTATACCTCCTCCCGACAAATGGCACCGCCCTCTATACCTACGAACACGGCTGGAAGAAGGAGTATGAGTATCTTTTGTCTGATCCAGAAAAGGCTGAGATCCTCTCTGCGGTCGAGTATGCGATCCAGGAATCAGGTATAAAACTACCAAATGCATTTGGAGAGCGTGTGGAAAACCGAGGCTCGCAGATCTCTTTTTCAGCACTCGGTCAGAGTGCGCCGATAGGGGTAAAGCGTGATTTTGATCCAAACCAGGAAAAACGAAAGCTCATAAAAGGTATTTTGGATAAAAAAATTCCAAACTACACCATATCGATCGGCGGTATGACGACGCTCGATATCACCAAAAAAGGATACGACAAGCATTTTGGTATCGATGAGGTGACAAAACTCCTGCAAATTCCAAAGGAAGCAGTGGTCTATGTGGGCGATGCGCTGTATCCAGGCGGCAATGACGAAACAGCAAAAGCCGCTGGTGTGGACACAGTCCAGGTAAAGGATCCGACCGAGACCGAGGAGTGGATAAAACAATTTTTAAATCATGGAAATATATAAAGAACAGCGCCCGTGGGGAGACTTTGAGCGATTTACTCTAAATGAACCGAGTACGGTAAAGATGATCACGGTAAATGATGGGGAAGAATTCAGTCTTCAGTATCACAAGAACCGCGTAGAGTTTTGGAAAATCCTCACTGACTCGGGGACTATCATGATCGGGGATCAAATATTTGCTGGAAAAAAGGGGGACGAGTATACCATCGATCACAATGTACTCCATCGAGTAAAAGGCCCGTGCGTTTTCCTCGAGATCGCTACAGGGAACTTTGACGAGGCAGACATCGTCCGAGTGGCAGACGACTACAACCGTTAGCGACACTTTTTACAGATTCCAAAAAATTCGAGCGCATGATCAGTGATCATGATCTCTTTTTTGTATTTGTCGGCGACTGTATGCAATGTTTTTTCTATACTTTTTTCTTCGATGGGGAATACAGTGCCACATGACTCGCAGGTGATGTGATGAGCGTGTCCCCACTCGTAGTGCGTGTGTCCGTGACGGAGGTCTACCTGGCGGACGAGGCCTACTTTTTCAAATTGTTCGAGGATTCTATATATAGTAGTGAGATCTGGCTTTTCAGGGAGGAGTTCAAAGAGACTTTCGATCTTGAGTGGCATGCCGGCACGCTCGAGGGCAGTACCCACTGCGAGGCGGGCCTTGGTCACCTTTAATTTACTTGATTTGAGGGCTTTTTCTACTGACATATTGACAGTATTACATATTTAGGGCTTTTGTGCTAATATGCCTTGCTAGATCCCTTCCACCTATGAACAGCCCTCTCGATCTCTTTGCGTCCGTATATAACGGCGTACTCACTGTCTTGTGGTTTACACCACTCCTCATTCTGTATGGTACGGTTTTTGTATGTACCTTTGGTCCCGTCGTCTGGCTCATGATCATTGTGCCACCCTGGTCATCGGTCATCCACCCGATGCTTGGCCAGGTCACGGTGGTCGACCAGCACAGTAGTAGCATGTTTGGTATCCGACTGTTCGGACTCCTCGTGGCACTCCACTTTTTCCGACACGAGGTGGACCGATTTACAACCGGTGACCCGCTGTCACGCCGATCAATGTGGATACAGTACGGAGGCCTGGCAGTGGCCATCCCACCGTTTGTAGCAACCTACTTCCTGTAGGTCCGTTAAATATCAGGCCCCTCGCGAAGAGGGGCTCTGTCGTTTTTACACAGACCGAAATAACATTTCTGTTAATTTTTTGTTATCAGAATTTTATCTCTCATTTGCTATGGTGGGGAAATGGACAATTATGAAACAATTTTAAATTTCTCAAGAAAGTTCTATTTCGAACTGAGACCCGTTCATTGCTATATCCTAGAGGGCAGGAAAATACATTTTACTAATTCCGGCTTCACTCATATTTTGAGAAAGGGAAGAAAAAATCGAGCCATCCCAGATCAAATCAAAAGATTTAAATTGTTACCTTATGTTACTTATATAATCAAAAATGCAGATAAAGTCTATGAAGTAAGAGAGAAAAAGGGTGTCAGGTACTGGTCTGTTGGTTTCAATGAATCTCCAAGGGTAGTTGTTTGTAGTAATACCAGGGGACCGCTTTATTTTGTAAGTGTACTACCCTAAAAGCAAAAATCCGCCGAAGCGGACTTTGCCCTTGCCCCCAGCTATAGTGCCGAAGAGAGGAATTGAACCTCGCAAGTGATTAAACTCTACCAAAATGGTATCCAAAGTCAAACCTTGATATAATAAACCCATGAAAAAAATACGCGTTGCCATAAACGGCTTTGGGAGAATCGGACGAGCTTTTTTTAGAATTGCAAAGACACGACCAGAGATAGAAATAGTTGCAGTCAATGACCTCGGTGATATCAAGAACCTCGAATACCTTTTGAAATACGACACAGCCTATGGCAAAAGCGATTGTACCCTCGAAGGAGTAAAATATGTGAGTGAAAAAGATCCTACAAAGCTCCCATGGAAAGAGCTCGATATCGATGTTGTTGTCGAGTCTACGGGACTATTTACCGAATACGCAAAAGCTCAGGTCCATATCACTGCAGGTGCAAAGCGTGTAGTCATCTCTGCTCCAGGAAAAGAGGACGAGACGGGCGCGGTGAAGGGCGAAACTATTTTGATGGCGATGAATGAGGATAAAATGGGAACATGCGCGATCACCTCAAATGCTTCTTGTACGACAAATGCAGGTAGTCCTTTGATCGCTATTCTCGATGAGGTCTTTGGTGTAGAAAAAGCACTTCTAAACACGGTCCATGCATACACCGCGAGCCAGTCTATCGTCGATGGTCCAAATAAAAAGGATTTTCGAGAAGGACGTGCTGCCGCGATGAATATCGTGCCTTCTTCTACTGGTGCGGCTGTCGCAGTTACCAAAGTGGCAACTCATTTGAAAGGACTATTTGATGGTATTTCTATCCGTGTGCCAGTAGTTGCAGGGTCTATTGTAGATGTCACCGCTATTTTAAAGAAAAATACGACAGCTGAGGAGGTAAATGCAGCGCTCAAAGCAGCGGCAGGTTCAGATCGATGGAAAGGAGTATTTACGGTGACCGAAGAGCCTTTGGTATCTAAGGACATCCTCGGAAATCCTCACGCTAGTATCGCTGATCTCGCACTCACGCGCGTTGTTGGTGGAAATCTCGTAAAGGTGATGGGATGGTATGACAATGAAATGGGGTATACGCATACACTCGTAGAGCATGTGGTGAAAGCGGGGAAGTTGGTATA
>CAZNYP010000010.1:0-21241 GCA_964577365.1 uncultured Candidatus Saccharibacteria bacterium
CCTACACGCGAGCTTGCAGGACAGATCCGCGATGAGCTCAGTGCATTTACCAAAAACATGAGTATGTGGTCAGTCGTCTGTGTCGGTGGAGCAAGTATCGTTCCACAGATAAAGGCGCTTCGATATAAAAATCAGTTCATCATCGGTACCCCAGGACGCCTCAAGGACCTCATCGAACAGGGTCATATTCAGCTCAAAAACTTTCAGACCGTCGTACTCGACGAGGCAGATCGCATGCTCGACATGGGATTTATCACTGATGTAAAAGCGATGATGGCTGCAATGGCGCCGAATCGTCATACACTATTTTTCTCTGCGACTACAACTCCCGAGATCAATGCCCTCATCGGACAATTCCTCAAAAATCCAGTTAGTATCTCAGTGAAAACTCGTGATACGTCAAACTCGATCGATCAGGATGTCGTCCGTGTTGCGCACCCAGATCACAAAACCGCAAAACTTGCTGAGCTCCTCAAAGATGATTCTTTCACAAAGGTGATCGTATTCGGAAAGACAAAACATGGCGTAGAGAAGCTCTCAAAGGCACTCAATGCAATGGGACTCGTCGCCGAATCGATCCATGGAGACAAAAACTTTAGCAAACGCCAGCAGGCCCTCGGACAGTTTAAAACAAACAAAGTAAAGATCCTCGTCGCTACTGACGTAGCCGCTCGAGGTCTCGACATTGCTGATGTCTCACACGTGATCAACTATGATCTCCCAGCGACCTACGAAGACTACATTCACCGTATCGGCCGAACAGGTCGTGGAGGTAAAAAGGGAAGGGCGTTGACGTTTGTGCAGGGATAAATAAAAAATAAATATAAAACAAGAGGACCATCCGCAACGGGATGGTCCTTTTCGTATGTGCTGAGTGAGGCGGTGTTCACAGGAACGGGACGTTCTCGTATAGCCCTCGAAAGTGCAGTGCGACCTCATCTACCAGTCGATCACCCAGAGTGTTCGTGGTGATCGGCGCGCTGCACTCGGGACATTGCGTCTGGTCGTGTTCCAGATCTGCTTGCTCGAGCGGTCCTCTCCATGTGCAGCGCGTGCACTTGCAGGGGATGCGTTGGGTACTCATATTCATCCTGAATGTACTACCGTTAAAAGATGTTGTCAATAATGTATAATGGATGTATGCAAAAAATTGTCCCACACCTTTGGTTCGATAAAGAGGCAAAAGAAGCGACTGCTTTTTATGTCAGTATTTTTAAAAATTCAAAAATAAATAGTTCATATGTGCTCCACACTCCATATGGAGATAATGACGTGGTGAATTTTGAGATCGATGGTTACGAGATCGCGACACTGAGCGGTGGTCCGATGTTTCAGCTCAACCCGAGCATTTCTTTTATGCTCAATGTTTCTAAAAAAGAAGAGCTCGATACACTGTGGACAAAGCTCGTAGAGGGAGGAAAAATCCTCATGCCACTGCAGGAGTATCCATTTAGCAAACGGTATGGTTGGGTAGAAGACCGTTTTGGCGTCTCGTGGCAGCTCATGTTGACTGATCCAGCTGGCGAGCCCCGACCGTTTATCACTCCTGCGCATCTATTTTCTGGAAAAGCAAAAGAGGCGACAGATTTTCATTTGTCTGTGTTTAAAAACTCAAAACGAGGGACGCTCGCTCTGTATCCCGAGGGTAACGTCATGTACACAGACTATACTCTGGAAAATCAGTGGTTTGCGAGTATGGATGCACCCGAGGCTCCCGCGTTTACCTTTAACGAAGCATTCTCACTCATCATCCGCTGTGCAGATCAGGCTGAAATGGATTATTTTTATGACAAACTCTCTGCAGTACCAGACTCAGAACAGTGTGGCTGGGTAAAAGACAAGTTCGGCATATCGTGGCAAGTAGTGACGCCGAATCTCGATGAAATGCTCATGAAGGGCACACCAGATCAGGTGGCACGCGTCATGGATGTACTCATGCCGATGAAGCGGTTAGATATAGCGCTGCTGGAGAAGGTGTATAGAGGTGAATAATGTGCTATATGATCGACGCACGCACATTTCCCAAAACCCTAGATACTGCCAGAGCCATTCTCGAGAGCAAAGGCGCGACATTTAAGGGTGATTATGAGATTACTAATAAAATATACAAGCATAGGGAGCTGCCTCTAGAGCAAGTATTTTTACGACTTCGGGCGATTCCAAAAAATATTTGGGATGAAAAACCGATCATCGTCTCCATTAAAAATACAGAGATAAAAACAGTTGGAAAGCAGTCAGCAATTTCGTTTAAGAAAGAATTTGATGATGAAAAGGAGGCAGAGCAATTTATCGTAGACAATTATACAAAAGACTTCAGCTATGATTTTACATTCAACTGTATCGGCTGGCAGTATTTCCTAGGCGAGGATGGGGTAGATCTCGAAATGATCGAGGGTCATCCGTCTATAGAATTTAAATCAAAAACACAGCAGGGACTTCAAAATCTACTTGCATTGTTTGGGGTAAAAGATGAGGAAGTTATAAAGGGACCATCTGTGATAGCGGTGAAAAAGCTTCTTGTATGAAATGGAAAATACCTTCTATCACCAAAATATACGAAGCCCTCGGCACCATCGCTGATGAGCGGATAGAGGTGGATGGAAATACTGCAAAGTCGTACTCATCTACACGAAATAAGTTCTATATTATTACCTACGATCCTACAAAGAATGCGATCATGTCGAACGACAACTCTTCGTACTACAAAAGTGAGTTAGGTTACCCCTCGATCGCACTCCTCATGAAGCTCGGCGTGCTTTCATTTGATCCAGAATGTGCAGAGATCTTGAAGGGCATTGCCTGGAAAGATATCAACCAGAAATTTAAAAATGATTTTGAAAAAGCTCTTGATTTTATTCTTTCGACTAAAACAGAGGAAGAGCGAACAAAACTACATAACTTTTCAGAGAAAGTGTATGAGGAAATAAAAGGCTTGAATTTGAGCCTACTCGGTAGTAGAGTACAACCACCACAAGGTTATTAAATGGCTTTAGAAAAGAACACATTTCATGGTATCAATAAATTCCCCAAAGGATGGGGCGTTGTTGCCATGCCTATCTCTATGTCTCGTATTGCAACAGGGCAGTCCGCTCAAAAGTGTATTGAGTGGATCCTTGATTTTGGCGTGAATAAAGTCACCGAGCCGAAGATAGGTTTAAACTTTATCTACGGGGATTTTCTCTATTTAATCTCTGATGAAAAAGCGAATATCCTAAAAGAGCGTTTCATGATCGAAATGATCAAACATAAAAACGCACTACAAAACCTCGTTGTCAAAAATAAACAACAACTACAGATTCAGCATGCCTTTACATATCAAACCTGGAACGACCTGTATATCAGTACAAAAGATTTTAGTGGCAATCTAAATAGTCTAAAGAAACTATATAAAGAAGATGTGCTATTTCAAAAATATATTGACGAAGACATCGCCTTCTACAAGAGAGAGAAAACTGAAAATCAGATCAACTTTTTCTTAGAGGAGCATCTGGTTACATATCTCATGTGCTATATGCAGCTGCACCTGCGTAACGAGTACACTCTCGGAAGACAGGAATGGGTATTGTGGATGTACCCCGGTGTGCCATGCAAGGCATTGGTATATCTATGTCAGAAAAACCCTTTTGGATTTACTACAGATAATCCATATCTCGGTCAGTACAATCTGGAGAATAGTAAATTTTATGATTTTTTGAATGTGGATCTAGAGACGTGGGATTATGAATAATCTGTTATTATAAATACATGCATATAAAAAAGATTGGCCATTGTTGCCTCCTCATCAAAACAGACAAAATCACAATCCTCACTGACCCAGGGATTTTTTCGACAGGACAAAATGCTATTACCGGCATCGATCTCGTGCTCATCACCCACGAACACGCTGATCATTTCCATATTGAGTCACTCAAAGAAATATTGAAAAACAATCCTCAGGCACAGGTGATTACGAATTCTGGTGTCGGAGTGAAACTAAAAGAACTCGGAATCGATTTCACCCTCCTCGAAGGTCCACAAAGTACTACAGTAAAAGACGTACTCATCGAAGCATTTGAAGGGAAGCACGAAGAGATTTTCAAAGAGATCGGACAGGTACAAAATACGGGCTACTTTATCGACAATAAACTATTTTATCCTGGAGATTCGTATATCAATCCGCAAAAACCTATCGATATTCTCGCTTTGCCTGTTGCGAGTGGATGGTGCAAGATCCCTGATTTTATGAAGTATGCACTGACATTGAAACCACGAATTGCTTTTCCAGTACACGATGCATCACTCATTCGGGAGCGCATCGGTATGTGCCATCGAGTACCAAACGAAGAACTCCCCAAAAATGGCATAGAGTTTGTTATCATGAATGAGGGAGACAAAAAAGAATTTTAAATGAACCAGCAACAAAAAATACTTGAATTCATAAAAAAGCAAAAGCTGATGACGATCTCATCAGTCGGATCACAGGGCACTCCTCAGAGTGCGGTGGTCGGGTTCGCTGAAAATGAGAATCTAGAGATATTTTTTGGTACCGCAAATACGACACGCAAGTACAAAAATATTACCGAAAATCCCCACGTAGCCTGTGTGATCGGCTGGAGTCTCGACGAAGTGATCACCGTGCAGTATGAAGGGGTGGCGACCGAGCTCGCAGGCGATGAGCTCATCAGTGCACGTGAACGGTGTGTACAGAAAAATCCTTTCTCAGCACGCTTTGCCGAGCATCCTGACCAGCGGTATTTTAGAATCACCCCGTCGTGGATCCGTTTTTCTAGCCTAAAAGACGGGGATATCTTTGAATTATGATTAAAAAAGCCTTATTTCTGAGCCTTGTGAGCATCATCCTCCTCTTTCCTCAAAAAGGCTTTTCAGCGGATTGGGCAGTGTCTACTTCTTCGGTTTTAGCTGATTGGCAATCTATCTCTCTATCAAAAGACGGAGAGACTGCAGTGGCTGCTGCCTACAATGGACATGTATATCTGTCAGAGGATCGGGGCATCACCTGGGAAAAGCAGGATACACTCGGACAAGATACATGGTATGCAGCAGGTATTTCACCTGACGGTGAGACACTGCTCGTAGCTGACTACGGGGGATATATTCGCCGATATGTTGATGGTGCATGGACAGACCTCACGACATCTGGTGAGAGAAACTGGTCGGCACTCGATATTTCAGACGAAGGTATTGCAGTCGCGCTCGACTATAATGGATTTATATATACATCCACAGACCGTGGAGATACATGGTCCGAGGCGACGACTACCGGTGCACAACGATGGATGTCAGTTTCGATGGATGAAGACGGAGAAAAGATCTTTGCGGTAGCGCAAGGACGCAAGATAGTGATGTCTGCAGATAGTGGTGCAACATGGATAGATCTCGATACTCCCGAGAAACAGTGGACCTCTATCGCAGTTTCTGAAGATGGTGAGGAGGTTGTAGCGGTTGCTACAAATAGCAATGTGTATACTTCGACTGATGCCGGTACGACATGGGTAGAACAGTCATCTGGTGCATATACATGGTGGACAGTAGACATCTCAGATGATGGAAAAACCATAATTGCCGGAGTTTTGTCGGGACCACTTTTTACATCGATTGACGGTGGTATCACCTGGATAGAAGAAACGAGTGCAGAGAGTCGCGCGTGGAGAGCAGTGAGTATTTCTCGCAACAGTGAGACACTTGTCGCTGCCGTACAAGCTGGTCATATATATGTGACGCTTCCTCCAGTCATCGAACCAGAGCCTGAACCTGAACCGGTGATAGAACCAGCTCCAGAGGAACCTCAGCTCGCTGTGGCTGCACCAGAACCAGAGAAAAGAGTACGTCGTCGTGGGGGCGGAGGTGCACCAAAACGTAAGGTGGCAACAGTGGCTGCGGTCTCTGCACCTGCAGTCACTGCTCCAACAGTCGCATATACTGCGCCGGTCCCGACGCCGACCCCTGTTGTAGTCGCGGTTGCCCCGACTGTGACTCCAGAACCTCGTGATCTCGAGAAAGATACTACCGGCGACGATGTCCGCAAGCTCCAGGAGGTCCTCATTACTCAAAAAGCTGGCCCTCAGGCAGCAGCTTTGGCTGCGGTCGGCGCGACAGGATTTTTCGGTGAACTGACACAGAGAGCTCTCGCAGAATACCAGCAAAAAGCAAATATTATTTCTACCGGATACTTTGGACCACTTACACGCGCCCTCCTCAAAACAAAAAATATTTTCGGCTTGTGGTGGTAAATTGTGCTAGTATATATACATGATAAAAAGAATCATTATTGTCATAGTATTACTCATTGTGGCTATATTTCTATATGGTTTAGCAAAGGCTCCACAGCAGATTCCGCAGGGCAAGCTCCCACCAGGTAGCACTCCAGTAGGTGGCCCACAGGATATTTTAGATACAAAATGGGTCTGGGTTGAGACGACACTCCCAGATGGTACTACCATCACTCCGAATCAAAAAGATGCATTTAGCATCACTCTTTCGTCTGATGGAAATACGGCCGGAAAAACTGATTGTAATAGTTTCTTTTCTGACTACGCACTCGGCAGTGATGGGATCCTCAGCTTTGGTCCGATCGGCAGTACAAAGATGTTTTGCGAAGGATCTCAGGAGAGTATTTTTGTAGACCATATTTCAAAAGTCTCACACTATACGTTCAAGGATGGCAGGCTCGTTCTCCTCTTGGCAAATGCTGCAGGATCGATGTCTTTTGAAAAAGAAAATCTCATTACACTAAAAGTCGGAGAAACAAAGACAGCGGGATCACTATCACTTACATTGAATTCATTTGTACAGGATAGCCGATGTCCGATCGATGTGACATGTATCCAGGCTGGAGCAGTGACGGTAAATGTGACTATGAATGACGGAGTAAATACCGAGACAAGAAACTTTCCATCTGATGAAGCACCATATGTATTTGGCGCTCACACGATTTCGATTTCAGATATTGCGCCTCCACGAAAAGCAAATCAAGAAATTCCTCCAGGGGAGTATGTGATTACATTTCAGGTGCAGTAGTTGACATATTTACATTTATGGTGTAGAAAGTGTGTTGAAGCACACCATGAATATCAACGAAATAATTCCCGCCATCGACCGAGCTGAATCCATCACCAACGACCTGCTCGTGCAGATCTATGAGGCCATCCTGCAGGATTGTGGTCCCCGTTAAGCCGGTATTTTCTGCCGGACCATCGCGAGGATGACGAACTTTTCCGTCCAGGCCCTGCTCGCAGAAATGCGGCGGCTTCTGGATGGAGGCTTTCAATTCTTTGAGGAAAGCCCGTGGTCCGGTGAAGAAATTCTGGACCCGCTCATTGGCGTCAGGTTGAAAGCCCAATTCTTCACCACGTCGAGGCGTCTGGCCGAGGTTCCGCCCGAGGAGATTCGCCGGAGTATGCCGATCCTCACGTGCACGACCAGATAGTGCACTCTACCACCCGCTACCGCCTGACCAGCCTGTGAAGGTCCCAAACGCCCGCTCTGCCGATGTGCAGACGGGTCGTTTTTTATTGTGAAAATAAAAAGCCCGGCGCGCATGCGCGCCGGGCTTTCCGATCGACTTAGTCAGATCTTCAGTTCCTCGAGAGCTTTCGCCGTAGCCGGAGTTTTCGCCACGACTTTGACGCCGTACTCCCGTGCAATGCGGATCTCCCGCTGCATCCCCACTGTGATCTCATCTCCGTACAGCCAGAGTTCGTGGACTACTAAAGCGCTGAAGAATGCCCGTACTTGCCGTTCGGACTCTTCGGGCGTGAGTTTCACCTTGTATCTCCGGCTGGTGAAGCTCGGAAACAGGGGCTGGACCCCTTGTCGCTGAACCTCTTCGCAGATCTCGGTGATTTTCGCGAGGTTTCCTTCCACATCGCCTGAGACTGCGTGACTGATCCAGACGATGGGAGTTGTGGTATTTTCGTTCATATGTGTGCGGTTTTTGCCTCCACGTAGACTACCACTTTTCCATAAAAGTGCTAGTATTCGTCTATGGAAACCACAGAAAAACTAACCCGGGAGAATTTGTATACAGGCTTCAAGGTACTGATGAAGTACATCGGCCAATATCGACGTGAGATCGTGATGCTCAGTGTAATGGGTATCCTTTCAGCCATCGGAAACGGTCTCATTCCATTTATCGCTGGAAAATTTTTCGACAGCATTGCGACACAGGGCTATGTATTTCTCCTGTCACTCTGGGCAGTGGTACAGCTCGTGACCTATCTCCTCGACTGGCGGATCAATATTTTAAGTGAAAAATTTTCAAATGTGATCTGGCTGGACTATCTGAGCTATGGCTTTGGATATCTCCTATTGCTCCCGATCTCTTTTCATAAAACAAATAAAATTGGTGAAGTGAGCAACAAGATAAACGTGGCAGCGAGTGCGCTCGAGACTATTGCCGGACGCATCATCATCGACCTCTCTCCGCAGATTTTGAGTATCGTGATCGCATTTGCCGTCGCATTTTATCTAAACCCACTCCTCGCCGGTATCCTCATGGCTGGAGTCGCACTCTATATATTTATATTCTCTACGCAGATTCAAAATACGAGTATATATCAAAAAGAGTATTGGGATGCATTGAACTTTGTATTCGGAGAATCATTTGATGTCGTCGGAAATACATTTGCGATCAAACAGGCGAGTGCCGAGGAGTATGAGCGGAACAAGCTCTCGAGCAAAATGAAAAGTGCTGTGCCGTTGTGGATGAAGCTCACCAATGTCTGGGGAGCACTCACGCTGTATCAGCGACTCACGATCCTCGCGACCCAGCTCGTGATCTTCCTCGTATCAGTCGCATATATCAATCAGGGCACGATGACGATCGGAGAGCTCATCGCATTTGTGAGCTATGCATCGATGGTCTTTGGTCCATTTACCGTCATCGCGCGAAACTGGCAGACGATCCAAAACGGTATCGTAAATATTCAGGAAACAGAAAAGATTCTCTCACTCGCTACAGAACCGTACGAAAAACAGGGTAGTCAGGTTTTTGATCTCCGTGGTGATATTGAGCTCAAAAATGTTCACTTTAAATACGAAGAAGGAAAACAGGTCCTTGAAGATATTTCTTTCAAGGTAAAAGCAGGAGAGGTAGTGGCACTCGTCGGTGAATCAGGTGTAGGGAAAAGCACACTCATCGATCTCGTCTCGGGCTATCATTTTGCTTCACAGGGAGAGGTTCTCATCGATGGACACAATATTCATGATGTAAATCTGAGACGATTGCGCCAGCAGATCGCAGTTGTCCCACAGGAAGTGGTACTCTTTAACGATACGATAAAGATGAATGTAAAGTACGGACGATTTGATGCGAGTGATGATGAGGTGAAAACTGCAGCGATCAAGGCGCACGCACTCGACTTTATCGAAAAGTTCCCTGAAAAATGGAATCAGGTAGTAGGTGAGCGAGGGGTAAAACTATCTGTCGGACAAAAACAGCGAGTGGCGATCGCACGTGCGATGCTCCGCAATCCTCGTATCCTCATTTTGGACGAGCCTACCTCAGCACTCGATGCTGGTTCGGAAAATGTCATCACAAAGTCTCTCGATGATCTCATGAAAGGCAAGACTACATTTATCATCGCGCACCGTTTGAGTACCGTACGAAAGGCAAATCAAATCCTCGTATTTAAAGAAGGAAAAATCATTGAGTCTGGTACTCATGATGAACTACTCAAAATCGATGGAGGGGAGTATCGTAGACTATATGAGCTACAGATAGGGTTACATGCATAAAAAAACGCGCGGGACCGTCCTGGTCGCCGCGCGTGTGCTCCTCAAGCCATGAGAATGGCGGGGAGTTCAGTCAAATGATGAATGGTGTGGTGTGGGACTTGATGTGGTTCCGGCACATGCGACGCGTATCTGCCGTGCTTCATGTATACCGTGGTAAAGCCACATTCGTTCCCGTACTGGATCTCGCAGTCCAGTCGATTTCCGACAGCCCATGTACGACCTGCCTTTCCAACAAGCGTACGGAAGACCCCTCGTTTCTCTGTATCTGTTGGTACGATGATGATCGAATCGAATCGAGGTTGGATCCCGAGTCTTTGGACTTTGCGCATCTGCCGCTCCGGTTCACCTCTCGTCACGAGGACATAGGTGAATCCGGGAACGGTGAGTGCCTCGTCCATGCCGGGGAACGGAGTGATCTGCTCGATGTTGTCACTGAGCAGTCCGTACAGCTGCCCCGTCGAATCGAACAGTGTGTCATCGAGATCCATCAGTGCGAGCTTTTCTACAAGTTGCATACGAGTGTAGCAATGTTTGAGTTGTGACGGAGTACCTCGCCGCTCTGATCAGCGATGTCTCCCGTGAGGATGACATCGGCTACTCTATGTAGCTGATCCACGTCTACCCGTACTGGATAGGATCGTTCTTTACGATAGCGTTTTCGAATATCCGGCTGGATGACCGAGGTGTTTGCAATGATCGCATGAAAGCGGTCACGCCCAATGTAGGACAGTACTGTCCGTGCAAAATGCGATGCGTTAAACCGTGGGGTCTCTGCGTGTTTCGTCATTAGGTTGACGATGTATACCAATTTTGCATTCGTCTTTTCGATCGCATCAGCGAACCCATCCACCAAGGTATTTGGAATGACCGAGGTGAATAGATCGCCGGGACAAAAGACTATCTTATCCGCACGAACGATGGCCTCGTGTGCACCGACATAGATGTTCGCTCCTGGGGATAGGTGCGCCGATACGATTCTGCGATCATCTGTGGTAGATCGTGTGTCGATTTTTCCTTCACCACAGATTGTGCTGCCGTCACTCAGAGTGACACAGAGGTCTGCGTGGTCGACACTCACGGGAAGGACTTTTCCTCTGACCCGAAAGATTCGACACATAGCTTCGATTGCAGCAATATGATCACCATAATGCTCGGTGAGTGCGGTGAGCATCAGATTGCCCATCGTTGCATTGTCGATGGATGATCCGTTGTGAGAAAAGCGATATGAGAGCAGGGTGCGCAACGCACCCTCGACCTCATCATCAGCGAGGGCCAAAATGGCCTGTCTGATATCGCCCGGGGGAAGTGCACCACGCTCGTCGCGTAGTCTGCCAGAGTGACCGCCATGGTCAAACATTGTCTGGACTGTGGTGATGTTTTTCCGCCGATGCTTTAGAAAGCGAGCGATACGATACACACCACCACCGCCTCCTACGAGGACTATTTCTTCATTGACGTTGTTCATAAGATGAGCTTCTGTACTCAACCTACCTATTTGCAAGGAGAAAATCAAGCTCGTGGTATAATACTCCCATGAACCCAAAAAACGCCCCAATCATCGTAGCTATCGCTATGCCTATAGTATTTATCATAGCCGTAGCTATATTTATTTATATTCCAAAAGCAAATATCAATCCGCAGCATGATTTCATCTACACCACACGAGACTATTCGTATTATGGATCATACAAAAATGACTTTACTGTGGTAAACGGCAAAGTCACTCTAAAGCCGATCCAAAATCTCCAAGATCGAAAAGATGTCACTGATATGCCGATACTATATAGATACGATATATCAGAGGATACGACTCACCAGATCACTTTCGCGGAGGCTCAGGGACTTTCACTCGATCCAGGTCCATCATCACCAGATGGCTACGGCGTATCATATGACTATAGTCACGATGGTATATTCGAAATATTTGGCTCTAGCAGAGACAATCGCGGAGTCTTTATCACAAAGGGAAATGCAAAAAAGAAACTTTCACTCGGCACCAACGATTCGTATTATTCGAGCAGTTTTCGTCTCATCGGTTGGGTAAAATAAATACATGGAAAAAAATCAAATCATTGCATTTATACAGGAACAGCTAGCGAGTGGAAAGATCACCACATCTGATTTGTCGAATCTTTCAAAAGGTACCCCTGCACCCGCATCAGGAGAAATAAAGTCGTCACACCTCATAAATATCTTCTACACGATCGGTGCACTCATCGTGCTCACAGGTATCGTCCTCCTTTTTGCACAGCATTGGGATGAGATCGGATTTGTGGGACGACTCGCAGTCACACTCGGTATCGGCTTTGTCGGATATATCATGGGACTCGTCCTCCGTACAGACGAACACAGTGTACTTTCCCAGGTACTTCTCACCGTCTCTGCCGTCCTCGTCCCGATGGGTATCGTCATATTTTGTAATGAGATGGACATACGACTCGACCTCACAAACCAGATCTGGATTTCTCTAGGGCTCCTCTGTATGTACACGGTAGCCTACATGGCGAACAAGAAAAATATTCTCATCATACTAAATATTGGGTGGGCTACATGGACGTACTGGGTGGTACTCCTCAAAATCCTCGATGTTGGATATGATTCGTACGACATCCTCAAGTGGGCACTCATGCTTTTGGGCGTAGTCTATATACTCATTGCTCGGGGTCTCGCTGACACCATGTCAAAAGAAAGAGATGCAGTAAAAAATATTCTGTATTTCCTCGGTACCCTCGGGATTTTGTCAGGGGGAATATCGATCGGTGGCTTATTTGACCTCGTATTTATCCTCGTCATATTTGCTGGATTTTACTTTAGTATTTATATCAAAAACCGCGGGGTGCTCATGCTCTCATCACTATTCCTGCTCATCCACTTGGGGAAAATCACATCTGAGTACTTTAGTGACTGGTTTAGCTGGCCGATTCTCCTCATTCTAGGAGGTGCGATCGTTATGGGTATTGGGTATTTCACCTACTATATCAACAAGAAGTATATAAAATCAGCCTAGTTTTTCTGGTATAATATAAGTATGAATATTAAAAAATACATACTAACAATTATTGCGCTTTTGGTTGTGGCTACACCTGTCTTTGCAGCAGACAAGTGTTCGCTCACTCGCGATCTGGACCTCGGTTCAGAGGGTGAGGATGTAAAGTGTTTGCAAAAGTATTTGAATGCAAATGGTTTTGTCATTACTAGTTCAGGGATCGGTTCTCCTGGAAACGAGACTACCTACTATCTCGCACTCACTAAAAAAGCAGTCGCTGCATGGCAAAAAGCAAATGGGCTCACGAATAGTGGATTCTTCGGTCCACAGTCACGCCAAAAGTATTTTGATCTGACCTCTGCTCCTACTACCACAACCGAGAGTAATGGCTCAGTGACTGCACTCGCAGCACATCTTCAGGCTCTAAAGGCTCAGCTCGCGGCTGCTCAGGATAAGGAGGACGATGATGACGATGACAGAAAAAGCACCGTTGTAAATCGTGGTGATTCGAGCTCTGCACAGAGTATGATCAAAAAAGCGATCGAACAAGTGCAGGATGCAGAGGATCAGATCGACGATACAGAAGATGATGGAAAAGATGTCGCGAGTGCTGAAAATAATATAGAAGATGCAAAAGAGGATCTCTTTGACTCGATACTTTCATACTTTAAAAATGATTTTGATGAAGCATACGATCGTGCCGATGATGCCTATGGTAACGCTCTCGATGCATACGAAGACGCAGGAGGCGAGACCGATGAGGACGAAGCAGAAAATCTGATCGATGAAGTGCAGGACCAGATCGACGAAGCAGAGGATACAATCAAGCAAGCAAAAAAGGATGACAAAGAAGTAGACGAGGCAGAAGACCTACTCGATGAAGCGCAAGACAAGCTAGACGAAGCAGAAGATGCGCTCGATGATGAGGAGTATGAAGATGCTATAGAGCTCGCTGAGGATGCTGAGGACGTTGTCGACGATGCTGTAGATGCTATCGGTGAGAGTGGTGAATCAGACGCAGAGGATCGACTCGATGAAATCAAGGACGTGCTCGCTGATGCTCGGGATGATGTAGAAGAGGCAGATAATGATGGGGAGAATACTCGCAGTGCAGAAAATCTCCTCGATGATGCTGAGGATCTCATAGATGATGCAGAAGACGCATATGATGACGAGGACTATGACGAGGTAGAGGATCTACTCGACGAGGCCGAAGACCTCATCGACGACGCCCTCGATACTCTGTAATGGACGTATTTGTAAAAAGTCTCATACTAGGTATAGCCCTCGCTGCGCCCATAGGCCCAGTGGGGCTTATCTGTATGCGTCGAAGTCTCCTCTACGGGTGGCTCGCAGGATTTTTCTCTGGACTCGGCATCGCAACTGCTGATGCGTTTTTCGGTATTCTTGCGGTAGTTGGTATGGGGGCTATAACTCGGTTTATGATTCATTTCGAAACACCGCTCAGGTTCATCGGTATTGCATTTGTATTCTTTATCGCATTCTCGATCATGTTTTCTCGAAAAACTCACGAAGAAAAACAAGTGACTGAGGGAAAAGGATTGTTTGGCTGCTTTGTCTCGACATTTCTCCTCATGATCACGAACCCTTCGATGATCGCAGCATTTGTGCTCATCTTTGTGGCACTCGGACTCGACAAACATTCTGGATATATCTATACCTCTCTCACCGTCCTCGGTGTATTTATCGGTTCTGCAGTGTGGTGGTTGTTCTTGTCTTTGTTTTTGGAAAAAATAAAAGGAAAAATAACGGGAAAAACGATGTTGTGGTTCAACCGTGTTTCTGGATTTTTGATTTTGGTTTTGGGAGTGCTCTCGCTCCTTGCGATAGATATAAAATAAAAATTGAGCCGCCCACTCTCCGGAGAGAGGGGCGGCGATTGTAGGCACCGAAGGACGGCCTACTTACCACGGAGCAGCCGAGCGGCCTCGGCCTGCTGGGCAAGGGAGGGCTTCTTGCCCCTCCTGTTGGTCTTTCCAAGTGCGGCGAGTGCGGCCTCACGCGCACGTTGAGCTTCACGATTTGCCATAGGATCTGATTTGGAACTCCACCGGTTTTCGGTGGTTAGGAAAGATAGTACGCCCGATGCGAGGCTGTGTCAAGCCATATTTTGTCCACAGGTAAATATGCGATAATAAAAACGTGAATCATCCCTATATCCTAAAGAAAAATCCTAAAACAAAAAACATCCGCCTTTCGATATACAAGAATGGTGAAGTGGTAGTGACCGCACCATCATTTGTCGACATGGGTATCATAGAAAAATTTCTCCACGACAAGACAGACTGGATCGAGCGCCAGCTCCTCAAGTTTTTCAAGCGTCGTATCCAGCGCATCACCCATACCAAAAAAGAAATCGAGGAATATTCCCAAAAGGCTATCGTTTTGATCGAGCAGAGACTCGCACATTTCAACCAGCATTACAATTTTTCATACAATAAAATCAGCATTAGAAATCAAAAGAGCAGGTGGGGCAGCTGTAGTAGCAAGGGGAATCTACAGTTCAACTACAAGATCGCACTCCTCGAACCAGAGCTACAGGACTACATCGTGGTGCACGAACTCTGTCATCTAGGGGAGTTCAATCATTCTGACCGTTTCTGGGCTCTTGTCGCACAGACTATTCCACACCACAAGGAGTATAGAAAAAAACTAAGGAGCGGGGTATAATATCCAGACGTATGCGGCTATTCTTTAAAATACTTATCGTACTCATTATCCTCGGTGCTGTGGCAGGTGGGAGTCTGTATCTCTGGTATGCAAATCAAGAAGCCCTTCCGAAAAAAGAGGCGGTTGTAAAAATCGAGGCAAATGACTCGGTGAGTGATATTGCTCAAAAACTAAAAGCAGAAAAAATCATTCGCAATAGCATCCCTTTTTATATTGCCTATAGCATCATCGGCAAAGACCGTGTCGTACCGGGTGGGTACGTCGTATCGACCGAAATGACGACAAAACAGATCGCTCGGGTTTTTGAAGAAAAGCCGTATGCGATGTATGTCACCTTGGATCCGGGAATGACAAAGGTGGAGATCGGACAACGTATCGGCGAGGCCCTCGGCTGGGGTGCACAGGATCAGCAGTACTTTAGCAATACCTACGCTGGCATGCAGTGGCAGACCTATCAGGATTTTGTGCAGACCATTTTTCCTGATGCATACAAATGGAACAAGACAAAAACACAGACATTTTTGAGCATCTCTTCACTTTTCCATGATGATGAAAAAGATTTCTTTAAACATATGTACATCCCTGGTACCTATGAGATCCGACTCGATGCATCACGTGCACAAGTAGCGGGATTTCTCATCGATCAGTTCGTCGAAGCATATCCAGACGCCCAAGCAGCACTCACAGAATTTTTGGACAAAAGTGCGATGAACAATGTAGCGTCACTCATCGAAAAGGAAATGATCCTTATGCCAGACATCGTCGCCATCCCGCCGCATGATATCACTCTCAAAAAGCAGGGCGGTAGCACGTTCATCCTATTTACCACCGCATACTGGAACAAGGGAACTGGTCCACTCGAGCTCGTCGCAGATCCAAAGACAAAAGGCATACGTGCTGATGTCGATCGAAATGTGTATCAGCGCATATATCATCTCGACGGTGACTATACCGAACGACTCTCTGGCCGTTTCCTCTGGCACCAGCCGCACCTCCACTATCACTTTGAGGACTTTGCGATCTACTATCTCGAGCCGGTTGATGTACCAGACATGAAAGAAAAATTGAGCTTCAAATCCACCTTTTGTGTACGTGATACCGAGCCGATCGACCTCTCACACCCAGGTGCAAACAAAGATGCGGGGTACAAGATCTGCGGAAAGGAACGCCAGGGTATTTCTCCTGGGTGGGCTGATAGCTATTTTTACACCTATGTCGACCAGCGCTTCAATGTTTCAAACTATCCAGCCGGGACCTATCGCCTAAAAGTATGGATCAATCCGAAAGATCGCTTTGACGAAATCACTAAAGACAACAACGTAGGTGAGACCCTCATATATCTTGATGTTAAAAACAATACCGTAAAGGTCCTAAAAGAAGAAACGCATGGTTTATAAAATAATTGTCATCCTCATTCTCGCAGGTCTTGGGCTTGGAATTTATTTTTATCTACAACCTGAACCAGTAGCACCGGTCATTGAAGTCGTCCCCGAAGTAGTCGAAGAAACCATCCCAGATCAAATTACAATACTCACCGGACTCAATACTCCGTGGGACATTGCCTTTATCGGTGAAAACGAATACCTCATCACCGAGCGTGGTGGAAATCTTTTGCATGTGAGAGGTGGGACTACAACTGTTATAAAACTCCCACATCCAATACCAAAAGGTGAAGGAGGACTCCTGGGCATAGCGCTGCACCCACATTTTATCCATAACAACATCCTGTACCTCTATATGAATACGAGCACAGGCATGAACACAGTATTTCGATATGAATGGATCAATAACAGTCTCCAAAATGAATTGGTCATCATAAAAAATATTCCAGGGGCAATCTATCACGATGGAGGACGCATCGAATTTGGCCCAGATGAAAAACTATACATCGCAACGGGTGATGCGACACAGGCAAAAATAGCGCAGGATCTAAAGTCACTGGGCGGAAAAATCCTCCGTATAAACGATGACGGGACTATTCCTGAGGACAATCCATTTGGCACTGCGGTGTGGTCGTATGGACATAGGAATCCGCAGGGTCTCGCATGGGATCATGACGGAGTACTCTGGGAGACTGAGCATGGACGATCAGGAATCACGAGTGGATATGACGAGCTCAATGTGATCGAAAAAGGAAAAAACTATGGATGGCCAACGATCGAAGGACCGCAGACAAAAGCAGGGATGGTGGCACCCGTACTACACTCTGGGTCTGACTATACCTGGGCGCCTGCGAGTGCTCTCTACTATCGCAACAGGATTTTCTTTGGAGGTCTAAAGGGTGAAGCATTGTACGAATACAATCTCGATACCAAAGAAATAAAAAGGCATTTTGAACGTGAGTTTGGTAGAATAAGGACAATACGAAAGGGAACTGATGGAATGTTCTACCTCCTCACGAGCAACCGTGACGGGCGAGGGAAACCGATCGCAGTAGATGACCGTGTGATCCGTCTCAATCCCGACCAATTTTTCAAATAAGTGTTATAATGTGTACTCATCGCACAGTGGCTACCAAGGACCTATGGTCAGTCAGGGGTTCGCTCCTCGCTAGGTATACAACACTCTGTCGATGGGGACCCTGGCGTGTGGATATGAGCGCCGGGTCCTTTTTGTTTGCATACTTTTGGAGGTGTGGTATAGTAACGGAGGCACGGTTTACTCCAGAGAGAAATTCAACGGCGAAACGACAAATGTCCGATTGTCTGCGGACAAGTACATGGGTACGCCGTGCCAATTTCAATTTTGTTCTTTTGGAGGTGCAGTGACAGCGAAGGCCGTACACGAGGTTGACGTTGACCGCGCCCTTAGGTTAACGACGGTCGTCATTGCACCTCCTATTTTCAAAACCAGTCCCCGGGGCTGGTTTTTTCTTTGTGTAGTTGTATTATCTTCAGGGTGTGGTATAGTACATGTAACCCACGCTTCATAGGTGAAGGGCTAGGGGACAGGGTCCCCGGGAGTTTCGCCAGCGGTGAAACATGAGTGCCTGGCGACACTCCCTCGGGCAAGTGCCCATTTGATCTTCGTTTTCAACAGCTAGCGTTTGACCTCCAATCAACACAGCTGTTACCGGGCATCGCATCTTGCGGTGTCCGGGTTTCCTTTTTTATATTGAATTTTCTCCCGAAAGGTGTAGAGTACGGGCATGGCACTCGACCTATCTCCGATACAAAATCACATCATATCGCTTCTGAAAAATGCAAAAGCGCTGCGATATAGTGAGCTCCATCCAGACAAAGTCCCAAACGATCTTTTCAACTATCACTTGCAACACCTAGTGAAAAAAGGATTCCTTGTCCGTACCGACGATGGCTATGGTCTATCTGAAAAAGGTATAAAACATGTCGCCGATCCGTTTCCTCAGACAGGCGCTATTACGAGTCTATTTAAAGTAAATGTGATCACGATTGTCTCGAGAGTGGTAAAAGGAAAGATCGAAGTACTACAGCAGGTTCGAAAATCAAATCCTTCGTATGGAAAGATCTGCATTCCGGGTGGGGTAGTTCTAAAAGGGGAAAAAATAGAAGATGCTGCTACTCGAAAACTAAAAGTAGAAACGGGACTCGAGGCACAGTTTCGACATCTCGGATGCGAACGTCGCATCACGTATGTACACGGTGAAATCTTTTCTGACCTACTCTTTCCTATTGCGTATGCAGATACATATGCCGGAGAATTGACTATCGATTCTGACTATGGACACAATATGTGGGTCCCTATAGATCAGGCTATCATTAACGAATCAGATCCAAAAGATTCGATAAAGGCGATTCGTATTGCACTCGAGGCAATCCGTGATAAAAAGATCAAAAAACTATCATACTTTTTTACTGAGGAAGTGCAGTATCGAAATTAACAGTTACCGAGGACGTCCTCGCTTTTTTTGTTTTACCAATCCACTACTATTTGTATGGATGAAAACAAATATACAACAATTCAAAACGACAGGTCAGTACACCCTCACATATCCGCCTGCATTGCGCAGTGCGGTAGAAGGGGAGATCACTCGATGGAAAGCGTTTTGTGCTCAGCCACTCGATGAAAAAAGGAAAGTCGGCTATAGCAACAATGCTGCTGGCGTGGGGTATGAGTATAAAGACGGTTCTGGTCCAAAAGGAGATCGCAAGGAAAACATGGATCTCAACAACGGCCCACTGATCGATCTGATCCGTGCATCTGCGCTTGGTTTTGCAAGGGAGTGTGAAAGTGAGTATGGCCTCGATGGATTTGTCGAGGAGGTTCGTGACAGTACATTTTTTGTTCGACTCATTCACTATTTCGGTGATCGATCTGTGGGTGAGGAGACTGCTACTTCGCACGTCGATCAGAGTGGATTCACCTTTCATCTTTACGAAAGCGATCCCGGACTGCAGGGACTTTTGTTTGATTCAAAACAATGGGTCCATGTACCCGTGTCTGCAGGTGAGACGGTGATTTTTCCTGCAATGCAGCTCCAGCTTCGTTCACATGGAGATATCCGCGCACTCTGCCACAGAGTGGTTGCAAATCCACATACTGCAGAATTCGGGAGGTACTCTGCGGTGTGTTTCGTGCAGTTGAAAGATACTGCTAAATATGACAAGGGTCGCTGTGGTCGCCTTCAGGAAAAGGCGCCCGGGTTCAACTATCCAATGTCGCACGAAGAATTCGCAACACTTTTCAGGTAGCCACAACCGGGTTTCTTTCGTGGAAACCCGGTTCTTTTTTGGTATACTACATACATGTCACACGCACTTATCGTTGTTGGTTTTATCCTCGGTCTAGGCCCCATCACGGTCATTGATTTTGTCGGATTTCTTGGGCGGACCTCTCCATACTGGAACGAGACAGCTGTCCGTGTCCACAAGGTCACAAAGAGACTTACATGGACTGGATTTTCTATCATCGTACTAGGACACCTCCTCGGCGACTATCCGTGGTACCACTTTTTGATCCTCGGGCTCATTTTTCTCAATGCACTATTCCTTTCTTTTTATATCAGTCCAGAGTTGCTCCGTCGTGAAAAAGAAGGGCGATCACAGGAACTGTTGCCATTATCATTTCAGCATAAAGTCCTCCCGTCTTTTCTACTCTCGCTGGTACTGTGGTGGGGGCTTCTATTTCTGGTTTTGATGTGATAGGGTAATGAACGGGTAAATCCCGTTCTATCTATGAAACTGAAAGCTGTGTTGAACAGAGGCTGCACGCCTGAGGTGACAGCCATGCTTGAAAGCCCTGAGTTCTGGCAGGCGATACGGGACGATGTCCTGTGTCACCTGGGCGCTCATGATTTCGGACCTGCTGCGGCCTATCTCCAGGCCTGTGACTTTGCTGTCGGCGGTAGCAAGCCGATGTGCGAGGTTCGCCTCACGGGTGTTTCCGTAACCACAGGCCGCTCGACTCAGAATTTCGAGGACGCCCTCGCTGCACTCGAGCGAGTGTATGCTGATGCACTTCGGCCGCATTTCACCCCAGAAGAGCCCATCCAGCTCCTCGTCTCTGTGATGTTGGACCAAAAGCCGTTTGGACGCGAAAGTGCACTCTTGGAGCGTCCCGCGGTGTATATCTGTACACCCCCGCCTCCTCCAGAAGTTGGCTGCTGAGAAAGCAGTCAGACTACTAGCCCCGCCGAACGTTCGGCGGGGTTTCCTTTTATACTTGCAAACTACCCCTTTTGAGCTATACTCTAGACAACCTATACATCAGCTGACACTGGTGTGGCGAAGAAAGAAAGCGCTCTGCGCGAGTAGACTCTTCCGGCAATGCTCCGACATGCATAAATTAAGAGAAAAGGAGGGTGGCACCGCGATATTGCATCGCCCCTCTGTAATTAAAAATTTATGCACA
>CAZNYP010000011.1:0-9351 GCA_964577365.1 uncultured Candidatus Saccharibacteria bacterium
AAAACAACAGTTTTCCAAACTGTGGTCGCCAGTTCGATTCTGGCATCCCGCACACTTTAGATACAAACGAAAAACCACCAGTCGTGAACTGGTGGTCTGTGTCGGTTACACGTTACCGATACCGGCTACTTCGAATCAAGTAGCTTGTTTAGGTCATCCGGCGAATTAAGTCGGACAGCCCATGGGAAGTGGCTCGTATCGTGACCTGCCACAGTCACGAAGTGGTGACGCCGTCCTCCTCCCGCTAGACGTACCCAGTCTTCATGATCCAGGTTGCCCATGTTCACTTGAAATGGGCAGCATCCACAGATGGTGTGGACGATTGTATCCGCTCTTCGACTGGAGTGCATGATAAGTTTGTGCCCAGATTGTGTTACTAGTGCCTGGGTTTGTTTGATCCAGTCAGGACTTCCACAGACGTATACTTTTTTCATACTTTCCTTTACTTTGAGTTGTGTTGGTCAGTCGATGATGGTGGACTCGAGGTAGACATTCTTGATGGGATCCCCATCTTTTTCGCGGTATCCGCCATGCTGGGTAGCGTCGGTCCAAGGGAAGTAGGCGATGAAGTCTCCCTCTGTATGGACAATCAGTACAAAGCCCTCCTTGTCCATTTCCATTCCGAATCCGACTATCCGGGCAACCTTAAAGTCTACCTTTATTGTCTTTCCAAGAAGTCTCGAGTGAATGTGTATGTGGGGAATTTCGATGTTGATATTCATTATTCTGGTCTTTCGGTGTTTGTTGTCAAAAAGCTTTACCCTATAATCATAACTCTTTTTAGATCAATTGTCAAGTAAATTTAGACAAAGAATACTTTGAAACCCTATAAATCCTTATATATCAACATATAATACTGTTGACAGATTTATAACAACAGTATAGGATAAAGGCATGATAGAAGAATTATTCAAACAACTAGGCTTTGCCGAAAAAGAGATCCAGGTATACCTCGCCATCCTCACCCAAGGGAAGACTACCCCTGCAAACCTAGCGAAAATCACAGGGATAAACCGCACGACGGTATATAGCATTGCTAAAGAACTCGTAACCAAGGGGGTAATCATTGAGGATATTGCTGGCCCAAAGACACACCTAGTAGCGTTGCCTCCAGAAGACCTCAAAAATCTTATTAAGAGGGAGGAGCGAGCAGTACAAGAAAAAAAGGTTCTCATAGACCAGGTCATCAACGAATTGCAGGATTTTGCAAAGACAACAAAATATTCTATCCCAAAGATTACGTTTATATACGAGGAGGACCTAGAGGATTTTCTTTTCAAGCAAGCAGCAAAGTGGAATGAGAGTGCGCTCTCACGAGACAAAATGTGGTGGGGATTTCAGGATCCGAGTTTTGTGGTGCATTTTCAAAAATGGATCGATTGGTACTGGACCAAGTCAGCTCCGCCAGACCTCACTCTAAAGCTACTCACGAATGATTCTTCTATAGAAAAAGAAATGGCAACTCGAAAATATGAAAAGCGACAAATAAAGTTTTGGGACAAGGGGGCAAACTTTTCTGCGACGACATGGATCACTGGAGACTATCTCACTATGATCATCACTGACAAAAAACCTTTTTATCTCGTACAGATCCATGATGCAACGATTGCACACAATATGAGGGAGGTGTTTAAGGGAATTTGGAGTGAGTAATTGTTTTGACTAAACCCTAAAATCCCTATAGTATGCCCACAAATGAAAGCAAAGCTCTTTGTGGCCACCTTGAGGGTGAGGACCACGTATATGGGTAACCCCCAAGTCTCAGACATCTTCGTCGGTGTATACCGTGTCAAAAGTGATGTGGATCACGATGAGGTCATTCGTCAGGCATCGCGTGGTCGTCGATTTCACCGCATGACGATCGCGAAGCGTACCGAACACATCCGGCAATGCCTGGCGCGAGAAGGGTACACTCGAGTGGATGCGGATCAAGTGATCGTACACTCCTCCTACTGATGCCTTCCGGCAAATCAAAACGCGCACCTTTTGGGTGCGCGCCTTGTTTTTAATAGTGGGTAGGTATTACTTTACCGCATCCTTTAGCGCCTTTGCTGCTCGGAACTTTGGAACCTTCATCGCTGGAACATTGATAGATTCACCAGTTCGAGGGTTTCGTGCCTCTCGAGCTGCTCGCTGCTTTACTGAGAAGATACCGAGTCCGGCAATACTTACTTCATCGCCTTTCTTTAGAGTATCTACGATAGAGCTAACCACTGCGTCCACAGCCTGCTCAGCCTGGACCTTGGTCCCACCCAATACTGCGTGTACTGCATCTACGATCGCTGCTTTATTCATGGTTTATTGAATTACCTAGTAATAAAGCCATTATATAACGCTATATATATCGCGCAACTGAGGGTTTAGCGAGCAAATTCTATTGCACGAGATTCGCGGATGACGTTTACTTTTATTTCACCAGGGTATCGGAGATCTTTTTCTATCTTGAGTGCGATGTCACGAGCTAGTTTTTTGGCTTCAAGGTCGGTGATTTTTTCTGGAGTGACGAAAATACGGATCTCACGACCTGCCTGAAGGGCGTATGATTTCTCTACTGCAGAGAAAGAGTTCGCTATTGCCTCGAGATCGCTCAATCGCTTTATATAGTTTTCGATACTATCTCTACGTGCACCTGGGCGAGCTCCTGAGATGGCGTCTGCGGCCTGTACAATGCGAGATTCGAGGGTTTCATACGGATACTCCTCATGATGTGCCTGCATTGCTTTTATGATGTCTTCGCTCACGTTGAATTTTTGTAGTATTCGACGCCCGATTTCTACATGGGTACCGGCTACCTCGTGGTCGAGTGCCTTTCCGATATCGTGGAGCAGTGCGCCTGCCTTTGCTACGGCGACGTTTGCACCGATCTCCTCGGCGAGCATACCTGCGATATGTGACATCTCGATCGAGTGCTGGAGGACATTTTGACCATAACTAGTACGGAAATGAAGTCGTCCGAGTACGAGGATGACGCGAGGGTCGAGGTTGAGGACCCCACACTCGTATGCTGCTTTTTCACCCTGTTCCTTTATTGTTTTATTTATCTCTTCTTGTGCTTTTTCCACTTCTTTTTCGATCTTTGCAGGCTGGATACGTCCGTCCTTCATGAGCTCGATGAGAGCGATCCTTGCGACATGGCGTCGCACGGGATCAAATGATGAGAGGGTAATGGCACCAGGGGTGTCGTCGACGATGACTTCTACTCCAGTCATGCGTTCAAATGCCTTGATGTTTCGTCCTTCTTTTCCGATGACTTTTCCTTTGATGTCATCGTTTTCGATAGGTACTGAGGTAGAGAGAGTGTCTGATGCTACAGAGTTTGCGAGACGTTGTACTGTACTCGTCAAAATTTCACGTGCACGTGACTCTAGTCTATCCTCACCTTGAGCTTCGAGCTTTTGCATCCGTACCAGGATGTCTTCCTCTGACTCTTTTTGAATATTTTTAATAATTTCTTCTTTTGCTTCGGTAGGTGAAAGGCCCGCTACTTTTTCTAGTGCGGTTTTGCGTTCGAGTTCGAGCTCTACTGCTCGCTCTTTGATATGTTTTACCTCTGCAATCTTTTCTTTTACACTTTCTACTTCAGTGTCGATGTCGTTCTGCCGTTTGTCGAGCAAATCTTCTTTTTTGTTCAGTCGTGCTTCGGAATGTTTGATTTTCTCTTCTTTTTCTTTGATTTCTTTTCGGGCGTCTTCAAGTAGCTGTTCTGCTTTCGATTCTGCGTCTACGGTAATTTTGTTTGCCTCTTCCTTTGCCCCGAGGAGCATTTCTTTTATCTCGAGCTCCATCGATCCCTTCTTTCCAAGCGATATGATCAGTCGAAGGTAGTATCCTAGGGCTATTCCGATGAGTCCTGCGAGGGAAAGGAATAGGGCGACCAGTTTTAATGACATGTATTAACTATTTAAGGTACACGCCCATACTATAACACTTATAGTACTTTGTCTACGATGCCGTATTTTTTGGCCTCCTCAGCTGACATAAAGAAATCTCGATCCACGTCTTTTTCGATCTTTGAGAGAGGTTGACCAGTGTTTTTGGCGAGTATTTTGTTGAGGTTTTCGCGGATCTTGAGGATGTGTCGAGCACTGATCTCGATATCTGCTGCCTGACCCTCGGTTCCTCCATGTGGCTGGTGGATCATGACTTCTGAGTTCGGGAGAGCAAAACGCTTGCCTTGTTTACCTGCAGAGAGGATCACCGCACCCATAGATGCTGCGATACCCACACAGACAGTCGAGATATCATTCTTTATATGATTCATGGTGTCGATGATGGCGAGTCCTGCAGTGACTGAGCCTCCTGGAGAGTTGATATAGAGAGAAATCTCTTTCTTTGGATCTTCAGTTTGCAAAAAGAGGAGCTGAGCGATGACGAGGTTCGCGATATGATCGTCAATAGGGCCACCAAGGAAAATGATATTTTCCTTGAGGAGACGAGAGTATATGTCGTATGCACGTTCGCCAAAACTTGTTTTTTCTATAACGGTTGGTATAAGCATGGAAGTAATATTACACATTTTTTGTATAAAAGGAAGCGCCCCAGCTCTGTAGCAGGGGCGCTCACCGAGGTGTACGTTAAGGGTCTACTTCCTCCATTTTGGTGGAAGGAACAGACTTGACGGCGGGATGTCTCGGGAGAGAGTGATGGTGAGTTGGCGTTTTGTATCGGCCTCCTCGACTCTGATGATACTGTCGCCATCAGGGTCAGAAGTGTACTTGAGTACCCTGTACGGAGTATACTCTCGCATGATGGCGGTCATGTCACTGAGAGCACGGTCTAGGCTCTTGCGTAGCACCGCATCCTTTCCCAGGCCGATGATGGTTTTGTTTCTGACCCGAAGTGATGCGTTCATCTCCCTAAGTAGGGCATTGGTATCGAACACATGTCGGGTTTGCACATACCAGCCAAGATTGCTGAGTACGAGTAAGCCTGCCAAAACTACAATCCAAACAGTTGGTTTCTTCATGATGGGTCTTTGTCTATGTATTTTTTACCATTATCCTTTACAAAAGTCTATATCAGGCATATATTTGGATGAATTTATGAAACGTTCCTTGTCGCGCAGTCGCCGTACCGGCCACGTCCCTCACTGGGCACACCCTGAAAGGAAGCCCAGAGAACATATTTTCGATCCCCTCGATCTTTCGATCTCAGAATCAATGCAGAGACAGATAGATGAATCGGTTGGAGCAAAACCAGTCTTGATAAGACCATCAGGTCTCACGTGGGATCGAGGATTACCCATCCGGTGGCCAAATCGTCCTTTCAGAGGATTTCCCGGACTCTGGTGAACAATTCAGTTCCAAATTCAAAGCCCCGGCACTTCAGTGTGCGCGGGGCTTGTGTATTTCCACATGGTTATCGTCCGAGGATGCGGCGCCGAGCATCAGCCAAGGCGGCAAGGATGTTTCCAAGGATGAGTGACCATGATGGAGTCACGTCGATGGGAGGGCGTGGGGGAGTGAACTTGCGAATATCCAGGACCTGGCCACGATAGTCACTCACCAGGGACAGAATCACATACTCTCCGTTTTCAGCTCGTCGAACCACAGGCTCGGCACCAGCGGTATTACTCACTTCACCAATGAATCGCACGAGTTCTGCGGCGTGCAATCGGGAGAGGAAAAGTAGGTCGGCATCGATTTCATCGCAATGAGCAATTTTCATAAGCAAGGAGGACAAAGTTTTACCATAGGAGAATCTACGCTATTCATTACAAAAATGCAATGATGTGCTAGACTTTTTGCATGAAACTCCACCGCTTCTACACCCCACACATCGAAGATACTTTTACTGTCGACAATGTCGATCAGATCCACCAGTGGAAAAAAGTGTTTCGTATGAAGACAGGGGAGAAGGTTATATTTTTCGATGGATCAGGATACGAATTCCTCTGTGAGTTTATCAATCTTGAAAAAGACTTTGCGGAAATAAAGGTATTAGAAAAAACAGAACGACCTAGTTTAAAACCTTTAACTCTGGCAATCTCAATACCGAAGAAAGACAATTTTGAATTGATTATCGAAAAAGCAACTGAATTAGGAGTAACAACAATTATTCCACTGATCTCTGAAAGAACAGAGAAAAAGAATGTGAACATGGACCGTGCACGAAAGATCGCACTGGAGGCATCAGAACAATCAGGAAGAGTAACGCTACCAGAAATTCTGGAGCCAGTAGTTTTGCAAAATTTCAATTTAAAGGGAGTCGTCCTCGATCCAAAAGGGGAGAAGCGAGAAATCACTGAGGATGTCATCATCATAGGGCCTGAGGGTGGATGGAGTGATGCAGAGCTAGCGTACTTTAAAAGCAAAAACCTGCCCATCGTAAGTATCGGTGAGCAGGTCTTGCGAGTAGAGACAGCGGCTATTGCTGTTCTAGGAAAGCAAACACTTTGTCGTTGGTGAGCACTGTCTCTGCGTATATACGAGCCTGAATAGGGTCTGCCTTTGGATAGTGCTCGATGATCATGGCGACTTCTTTTTCTACCTGTGCTGCATCTGGAGAGAGTTTTTCTTTTTCTGCGATTTTGTTTAAAGCGAGCTGTAGGGTAGCCTTTTTTCGAGCACCTTCCTCCCAGTCCTTTCGGAGATCGTCCATAGACTTGTTCATCTTTTCGAGATAGTCCTCTAGTTTTACATTGAGACGAGTCATATCATCTTTGAACTGTGCTTCGCTACGTGCGAGCTCTTGTTCTACCATGATCCGAGGGAGGGTGACTTCTACAGTCTTCAAAATCTCATCTGCAATAGCGAGACGTCGCTTTTCCATAGCGATATGCTTTTTCTCAGCATTTAGGCTGTCGCGGACGCGCTGTTTGTAGTCAGGCTCATCGTGCGCATGACCGTGCTGCTTTTCGATCTCAACCATGACTTTGTCTACTTCCTCATCGGTCACTTCTTTTACCTCGAATTCTTTTTTCATCTCTGCCTTTGCGATCTTTTTGTAGTCACCAACGGTTATTTCTGGCATGACCGCAGTGGTGATGGTGAATTCGAGAGGACTGTCTTTTGCGATCTTGGTGATCTTTACCTCTGGGCGGCCGATAGCCTCGATCTTTTCCTTTTCGAGAATCTTCGGGTATTCGTCTGCGATAGCGAGTTCTGCCATCTCATATACGATGGTCATGTCACCCACTTTTTCGACGAGCACACTCTCAGGTACCTTTCCTTTTCGGAATCCGTCGATACTCACTTCATCGTTTATATTCTTGAGGGCAGAAACGCGATAAGCGCTAAGGTCTTTAGCGCTTATGCTTGCTTCTATTTCTACTCGAGAATCTTCTAGCTTTTTGATAGTAGTCATGCAGACCACTTTACACTAGAAATTGAGATCGTCAAGACCTTCGACTGAAGAATCTAGGTTTGCTTCGAGCTCTGAAAAGTCATCTTTCTCCTCCTGGGCTACTACAGGAGTAGACTGCTCTACTGCTGGCTGCTGTACCTCTACCTTCTTGTCATTGTTGAGCTTTTGTCCCCATACGTATATAGCTGCTGCTACAAGGAGGATGAGTATGATAACGACACCGATGATAGGACCGATCGGTTTGTGTTCCTTCTGCATCACAGGCGCTGTCATGACCGGCGGTGGGGTCACTGGAGGCATGAGAGGCTCAATAGGAGCTGGAGGAGGGGTGACTACGGGTGTTGGGTTTATGTTTGTTGGTTCCATTTTATTGGTTGTTAGTTGCTGTTTTTGCTTGGGCACGGAGCTCTACGACTACAGCCTGAAATGCTACGCGAGCTTCGTTCACTGCTTTTATAGCTGCGTTTGCAGTTTCACGAGGTTTTGTGAGTGAGATCTCTGTGGTGCTTGCTGTCTTTGTATCTGGCTTCCATGCGACGACCGCTGCGACTGCTTTCTTTGCTACTTCTAGCTTTGCAGAAAATGTTGCAAGGAGCTCTTTTGCGTTGCCGATAGGCTTACCATCAGCTACGCGTTTGTCGATGTATGTAGAGAGATTTGTTTTTGCCTTTGTGAGGTTTTCGAGTACGAGAGTCAGTCTCTTTACAAGCATTTCCTTTTGGGCAAGAGCTGCACCCTTTGGAGCTGTTGGGCGAACTTCTCTTTTTTGCATCAAAGGGTTATTGAGTCGAGTAGTAGTTCCCATCATACGCGGGGTACCGGTCCCTACCGCCTCTCTCTTTTCAATACGAATAGTATTTCGTACGTCCTTGTTTTGTTCTATGTTTCCTCGCATTTGTCTCATGACTCCTGGACGTGCCGGGGGAGTGGTGGTGGCATGCACAGTACCCGCGAGGAGTAGTATTGCAGTGATGGCTAAAGTTTTATTCATAAATTAATAATTATTTCTAATATTGTAAGTATACAACAAAAAAGCCTCTGCAAGAGAGGCTTTTTTGTTTATAAGTATTACTTCTTTTCGTTGTAGAGTTTTCTACCTCGTTCAAATGCTGCTTCAGCCTCTTTTTTACCTTTAAAACCAGAAACCGTTACTTCTTTGTTCTGGATTTTCTTGTAGGTGAGGAAAAAGTGCTCGATCTCTTTGAGAGTGTGAGGGTTTACGTCAGCGAGGTCCTTTACACTAATAAATCGTGGATCGTCCACTGGTACTGCAATCATTTTTTCATCTGCTTCACCAGTATCTACCATGCTCATGATTGCTACTGGACGTACTCGTACGAGAACTCCAGGAAATAATGGATATGTTGTTAAAACCACAACATCCAAAGCATCTCCGTCGTCCCATAGTGTCTGAGGAATAAATCCGTAGTCAAAAGGGTAGTCTTGGGTGGTGTGATTTACTCGATCAAGTGCAATAAGCCCTGTCTCTTTGTCTATCTCGTACTTGTTTTTTGAGCCTTTATTGATCTCGATGATTACGTTGATCTTTTCTACTGATCCTGGTTCAATATCGTGTAATAGATTCATATTATTCTTCTGTTGGAGCTACTGCTTCACCTTTTAATGACTGGATATCGATCTTCCATCCAGTGAGTTTTGCTTCAAGGCGTACATTTTGACCTCCTTTACCGACAGCGAGAGACTGCTGGTCTTCGGCTACAGTGACAGTTGCCTTGTTTTCGTCTTTATTTATATCAATCTTTTGAATCTTTGCTGGAGAGAGTGCTTCTTCGATAAACTTTGCTGCATCCTCATTCCAGTCGATGATATCTATCTTTTCACCACCGAGCTCACTCATGACGGTAGAGACACGTACTCCACGCTGACCGACGAGAGAACCGATAGGATCGATATGTGAATCACTAGAAAATACTGCGATCTTTGATCGAGACCCTGCCTCACGAGCGATGGCTTTTACCTCGACTGCGCCAGATGCGATCTCTGGTGCCTCAGTCTTGAACAATACAACCAAAAACTTTGGATGAG
>CAZNYP010000011.1:9361-15974 GCA_964577365.1 uncultured Candidatus Saccharibacteria bacterium
TTTCGGGGTCTCTTCTACTGCATAGAGGTATGCACGTACTCGTTCACCCTGTTTGTAGCGTTCTCCAGGGATCTGCTCTTCGTACGGGAGAATACCTACAGTACGTCCCATATCTACGAAAATATTGCCTCGCTCGATACGCTGGACGGTACCGGTGACGATTTCACCTTCTTTTTGACCAAATTCGGTCATAACAGAGACCTTTTCTGCTTCACGGATCTTTTGGATGATGACCTGCTTTGCAGTCTGAGCTGCAATACGGCCGTAGTCAGCCTTTGTTTCGAGAGGGAATACGATCTCATCGTCTACCTGAGCACCTTTTTTGATCTTTTGTGCGTCAGCGAGGAGGATGTGGTGTTCGGGATTGAAACGTACCTTGATATTTTCCTCATCGGTAGTCGCAATATCCTGCTCTTCTTCGTCTTCCATGAGTACTTTTGACTCATCTACGACGATTTTGACCTGATAAAACTCAGTTTTTCCAGTATTTCGGTCAAATTTTGCACGAACGATCTGTCCTTTCTTTCCGTACTCCTTTTTATAGGCAGTAGCAAGGGCCATTTCGATAGCCTCCCACATTTTCTCCTGGGGAATGCCTCGTTCCTCTTGCAATTGCTCGAGTACAGAATTGATTACTTTTAAGTCAAACATATATTTTTGGGGTTTTTATCTAAAAAAATGAGTTCTCCGTGAAGAGAACTTAACTCCCATATAGTACTACATTTATGTAAAAAAGCAATCCTGTTGCATATAGAGAGATGAAGTGGTTTAATTTATATCTAGAAGGAGATCTCGACAATGACCACGAAACTTGATATCCGTTTTGAAATAATCGGAGGAGAGCTCGGGGATGATTTGGAAAAGAGGGTGGCCAGTATTTTCCAAAAATGGAGAGATCGTTGGCCGCAGTGGCTCATCTCCGTCGAACGTCCCGGAAAATGGACAGTCCAGGATAGACAGGGTATCGATTTGGTTGCGCAGACAATACGTGGCCCAGTTTTTATCCAGATCAAAAGTAGCGAGGCTGGAGCGCGCGAATTTAAACACGAACACCGTGAGAATCACATCCTCATACGAGTGGTCGTACTAGATATTCGCTCACGCGACAAACGCATCTACCAATCAGTCGTGCACGAAATGCAGACTGGGTACAATGAACTCTGAATCATGCATGGAACAGCCCGCAGCAATGCGGGCTCATCCTTTTTTATATGATATAATTTCATCACCAGTACCCCTATGCTCATTGATGATGCACAGCTAAATAAATTTATATTAGACTCCAGTTTGGTGTCGAAAAAAGATTTTGACGAAGCGGCAAAAATTGCGCAAGAAAAAAAAGCACGAGCGGCAGATGTACTCATCGGACTTGGGAAATTGACCGAGGACAATGTGCGTCGAATGCAAGCGTATGTGCTCGGTATCCCTTTTGTAAATCTAAAAGATAAAAAAATTCCGTTCGAGACTCTCTCGATGATACCCGAACCAGTCGCCCGCAATCACAATATTGTCGCGTATAAAAAGAATGAAGACTCTCTCGAGGTTGCCATGCTCGATACCGATGATCTCTCGGCGATTGATTTTATAAAGAAAAGAGTGCAGCTAAAGATCCTGCCACGTCTCACCGACACTGATTCTATAAAGTCGGCTATCATTCAGTATCAAAAGAGTTTGAAGGCAGAGTTCGGCGATCTCATCCAAAAAGATTCTGCTTCACTCAAAACTATTTCCGAAGACGGGAGAGAGGATATCAGTGAGGGAGATTTGAAAAAAGCTGCCGAGGATCTACCGGTCGTGCGTATTGTCGACACACTGCTCAAGCATGCCATACTCCAGGGTGCATCCGACATACATATAGAGCCACAGGAACAAGAGCTCCTCGTGCGCTACCGTATCGACGGTCTCCTCCGTGATGCGATGGTGCTCCCAAAGACCGCAGAGCCGAGTATCACAGCGCGTATCAAGGTACTCTCAAATCTAAAGCTCGATGAAAAACGTATTCCGCAGGATGGACGTTTCAAGGTAGATCTCACAAACGAAAAGGTTTCATTTCGTGTCTCGACACTCCCTACATACTATGGAGAAAAGACGGTGATGCGTCTCCTGCGTGAAAGTGTTGCAGGGTTCACCCTCGAGGGCCTCGGTTTCCACGGCGAAGGTCTCGAGCGTATCCATCACGCCACTACACAGACTACAGGAATGATCCTCACCACAGGTCCGACAGGTTCTGGAAAATCAACGACACTCTATACCATCCTCGATATTTTAAATACTCCCGATGTAAACATCTCAACTGTCGAAGATCCGATCGAGTATCAGATGAAGCGGGTCAATCAGACACAGGTCCGTCCCGAGATCGGCTTTACCTTTTCTGTAGGATTGCGCACACTCGTTCGCCAGGATCCAGATATCATCATGGTGGGAGAGATCCGCGATACAGAGACAGCAGCACTCGCGGTCAATGCATCGCTCACTGGACACCTCGTGCTCTCGACCCTCCACACGAATTCAGCTGCCGGAGCCATCCCACGTTTTATCGATATGAAGATCGAGCCGTTTCTCCTCGTCTCGACACTGAACGTCATCATCGCTCAGCGTCTCGTGCGCAGACTCGGTGAACAAAAAAAGCAAAAGTTCTTCACTCCTGCAGAGATCGCTACACTCGGAAAGACGGTCAACCTCGATCGCGTACTCGAAGTCTTGAGAACCGAAAAAATCATCGAGGCGAGTGCGACATGGGACAAAGTTCCATTTTGGGAACCTGCGCCAGAAAAAGAGGGAGATGATGGCTATCATGGCCGCGTCGGTATCCATGAAGTGTTAAAGATGAGCCCTGCCATAAAAGAACTCGTGATGAAAAATGCGACGACCGCTGACATAGAGATCCAAGCTAGAAAAGAGGGTATGATCACGATGATCGAAGACGGTATTTTCAAAGCGGTTCAAGGTCTCACCACGATCGAAGAAGTACTACGTGTAATCTCAGAATAATATGCCCCTCTATTCTTTCAAAGCAAAGAAAAATACTGGAGAAATATATGAGGCAGAGCGTGAGGCATCTGATCGTTTTGCATTATTTCATGATGTAAAAAACGAAGGTGCCGAAGTCATTTCTGTAAAAGAGGTGCATAGTAAAGGTGCACTCAGACTCTCACTTTCTTTTAGAAAAAAAGTAAAGACACACGAGCTCATCACATTTGCCCGCAACCTCGGATCGATGATCGAGGCAGGACTTTCTGTGTCACGAGCGCTCACGGTGATGGAGCGACAGGTGACCAATGCCACACTCAAAGACATTTTAAACGGTCTAAATTCTGAAATCAGCCAGGGAAAGACATTGTCAGAGTCGATGGCAAAGACTCCAAAAGTATTCAGCACACTTTTTGTATCGATGGTGAGCGCAGGGGAGGAGAGCGGTACGCTCGCGAATTCTCTAAAGACGATCGCATTGCAGATGGATCGCAGCTATACACTGCAGAAAAAAATAAAAGGAGCGCTCATGTATCCGGCGGTTATCGTCGTTGTCATGATCCTCATTGCAGTCCTTATGCTCACCTATATCGTACCGACCCTCATGAAAACATTTACCGACATGAAGATCGCGCTACCGTGGTCTACACAGATCATCGTGACGGTGAGTGATCTCTTGCGCAACCATGGATTTATCGTACTTGGAGTAGTGGTGCTCGCTTTTCTTGCCCTACGATACTGGTCACGGACTAGTGGTGGAGGGAGTATCGTCGATCTCCTCATCACAAAGATCCCAGTCATCGGAGAATTGGTAAAAGAAGTAAATACCGCTCGTACCGCACGCACCATGTCATCACTACTCAATTCTGGTGTGGCGATCATCGAGTCGGTAAAGATCACAGCGGAGGTCGTCCAAAATGTTCATTATAAAAAAGTTCTCGCCCAAGCTGAGGAGAATATAAAAAAAGGCGCACCGATCTCGACCGTGTTCGAACAAAATTCTCAGTTTTACCCAGTATTTATCGGAGAAATGATCGCAGTAGGAGAGGAAACTGGAAAGGTCGGAGAGATGCTCCTCGGTGTCGCTACATACTACGAAGACGATGTGGAGCAGCGCACAAAAGACATGTCGACCATCATCGAACCATTCCTCATGGTATTTATCGGAGCGGCGGTGGGCTTTTTCGCACTCTCGATGATCTCGCCGATGTACTCACTCGTCAATGTCATATAGAAACGGATTTACATTGGTAGAAACGGTGGTCGGAGTAGGGGTATTTCTACTCGTATCGACTGCGGCATACCAGGGATTTGCCGGAGTCCTCAGGTTTATTGCCCATAGTCAGTATCGTATCGCCGCGGTCAATCTCGCAAATGAACAAATAGAGATCATCCGCAATCTGCCATACGCAGATGTCGGAATCGTGGGGGGAATACCTTCAGGTAAAGTCGCCCATGTGCAGGAGCTCACTCGAAGCAACTATACATTTATTGCAACCACTACGATCCGAAATATCGATCTTCCTTTCGATGGCGAGATCGGCAGTACGACAAACGATCTCTCCCCGGCAGACAACAAAGTAGTAGAGATAGAAGTCGGCTGTCCTTCATGTCAGGGGATGACGCCAGTTTTTGTAACATCGCAAGTCGCCCCGAAAAATCTAGACACTGCGTCTACAAACGGTGCACTCTTTGTACGTGTCTTTGATGCAGGAGGATTGCCGGTACCAGAGGCTGCAGTCCGGGTGACGAGTACTACAACTACGATAAACGATACTACAAATATAAATGGAGTCCTCCAGCTCGTCGATGTGCCACCTGGCATAGAGCAGTATGCGATCGAGGTGAGCAAGGGCGGGTATTCGAGTGATCGCACGACTACAAATGCGAGTGTCCTCCTCCAGCAAGTCACACAGACTAGTTTTGCGATCGACAAGGTCTCGAAAATAAATTTTTCAAGTGTGACAGACAGCTGTACACCTATTCCATCTTTCGCTTTTTCATTGGTAGGATCAAAAGGGAAGTACAATGAAAATCTGGTTACGAACGGTTCGGGTGAAAAAAATCTGACAAATATGGAATGGGATACTTACACGATCACCGCGACTGATGCGAGTCACGATCTCATCGGACTCAATCCGCTCAACCCATTTCTCCTGAGTCCTGATACCGAGCAGTCGATGAAACTCATCGTCGCACCGAAAACCCCACAGACACTTCTCGTAACTGTAAAAAACACTGCGCAGCTCCCACTCTCTGGAGCTACCGTCACTCTAAATGGGGTAGACAAGGTTACCGGTCTGGGCTCGCATACTGATACTGACTGGTCGTCTGGTACTGCTACGACAAACGGAAATATCGACTACACATCGACACCAGGTGAATTCAAACTCACTACAGCGTTTGGTGAGTATGTCTCAAGTGGCACGCTCGAGTCAGCGCCATTTGATACTGGTTCGGTTAGTAATTTTCAGAAATTCCTCTGGGCACCAGAGTACCAGCCGGTAGATGCAGGGCCAAACTCGGTATATTTTCAGGTTGCAACTGCCGCAACGTCGACTGGACCGTGGACCTATCGAGGACCCGATGGTACGACAGGGTCATACTTTACATCTCCTGACTCGACTATCAGTGTGAGCGGGCGTTTTATCAGATACAAAGCGTATCTATCTACAGCAGTCGCGACGACCACGCCGATCGTCTCCGATGTCTCTTTTATATACACGACCGAGTGTACTCCACCAGGGCAGGTAGTCTACACGGGCCTCTCAAATGGTACATACAATGTCACAGTTTCAAAGGCAGGTTATACCACGGTGGTGGTTCCTGTGACGATATCTGGAGCGTGGAAAGAGCAAGAAATAATACTCAGTGAGTAGCGTATAATATGGATAGCATGACATATCAAAAAGGTTTTTCTTTAGTCGAACTACTCGTCGTCGTCGGTATCATCGGTCTCTTGTCGATGGTGGTTGGAAAATTTGCTGGCGATGTTTTTTATGTAAACTCTGTCGCTCAGGGTTCGCTCTCGGTATCTTTTGATGCGCGAAATCTCCTCCGTGTGATGGCGCGAGAGCTGCGTGCAGCAGCACCGAGCGCAAACGGCGCATTTCCCCTCGTTACTGCTGCATCGAGCTCGGTCTCTTTTTATTCCGATGTCGATGGAAATGGCCAGCGTGATTTTGTACGGTACTATCTCTCCTCGACCACTCTCATGAAAGGGGTGACTGCTCCGAGTGGTAGCCCACTCACGTACAATATGTCAGATGAGGATCTCATTGTGGTGATGTCAGATGTGCGCAATGCATCGACAAGTATATTTACCTATTATGATAGTGCATATGCGACGACTACAAATATTCAGTCTGTGCGCCTTGTCCGTATAGATCTCTCTCTCGATGCAAATGGAAATCGTGCCCCCATCCAGCGTACTTTTACTACACAAGTCTCCGTGAGAAATTTAAAAGATAATCTATGAGAAAAGGAATTATCCTCGTCAATGCACTTGTTTTTGGAGCGGTAGCCGCGATGATCATATCGGGTCTCGTTTCATACGGTAGTGCGGTGGTAAAGACGTCACGCCAGCTCGTCGGACGTGAGCAGGCATTTCATATTGCCGAAGCAGGCATCGACTATTATCGAT
>CAZNYP010000012.1:0-1499 GCA_964577365.1 uncultured Candidatus Saccharibacteria bacterium
GGTGTTATCTTGAGTCCGTTTTATTCTGACTATTTGAATAAGGCGCCAGCTTTCTGTAAAGGTGATAAAGAAAAGTTACAAGACTTTATCGCTAAATTTGTTAAGCACGGTGAAAAGAAAAATACTCTTTATAGAATTGATCATGGTGAAATCCGCCCGTCAAAAAATCTAGCTGACAGTCTCGCTTCAATGCTCAAAGGAAATGAGGAGTTTATTATGATCGACGAGCAAAAGATTGTTTATGAAACTGCTCTATCACTTACAAAGAAATCTTCTAAAGTAAATAAAAATGTATTGATTGTTGAAGGGGGACCAGGTACAGGGAAGTCGGTAGTGGCGATAAATTTATTGGTTGCAATTACGAAGCTTGGTCTTAATACTCAATATGTAACAAAAAATGCAGCACCGCGAGGCGTCTTTGAAGCTAAATTAGCAGGAACTCTTAAAAAGACTGAAATATCAAACCTATTTACTGGATCGGGTTCATTTGTGGATGTAGAACAGAATATATTTGATGCTCTCATAGTAGATGAGGCCCATCGATTGAATGCTAAATCAGGGATGTTTAAAAATCTTGGAGAAAACCAAATCAAAGAGATTATAGATTCGTCAAAATGCTCAGTCTTCTTTATTGATGAAGATCAGAAAGTCACATGGCACGATATAGGCAAAAAAGAAGAAATAGAGAAATGGGCCAATCAGCTCGGCGCGAGTATTCATTTTCTTAAGCTTGAATCGCAATTTCGTTGCAATGGATCTGACGGTTATCTTTCGTGGCTTGATAACTCTTTGCAAATTAAAGAGACTGCCAATAATACGCTAGGAGGTATACACTATGATTTTAAAGTAGTTGAATCACCTACAGAACTGCGGGATCTCATTTTCGATAAAAATAAAATTAATAACAAAGCAAGGCTAGTTGCCGGATACTGCTGGAATTGGGAAAGCAAAAAGAATAAGAGTGCTAAAGATATTTCTTTCGCAGAGTTTGATTTTGGAATGCAGTGGAACCTTGCTAGTGACGGGAATCTATGGATTATGGCACCTGAATCAGTTAAGGAGATTGGTTGTATCCATACATGCCAGGGTTTGGAAGTGGACTATGTCGGCGTAATTGTCGGTGATGATTTTGTAATAAGGGATGGTAGGGCAGTCACAAATCCAGATAAGCGCGCGAAGACAGATGCGTCATTGAAAGGCTATAAAAAAGCACTGAAAGAAAACCCTGAGGAATCGAGAAATAGAGCCGACGCAATTATCAAAAATACATACAGGACTTTGATGACACGCGGGATGAAAGGTTGCTACGTATATTTTACTGACAAAGAGACAGAGGAATACTTTAAAAATAGAATCAATGGAGAAAAGGTTGTAGTCAAACCGACACAACAAAAGCGCGTTATTTCTCCATACTCAGGAACAATGATAAATATTCCACTTTTTGATTCTGTTGGTTGTGGTGAGTTGATGTATGCAGACCCTACTGTACAAGAAATGAT
>CAZNYP010000012.1:1509-12107 GCA_964577365.1 uncultured Candidatus Saccharibacteria bacterium
GATTCCTGTAAAGAGTGAACTAATGTCTAAGGGCTCAAAGTATTTTGTTCTAAGGACGTCTGGAGACTCAATGAATCTTGCTGGAATCAATGATGGAGATTTGGTTTTGTGCCGCAAGAACTATCACCCAGAAGAAGGGGAGATTGTAGTTGCTCTCATTGGTGATGATGCGACTATCAAAGAATATCGCCGTGAAAATGGTATCGTTGTACTAAAACCGAAATCAAGTAATCCAAAACATGAGCCACTAACATTTACAAATAGTGATGAGATCAAAGTTCAGGGAGTAGTGGTCTGTGTTTTAAAAGATTCTAATCATATGTAAAGAGATATAGAAATGAATGAATTTATTCAAAAATTACTAGTAGAAATATGTCAGTACTACAATAGTTTTGAAAATACACTAGATCCATTTTTAAAAAATCTAGACCCGTCACTTTTTCAAAATATAATTTTAGGTGTATTGGCAATCTTCATTCCATTTGCGACTGTATTTCTTACAGATATTTTAAGTTCAAAAAAAGAGAAAAGAAGTGAATTTGAAAAAATGGTCCTAAGTGATGAAGTTCTTGGAACAAAGAAAGTTTTCTGGACTTCTATAGTCGGAATAGTATTCTTTGCTTTTTTCTCAGGCAGAGAAATCTCCTCATCAGTAAAGATTCTGTCTTCATTCGTTGCTATAATTTTCGTTTTTCTTCTTTGGATACCATTTAAAAAAATTTTACGGTTTTCTGAAGGGTACAAACCAGAATTTGAAGTGTCTTTTCTAAGGAAATTAGGATTTTCAAGTATCCTTAGATTCAAAAATAAGAAAAAGGCAGAAAAGTTATTAAGGGCTTGGAATTCATTTTGGTCTGAAAAATTTGATATTAATGAAAGAGGATTTACAACAATTTTTATATCTCATATTGATGATGCAATAAGATACAGTAAATTTGATTTAGCTATTCAACTTACGCAAAATTATGCAAATAACATTGAAAAAAGGGAGAGATTTTCTGTTGGTTACAAGATTCTTCCAAAGGTATTTGAGTGGCACGAATCCCTCTGGAATCAAGAGCAGGTGTGGTTGAACGATTTTAATACTGAAAAAAAGATACAAAACATATTATCACGAAAACACTTTCCAACTCTTAGAGGCTGGGCATTAAGATTATTCAAATGGAAAAACTTGAAGAGAGATCGATTTTGGAATTGGCACTATTTTGGCGCAGACTTTTTCCAGATAATAATTAAAGTTTTACTGAAAGCTGGGCATGGTCCATACCAACTGTTTCCAGCATTTGAAAAACATATCAATAATTGTGAACAAAAGTTAGAAAAAATTAAGGATGAAAAAAGAAAAGAGAGATACTGGGATTATATAACAGGACTTTTTGCAAGTTTTTGCCCAACATTTTTTAATGAGATTGATAAATCTCCATCTAATCATAGTATCTGGGATCATAATTTTCCTCAGGAGTGGAAAATCGCACCTAATAATAGTGATAACAGAATACCACGAGTTGTCTTGCATGAGTTTATACAATGGTCTAGAGATCGGATTTTCAAGGATGATAATAATAAGGATTTAGATGAAGATTTAACGGAAGTAATAAACAATATTTTCCCAAATGTTCACGCTTCATTATTCACAGCTTTTTTGACACTTTTCTTTTCAGGTGAAGTTAGGTATACATTCGAAAGAAAGCCTAACTTTTACATTTTTGGGCCAATCGTTTCGTGGTCTGGTTCCATTGAAGAAACTAACGAAAACAGGGATAGAAAAATTTCTGAAATGATGAGAGACAGGGTAGCATCTCAAAAAGATGACACAATTCAGATTATTTTAAAGTTTTTTCATTTCTGGCCTGTGCTTAAAATCTATAAGGATAATTTGAGTGAGGACGAATCTAAAAATTGGTCCAGTCTAACAGAAGATCAGAGACTTGTGATAGTAAAAAGAGTTAGAAAAGAAAAACTAGAAAAAATTAAGACGGAACTTGAAAGTCGTGAAATAAATAAAATCTGTGAAGGCTCTGAGGCAAAACAGTCTCACAAAGATAGTCTCTTGGATTTAGTCAGGTTACTAGACTCGTCTCTATAGAATAGCAACCCCACCCCCTAAATTCTAAGCGTATATCTTTTAACCACTATTCAAGTTTCTTGTTGTGTATAAACAAAATTACAAAAATCAGTTCTTAACCATCCTCCCAATTACCCCCCTCGGCTTACTCCCATCCGCCGGCCCTATCACTCCATATGCTTCGAGTAGATCCATAAGCCGCGCTGCGCGTGAGTAGCCGATGCCGAGCTTACGCTGGAGGTACGAGGTGCTTGCTTTTCCCGCTTCGACGACTGCTTCACGAGCGAGGTCGAACATATCATCTGACTCTATATCTTCCTCTGAAGGATCGAGGATAATTGCCTTTATTTTACTTTTCCTTGCCTTTCGTATTGCAGTCTCGATCTCAGTATCAGTGATATGTGCTGTCTTTATACAGATAGGGAACTTCATCGCACCTGTTTTATAGAGCACTTCATACGGTGCCTGGAGTGTCTCGGCACCACTTTGTCCGAGGAGGTGTTTTGATTCGAGCTTTGAGCCTATTTTCCCGACGATGAGGGTGGGTATTCGCGAGAGGAGGGATGCGGGGAGTGTGCGTACGGTGCCGTGGGTGCTCGTGAGGATGAGGTGGATGCCGACGGGGGCTCCGAGCTCGAGGATCTTTTCGATCACGGGGGTCACTTCTTTTGGAAACTGCTGCATGAGCTCGGCAAAGCCATCGACGAGGCATATGACGCGAGAGAGTACATCATCGTCGGTCACTGGATACTCTTCGTATGAACGGATGTGGAGCTTTTTGTATACAGCGAGACGGCGATCGATTTCTTTTGCCATCCAGCGGAGTGTGAGGACTGCTTTTCTGGAGTCATTGACGATTTCGGTCAAGAGGTGAGGGAGGGTGTGGTAGCGGTCGAGCTCGAGCTGTTTGGTATCGATGAGCACAAATCGAGCAGTGTCAGGATCGATGGGGCAGTAGGTAGTGATCACTCTGTGCAAAAATGCAGACTTTCCAGATCCAGGAACTCCTGCGACGAGGATGTGTTTTGCATGTGCGATATCGAGGGTGACGGGGTGACCGAGCTCGTCAGTACCGAGGGTGATATGAGGGTTCATGGATATAGTATACCCTGCTAATAAATAAAATTGTATAGACGGGGGAGGGGATAAGTTTTTTGCAAAAACAAGTACATATCCCCAGGATAATGGGGAAAAGTACGTTATAATTAGCCTATGTTTTCCGACCCTACAAAAAATATTGGCTATCTCGACCTGAAAGATGCTATGGCTGTGGCCGATATCGGTGCTGGATCTGGATTTTATACTATCGAAGTAGCAAAGAGAGTAGGGTCACAGGGCCGTGTCTATGCAGTCGATGTCCAGCGTGACATCCTCGACCGTTTGAAAAACAGTGCAGCGACCATCGGTATCCGAAATATCGAGATCGTCCTCGCTGATGCAGAAAAAATAGGGGGGACAAAGCTGCGCGAAAACTGTGTAGATCGCATTGTTGCTTCAAATGTGCTCTTTCAGATCGAACACAAAGACGATTTTGTCCTCGAGATGCGACGCATTTTAAAGACAGGTGGAAAAATCATGGTCGTCGATTGGGCAAGTAGCAATCCCGCAGGAGAAAAGTATCTCGTGACCAAAGACACAGCCGTAGGACTCATGAACAAGGGTCATTTCAAGCTAGAGCAAGAGTTTGACGCTGGAGACCATCATTATGGACTAGTTTTTATAAAAGAATGAAAATAAACAAATTCCAAGTATTTGTGCTCGCTCTGTTCGGCTTCGGTATCCTCGGCGGCCTCGCGGCGCTCGCCCTCGTAAAAGGGGGAACTACAGACACAGCTCTGCCTGAGGTCACGGTATGGGGTACGTTTCCAAAGGATGTCTTCGAAGGTCAGGTCGCTTTTATGAATCAAAATCGGACTGAGCAGCTCGTCATCAACTATTCACAAAAGGACCAGGCAGGCTTTGCCGGAGAACTGACCGAAGCGCTCGCCCAAGGGACCGGCCCAGATGCAGTACTCATCCCACAGGAGATGGTCTTGTCTATGGAAAACAAGTTTTTGACCATACCGTATACCACCATGGATGCACGTACTTACAAAAACACCTATATCGAGCAGGCAGAGCTGTACCTGCGTAACGAGGGCTTTATCGGTCTCCCATTTTCTATAGATCCACTCGTTATGTACTGGAACCGTGATATGTTTACAAATGCTGGTCTCGCTACCTATCCAAAGCTCTGGGATGATTTTATACCGGTCATAACAAAGATAAATCAAAAAGACGTCAATGCAAATATCCGAAAGAGCACGATAGCTCTCGGCGAATTTTCAAATGTTCAAAATGCTCGAGAGATCTTTAGCCTCATCCTGCTGCAGGCGGGGAATCCGATCGTCTCAAATATGCAGAGCACACTCTCGGACCCTAGTACCGAGCGTGCGCTGAATTTCTTTATTGGCTTTGCAAATCCTACGTCTCCGGCGTATTCGTGGAATCGATCGCTCCCAAATTCAAAGAATTTCTTTCTAGCGGGGAATCTTGCTACCTACTTTGGCTTTGCATCAGAGCTTGGTGATATACGGAGTAAGAATCCAAATCTAAACTTTGATATCGCTCCCATCCCACAACCAAAGAACGTCACAAAGCGCGTCTCATATGCTCGCATGTACGGCTTTTCTATCGCAAAGAGTTCGAAAAATCCTATGGGAACACTCGTGGTGCTCAATGAGCTCCTCAGTGCTCCTGTACTCAACAATCTGACTGCGGCGACATACCTCCCTCCAGTACGACGCGATCTCATCACTGCCGGCACCGCTGACCCATATCTAAAGATATTTTATGATGCAGCACTCATCGCAAAAGGATGGCTCGACCCAGATCCATATAGTAGCTATCGAATATTTCAGGGCCTCGTCGAGACGGTCGTGAGTGGTCGAATACTCACACAGCAGGCGATCGAGCAGACAAATAACGAGATGAATCTCCTCCTCCGACAATGAAAAAAATACTTTTAATCACTCTATTTCTCCTCACGCCAGCACTCAGTATGGCGCAGACTCCTGCAAATACCGGACCATACACTGGTCTCGTAAAGTGCGATGGCGTCATCCTTTCATCTGACACTGATGCTGCAAAAAGAAAAAAGTGTGACTTCATCGAGCTCGTAAACCAGATCAATTTCCTTGTAAACTGGGCAATACGGTTTATCCTCCTCGTCACCCTGGCCCTCCTCGCCTATACTGGCGGAGCATACATGTATGCCGGTATGGCAGGGGATGTGAGTGCAGCAAATGCGGCAAAGGGTCGCCTGAGCAACATATTTTGGGGTATAATAATAATGCTCTTTGCCTGGCTTGTGGTGCGCACAGCACTCAATTGGCTCATCGACCCAGCGTTTGGAGGACTAGACCTATTAGGCAAATAATATGAAAAAAATACTTATCGTACTACTTTTACTCGGATATAGCACAGTAGCTTTTGCTCAAGGAGGAGTGAATAATACAGGCCCAACAGGGGGTGTAAACAATAATCCAAACGCACCAAAGATTTTTACCCCCATCAAAAACCCTCTCAGAGCTACAAGTCTCGAAGGGTTGGTAAACGATCTCGTCAACCTCGCATTGCGTCTCGGGGTCATCGTAGCCACTCTCGCTATCATCTGGGTCGGATTCCTCTTTATCATGGCTCAAGGAGATCCAGGCAAAATAAGTGATGCAAAGCAGGCTCTGAAGTGGGTTATCATCGGCATCACCATTCTCTTTGGTTCCAAAATCATCATCGAAGTCATCCGGGGGACACTGGGCCAATTTACACAACCGTAATGTGGTATAATAATTTTATGAAAAAGATATTACTTTCAGGTTTGATCTTACTCGCGACAACAGGAGTAGCGTTTGCTCAGGATTTTGGTGGACCAATCACAGCACCTTCCATATCGCCCACAGCACCTATAGGAGGAGTGGCGAACAATTCTACATCAGGCTCAGCTGGAGGTGTGTCTGATTTGAACTCCCTCGTACGATTCATCATCAGTACGATAAACACCGGTATATACCTTATCATTGCAGGAGCAACCATCGTATTTATTTGGAATATCATACAGTACTTTGTCGTGCAGACCGAGGGTGATCGTGCAGAAGCAGCAAAATACCTCATGTACAGTGTGATCGGACTCGCGGTCATCTTTTCATTCTGGGGACTTGTAAACGTAGTGATCAGAACATTTAGCCTAGAAAACAACCAACGACCGAATATCCAGTCTATAAAGCCTCTATAGACTGTGTATTACTCTCGTGCAGAGGTCTCGTGCATTTGATACAATATTAAGGAAATAATTATTATAAAATATGAAAAAATTAATTGCAGGGTTAGTTACGTTTGCGGCTCCATTGCTATCTTCAGCAGCTACTATTAACAATGCAGATGACATTGTCACCTTCCTCTATCGTTGGGGGAATATGGCTTTAAACGGTCTCATCTTTTTTGCAGTTTTGTACCTCGTATACGCTATCGTTAGATATGTAGTTATGGCGGGGGATGCAGAGAAACGAGATGAGGCAAAGAGCCAAATCATGTGGGGAATCGTCGGACTCGTAGTGATCCTCTCTATCTGGGGAATTGTAAACATCATTCGAAATACCTTTAATACTGGACCAAACACGGTACCTATCCGAGATATCCCAGTACTCCAGGATCGCCGATTCTAACATCTCGTGGTTGATTCACTCCTCACAAAAGTAAATAACGTCATCATCGTTCCTATCGTTTCACTTTTGTTTGCGGTAGCGTTCCTTGTCTTTGTCTGGGGAGTGTTCGAGTATCTCATCCGACAAAACGATCCAGAAGCTCGAGCGACGGGGGGACAGCATATCCTCTACGGGGTGATCGGCATGACCATCATGGTCTCGGCGTGGGGAATCATCAACTTTATCATCAAGAGCCTCGAGTCAGTGAGATAAATAGGCAAAAAGAAAGAGCGGCAGTTCCCGAAGGAACTCCGCTCTTTTTGCTCACTACGCCTCAGCGATTCATCGCTTCGAGGTAGTAGATGTCTGTGTCGTCCGTACTTTCCCCAGTGGGATTGTTTGGATGGATCATCAGTTGTACTGACTGGTTGGGGATGCCGTATTCACCGCCGATGATACCGGGCCCGTAGGGGCTTCCAGTACCGGGGTAGACGACGATAGTGTTCGTGTCGTTGTCACGCATCATCATCATCCACGTATTCGGATTGTGAGTCCGGAAACGGAAGGAACTGCGTTGGTGATCGGTTGGAGTCTTGAAGCTCCGCCACGATGACTTTCCAACCACAACCTGGTCCGGCTGACTGATGGACGGCGGCTCCGGCTTGGCAGCCACTGGGTTAACGATGGGAGAGGGCAGGGTGTTTTTCCGCGCTAGCTCCCGTCGCTTGTTACAGCCGGGGATGATGATCAAGATGAGGGCGAGGAATAGTGCCACGCCGCCGACGATCTTGAAGGCTTTATTGATTTTTTCCATACTATACTCCTATACTTCTCACTTGGTTTTTCTACCGCCGCCTCCAAAGGCTCCGTTTGCAACATCGAACACAGTGACGTTGGCGTCGCCTTCACCGGCGATGATCGAGACCATGAGCATAGCGTCACGCCAGCTCAGGTTTGCTTTTCCATCGATCACACTGTCTTTGATCAATTGCCTGATTGCCTTCCTGTATTCACCAAGGACCTTGTTGACCTGGTTGGCGATCTCTACCTTCTTTGGCATTTCGACGTCGTTGAGCTGGAATCCCTCGGTTTCAATACCGTACGTGGCTTCCAGGACGTCGATCTTCTTCGGCGAGAACATCCTTACGAATTTTTTCATCAAGTTTACGATCTGGCCGGGAAGATCATCTGATTTTATTTTAACGACCTTCTCAGTGAGGAATTTTTTGATGCGACCCTCAAAGATTCGCTTGATGTCATCGGGTTTGTGGAGATTGTACTTGAGTGGGTCTTTCACTCGGTACCTTTGATACCCTGTGAATTTTACTTCGACACCATCTAGTGTCTTGGCTTTGAAACTAGCGGGAATATCAATCTGTTGCCACTCAAGATCAATCTCAGGCCCACGCACTTCCCAAAAGGGGTACTTGAGTCTGATTCCACCGTACACCACGCGCTGTCCGCGTAGCGGTTCGGCTTCCGTAGCAAGATTGAATTTATCCACGAGAATCAAGGCTTTGTTTTCCTTGACCTCGACGGGACAATCAGGAAGTGTCAGCCAAAAGGCGATATAAGCCCAGAAGCCCCACTGACTGATGTTTAGCAGTGTGAAGGTGAACCAAGTGTCCAAGAGCGGCATATGCTGGGCAATTGCCCAACGTAACAGCCACTCAGCGCACTGGGTAACGAAGAATATCGCTCCCAGAAGTTGTACGATAACGATCGTACGATGGTTAAGGAACTCCTTTCGGAGCTCGGTGAGGTCTATTTTATCCATAAATTGTCAAAGAAAGTTCGTGTTGGTATTACTCCTATATATTAGCATAAAAATAGGGCAAAGTCAAGTATGTATAAAAAAGTACAGCGGGGCTCTGTTGAGCCGCCGCTGTGTTTGTATCGTACTTGTGACGCTAGGTCACCTACTCGGTACGTGCGAGAAGAACTTCATCCACGGTGTTCTCAACCGTCATCCGTCTGGCGCTATGCAGACTGCCAGACTGCTGGAGCATCTCCTCCTCCGTAAGTCCGTCATAGAGGATCCGTGCTTTTCCACCAGTTGCATTGATCTTGCAGGGCGGGTTGTTTCCATTCGGGAAGTCGATCACCGCGATCTGACCCTTGTTCAGGGCGAAGCTCTGGCCGATGCTCACTTTCTGGAAGTGGCCAGCGGTACCCGGGATGGGTCCGCTCGGAGTGAGTTGTTGTCCACTTTGGTTCATGCCCGGATGCCAACCGATGAAGTTATCGTGGCCGGCAACCTGCAGATATCCGCCTGAAGCCACCAGTGGTCCTCCAGAAGGAGGAGGCAGATTCACGGTTACCTGACCCGCTTGCAGCGACGAAGTCGAAGCCGGCGGATTGGTATTGGCGATGTATCGGGTTTCCACCCGGTTATTCGTCTGCCGCAGGATCACCGTGTTGGTGAACCGCAGCTCGTTGGTCCGCCATTGGACCACGGTATTCGTGATGGTGACCGTGTTGGTAACCATCAAAACCGTCGCTGGTACAGGCGCCTGGTCGGGGAGTGTCGGCGGTGCCGGCGGCTGAGGGTTTTCGCTGGGAAACGCGACCGTGGGGTCGGGCACCTCAACAGGGTCCGCCACCACCGGGCCGGCTTCATAGCGGACCTCGGTCCTGACGACCGGGTTCGGGCTGCTGGACGCAGGCTTGATCAGCCTTGCGACCTTTTCGGACCGACAACACGCAAAGCCAACGGTTGCGAGAACGACGAGGACGGCCGCGACGGTGGCGATTCCGGTGAAGGTCCACCTGGGAGGGTTTGAATTGGGAGCACTCATGAGATGTGGGGTACTGGTTTTTTGCAGAGAAACACTCTATGTTCTGATCTCGTGCCATCCGGCAAAAGGGAACAAAGAGCCTGGTACGTATGCTAACATTAAAAATAGATAAAGTCAAGTGTAGATATGCGAAAAGGCGCGTCCACTCTTATGGACGCGCCCGTGCCTCGTAGCCTAACGGCTAGAGGTGTTTCAGCGGTACCTGTAGGCCAGGTAGTACAAACCCGCAAACGTCATGCCAAGTAGGATCGCGATCAGGGTGAGTTCAAGATTGGTCCTTGTGAACCGACTCTTGCGACGACGTACCCACCGCTCCCTGCCGTCATCATACGCCCACACAAATTTGGGGGCGGGTCCAGGAACCTGGAACCACTGGCTTGCTTCGAAGCCTTCTGATCTTTCCTCCCGGTTGAGCCAGATGAGCACTGCTTGCAGTGACTCACCGATGTAGGTCTCAACTGCCAAGATCGGGATCTGTACCATTCCAGCTTTGGTGGGTTCACCTTGGAACAGGAGTTCTCCTTCTCGGTTGAGGATGAGCAGAACGTAGCTGAGGTTTTCCTTTTGGGGCCACCGTGCGATGAGGTATCTCGGGTCGATCCTCGACGGGAGGATATCGATCGCAAAAGTGGGTTGCTTGTGGCGGACTATCCCGCGTTCGTTCACCTCGATCAGTTTGGGCCTTGCTCCCCGACCGTCGATCACGAGGTTGACTCTCTTGCCGAGAAGTTCAAGCTCGAGATGCTTCTCCCTCGGTTGGACCGGTGGTGCTGGTATTGCTGATGTCGTCATAGAAATGAGCTGTGTGTCACTCCGTGAGGAGCGACGGTTTGGTTGGAGTTTCTTTTATCTTTGTATCACTATAATATCAAAAAGTCAAGTACTGCTGCAGTGTGCCGAGGAGAGGACTTGAACCTCCATGGATTACTCCGCTTGCTCCTAAGGCAAGTGCGTCTGCCAATTTCGCCACCTCGGCATATTTTATTGTGCTCACGGTGCGCCCAGTAGGGATCGAACCTACGACCTTATCCTTAAGAGGGATCTGCTCTACCAGCT
>CAZNYP010000013.1:0-7361 GCA_964577365.1 uncultured Candidatus Saccharibacteria bacterium
GTCGGGAATGGATAACCGCTGAGGGCATCTAAGCGGGAAGCCAGCTCCAAGATTAGGAATCGTTTGAGAACCGTAAGAGATGATTACGTTGATAGGCTTTAGGTGTACGCACAGCAATGTGTTTAGCCGAGAAGTACTAATCCATCGAATCCTATTAGGAAATTTAGAAACCACAATTATGTACTTAATTTAGTACTGTTTTTAACAAAACCCATATATTCAATATTCTGTTCTGGTGATTCGGCGCTATGGAACCACCCGTTCTCATTCCGAACACGGAAGTTAAACGTAGTAGCGGCGATGATAGTCTCTATGAGGCAAAAGTAGCTAGTCGCCAGAACAGAGTGTTTAATATATAATCTCTACATGAGTTGGTCATCACGGAGAAAATCTATGTGGGGGTACGGCGTACTTATCGTCGTTATACTTGCGGTGGGGCTACCACTGTTCAAGATCTTTTATGTTGCTCCTACGTGCTTTGACGGAAAGCAAAATCAAAATGAAACGGGAATCGACTGTGGGGGACGATGTCCTCGAGTCTGTGCGAGTGCGTTCCTCTCTCCTCGTATCCAATGGTCACGTGTCGATAAAATAGGGGATGGGATCTACAACCTCGGCGCCTATGTGGTAAACCCAAACCTTGATGGCAAAGCAGAAAACGTACCGTATGTATTTAAGGTATATGACAAGGACGCACGCCTCATCGCCGAGCGTTCGGGGGTCACATTTCTCCCGGCTCGAAAAAACACCCTGGTATTTGAATCAGCGATACGGACGGATAAAAGTGTTCCAGGACTCGTGACATTTGAATTTACTCGTCCTATTGCCTGGGAAAAGACCTCGTTTCAAAATGATGGGATCATCGTATCAAACAAAGAATTCGTCTCAGAGTCTGGTGCATCGACACTCACTGCCACACTTCGCAACACTACGCTCGAGGACTATCCTGCTTTTTTCGTGTACGCAATACTCTATGATGAAAATCAGAACCAGATAGGATTCTCACGCACAAAAGTAGATCGACTCCTACGCAATTCATCTACAAATGTCCTCTTTACCTGGCCAGTAGAAAAAACAGGAGTCCTCACTACCGAGATCACCCCGAGTATTAATACTGGAAAATAATGCGTCGATTTTTAGATATTGATTGGATTTTATTTGGATCCGTCGTACCTCTTTTGGGTGCGGGTTTGGTGACCATGAATGCGTTTGCTGCATCGAGTCCATTTTTTACCCGTCAGATCATATGGATCATCTTTGCTATCGTAGTATTTTTTGCCTTGTCCCAAGTCGATTATCGATTTTTGCGACGTACGTGGGTAGCTACAAGTCTCTATCTGGGATCGTGCTTCCTTCTTTTGATCCTCTTTGTCTTTGGATATGTAGCAAAGGGTGCGCAGAGCTGGTTTGACCTCGGATACTTTTCGTTCCAACCGTCCGATATCATCAAGCTTTTCCTCATCATTATCCTCGCAAAGTATTTCTCGCGGCGACATATAGAGATTGCAAATATCCGACACATTTTGGTGTCGAGCTTTTATGCGTGTACGATTTTTCTCCTCGTCGTCATTCAGCCTGACTTTGGGTCGGCTATCATCATTTTCTTTATCTGGCTCGGCATGGTACTCGTCTCTGGTATTTCAAAAAAACACATCCTCGCAGTAGGACTCATCGGACTTGTTGCCTTTGTGGGGCTATGGAACTACGGATTTCAGGAGTATCAGAAAAACCGTATCAAAAACTTTATCCACCCCCTCGCAGATATCCGTGGTACAGGCTATAACGCTTACCAGTCAACGATTGCGGTGGGGTCTGGGGAATTGACCGGAAAGGGGATCGGATTTGGTACACAGTCACGCCTGCGCTTTCTTCCCGAGTATCAAACAGACTTTGTCTTTGCGGCATTTGCCGAGGAATGGGGCTTTATCGGCGTCGTGTTACTTTTTATATTTTTTGGCTTGGTGGTATATCGAGTTATTGTAAATGCGATGCTTGGGGCGACAAATTTTGAAATATTGTTTGGAATGGGGGTAGGGATACTTTTTATCGTTCACTTTGCGATCAATGTGGGAATGAATATCGGAGTACTTCCTGTGACAGGTACCACACTACCGTTTTTGAGCTATGGAGGAAGTCATCTCCTCACTGAGTTTGCAGCGCTGGGAATACTTATGGGTATGCGTAAATATGCTCGCACCGCTCACAAAGAAACTATGAAGAATGAGTTTTTGGGGCCTCAATAGGTCCGTATACCTTCTCGGTTGATTGGATCATTTTTTGTATACTAAAATCAGTTTTTACTTTTTTGGCGAGATGTCTGCCGTATTCGAGTCGAAGGTCACTGTGTTCGTGCATAAACGTGACTGCATAGACAATTTCCTGGGATTTGCGTGGTTGGATGAGTATTCCCGAGCGCATATCATCGATCACGTCAGGTATACCACCTATGGTAGTGGCGACGGTAGGGAGACCGAGAATACCGGTTTCGAGGATGATGTAGGGCAAGCCTTCTTTTATCGAAGACATGAGAAATAGGTCGAACGCCTTTGCGTAGTGGGGGGCATTGTCGATAAAACCAAGGAGATATACATGTTCATGGAGGTTATTTTTCTCTATAAGCTTACGCAAAACTTGTTCTTGCTCTCCAGAGCTCACAATGAGCATGATGATATCAGGGTGGGTCTTTGCAATAGTTGCCATAGCTTCGATGGCATATATATATCCTTTGCTTGGGTGTAGCTCACCGATCATTCCGACGATAAATTTTCCTTTGAGGCTTCTTTGAATCTTCTGTTCAAAAAATTCTCGAGCAATGTTTTCCCTTAGTACGGTTGTATCACGAACTCCGTTCGGAATATGGGAAATTTTTTGTTGTATGAGAGGGAAAAGGCTGGTCTGTTCGGTTTCTTTTTTTGAAATAGTAATCACATTTGTGGCAAGTATGGCGGTGAGCCATGAAAAAGCAACAATAATAGTCTTTTGATAAATAGGACGTTCTTCGTTAAAAGCCCAACCATGAACGGTATAGACAATCTTTTTAATCCCCAGTAGTCTCGCAGAAAAAGCACCGAGTCCAGCAGCTTTTGGACTGTGAAGATGAAGGATGTCTGGCTTTTCTCGCTTGAGAGCTTTAAAAATATCAACAAGGGATGAAAAATCCTTTTTGAGGCTGATATCACGCCACATCGAATCGATGCTGATGGTGCGTATATTGACCTCGTTCAGTTTCTTTTGTAGCAATCCTTGGCCACCGAGGATAACGACCACATCGTATTTTTTTGGATCGAGGTGTGTGGCGACATCATACACGTGTTTCTGAGCTCCTCCCCAGTTAGATTTGGTTATGAGAAAGGCGATTTTGCGTCGAGGGGTGTCTGTAGACATATATACCAGTATAGTATACTATTTCCACATGCAAAACATTAGACAGGACGAATATATTGTGCTCCTAATGGGGGATATTGGCGTCCTCTTTGCCTCGCTCCTCGTAACTCTTTGGATCCGTGGCCAGGCCTTTTCTGAGCATATCGGCCCGTTTTCTATCCTTTTTGTCCTCTCTATCCTCACATTTTTTATTGCTGGCCTATATGAGCAGCACACCCTTTTCTTTAAGAAAAAACTCTCACAGGTCATCCTCCGTTCACAAGTAGCAAATGCAGTCATGGCTGTAGCCCTCTTTTACTTTGTACCGTTCTTTACGATCACCCCAAAGTTGAATCTCTTTATATATCTCGTGATCTCTATTGTGCTCCTCTTTATCTGGAGAATATACGGACTCCGTTTCATCAATTCTGATGAAAAAAGCAAGGCCGTCATCCTCGGGACAGGACAGGAGGCAGAGGAACTCGTGCATGAGATAAATCACAATACTCGCTACCCATTCCATATTACACGCACCATCGCTCCCGAGGATTTGGCCAATCTAGATAAAGATATTCAGGTCATCATCATCGACGACCGGATGAAGTATGCTGAGTCGCTCTATCCACTCATTCTCAAAGGGGTACAGTGTCTCGAACTGACCAAGCTGTATGAGCAGATCTTTGAGCGAATCCCACTCTCACTGGTAAACGAAGGATGGCTCGTCCGAAATATCTCAGTCACAAGACGCTATACCTACAATGCGATAAAACGAATATTTGATATTATGGTCGCGACCGGACTCCTCATCGTGCCTATCATTGCTTTTCCATTTATATACGCACTCGTAAAACTCGAGGATCGGGGACCTATATTTATTGCTCAAAACCGTGTCGGGAGAAATGGAAAGATCATCAAGATCTACAAATTCCGCAGCATGACCAACAATGACGATGGAAAATATGGAAAAGAGGGGAGTACACTACGGGTGACAAAGGTGGGAGATTTCTTGCGAAAGAGCCGCCTCGATGAATTCGCCCAGCTCTACAATGTGCTCATCGGTGACCTCTCACTCGTCGGTCCGCGACCGGAATTTCCGACACTCGTAGCGCAGTACGAGGAGAAAATTCCTTATTATGGACTCCGCCACATCGTCCAGCCAGGACTCTCCGGATGGGCACAGCTGTATGGCGAGCATGCACACCACGGTTTGGGTGTAGATGAGACCAAAAACAAGCTCTCATATGACCTATACTACATCAAACACCGCTCACTCATCCTCGAACTCACGATAGCCTTGCGCACCATCCGTATCCTTTTGTCTAAAAGTGGAATTTAGTATATAGTAGCCATATTATGATTCGAACGAGAATATATGCCGGCATTATCGTGATTTTGTCAGTTCTTATTGGCTTTTACATTACAAGTAAGTCGTCTGATTTCAAACTAGGACTCGATCTAAACGGTGGTACCCACCTCGTCTACAAGGCAGATGTATCAAAGTTGCAAGCAAGCGACATCGGTCCTTCGATGCAGGCACTTCGCAATGTCATCGAAAAGCGTGTAAACGTATTTGGAGTTTCTGAGCCGCTCGTCCAGGTAGAGCAGGGCGGGGTCCTCGGTTCAAAAGAAGCCGAGCACAAGCTCGTTGTAGAACTTCCTGGAGTGACCGATATCGATCAGGCTATCTCTATGATCGGCAAGATTCCAAAGCTCGAATTCATCATCGTAAAGGGCGAGCAGCAGCCAAACGGTTCGACTACTCCAAAGCTCATCCCAACAGGTATCACCGGAGCACAGCTACAGCACGCACAGGTACAGTTTGATCCAAATACAAATGTTCCAGGTGTCGTCCTCGATCTCAATGCCGAGGGCCGTGATCTATTTGCAAAAGTAACAAAAGAAAATACTGGTGAAATACTCGGTATATTCCTCGATGGTCAGCCGCTCTCACTTCCGACTATTCGTCAGGAGATAAAAGACGGAAAGGCGATCATCTCTGGAAGTTTCAATATAAAAGAGGCCCAGGCTCTCGTCCGCGATCTAAATTATGGTTCGCTCCCAGTACCTATAGAGCTTATATCTACACAAACTGTTGGAGCTTCTTTGGGACAAGGTGCGTTGTACGGTGGTGTAAAAGCCGGAGTCGTCGCACTCATCATTGTTGCTATATTCCTTATCGTCTACTATCGACTGCCTGGAGTCGTCGCGACACTCGCACTCGGTGTATATACTGTGATCATGCTCGCTTTGTTCAAATTCATCCCGGTGACACTCACCGCTGCAGGTATTGCTGGTTTTATCCTCTCGATCGGTATGGCTGTAGATGCAAACATTCTGATCTTTGAACGCATGAAGGAAGAGCTCAAAAAAGGCAAAAATCAGTGGGATGCGATGCACGAAGGATTCGCTCGAGCATGGCTCTCTATCCGAGACTCAAATACCTCTAGTATTTTGACTGGTCTCATCCTCTATTTCTTCGGTAGTTCATCGATCATCACTGGATTTGCACTCGTCTTTATCATCGGTGTGTTCGTGTCTATGTTTAGTGCCATCACCGCTTCACGGGTATTCCTTTATTCAATAAGTAGATCACAAAACTAACATGTTCGTCGTCACATACAGAAAAATATTTTACGCACTCTCAGCTATCCTCGTTGTAGGATCACTCGTGCTCGTCGCTGTCCATGGTCTCACATACAGTATTGATTTTACTGGAGGTAGTATCATCGAACTCGAATACAAAGATGCGCGTCCTGACCGATCTCAAGTGATAGGCGCTCTCGCTCCGTTTCAATTGGGAGAATCTATACGAGAGACAGGGGACAAGGGCTTTATCATCCGTAGCAAGGCTATCAGTGATGCGCAGCGTGTAGAGATCCAAAAGGTACTCAAGGGCGCCGAATTCAAGCGTTTTGACTCTATAGGACCAGTCCTAGGACGAGAGGCTGCTCGATCAGCGTATGCATCTATCATCCTGGTCATAATCGTCATTGTTCTATTTATCGCATATGCATTTCGTCATGTATCGCACCCGATTTCTTCATGGAAATACGGTTTTGTGGCGATCGTCGCACTACTCCACGATGTGATTGTTCCGCTCGGTGTGTTTGCACTCCTTGGATATGAGATCGACACGCTGTTTGTGACCGCACTCCTCGTGATCCTTGGTTTCTCTATCCACGATACTATTGTGGTGTTTGACCGTGTCCGAGAAAACCTCAAAAATCACGAAAAAGACCCATTTGAGAAGATCGTGGGAAACAGTATCACACAGACCATGGCCCGCTCTATAAACACCTCATTTACGACCCTTTTGGCCCTTGTAGCGCTCTATATCTATGGAGGCGAGGCTACACACCACTTTTCACTCGCTCTCATCGTCGGTATCGTAGCGGGAACCTACTCGTCTATATTCCTCGGATCACCCCTTTTGGTGACCATCGAAAAGTGGCAAAATCGAAAGAAATAGAAAGGCTTGACTTTATTCTAACGGCGAGTAGAATAGTCTCTACGCCTTTAGATAAGGTGGATTTAAATAGTTGTTTGAAAATTTAATACGATAGTGCAAAAAACGTAAATGCAAATGGTAAAAACATTTCACATACGTGCAAGTCAACAACACACAAAACAAAAACAATTAATTCCAGTGAAAACAGAATAAAATAGTATTTTCTATTTTGTTCCGTTCATTTATGATTAGAGTTTGATCCTAGCTCAGGATGAACGCTGGCGGCGTGGATAAGGCATGCAAGTCAAGGGGCCCGCAAGGGCACCGGCAGACGAGGTAGTAATAAGTAGGTACCAACCCCAAAGTCAGGGATACCTCATCGAAAGATGAGTTAATACTTGATGGTCTCTTCGGAGTAAAGATTTATCGCTTTGGGATGGGCCTGCTCGGTATCAGCTAGTTGGTAAGGTAACGGCTTACCAAGGCTATGACACCTAGGGGACCTGAGAGGGTGACCCCCACCGATGGAACTGAGACACGGTCCATACAC